>NZ_CEEDDU010000010.1:0-76871 GCF_979253735.1 Curtobacterium sp. AC273 | reverse complement strand
TGGTGGGATCGGCTGCCTGACCGGATCGCTACAACCTTCGGTCCAGACGGCAGCCCCGGTGGGTACGGAACGCCTCTGGGGACGGTGAGCTCTCTGCTGCCGTGCAAACCCCTTTCATCGCGGCGGTCGGATCTGCCTTCGCTCGAGATCGGCGAAAAGGTCGGATCGCCTGCGCGGTGACCGGTGGATTCATCGCTACCGTGGCGATCAGCTGGCCGATCATCGCGGGAGTCGCGGCCTCGACCGTGGCACCAGCAGCGTGGTGGGCAATCCTGGCGGGCTCCGGCGTGGGCAGTCGTTCCCTACTGGCTGCTACGACCCGACAAGGAGGCAGCATGAGGCAGATCACGGCGCGAAAGGACGAAGGGGAGACCACAGCTGGGAGCTCGCGGGGCACCCGATGGGGTGCGATCAGCGCGTGTTCGTGTCCCTGGCCTACGGTGCGGCGGATGCTGCTCAGTCAGCAATCCAGGCAAGCGCGGACCTCTCGGACCTCAGTCGGAGCCCCGGTGCGTACATCGGGACCGTGGCGATGATGTTCACACCGGGTCTCTCGCAGCACTGCTGGTCGCGGTCGCGCTCCAACGTCGCCGTGGGAAAGAGATCCTGGTTGAGCTTGGGCTGGACGGACTCTTCACGCGTCGCTCCGGCGCTTCGCTCTCGCCGGCGTCACCGGAGCTGTTGTGCTGATCTCCGGCAGTTGGGGCCTCGGGATGCTGTTCGGGTGGGTGCAGCTCGACCCCGAACAATCTGTGGCGAAAGAACTCATCGTTCGAGTCACGGGCGAGCAACCGCCGATGCCGATGGCGCTCCTGGCGCTGCTTCAGCTGCTGAATCTCCCGATCGGGATTGCAATCACCGCGATCGCTGCGACCGGCGAAGAAGTCGGTTGGCGCGGCTGGCTCCTCCCGAAACTACTGCCGCTCGGTCCCGGATGGGCGTTGAGTGCGAGCGGCGCTATCTGGGGCCTGGCACGCCCCCGCGATTCTGCTCGGCCTGAACTACGAGCAACGCAATCCGCTCGGGATCATCAAGGATGATGATCGGCTGCGTCGGCGCGGGTGTGCTGATCGGCTGGCTACGGCTTGCGAGCGGATCGCTTCTGCCGTGCGTGCTCGCACACGCCGCTCTCAACAGCTTCGCCACGTACCAGTCCATCCTCTTCCCCCCTTTCGACCAACGCCTGGTCGGGCCGCTCGCCATCACCGGGTGGGTCGTCATGACGCTCCTGATCACGTCGTGCATGTTGCGGGCAACTCCGACATCGGCAGCGACACGGCTCAGAACAGGGCAGCCTTGAGATCCGCGACACCGAGGTTTCGCGGTAGCCAACCGGATGTCCGAGGAACTCACCGGGCCACCTTCGGCCAGCACGGACAGACAGGCGCGGTGCCAACCGGCACCGCGCCTCCAGTCCGGAAAGCTGCCTCCCGCTACCGCCCCGGCTCCTCCACATCGTCCACGTCTCGCCAGTTCCCGATCACCGGGAACTCCGTCACCCGCAGCCGCGCCGACCCGTACGGCACGAGCCGCAGGTCGTCATCGGGCCCGTGGTCGAGCACCGGACTCGCCGGGGGAACGTCGGCCTGCGCTCCCGCCATCCGCCACTCGGTCGCCCGGGCGCCCGGCGCGTGCAGCACGACCGCAGCACCCGCCGGTCGCGGAGCGACCACGGCGCCGTCGGAACGGTCCTGCGGGTCACCCGCCACGAAGCGGCTGAACCGACCTGGTCGAGCGCCCAGTTCCACGACCCGCGCGGGTGGATCACTCCCCGATGCCCGGTGAACCGTCGTGCTCCACCCAGCGCTCCCCCGGCGAGTACACCATCGTCAGCGGCCCGAGCCGCACCGATGCTGCCCGCCGCTCGCGTCGCGTCACCCGCCCGCATCGGCAGGACGAGCACGACGTCACCGGCCGTCGACCAGTCGCGTTCCAGGGTCACGTAGCCGTCCTCGGCCGGAGTCGCGACTCACCGGCGAGCGCCACCGGGGCACCGCCGACCGTCAGCCGGGCGTCGTCGGCCCACTCCGGGATGCGGAGTCGGAGCGCGAACGGTGCCGTCCGCTCGGTCGTTACACGGATGGTGACGGTCTCGTCGAACGGGTACGCCGTGTCGACCTGGATCGTCACCGGGTAAGGCCCGACGGCCGTCTGCACGGTCACGGGCGCGTAGGCCACGACCCGCAGCCCGTCGTCATCACGCAACCAGGAGTTCGCGACGAACTTCGGCCACCCCTGGTGCAGGTTCGCCGTGCAGCAGCCGAAGTGCGGCTCGAGGCCGAAGATCCCGGCGTCGTCGGACGAGAAGCTCCACTCCCGATCGGCCACCGACACCGACACCTGGTTCGCCTGCTGGTAGGTACTGGTGCCCGCGCATCTCCGGGTCGCTCGACGCCGGCAGCAGGTTGTACGCGAGGTGCTCGAGCCGGTCGCCGTCGATCGCCCGGCCGTACACCTGCGCGTGGACCTCCTGGGTGAACATCATCTCGACGACCTGGCACGTCTCGACGCCCGCCGTCGCAGCCGGTCCCCCGAGCCACTCGTCGCCCGAGAACCACCCGTGGGCCTGCCCGCGCCACTGGTCGAGGTTCCCGAACGCCGACTCGGTGCGGGCGGCGTGTCCGGCGAGGTCGCGGTCGCGGAGGGCATCCACGGCGCCGGTCTTCAGCCCCATCGCGACGTTCGGTCCGTGCGTCCGGTGCGAGAAACGCACCCGCGCGGCGCCGGTGATTGAGGTCGCCAGCCAGGTACTCGTCCCACCGGACCGTCTGTGCCGCCAGCAAGTCGACGAGGTCGAGCAGCCAGTCCTCGCCGGTCTGCTCGTGCAGCCACCACACGGACAGCACGTTGTCGGCGCCGCGGGCACGCCCCCAGGACGTCAACGGCCGGGCAGGCAGGTGCGACAGCTGGTGCCGGAAGTAGCGCGCCAGGAACGGTGCGACGCGCTCGTCCCCGGTGGCGTCGGCGCGCTGCGTGAGCACCTTGCACGCGACCATCCGCGGCCACCAATCGTCGTTGCCGGTCGGTCCGAAGAACCCGTCCTCGCGCTGCGAGCTGAGGATCCACTCGATCCACGGAGTCGCGAGCGCCAGCAGTCTGTCGTCGTGCAGCACGTGCGCGAGCGGCACCAGGCCGTCCAGGTAGTACGGCCCGCGTTCCCAGTTCTCACCTGCCCCGCCGCGCCAGCCGCTGTCCGGTCCGACGTCGGCCAGAGCGCCTCCAGTTGCCCGGTGATGTTGTCGGCCTGCAGCCGGAGCTGGTCGAGTAGCCAGCCGTCGGGAGTGATGCTCCCGAGTGGCAGGGCCGGTGCGCGACCGCCGGGGTGGGAGCGTCGGCAGCCGTGCCGGTGGTCGGGGTGTCCGTGATGGTCATTTGATGGATCCTCCGATGAGACCTCTTGGTGTAGTACCGTTGCAGTGCGAGGAACAGCACGACCACCGGGACCGTCGCGACGCACGCGACGGCGGCAGAGCCTGGTCGATCACCGGCACGCCGGGGATCTTGAAGGACGAAGCGCTCGACAGCGCGAGCGGGAGTGTGTACTTGCTGTCGGTCGACAGGAACGTGACCGAACTGAGCAGGTCGTTCCACCCGGCCATGAAGCCGAACAGTGCGGTCGTGACGAGCCCCGGCCACGCGAGCGGGAGCATCACCCGACTGCAGGATCCGCCCGGTGCCGGCACCGTCGATGGCCGCGGCGTCCTCGAGTTCGGACGGGATGCCGTCGAACGTGTTCCGCATCACGAACACCGAGAACGGCAGGCTGGAGCGTCACGAGGACGAGCACCACGCCGGCGAGCGAGTCGAGCAGCCCGAGTTTGCCGAGCACGATCGACAGCGGCGTGAGCAGGCCCTGGAACGGCACGACGAGCGGCGCCAGCAGGAGCACGAACACGACCGTCGACCCGCGGAACCGGATCTTCGACAACGCGTAGGCGGAGAGCGTGGACACGATTGCGACGAGTACGGCGACCGAGATCGCGACGACGAACGAGTTGACGATGTTCTGTCGCAGGTCGACCGAGGGGTCGAACACCTTCGTGTAGTTCCGGAGCGTGAGCGTCGCGATCGACTCGAACCCGATCCCCTGGGCGTCGGCGTCCGCCGGCAGGAACGACCGGAACAGGATGTACAGGACCGGCGCGAGGAAGAGCAGTGCGAGCACCGTCCCCACGACGACGTACGCGACGCCGCTCGCGTGCACCCGACGACGTCGCGGCGGGGTGACGCCCGGCAGGCCGGTCCGGCCCGGCGTGGTCCGGCGAGTCCGGCCTGGAGGCGCGGCTCGCGTCGCGTCGGGACGCTGCGGTCGTCCGTCTTGGTCACGTCGGTGGCGCTCTCATCGGTCGTCCTCCTGTCCGGTGGAGCGTAGGGTCCCGGAGCTGGACGATCGGGGCGATGACGAGGATGATCACGGTGAGGATCATCGACAGGGCGGCGCCGTAGCCGAGGTCGTAGCGGACGAACGACTGCTGGTACGTGTAGGCCATCACGGTCGTCGTGGTCGACCCGCTCGGGCCGCCCTCGGTCAGCATCGCAGAACTGGTCGAACACCAGTGGATCGAGCCCGACACCGCGAGCAGCATGCACAGCGCGAACTGTCGCCGGACGAGCGGGAAGACCACGGAGCCCTCGCGTCGCCACCACCTCGGCCCCGTCGATCTTCGCCGCCTCGACCTACCTCGGTCGGCACGGCCTGCATGCCGGCCATGAGCAGGATCACCGCACGCCCATCGACTTCCACACCGTCAGGACGATGACCGCCCAGAACGCGGTGTCCGGGGACGTGAACCAGGCGGTGTCCCCGTTGGTCAGGCCGATCGACTTCAGGAGCATGTTGATCACGCCGGTCCCCGGCACGAGGAGCACGTTCGCCATGTACGCGGCGGCGGTGAACCCGATGACCACGGGCATGAAGAACGCCGTCCGTACGAAGGAGACGTGAGTCGCCTCGCCGCGGACCATCGTCGCTGCGGCGTAGCTCGCGGCCATCCCGAGCGGCACCGACACCACGGTGAAGAGCAGCGAGAAGCCGAGGAACGCCAGAACGCGGTGTCCTGGAACGCCTGCGTGTAGTTGGCGACGCCGGCGACGCTGACCTTGCCGAGCAGCGGCCAGTTCGAGAACGACATCCCGACGAGCAGCACCATCGGCACGACGAAGAACACGACCGCGAGGACGAGAGCGCCGGCGCGACGAGCACCCACGCGAGCGTCTGGCGACGACGGCTCGCGGACCGCGGACGGGAGCGCTTGCCCCCGTCCGCGACCCCGACGAGCGCCGAGGAGGTGACGGCTGTCAGCTCGCCCGACCTGGCTGCAGGCCTGCTCGATGAGCGAGTTGGCCTGCTTCTCGGCGCTCGCCAGGGCGGTCTTCGCCTCGGCGCCCTGGAAGATGACCTTCTGGGACTGCCGCAGCCCACGGGCCGTTCGGGTCGTTGATGACCGCGTTGTACGCGAGGGCTTTCCTCGGGAGCTTGCCGATCGCGAGGCGTGTCGACGATGTCCTTGACCAGTCGTACCGTCGCGAGGCTCTTCGCCACCGTGAGGTCCGGCGCGATCCAGCCCTGCGAGAGATCGATCTCGGCGGCCTTCTTCGAGCTGACGAGCCACTTCAGCGAGCGACCACGCGCCGTCGGCGTTCTTCGCACCGGCGGTCATGCCGATCTCGTCACCGCCGAGGAACGACCCCGAGCCGCCGTCCACGCCGGGGATCCCGACCGCGCTGCCGAAGTCCGCCTTCTTGGCGGTGAGGGTGTTCGCGCCGCCGAAGACGATGCCGACCTTGCCGTTCAGGGCGTTCTCCCGCCCGACGTTGCCCGGGTCCTGGTTGGGCTGGTCGGTCTTCTGCATGAGCCCGACTTCCACATGTCCCGTACCAGTCGACCATCCCGGACGAGCTCCGGGCTGGTGAACTCCGCCTTCTGGCTCTTGCCGGCGGCCGTCAGGACGCTGCCGCTCTTCGCCCACGAGCTCGGGAACCCGGTCCACGCCTGCCCGACCCCGCCGAGGGTCGAGAACCCGGTGACGCCTCCCGAGTGTTGGATCTTCTCGGCCGCGACCTTCACCTCGGCGAGGGACGTCGGTGGCTTGGTCGGGTCGAGGCCGGCCTTCGTGAACAGTGACTTGTTCCAGAACATCTGGGAACCGGTGAGCGCCACGGGCAGGGCGTAGTTCTTGCCGTCGAGCGTGCCGATCTCGACACCGGCAGGCGCGAGGTCGCCCTTGTTCGACAGGCCCTTCACCTTGTCGGTGACGTCGGCGAGCAGCCCCTGGGTCGCGAGCAGCGGAGTGTTGACGATGTCGTAGCTGACGAGGTCCGGAACCACCCCGCACGAGCGGAGTTCGCGAGCTTCGTGAGGTACTGGTCGGCCCGGATCGTGGAGAGCTTCACCGTGATGCCGGGGTTCGCCTTCTCGTAGGCCTTCACCTGGTCGGTCAGGTCGACGCCACCGTCACGCTGCCAGAGCGTCACGGTGCCCTTCGCGGAGCCTCCGCTGTCGGCCGTCCCGCTCGAGGAACACCCGGCCAACCCGGAGTGCGGCGATCGTCAGTGCGGCTACCGCGATCGCGGACCGCCGGATCGTGGATGTCTTCATCGTCATCTCCCGCTATGCAGCTCGCCGCATCGTTGCGGCAATGTTTGCTGCAGTTGCCGACGGTAGAACGTGGAGAATGCCGTGTCAATGCTTGACGCCGGAATCGTGATGCGGCAAGGTTTGCCGAGTGTCGTACGCTCCGCAACGCAAGGAGGACGCCGTGGTCAACCGACGTGAGGTGACGCTCGCCGATGTCGCCGCCCAGACCGGCGTCTCCGTCGGCACGGTCTCGAAGGTCCTCAACGGCCGCGGGCAGATCGCCGAGGGGACGCGGCAACGCGTCGCTGCAGCGGCGACCGAGCTGGACTGAGCGTGCGCGCCGGACGCGAGCCGCGCCTCTCCCCACCCGCTCGGCCGCCACGTCGCTCCCGCAGGCTCCGCGACGCGTCGGAACCGGCGGGCGTGGGCCCCGACCGGTCCTTCCTGGTCGGGGTGCTCTCCACCGACGCCTACGGACGGTTCACCATCCCGATCCTCACCGGAGCCGAGGACACCTTCGGACCGGGCGAGGTGTCGATGTTGCTCGCCGAGAGCCGGGGCGACCCCATCCGCGAGGCTGCACTACGTGCAGACGTTCCTGAACCAGCGCGTCGACGGGATCGTCGTGACCGGTCGCTCAAGCGACCCGCGACCCTCGATCACCGGACTGCTCGGCGTGCCCGCCGTCTACGCACTCTCGCCGTCACTCGACCCGGATGACGTCTCCATCGTGCCTGACGACGAAGCCGGCGCCGCGCGCGCGATCGACCACCTGATCGGCTCCGGCCGACGGTCCATCGCCGTGATCTCGGGCGCCCGACGGCACACCGCGAGCGCGCACTGCCGTCGAGAGCGCCAAGCGCGCGATCGCCGCGGCGGGAACCACGCTCGCCGGCGGCGACGCCCTGTACGGCGAGTGGAGCGAGCGGTGGGGGTACGAAGCCGCCACGCGACTGCTCGGCACCGAGTTCGACGGCGTGTTCTGCACGAGTGACCAGATCGCACGCGGGGTCGTCGACTGCCTGCGCGAAGCCGGGATCGCGGTGCCGACGCAGGTCGGGGTCGTCGGGGTCGACAACTGGAGCGTCATCACCGACGCCGCACGGCCCTCGATCACGTCGGTCGACCTGAACCTGCGCGAGGTCGGGCGTCAGGCGGCTGACCTGCTCATGCGGAAGATCGCCGGGGAGGCCGTCGAGGGCGGGGTCCGGACAGCGGAGTGCTTCCTCGTGCCGCGGCAGTCGACGTGATCTTGTTGGAGGAGGTCCTCGCCGCGGCAGGTCTGCCGACCGATGGGCACTACGAGGCGAAGGGCGGGTGGGTCAGTCGAGCGTGGGTGGGGTCGACACATACGTCGTGCGGGTCGGTGACGACGCGGCTGCGTACGCGTACGACCACGAGGCAGCGGTCGTCTCGCTGCTCGCCGGGACGGACGTGCCGCACGGCGGACACATCGCGCACGGAGCCTCGGCTGAGGGCGCCTGGTACGTGTCCGCTCCGCTTACCCGGGCGGACGCTGCACGACACGTGGCCGACCGCCTCGGTCGCCGAGCGTCGGTCGATCATCCACTCGCTCGGGGACGCGTTGCGCGCACTGCACCACGTGCCGATTCCCGACGGGCTGATGCCGCCGTGGCTTCGTGAGGCCCTTGCCGGCGGATCGTGGCCGGCGTACCACCCGCCGTTCGTGGGCGCGGCAATGTCGCTCGTCGAGGATGCGGCGGCCGCCGGGCTTTCCTCGCCGTCGCTCACTTCTTGGGTTTCATCCACTTGCCACTGTTCGATGCCGATCCGCACGTGCTCGTGCACGGGGACCTGCACGGGTCGAACGTCATGGTCGAGGAGGGGCGGGTCACGGGGCTGATCGACTTCGCCGAGGCGGTGGCGCAGCCGGCGGACGTCGAGCTCGACACAATTCTGCGGTGGTGTGCGCGGCCGGAGGAGTTCCCGCCGACGCCGTCGTCGCGGGGCTCGATGCTGCGTCGTTGGCTCCGGTGCCCGGGTGGTTGGAGGAGGTCTACCCGGAGCTGTTCGCACGGCCGTCGCTCCCGGCTCGACTGGCGTTCTACGACCTGTGGGTGGAGCTGGCGATCGTCGGGCATCATCCGGATGCGGCGGTGCGGGCAGTGGCGGAGGAGCGGATCGTGCGGACGATCACTCGGGCTGCCCGGTAGATCCGGGAGGCGTCCGTGCCCCTCATGTGTCGTTGCCGGCCCGCGTGGGCGTCACTGACCGATCGCGCTGTCGGGCGACGAACCACATCGCGGGCCGACGAACGGGACGATGAGGACGACGACCCGCCCATGTGAGCAAACGCCATCCGGAAGGCGACGGAGAGCGGATCAGCGACATGAAGGCTGCGAGGGCCAGCATCAGCGCGACGAGTGAGACCGCCGTCAGCGCGCCGTCGAGTGCCGTGGGGACGAGTGGATTCACGCTCTGCTCCTTGGCCGACGGCACCACTCCGTCGTATCGTCACGCCGACGAGGCGGTAGTACATTGCCGTTTCAATTCCGTGACACTAGCGTTGGTTGCATGGTCGGAGCAATGGTGTTCGCGTTGGCACTCGTGATCGGCGGCGCCGTCCTCGTGACCTGGCTGACCTGGAAGGCCGCCAACGGATCCCTGCCTCGGAACGATCTCGCTGGCGTCCGGACGCGGGTCACGATGTCCAGCGATGAAGCCTGGCGCATCGGGCACCGAGCAGCACTCCGCCCGACGGTCGTTGCCGGGATCCTGACCGTGCTGTGGGGCCTGGCGAGCATCGGTTTCGCGCCGCTCCGCAATCCGGTCTCGGTGCTCGTGGCCACGGCGGTGCTCCTCGGCGGCGTGCTCCTGTCCATCCCGGTGGCGCATCGCGCTGTGCGCCGCTGCAACACGGAGAATGACGCCTCAGCCTGACTCGAGCGTCCGATCGAAGCGTCAGCCGGAAGGGCGTTGACTACGCCCATGATCACCAAGAGCAAGATCCACGAGGTCGAGAGCGCGACCGTCCGAGATCGTGACGGCGCGTCGGTCGGCAAGGTGGCGCGGGTGTTCCCCTCCGACGAGGACGGCAGCGCGGCCTTCGTCAGCGTCGCAACAGGACTGCTCGGGAATCACCACGCACTCGTCCCGGTCGAGGACGCGACGTTCGACGGCACGGATCTGCACGTCGGGTACGCGAAGAGTGCGATCAAGGGCGCGCCGTCCCTCGGGGCCGGACAGACCTTGTCCCCTGCCGAGGCGAACGCCGTCCGCAAGCACTTCGGGCTGTCCCCCGCCGGGAACGCGACCGGGGACATGGGCGACCCGCACGAGAACCTCGATCAGGCCGGGGCGGGTCCGGCGGGCGCGGACGACACCGAGGGCGCAGGAACGACGCCGCCGGCGTGAGCCCCGCCGGGGCGACGACCGTCGCGACGCGGCCTTCCGAACTGCGGCCGTGAGGCGTGCCGCCCCCGACGCCCGGCAGCCCTGTTCAGCGCGACCGCAGACTGAGGGCTGCCTGCTCGACGGCGTCGGCGAGGGGGCTCGCGCCCTCGACCCAGCTGGGGATGTCGGCGCCGGCGTCTTCGGCTCTCCCGGTGGGCCAGGGCCGCGGGGCGCATGCCGGCGATGCCGAGGTCGCGGAGATCGTCGTGGGTCCACCCGTGTTCGATGAGTTCTGTGGCGGCGACGGCGAGGGTGCCGTACCGGGTGGGCGCGCCATCGAACACGGCGAGGTAGTCGTTCAGGCGGATGCAGGCGACGGCGAACCGCTCGAGCGTCCGTCGTTCCCAGCAGCGGGTCACCCACGGGAAGATGCTCACGGCGCACACCGGCAGGCGTTCGTCCGGGCCGGTGACGCGCCCCGTGGCTGCCCCTCGATCATCTGTTCCCCACGTCTGGCATCGTCCCACGATCGGTCACGGCCTCTCGACCTGTCCGTTGATGTTGTCGGACGGACCCCTCGACGATCTCGCACGCGCAGCGAGACCGGAACCACCCTTCGGTCGTTCAGCGAACGCCTGCGGCCCGACCAGCCCTGCTGGGTCCATTGACCGCTCTGCTCGCCGTCTCCGTTCCGCTCTTGGATGTCCGTGTCCGGGCGTGGAGCTGGCGAGTCTTGGGCGCTCACGTCGAGGGTCTTCGTCGTCGGGACCCTCGAACTGGGGCACCACCGGGCATCACGCCGAGGGGTGCTCCTTCATTACCATCAACATGAGCTCCACCAATCCACCAGGGAACGTGTCGTGACGATTCGCACATACACCGCCGTAGCGAACGGAGTCGTCGCCGCCCTTGTCGTCGCGTGCACACTCGCTGGTTGTGCCTCATCCACCGTGATACCGGGTCCGACCGCAGCACCGACCACTGCGCCACCACAGGCCGCATCCGGCGACACCGTGACCGCCACCCCGACACCGGTGGGCACGCCGACGCCGGTGGGCACGCCGACGCCGACTGCAGCCGCGAGCGAAACTGCTCTCCCAGTAGGAGACGTCGTGTCGAACGGCCGCGCTTGGCGGCAGTCGTTCACCGAGGACTTCACGAAGCCCGCCGCGCTCGGCGACGTCCCGTCCGTCTACCCCGGCATGGGCTTCTACGACGGCTTCACGGACACCAGCGGACTCGGCACGTACGCCCCGGACAAAGTGCTGTCCGTCGCTGACGGCAACCTCGACTTCGACTTCCACACAGCGGCCGGCAAACCCCTCGTCGCAGCAGTCATGCCCGATGGATACGCCCCACACACCACCGCACGGGTCTCCATCCGGTACAAGACGACCACTACCGACGGCTACAAGTTCGTCGGGATGCTGTGGCCCTCATCCGACCAGTGGAACGACGGCGAGATCGACTGGCCCGAGTCACTCGCGCTCGGCGCCAAGCCGCGCCCCGCATCCGCGATCCCCGGTACGTACGCGAACCGGAGCATGCGGCCACGACCGCTCGGCGCAGGTCCCCGCGAAGACCGACACCACCGCGTACCACGTCGCCACGACCGAGTGGGACCGTGGGATCGTCCGGTTCTACTGGGACAACGAGCTCGTCTCCTCCACCACGTCGGCCGTCCCGACGAAACCGATGCGTGTGACCCTGCAGGGCGAAACGTGGACCAACAGGGGTGCCGTCCCCGCGAACGCGTCCGGGCGTGTGTCAGTCGATTGGATCGCCATCTGGGACTGAACAGGAGGCACCGATTCCGAACGAGAGGCTGATCCCAACCGCGGCGGTCTCTCTGGCACCTCCCGCCCCGCGCACGCCCGAGTGGTTCCGCGACGCACGCCGGGCCTGGCGCCGCTGAGGTCCAACGGACACAGAAACGCCCCGCCGGCCGAAGCCAGCGGGGCGTCCCCACGAGTCACACCAGGATCAGAAGTCCCAGTCCTCGTCCTCGGTCTTCTCCGCCTTGCCGATGACGTACGACGACCCGGACCCCGAGAAGAAGTCGTGGTTCTCGTCCGCGTTGGGCGACAGCGCCGACAGGATCGCCGGGTTCACATCCGTCGTCTCCTTGGGGAACATCGGCTCGTAGCCCAGGTTCATCAGCGCCTTGTTGGCGTTGTAGTGCAGGAACTTCTTGACGTCCTCGGTCAGCCCGACCCCGTCGTAGAGGTCCTGCGTGTACTGCACCTCGTTCTCGTAGAGCTCGAACAGCAGGTTGAACGTGTAGTCCTTGATCTCCTGCTTGCGCTCCTCGGAAAGGCCCTCGAGACCCTTCTGGAACTTGTACCCGATGTAGTACCCGTGGACGGCTTCGTCGCGGATGATCAGGCGGATCAGGTCAGCGGTGTTGGTGAGCTTGGCGCGCGAGGACCAGTACATCGGCAGGTAGAAGCCGGAGTAGAACAGGAACGACTCGAGCAGCGTCGAGGCGACCTTGCGCTTCAGGGGGTCGTCACCGGTGTAGTAGTCGAGGACGATCTGGGCCTTCTTCTGCAGGTTCACGTTCTCGGTGGACCAGCGGAAGGCGTCGTCGATCTCGGGCGTCGACGCCAGCGTCGAGAAGATCGACGAGTAGCTCTTCGCGTGCACCGACTCCATGAACGCGATGTTCGTGTAGACGGCTTCTTCGTGCGGGGTGATCGCGTCGGGGATCAGGCTGATCGCGCCGACGGTGCCCTGGATGGTGTCGAGCAGCGTCAGGCCGGTGAAGACCCGCATGGTGAGCTGCTGCTCCTCCGGCGTGAGCGTGTTCCACGATTGCACGTCGTTCGACAGCGGCACCTTCTCGGGCAGCCAGAAGTTGTTGACCAGCCGATTCCAGACCTCGACGTCCTTGTCGTCCTGGATGCGGTTCCAGTTGATGGCACTGACCGCGCTGATCAGCGGGATGGACTTGCCCGTGGCGTGGACCGGGTCGGTGAGGGTCATGGGATTGTCTTCCGGATTCGAGATGGTGATCTGATGACGGACTGGAGGCGCGGTGCGGGCTGGCACCGCGCCTCCAGGGTGTGGGCAGTCGCGTCAGCGACCAGTGGGCCGCAGCATGCACGACGCCGGAGGCGTCACAACATGCACGAAACGCAGCCCTCGACCTCGGTGCCCTCGAGCGCGAGCTGGCGGAGACGGATGTAGTAGATCGTCTTGATGCCCTTGCGCCATGCGTAGATCTGCGCCTTGTTGATGTCGCGCGTGGTGGCGGTGTCCTTGAAGAACAGCGTCAGGGACAGGCCCTGGTCCACGTGCTGCGTCGCCGCGGCGTACGTGTCGATGATCTTCTCCGGGCCGATCTCGTACGCGTCCTGGTAGTAGTCCAGGTTGTCGTTCGTCATGAACGGCGCCGGGTAGTAGACGCGGCCGAGCTTGCCTTCCTTGCGGATCTCGATCTTCGACGCGATCGGGTGGATCGACGACGTCGAGTGGTTGATGTACGAGATCGAACCGGTCGGCGGGACTGCTCTGCAGGTTCTGGTTGTAGATGCCGTACTGCTGGATTGACGCCTTCAGCGCCTTCCAGTCGTCCTGCGTCGGGATCGTGATGCTCGCGTTGTCGAACAGCGACGCGACACGGGCGGTCGCCGGCGTCCACGCCTGGTCGGTGTACTTGTCGAAGAACTCACCCGACGCGTACTTCGAGTCGCGGAAACCGTCGAAGGTCTCGCCCGTCTCGATCGCGATCTTGTTCGACGCACGAAGCGCGTGGAACAGCACCGTGTAGAAGTAGATGTTCGTGAAGTCGATGCCCTCTTCGGAGCCGTAGTACACGCGCTCACGAGCGAGGTAGCCGTGCAGGTTCATCTGGCCGAGGCCGATGGCGTGCGACTTGTCGTTGCCGTCCTCGACGGAACGCACCGAGTTGATGTGCGACATCTGCGAGACCGAGGTCAGGCCGCGGATGGCGGTCTCGATGGTCTTGCCGAAGTCCGGCGAGTCCATCGTCAGCGCGATGTTCAGCGAGCCGAGGTTGCAGGAGATGTCCTTGCCGATCTCCTTGTAGGACAGGTCCTCGTTGAAGGTGGTCGGCGTGTTGACCTGCAGGATCTCCGAGCACAGGTTGGACATGTTGATCCGACCCTTGATCGGGTTGGCCTTGTTCACCGTGTCCTCGAACACGATGTACGGGTAGCCCGACTCGAACTGGATCTCGGCGATGGTCGTGAAGAAGTCACGTGCCTTGATCTTCGTCTTCTTGATGCGCGAGTCGTCGACCATCGCGCGGTAGTTCTCGGAGATCGGGACGTCGCCGAACGGGACGCCGTAGACCTTCTCGACGTCGTACGGCGAGAAGAGGTACATGTCCTCGTTGTTCTTCGCGAGCTCGAACGTGATGTCCGGCACGACGACGCCGAGCGACAGCGTCTTGATGCGGATCTTCTCGTCCGCGTTCTCGCGCTTGGTGTCGAGGAACTTCATGATGTCCGGGTGGTGGGCGCTGAGGTAGACCGCGCCGGCACCCTGACGCGCGCCGAGCTGGTTCGCGTAGGAGAAGGAGTCTTCCAGCAGCTTCATCACGGGGATGATCCCCGAGGACTGGTTCTCGATCTGCTTGATCGGTGCGCCGGCCTCGCGGATGTTGGAGAGGAGCAGGGCCACGCCGCCGCCGCGCTTCGAGAGCTGCAGCGAGGAGTTGATGCCGCGCGAGATCGACTCCATGTTGTCCTCGATGCGGAGGAGGAAGCAGGAGACGAGCTCGCCGCGCTGGGCCTTCGCGGTGTTGAGGAACGTGGGGGTCGCGGGCTGGAAGCGGCCGGCGACGATCTCTTCGACCAGGTCGATGGCGAGCTGCTCGTTGCCCTGGGCCAGGCCGAGGGCGGTCATGACGACGCGGTCCTCGAAGCGCTCGAGGTAGCGCTTGCCGTCGAACGTCTTGAGCGTGTAGCTCGTGTAGTACTTGAACGCGCCGAGGAACGTCTGGAACCGGAACTTCTTCGAGTACGCCAGGTCGTTGAGTCGCTGGATGAAGTCCAGCGAGTACATGTCGATCGTGGCTTTTTCGTAGTACTCGTTCTCGACCAGGTAGTCGAGCCGCTCCTTCAGGTTGTGGAAGAAGACGGTGTTCTGGTTGACGTGTTGCAGGAAGAACTGCTTGGCGGCCTCACGATCCTTGTCGAACTGGATGTTCCCGTCCGCGTCGTAGAGGTTGAGCATCGCGTTGAGGGAGTGGTAGTCCATCCCCGTCTGCGGCGACGTCAGATCGACGTCTGCAACTGCTGCGTCCAAAATGCATCCAATCCTGAGTTGACCGCCGACACGTCGTCAGGGGTCCCGAAGAGTTCGAAACGGTAGAGAAGGGGGACGTTGCACTTCCGCGCGATGACGTCCCCGGCGAGACCGTAGGCCTCGCCGAAGTTCGTGTTGCCGCCGACGACCACCCCGCGAATGAGCGAGCGGTTGTGGGCGTCGTTGAGGAACTTGATGACCTGCTTGGGGACCGCGCCCTCACCGTTGCCGCCACCGTAGGTGGGCAGGAACAGCACGTACGGCTCGTCCACGTGGAGGAAGGGGTCGCTCGGGTAGAGCGGGATCCGGTCCGCGTCGCGCCCGAGCTTCTCGACGAAGCGCGCGGTGTACCCGGACACGCTCGAGAAGTAGACCAGTCGGCTCATGGTGCCCCTCCGGGTGAGAAGGTGCGGACAGACGGACCGGGGTGCCCGGCGGCGATGAGTCGAGCGTCCTGAACGAGCTCGGTCACCGTCCGCCGGACGGGAGACGCCTTACGCCAGCTCGGCGCTGAGGGTCGCGATCTTGTCGGGGCGGAAGCCCGACCTGTGGTCGTCATCGGTGACGACGACGGGGGCCTGCATGTAGCCGAGGCTCTTGACGTGCTCGAGCGCGGCTTCGTCGGTGGAGACGTCGTGCACTTCGTACTCGATGCCCTTGTTGTCGAGCGCACGGTACGTCGCGGTGCACTGGACGCAGGACGGCTTGGTGTAGACGGTGACGGCCATGATCTCCCCTGGTTCTTGCTGATGCTGTGGTGGTTGTTCTGGTGCCTGTGGACCGGTGTCCCTACGCCTGGTGAACGGTGCCCGTCGAAGCCGACTGGGCGCAGTTCCGGGGCGAGTGCTTTCCGGTGACTCGATACTACATCTAGTGGCCGACACCGCGAGCGACCACAAGAGAAAGTGTTACAGCCGTGTAGTTCTCCACAGGCCGTCCACAGTGTGGATGGCCTGCAGGGCCTCGTCCCGAAGGCCGGTTTTCCGCCACTCTCGCACCGACCTCCGACATCCATCCACACCTTGTGGAGCAGATTGTCCCCCGGTGTGGAGACAGGACCTCGGCGTGTCGCGTTCGTCCTCCACAAGGGGTCTTCCGGACGGACGATCCACCGCCTCCCCCGACGGGTGGACGCCCCGCTCCGCCCGGTCCGTACACTCGTCCCGTGAGCACGTACGGACCCCTGCTGAAGACCCCCGGAGTCGGTCGCGTCATCGCCGCGCAGCTCACCGCACGCTTCCCGTTCGGCATGCTGTCGCTCGCCTACCTGCTCCACGTCGAGCACGTCTTCCACTCCTACGGGGCGGCCGGGCTCGTCCTCGCCACCACCAGCGTCGGGCAGGCACTCGCCGGCCCGCTCACCAGTCGGTGGATGGGCAGCTGGGGCACGCGGCCCGCCCTCGTGCTGACCAGCCTCGTCGCCCTCGTGAGCATGGGCGTGGTCGCGTTCGTCCTCATGCCGTTGTGGGGCTACGTCGTCGTCGGCTTCCTCGGCGGCCTGGCGGTCCCGCCCGTGCAGCCCCCGCGGTGCGCACCATCTACCCCAAGATGGTGACCTCGTCGCAGCTCACTCCCCTCTTCTCCCTCGACGCCAGCGCGCAGGAGCTCATCTGGGTCGCCGGCCCGGTCATCACCACGTTCGTCGCCACGCAGGTCGGCACGGTCCAGGCGATCGTCGTCGCGATGGTCTTCCTGGTCGTGGGCGGCACGTGGTTCATCGCTTCCCCGAACTCGGTCGTGTCCGCATCCCCCGCTCCAAGCGCGCGTTCGGCGTCGTGCTGAAGCGTCCGTCCGTGGTCGTGGCGACCCTCACCGGCCTCCTGCTCATCGGGGCGTGCGCCGCGGTCGAGGCGAGCGTGACGAGCGTCTTCGGCGAGGGCAGCCCGAACGCCGGCATCGTCCTGGCCGTCTTCGCGGTCGGCTCCCTGATCGGCGGGTTGGCCCTCGGACACCGCCCCATCTCGCGGAACACGCTGTGGACCCGCATGGCGATCGTCTTCGTCGGCCTGGCACTCGCCGTCGGCGGCACGAACTTCTGGTGGCTCTGCTTCGCCCTGGTCATCGCGGGTGCGGGAATCGCCCCGGCCCTCGCGGTCATGTTCGGCTCGGTGTCCGCCACGGTGAAGTTCTCGGACACGGCCGAGGCCTACGGCTGGATGGGGACCGGGCAGCTCATCGGTGCGGCCGGCGGATCCGCCGTGGCCGGCTTCCTCATCGACATGCACGGTGCGAGCGGCGGCATGACCGTCGGCGCCGTCATGGCCGCCGTCGGCGTCGTCCTGCCCCTCGTGATGAAGCGGTGGCTGCCCGACCTGCGCGGTCGCGACGCCAGCCCCATCCCCGACACCGAGCCGGTCAACCTCCCGACGTAGGCACGAACGTCGCCAGGGGCGAACGCTCCGCCGCTCCGACAACCTCGGCGTCGATCCGCCGCGCTTCCCGTTTGCCCGGTCGCGACGTCCAACTGACCACCCCGGTGCCCGGCCTTGTCTCGTTCGTGTGGCGGCAGACGTCCGCGAACCTGCTTCGCACCGGCTCCGCACCTTCGCGAGGGCCCGCGCCCGAATTCCTCCACGGATCCGACTCTTCGGGGCGAACGAGACTCAGTGCCCTTGACGGTCTCCCGATCCCCGGACGGCACCATCTTCGGCGTGACGCGCGGCGCGATGCGCGACAACGGCTCCGCCGATCAGCAGGAAGAGGCCACTCGCCATCCCGACGAGGAGTCCCGGCTCGGCGATGCTCGGAGGCGCGGCCATGGTCAAGATCCCCGCGCCGCCGAATGCCAGGGCAGTGCCGTGGAGCCACGGACGTGCCGCTCGATGGCCGGCCGTCCAGGTCGCCTCCGTCTTCATGACGGAAGCGATGCGGATCCCTGCACCGCCGTTTCGTCGCAGGACTCCTCGAGCAGCGAGTTCTCCGACGAGGGACACGATGACGCCGCTGCAGGTCAGGGCGAGTCCGGACAACAGCACACGACGAGTGAACTATCCAGCCAGGCATCCGTCAAGTATCAAATCGTGGATATACATGCTCGGTGTCGGACCCTGCACCCACGCCACCTGGTCGAATCGGGCGTAGCGGGTCGGTTCTTCTCACCAGGTACGCCCCGAAAGCACCAGGTACCCCCCGACGGAAACGGACGAGCCGGCCTGGAGGCGCGGCGCACCCCCGCCACGATCGGCAGGATGGGTGCATGGTCACCTCAGTCCCCCTCCGCGACGGCGCCACGATCCCCGCGATCGGCTTCGGCGTCTACAAGGTCGACGACGGCGAGGCGGAGACCGCCGTCGGTCTGGCGCTCGACTCCGGCTACCGGCACGTCGACACAGCCGAGATGTACGGCAACGAGACCGGCGTCGGGAAGGCGATCCGTGCCTCCAGGCTCGACCGTGACGACGTCTTCGTGACCACCAAGGTGTGGAACGACCACCAGGGGCGCGACGCGACCCTGCGGGCGTTCGACGGCAGCCTCGAGCGTCTCGGACTCGACGCGGTCGACCTCTACCTGATCCACTGGCCAGCCGCCGCGAACGACCGCTACGTCGACACCTGGCGGGCACTCGTCGAGCTGCGCGAGTCGGGCCGCGCACGCAGCGTCGGGGTCTCGAACTTCCAGGTGCCGCACCTCGAGCGGATCATCGGCGAGACCGGCGAGGTGCCGGCCGTCAACCAGGTGGAGCGGCACCCGTGGCTGCCGCAACGCGACCTGATGGACTTCCACCAGCGGCACGGCATCGTGACCGAGGCGTGGTCGCCGCTGGGACGCGGGCGACTCATCGACGAGCCGGTCCTCACCCGCATCGCCGACGCGCACGGGGTGAGCGTCGCGCAGGTGCTCGTGCGGTGGAACGTGCAGCAGGGCGTGGTGGTGCTGCCGAAGTCCGTCACACCGTCACGGATCCGGTCGAACCTCGACGTCGACGGCTTCGTGTTGAGCGACGACGACCTCGCGGCGATCGCGTCGCTCGAGTCCGGGCAGCGGACGGGATCGCACCCGGACTCGGTGGCCTGATGGGTGAGCTGGATCCGCAAGGGGTCGCACGCGAGCAGTTGCGGCCCGGAGAGCACCTGTACTGGGCGGGCACGAGCGACCCGGCGAAGCTCCTGACCGGGCGGGACGTCTTCCTCATCCCGTTCTCGCTGTTCTGGACCGGGTTCATCGCCTTCGCATTCGTCGACGCCGTCCGGAACGGCAACGCCGGCATCGGTGTCCTCATCCCCGCGTTCATGTCGATCATCGGCCTGCACCTCGTCCTCGGGCGCTTCCTCGTGAAGATCCATCGGAAGCGCACGACCGTGTACGCCGTGACGGACCGCCGTGCGCTGGCCATCACCCCCCGAGGCTCACGCGAGGTCCCGGTCGGCCGGACCGACCGCACGATCACGTGGAGCGGCGGGCGACGCCATTGCTCCGTCGAGTGGAACTCCGGCGCACCGTCGGGCATGGCCGTCTTCTCCGGATGGGCTGCGACCGCTCCGGATCTACGCCAACACCGGGCTCGACGGACTGTTCGGCCCGCAGGTGTTCGCGTTCTGGGACGTCCGCGACGGCGAGGAACTCGTGCGGGAGCTCGACCGGGTGCCGCGCTAGCCCTTCCGGTCCTCCTCGGACTGCCACGGCAGGTTGAGGTCGCCCGGCTCCGGCATCGACGTCGCCCGCGTCGTCAGCACCCCCGGTCCCCGGTGCCGCGACGATCCGCGAGGGGTCGATGCCGTCCTCCTCCAGGTCGGCTCGATCGCGCTGCTGGGTCTGCGACGCTTCCGTCTCCCGCTCGCTCGACGGGCTGTAGGAGGTGTCCGCCGCGCGCTGCTCCCGCTCCCCCGAACCCTGCTCGTCGTCGTGTTGCGTCCGCTCGCGCAGGGCGTCGGTGCGGGCTCGGTCGTCGGACGGTTCGGGGCCGGGTGCGTTCGGGATGCTGTCGCTCATGGCACGGACGGTAGTCCGTGGGTCCCGGGGTACCAGTTCGGTCACGACGTCCGGGTCGGGGCCGGGATGCTCGCTACGATCTCGGCGAGGGGGAACGACGATGCAACGAGCAACGACGCGACGGGGACGCACGGCCACGGCGCTGGCCGTCGGGACGGTGGTGACGGGGCTGCTGCTCACCGGGTGCACGGCGTTCGGTGGGGACGACAGCGTGCCGAAGCCGACCCGGCAGGCCTCGGTCGACGGCGGCGGCGGGACGCCTGGGCCGAACGCGACGCCCGGCACCGAGCAGGCCAGCTCCGATCAGGCCTTCCCCGAGGGGACCGTCGTCGCCGAGACCGAGGCAGTGTCGAAGAGCGGTGACACCCGGATCCACGTGCGCGTCGTCGCCGACGACCGAGGGACGTTCGAAGCGGAGTTCTCCGGCTACCACACGACGGAGCCGCAGCCGATGACGGTCGAGTTCCGGCGGAAGGCGGCGTACGGCGACTACTGGGACAACCAGGCGATGGGGCAGGCGACCTGGGACGTCGCCGGGCCGGTCCCCACCGGCGTGACCCTGCGCACGGCTGGGCAGCACCCGGACTTCCTGCACGACGTGGTCCTGGTCCCCGCTCCGTCCGGCAACGGCGACGACGCCGAGCGGCCCTGGGTCGGGTCGGTCCTCGGGCTCGGCACGCTCGATTGGAAGATCCCGAACCCGTTCCCGGACATGCGGGTCACCGTGGGGAAGGCCCGTCCCGGCGCCTACGGGTACGTGTTCGACCGGGACGGCGAGCACTACGACGGGCAGCACGGCACGCCCACGCGGTACCAGGTGGCCCACGGTGACGACCAGACGACGGTCGCGAAGCGCTTCGGGATCACCGTCCCGGAGCTCCGCTGGCTGAACCCGACCATGCAGATCGGGAACGACGGCTGGATCTACGAGGACACCGTCCTCGACCTGGACCCGGCCGCGCGCTGAGCGACGGGGGTCGGTGCCGTCCGTTACGGTTGACCAGCACTCGCACCAGCAGGAGGTCCCCGTGACGATCGTCGCCGCAGCAGACGGCTCAGCCCTCGGCAACCCCGGCCCCGCCGGATGGGCCTGGTACGTCGACGACGACCGGTGGGCAGCCGGCGGCTGGCCCCGAGGAACGAACAACCAGGGCGAACTCACCGCCGTGCTGCAGCTCCTGCGTGCCACGAAGGACACCGGCGAGCCGCTGCACATCCTCTGCGACAGCCAGTACGCCATCAAGGCCTGCACCGAGTGGCTCGCCGGCTGGAAGCGCAAGGGCTGGCGGAAGGCCGACGGCAAGCCGGTCCTGAACGTCGAGATCATCAAGGAGCTCGACGCCGAGCTGCAGGGCCGCAAGGTCACCTTCGAGTGGGTGCGCGGCCACATGGGTCACGAGATGAACGAGGCCGCCGATGTCCGCGCCCGCGGTGCGGCGACGGCGTACCAGCAGGGCACCGACGTGCCGCACGGCCTGGGCTGGCCCGGTGTCGAGGTCACCGAGCCGGCTGCGCTCCCCGAGGCGACCCCGCCCGCGACCCTGTTCTGACCAGCGCCGCGACGTTCTGGAGCAGCGCCGCAACGACCTGAACGCCCGCCGCGTCCGGTCGAACGACCGACCGCGGCGAGCGCGTCACTCAGTACGTGCCGTCGCGGCGGTCCTGCCGCGTGATCTGTTCCCCCGACGCCGGGTCGACGCCCGAGCGGGTGGTCGTGGTGGTCCGGCGTCCGCCGAAGGCCACGGCGAGGCTGATGATGAGCAGCACGACGCCGGCCGCCATCAGGATGTAGCCGATCAGTCGCAGGTCGATGCCCGCGAGCTGGATGTTCAGGGCGAACGCCACGATGGCGCCGATGACGATCAGGGCGATGCTCGATCCGATGCGCACGGTGGGGTGTCCTTCGATGGCCCCGCGACCGGGCGGCCCGGGGCTGGCGTCGAACCTACCCGGTCGTCAGGCTGGCCGTTCCCAGAGCGCCACGGTGCTCTCGAGGTGGTCGTACCGGTACGGCTTCCGTTCGCCCGTCGGCTCGTAGCCGAGTGCCCGCCAGAACGGTTCCGCGACCTCCGCGTTCGTCGCGACGATGCCGAGCCGGAGCCGCGCGACTCCCGGTGCTGAGCGGGCACGATCGACGACGGCCTGGTGCATCGCCGCTCCGAGCCCTTCCTGCTGCCGGTCGCCCCGCACGACGAGCAGGCCGATGAAGGCGAACGACGACGACGGGTACCCGATCAGCACGTCCGCGAACGCGACCAGCTGTGCGCCGTCCCACAGTCCGATGCCGTACTTCCCAGAGGCGTCGCGGCCGCCGACGCCCGGACCGCCGGCCCCGAACCCGTCCGGCACCGACAGCAGCGCGCTGAGCCCGTCCGACGGCCCGGGCGGGTACCCGGTGATCCGCTCGGCGTAGTCGGGGACGCTCTCGAGCAGCCCCTGCAGCGCATCGACGTCGTCCGCGCCGAGGTCACGCACGGTCACCGCCACGGGTTCAGTCCACGTCCACTTCGGACCACCCGTCGAACCGGCCGATCTCGGTCACCCGCACGACGGCCTCGCCCGCTTCGTCCGAGGCGTCGAGGTCGATCGTCGCCGAGAACCCGAAGTCCCGGTCCCCCGACGGGTCGGCGAAGGTCTGCCGCGCCCGCCACACGCGCGGGCTCGACGCCGCGCCCGTCTCATCGAGCGCCAGGTACTGCATCGACCGGGCGTCGGCATCCGTCCCGACCTCGTCGTGCGACTCGTAGCCACTCCTCGAGCACGGTGTCCCACGCGGACCGGTCGAACCCGTCCTGCGCGTCGAGCTCACCGAGACCGTCGGGGTCGTCCGCGGCGGCGAGCAGGACCCGCTGGAACAGCGCGTTGCGGACGAGCACGCGGAAGGCCCGCACGTTGCCGGTGAGCCGCGCGGGCTGTGGCGGCGCGATCTCCTCGTGCTCCTCAGCGGCGAGCAGCACGTCCCCGTTCATGAGCGCTTCCCACTCGTCGACGAGCGAGGAGTCGGTCTGCTTCCACGACCTCGCCGAGCCACTCGATCAGGTCGTCGAGCTCCTGGGTTCGCTGTTCCTCGGTGATGGTCTGCCGCATGGTGCGGTAGGCGTCGGACAGGTAGCGGAGCACGAGCCCCTCGGACCGGGTGAGCTGGTAGAACCGCACGAAGTCACCGAAGGTCATCGCCCGCTCGTACATGTCGCGCACGACGGCCTTCGGGGACAGCTGGAAGTCGAGGACCCAGGGCTGTTCGGCCGCGTACGCCTCGTACGCGGCCCTCGAGCAGCTCGTTGAGCGGCTTGGGCCACGTGACCTCCTCGAGCAGCTCCATCCGCTCCTCGTACTCGATGCCCTCGCGCTTCATGCGGGCGACCTCTTCGCCGCGCTCCTTGAACTGCTGCTGCGACAGGATCGCTCGCGGGTCGTCCAGTGTCGCCTCGACGATCGAGACCATGTCCAGCGCGTAGCTGGGGGAATCGGGGTCGAGCAGCTCGAACGCGGCGAGCGCGAACGGTGACAGCGGCTGGTTGAGCGCGAAGTTGGGCGCGATGTCGACCGTGAGTCGGTAGGCGCCGTCGACCTTCTCGATCACCCGCGCGTTGATGAGGGTCCGGGCGATGACGAGTGCCCGCCGGGCCATCGCGAGCTGCCGAGCCCGGGGCTCGTGGTTGTCGTAGACCAGCGACCGGACGTCCGCGAAGGCATCCCCTCCACGGGCGACGACCGAGAGCACCATCGCGTGGGTGATCCGCATCCGCGACACCATCGGTTCGGGCTCGGCGCCGATCAGCCGCTCGAACGACGCCTGCCCCCAGGAGACGAACCCCTCGGGGGCCTTCTTCCGCTTGATCTTGCTCTTCTTCGGGTCGTCGCCGGCCTTGGCCACGGCCCGGGCGTTCTCGATGTCGTGCTCGGGGGCCTCGGCGACGACGTCACCCTCGGTGTCGTACCCGGCTCGTCCGGCACGTCCGGCGATCTGGTGGAACTCGCGCGCGGACAGCTGCCGCATCTTCGTGCCGTCGAACTTGGTCAGCCCGGTGAACAGCACCGCGCGGATCGGCACGTTGATCCCGACGCCCAGGGTGTCGGTCCCGCAGATCACCGGCAGCAGTCCGCGCTGGGCGAGCTGCTCGACGAGCCGTCGGTACTTGGGCAGCATGCCGGCGTGGTGCACGCCGATGCCGGCGCGGATCAGGCGGGACAGGGTCTGTCCGAAGCCGGCGCTGAACCGGAAGCCCACGATCGCCTCCGCGATCTGGTCACGACGCGCCCGATCAGCGACGCGAGCCGACATGAGCGACTGTGCACGTTCCAGCGCCGCGGCCTGCGCGAAGTGCACGATGTAGATCGGCGCCTTGCCCTCCTCCAGCAGCCGCTCGACGGTCTCCTGCACGGGCGTCATCACGTACTCGTACGCGAGCGGCACGAGGCGCGAGACACCGGTCACGCGGGCCGTCGGCCGTCCGGTCCGCCGCGACAGGTCGTCGGCGATGGTCGTCACGTCGCCGAGGGTCGCGGACATCAGGAGGAACTGCGCCCGCTCGAGCACGAGCAGCGGCACCTGCCAGGCCCAGCCGCGGTCGGGGTCGCCGTAGAAGTGGAACTCGTCCATCACGACGACGTCGACGTCGGCGTCCGACCCCTGTCGGAGCGCGAGGTTCGCCAGGATCTCGGCGGTGCAGCAGACGATGGGTGCGTCGGCGTTGACGCTCGAGTCGCCCGTGACCATGCCGACGTTCTGGGCACCGAACAGGTCGACGAGCTGGAAGAACTTCTCCGAGACGAGCGCCTTGATCGGTGCCGTGTAGTAGCTGCGCTTCCCCTCGGCGAGCGCCGCGAAGTGCGCTCCGGCTGCCACGAGCGACTTGCCCGTGCCGGTGGGGGTGCTGGAGCACCACGTTGTTGCCGGACACGAGTTCGATGTAGTGCTTCGTCCTGCGCCGGGTAGAGCGGGCGACCCCCTTCGGCCGCCCAGGCGGCGAACGCCTCGTAGACCTCGTCGGGGTCGACGGCGCCGCCGTCGGCCGCGGGGAGCGCCGCGACGAGCGGTGGCAGGGTGGTGACGTCCGTCATGCGTCCATCCTCCCAGGTGACACCAGGACCGACTGGAGGCGCGGTGCGGGGCCGCCACGTGCCTCCAGTCCGGATCGGTGCCGGACCAGCGCGCTTGTCGATACGCGCGCACAGACTCGCGTCGTGCGCGAACTCGGCTTCCTCTCCTTCATCCCGAACCACGGCGGTACCGCCGGCGCGGCCCCGCGCTCGAGGACGGGCTCCGCCTGTTCGAGACCGCCGAGGCCCTCGGCTACGGCACCGGCTGGGTCCGGGGGCGGCACTTCGAGCCGTTCCTGACGAGCCCGATGACGTTCTTCGCGGCGGCGGCGCAGCGGACCAGCACGATCGGCTTCGGCACCGCCGTGCTCGGCATGCGCTACGAGGACCCGGTGCGCCTCGCCGAGGACGCCAGCACGGTCGACCTGCTCAGCGGCGGTCGCGTGCAGCTCGGCATCAGCACGGGCATCGCCGGCTACGGACCGATCCTCGACCCGGTGTTCGGCGCCTCGGAGCGCAGCTTCCGCGACGAGGCCGAGGCGCGGGCCGCACGCCTGCTCGAGGTCCTGCAGGGCGAACCGCTCGGAAGCGCGGGCAAGGGCTACGAGAGCATCCCCGCCGGTGCCGACCTGACGCTCCAGCCGCTCAGCCCGGAGCCCGGAACCGCGTCTGGTGGGGCGGCGGCCAGCATGGGAACCGCGGTGCGCACGGCCGAGAAGGGCCTGCTGCTGCACTGCTCGACGCTCAACACCGAGGACACCGGCGCACCCTTCGCCGAGGCGCAGGCGGACCAGATCGCGGCGTACCGCGAGCGCTTCGCCGCGTTGCACCCCGACCGCACGTCGAAGGTCGCCGTCGGCCGGATCGTCGTGCCGCTGCTCGACGACCACGACCGCGCCGTGCACGAGGAGTTCCTCACCGGGTACGCCGCCGGCATGGACGACGAGGGTCGCCCGCTGTCGGGCACGCCGCCGTTCCGGTTCAGCACGGTGCTCTCCGGCGAGCCGTCCGCGATCGTCGACGCCCTGCTCGCCGACCCGGCCGTCACCGCGACGGACGAGCTCGTCATCACCCTGCCGGCGAACGGCGACGCGGCGTCCCACGAGCGCATCCTGCGCATCGTCGCCGAGGAGATCGCGCCGGCCGTCCGCGTCGCGGGCTGAACCGCGGTCGACGCGGGCTGAGCCACCATCGAGGGGGCCGACGAGACTCCCCACGAGGACCAGGGCATCCGGCTGGGCCCGCGCCGAGGTTGGTGAGTCCCCGGGAGCCCGGCCGGATGACCATCTCGTCCCTGATCCGCACGGGATGGTGCACTCATCGTTCCACCTACCGAGCGGTTTGTCACACTGACTTGCGGTTACTGGCCGGGAAACATGACGATCGATCACCCGTTTCTCCAGCGCCGCAAGAAGTCAATCGGTTGACGTGAGGAAAAACGAATGCGTCCCCGCGCGGACGCGGGACGCATTCTTGACGCACCGGGGCCACCAGGGCTCCATCGGCCGGATCAGGAGACCGTGTCGCACGCGTGGCGACCCCGTTCTCGGTGCGCACGCCGACGGTAACCAGCCGCCTGGCGCAAGTAGATGCTACTGAATGAAGATCAGGTCAGCGCGGAAACCGGACGAATCACTCCAATTCGAGGGCCACTGTCCCGGATACGTCAGCAACCGACGCACCCACGTGCAGTGTGAAGGCGCCCGACTCGTACTGCCACGAGCCGCCCCAGTGCGCGAACGCCCGCGCCGGAACGTCGATCGAGACCTCGGTCGACTCCCCCGCGCCGAGGCGGACCGGGGCGAACCCGACGAGCCACCGCACCGGACGGTCGACGGCGGAGTCCTCCCGCGAGGCGTACACCTGCACCACGTGCTTGCCGGCCCGGTCGCCCGTGTTCGCCACCGTCGCGGTCACGATCACCGCGTCGCCCTCGCGGACGGTCAGGGTCGCCGTGACCCCGTCGATCGTCCAGGTCGTGTAGCCGAGGCCGTGCCCGAACGGGTACGCCGGCTCGGCGCCGGCGCGCAGCCAGGCCCGGTAGCCGATGTGCACGCCCTCGTCGTACGCGACCTTCCCGTCGACCGGGGTGACGTCGAGCACGGGGACGTCGGCCATCGCCACCGGCCACGTGGTGGGCAGGCGACCGCCGGGCTCCTGCGCGCCGGTGAGCACGTCGGCGAGGGCGTTGCCGTACTCCTGCCCGCCGAACCAGGTGAGCAGGACCGCGGCGACGTCGTTCCGCCACGGCATCTCCACCGGCGACCCGGCGTTGACGACCACGATCGTGTTCGGGTTCGCGGCGGCGACGGCACGGACCAGGTCGTCCTGGTGCCCGGGCAGCGCGAGCGAGCTGCGGTCGTAGCCCTCGGACTCCACCTTCGAGTTCGTGCCGACCACGACGACGGCGACGTCCGCACCGGTGGCAGCGGAGACGGCGGCGTCGATGAGCGCCGCCGGGTCCTCGTCCGAGGGCTCGGTGCCGAACTGGTACGCGAGCACCCCGCCGAGCGTCTCGTCCTGGATGACGTCGTACTCGATCCGGATCGCCATGTCCTGCCCTGCGGTCACCGACACGGGCACCGAGCGCGCCGGCGGGTTGAGGAACGCCGCGCCGAGCTGGTCGCCCTCGAACGGCACGTCCTCGTCGAGCACGAGCTCCCCGTCGATCCACATCCGCGACCGGCCGGCCGCACCGATGCCGATCCGCACGGTGCCGGTCGACTCGGCGGTGTAGGTCGTGGTGATGTCGAGCCGGTCGGCCTCGCGCGTGGGGGCGTCGCCGCCGAACCAGAACAGTGCCGTCGCGCGGCGGTCCTCGACGAACAGCTCCTCGCCGTCCTTGACGAACGCGACCCGCGCTCGGGCTCACCGGTGCCGGGGTTCGTGATGGTGGACAGCGGGAACTCCGCGATGCCCTCCTGCACGACGGCGCCGATCGCGTAGTCCACGCTCGCCCCGGGGAACGCCGAACGGATGCCGTCCAGCGGCGACACGACCTGCGACGGCACGACCGTGGCCGAGCCACCGCCCTGCGTGCGGGCCTGGTCGGCGTTGTGGCCGATCACCGCGATGCGCGAGACGGCGGGGGCGTCGAGCGGCAGGACACCGGTGTTGCGGACCAGGACGGCGCCCTCGGCCTCGGCCTCGCGCACGAACGCGATGCCGTCCTCGACGTGCACCGGGGACGCGGCGACGGGCTCGAAGCCCTCGAGTGCGCCGACGCGGGCGGCCAGGGTGAGGATCCGGCGGACCTTGCGGTCGATCGCCGCCATCGACACCTCGCCGGACTGCACGGCGGCGAGCAGCGGCCCTTCGCTCCACCACGGGTTCGGGCCGGGCATCGCGACGTCCTGCGACGCTTTCGCCGAGTCGACCGAGCGCACGCCGGTCCAGTCGGACACGACGATGCCGTCGAAGCCCCACTCCGAGTTGAGCGGCGTCTCGAGCAGGTCGTGCTCCGACGCCGTGACGCCGTTGATCGCGTTGTACGACGACATGATCGCCCAGGCGTGCGCCTCGGCCACGGCCTTCTCGAACGCGAGCAGGTACAGCTCGCGCAGCGCACGGTCGGAGACCTCGGTCGAGGCCGTGAAGCGGTCGGTCTCGTAGTCGTTCGCGATGTAGTGCTTCGGGGTGGCGGCGACACCGTTCTCCTGCACCCCGTCGACGTACGACGCCGCGAGGTCACCCGTGAGCACCGGGTCCTCGCTGAAGGCCTCGAAGTGCCGGCCGCCCAGCGGCGAGCGGTGCAGGTTGATGGTCGGGCCGAGCACGACGTCGACGCCCTTGCGGCGGGCCTCGACTGCGGCGGCGGCGCCGTAGCGCTTCGCGATCGCGCGGTCCCACGACGCACTGAGCGCGGTCGCGGACGGCAGGTTCAGCGACGGGTTGCGCTCGTCCCACACCTCGCCGCGGACACCGGAGGGCCCGTCCGACATCAGGATCCGGCGCAGCCCGATCTTCTCGATGGGCCAGGTGGTCCAGAAGTCGCGCCCGGTGAGCAGCTGCACACTTCTCGTCGGTGGTCAGTTGGTCGACGAGCGCGTCGATGCGCTCGTCCGTACTGGAGGCAGCGGTCACGTCGTTCACGGTAGTCACGGTGGTCGGTCCTTTCGTTCAGAGCCTGGGAAGCATGGTCAGCGCACGCCGCGGATGCGGGACACCGAGACGATGCCGAGCAGCCCGACGACGGCGCCGGTGATGAAGAAGCCGCTGTAGCCGCCGGTCAGGGCGATCACCCCGGGGGCGGCAGCGGGCACGATCGACTGCGGCAGGGCCTGCGCGATGTTGACGACGCCGAGGTCCTTCGCGTTGTCCTCGTCGGACGGCAGCACGTCGGTGATGAGTGCCAGGTCGACGGCGTAGAAGACGCCCATCCCGGCGCCCATCACGAACTCGCCGACCAGGACCATGCCGAGCGACGGCGCGAGAGCGATGATCACGAGCCCGACGACGCCGACGATGCCCGCGACCGCGACGAAGAGCTTCCGGCGGCCGAGCTTGTCGGACAGCCAGCCGGCGACGAGCGACGTCAGGACGATGCCGACCACGTTCCAGAGCGTGCCCTGGAACACCGCGTTCGCCAGGTTCGAGGCGTTCACCCCGATGTCGTCACGGAGGAAGTAGGTCAGGTAGCTCACGGCCGTGTACTGCGCCGCGACCATCATGAAGCGCGTCAGCCAGGCCCAGCCGAGGTCGGGGTGCTTCACCGGGTTGAACACGAACGAACCGAAGAGCTGCCCGATGCCGAGCCGCGAGGTCGGACGGTTCGGCAGCACACGGTCGCGGAAGAGCAGCGCGTAGAGGACGACCACGACCGAGCCGATGGCGCCGGGGACGATCATCTGCGTCGCCGAGGTGGAGAACAGCTGCACCAGGAAGGTCCCGCCGACCAGCGCGAGGTTCTGCGCGAGCCCGAGGAGCGCCGCCACGCGACCGCGCTGGGACCGGGTGACGTGGTCCGGCAGGACGGCGGTGAGCGCGGCGATGGTCGCGTTGTAGGCGATCTGCGCGACACCCCAGCCGATCACGAGCACGACGGTGGACGACGTCGTCGCGACGACCACGAGGGCCGCGAAGCCGACCACGGTGCCACCGATGATCCACGGACGACGCATGCCGAGCCTCCCGGCGGTCCGGTCGCTGAACCGACCGGCCAGGGGGTTGGCGACCATCGCGGCGAACGCGCCGATGCCGAGGGCCAGGCCGAGGACACCGGCCTGGTTGTCGGGCGCGATCTCGGCGACCTTGAGCGCCATGGCGACGAGCACCGGCGGCAGCAGCGCGATGTACAGGCCGAGCATCGCGATCGGCATGCCGAGCGTGTACATCAGCGGTCCACCGCGGCCGTGGGTCAGGGCGACCGCAGTCGGGGTGTCGGAAACGGTCAGGGCGTCGTTGGCCACCCGCAGCCTTCTCTCGGGTACGCCACCGACGTCGGTGACTCGCACGCCTCCGTCGGCGGCTCCGGCCACCGTACCACCAAAACCAACTACCGCTAGGTTTTGCGGATCGACGGCGGGCGGTAGGGTCCTGCCATGGCACGACGGGGTTCGTACGCGAAGGGCATCGCGAAGCGCGAGGAGATCCTCACGGTCGCGCTCGACCTCGTCGCGCAGCAGGGCTTCCGTCGCACGAGCATCAAGGACATCGCCGACGCGGTCGGCCTGACCCAGGCCGGGCTCCTGCACTACTTCGACTCGAAGGACGAGCTCTGGGTCGAGATCCTCCGGCGCCGTGACGAGATCGACCTCGCGCACGACTGGCACGCCGAGGACCCCGCTGCCCTGCTGGCGGCGATCGTCGGCACAACACCGAGGTTCCCGGGCTCGTGCAGATGTTCGTGAACCTGTCCGCGGCTGCAGCGACCGACCCGGAGCACCCGGCGCACGAGTACTTCCGCGAACGCTACGAGCGCAGCCGGCGCGACCTCTCCGCCGACTTCCGCGCCATGCAGGAGGACGGTCGGCTCCGCGCCGACGTCGACCCCGTCGAGCTGACCAGCGTGCTGCTCGCGGTGTCCGACGGCATGCAGATCCAGTGGCTGTACGACCCGACGCGCGACATGGCGCAGCACGTCGAGCTGGTCGCGCGGCTCGCGATCGCGCAGACGGTCGCGTCGGCCTAGCCGGGAGGCGCGGCGAGCCCCGACGGGCAGGTACCGCCAGTGCCTGGTTGCGTCCAGGGCGCGCACGGCAAGATGGGGCTCCCGACGACGATGTGGAGTGACGCGATGACGCGTGTAGTGGTGACCGGTGGCAGCGGCAAGCTCGGACGAGCGGTGGTGCGCGACCTCGATGCGCACGGGTACGACGTGGTCCTGGTCGACCGCGTGCCCTCCCCCGACAAGCCCGAGCGGGTCCAGTTCGTCCGCACCGACCTGACCGACCACGGCCAGGTCCTGAACGTCCTGCTCGGCGTCGACGACCGGTACGACCACGTCGACGCGGTGGTGCACCTGGCGGCGGTCCCGGCTCCCGGGCAGGTGCCCGACGTCGCCCTCATCACGAACAACGTGACGTCGTCGATCAACGTCTTCCACGCCGCACGGGCCGCGAAGATCAAGAACGTCGTGTGGGCGTCGAGCGAGACCCTGCTCGGCATCCCGATGGGCGAGCACCACCCGCCGTACCTGCCGGTGGACGAGGACTTCGCGGTCCGCCCGCAGTCCTCGTACTCCCTCGGCAAGGCCGTGGAGGAGGAGATGGCTCGCCACTTCACCCGCTGGGACCCTGAGCTGAAGATGATCGGCCTGCGGTTCTCCAACGTCATGGACGAGTCGGACTACCCGGCGTTCCCGTGGGACGCCAGCCCCGAGGCGAAGACCTTCAACCTGTGGTCGTACATCGACTCACGGGACGGCGCCCAGGCCGTCCGGAAGTCGCTCGAGGCGGAGCTCACCGGCTTCGAGGCGTTCGTCATCGCGAGCCCGGACACCGTCATGGACACCCCGACGATCGAGCTCGTCGAGCAGTTCGTGCCGGACATCGAGCGCCGCGCGGACATCGACGGCGTCAGCTCGCTGCTGTCCTCCGAGAAGGCGCGCGAGCTGCTCGGCTACGCCCCGAGCACACCTGGCGCAACCACCGCGCCTGACGCCCGCCCGCCGGTCCCGCCCCGCCCCGCCCCGCCCCTTCCGCAAAACGCAACGTCGGCGGTTGCTCGCAGCGACACAGCCCTGCGAGCAACCGCCACAGTTGCGTTTTGCGGGCGGGGGCAGAGTCGAGGCGGGGAGCAGCAAGCCGTCGAGCACGAGGTCACGGGCGCGTGGCAGCAGGTCCGCCGTCAGCGCCCCCTCGTCCGCCCCGGTGATCTGGGCGATCGCGCCGATGATCGCCGCGACGGACAAGTCACCGTCGCACGCACCGACGAACGCGGCGAGCGCCGTGTCCGCGTCGACCCGTCGGCCGAACCCGCCGCCCTGCACGAGCGTCATCACCGTGGGGTCGTCGTTGCCCGGCCAGTAGAAGCGTTCCTCGGTCACGTCACCGGCGACGCGGAGGTGCGCCGCGGCGAGCGCCTCGTCGTCGTGCGCGCCGAGCCAGGCGGCGGCGTCGAGGACCCGGGCGACGGTCGCGCCGAGCCCCGCGGGGTTGGAGCCGAGCGTCTCGGGGACGCGCTCGAAGCGGCGGAGGCAGGACGTGCCTCCCGGCCGTGGCTTCCGGACCACGACGTAGCCGAAGCCGACGCCGGTCACCCGCCGATCGTGGAAGTCGTCGAGCCACGCGTCGACCAGACCGTCGAACTCGGCGGTGCCGGGCTTCGTACCGCCGTCGCGGATCCACGTCTCGGCGTACGCGGCGGGGTCCTGGCGTTCGCGTTCGATGACCCAGACGTCGAGCCCGGTGTCGGCGAACCAGGCGCGCACGCGGTCGAGCCCGTCGGAGCCCCAGCGGTACTCCCAGTTGCCGAGCAGCTGGGCGGTCCCGCCGGGCTCGAGGTGGTCCGCGAGGCCCCGGAGCACGGTCTCGACCAGGGTGTCACCGACCATGCCGCCGTCGCGGTACTCGTACGAGGGCACGCCCTCGCGGCGCGGGGTGATGACGAACGGCGGGTTCGAGACGATGCGGTTGAAGCGCTCCCCCGTGACCGGCTCGAACAGCGAACCGAACCGGAAGTCGATGCCGTCGATGCCGTTCAGCTGCGCGTTGAACCGGGCGATGTCGAGCGCACGACGGGAGATGTCGGTGGCGACGACCTCGTCGGCGAAGCGCCGCGCGTGCATGGCTTGGATGCCACAGCCGGTCCCGAGGTCGAGCACCCGGCGGACGGGCACGGGGACCTGCAGGCCGGACAGCGTCGTGGTGGCACCGCCGATGCCGAGGACGTGCTCCTCGCCGAGGGCCGTGCCGAGCGCGAGCTCCCCGAGGTCGGACACGATCCACCAGCTGCCGGCGCCGAGGTCGTCGACGAAGGCGTAGGGGCGGAGGTCGACCGCGGGGTGCACCGCGTCGGCCGTGACGCCGTAGCGCACGAGGCCGGCCGCGACGGCGGCGTCGAGTCCGGCTTCGGGGAAGGCCGCCGCGGCGTCGGCGCCGGGCGCCGGCAGGCCGAGGACGAACAGGGTGGCGAGGGTGCTCAGCGGGGTGGTGTCGCGCCCACCCAGGGCACGGAGCGCGGCGACGCCGGAGCCGCGGTGCAGCGACGCGGCTGCCTCCGCGCCCCAGAGCGCGTCGAGCCGGTCGACGGTGAAGCCGGCGGCGGTGAGGTCGTGACGAAGCGCCTCGGTGACCGCGGGTTCCGCGACGATCGTCGGCAGGGTGTGCACCAGGGCCGGTCCGCCGCTCACGCGGGGACCTCGTCGCGCATCAGGGCCGCGGGGACCTGCCAGGCGAACACGAGGTCGAGCAGACCGGGGAACCGCTGCTCGGCGTCCTCGATGCGGGCGCGGCTCGAGCGGGTGAGCCCTTCCTGGTGCTGTTCGAGGAGCCCGGCCTCGCGCAGGACGCGGAAGTGGTGCGTCAGCGTGGACTTCGGCCGGTCGATGCCGACCCAGCCGCAGCTGCAGATCCGCCGGCGGCGTCGACCAGGTAGCGGTGCAGGATCGCGAGCCGGATCGGGTCGCTCAGGGCGTCCATCACGACCGGGAGGTCCATCTCCGCCACCGACGGTTGCGGCGGGTGTTCGGGGGCTTCCACGTGCGCGGGCATGGACGGGACGCTCTACCGTTCCCCTCACAGTACGACTTGCGTCGTACAGCCATCTCCTGTACCAATGCAGTCGTACATCAGCGTCCCGAGGCGCACGAAGGAAGGGGCGCCCATGGCGCAATCCAGCTCGCTCTGGTCGCCGGGTTCTGGATCCTCGCGGCGATGCTCCTGGTCTCGGTCGCCTCGTCGGCGGTCCCGTCGCCGATCTACCCCGTGTACGCCGCTGAGTGGCACCTCACCCCGCTCATGCTCACCGGCGTCTTCGCGATCTACGTCGCCGGACTGCTCGCGAGCCTGCTCGTCGCCGGTCGCCTCTCCGACCACGTCGGTCGGAAGCCGGTGCTCGTCGTCGGCGGGCTCGGCGTCGCCTCTCCCTCGGTCTGTTCGCCGTGGCGGACGGCGTCGCGCGCTCATCGTCGACCGCATCGTGCAGGGCGTCTCGGTCGGTCTGCTCATCGGCGCGCTCGGTGCCGCGCTCATCGACAACTCGCTCGAGCGGCACCCCGCGCTGGCCGGCGTGCTGAACGGCGTCATCCCGCCGATCACCCTCGCCACCGGAGCACTGTCGAGCGGCGCCCTCGTCGAGTGGGGTCCCGCGCCCGAACAGCTCGTGTACGTCCTCTTCGGCGCCCTGCTCGTCCTCATGGTGATCGCGCTCGTGGTCGTCCCCGAGCGCGTCACCCCGACCCGGGCGCTCCGTTCCCTGCGCCCGCGCATCAGCGTGCCCCGGACCTCGCGTCGCCTGTTCCGCAGCGTGGCCGGTTCCCTCGTCGCCAGCTGGGCCCTCGGCGGGATGTTCCTGTCACTCGTCCCGTCCGCCCTCGGCGCCGTGTTCGGCATCGAGAACCACTTCGCCGCCGGCGCGCTCATCGCCGTCGTCACCGGTGTCGGTGCGCTCACCGGGCTCACGATCCGGCGGATGGACGCCCGCAAGGCCGTGCTGATCGGCCTCGTCGCCCTCGTGCTCGGACCGGTCGTCACCGTCGCGTTCGTGATGGCACTCCTCCTGCCGGGCCTGGTGATCGGCAGCGCGATCGCCGGCGTCGGCTTCGGTGCCGGGTTCCAGGCGCCGCTCCGAAGTGCTGCTCGCGACCGCGGCCCTGACCCACCGCGCGGGGCTCCTGTCGACGATCTACGTCGTGAGCTACCTGGCGTTCGGTGTCCCCGCCGTCATCGGTGGCCTGCTCGAGCCCTCGATCGGCCTCGGTGCCCGTCATCGCCGGGTACGGCGGGTTCATCGTCCTCGCCGCGGTCGTCGCCCTCGTGCTGCAACTCACGTCGAAGGAGGCCGCCACCGTCGAGGAGGCGGCCGCGCCGGCCGCCGTCGAGCGCACCGCCACCGGCACGATCCGGGTCGCCCCCACCGACTAGAGCGCGCCCGCCGTCCGGCACCCCGCCGCCCGGCACCCGCCGTCCGGCACCCGTTTGGTGCGAGGTTGACCACATGGTGCGAGGCCACAGCAGCCGCACGGAGTGATCAGCCTCGCACCAGCTGATGGCTAGTGCCCCGGCCGCGCCGAGTTCGTCCCGCGAGCGCGAGCGCGCACCCGACGATCCGCGCGGCGCCGGTGTGCGCAGCGTCGACGTCGGCCTTGCCCCAGTCGGCGGCGTCACGCAGACGCTTCGGTCCGTGCCGCTTCGCCCAGTCCCAGAAGCGGTGCAGCTGCCGCCTTGAGCCACACGATGATCTTGTGGAAGAAGTGGAACTCGCTGGCCAGGACGGTCAGACCGATGAAATACGAGCGAAGCCAGCCCGGGCCCGGCCAGGGGCACCAGGATCAGTCCGATGATGACGACCAGCCCGCCGACGATCCCGATGAGCACCTTGTAGAAGAGGTGCACGTACGGAGACGCGCGTCGGATCCAGGCGCGCATCGAGGTGCGAACCACTGGAAGCGCTGACGAGGAGCGTCATCAGGCCGGACTCGACGGCTCGCTCGTTCCGGGTCGCCTTCCATGCCGAAACGGTAGGGCTCCCGGCTGGGAATCCGCGGCGCACGCGGTGGACACACGGGTGCGCATGACGGGAGGTGCGTGACGGCGCCGACTCGCGCCTCCCGTCCGTCAGGTCGTGACAGCCTGGAGGCGCGTCATGCGTGTGCAACACACGTCGCGGCCCAGCAGGACGGCGGCGAGACGGGCCTCCGGGATCGGCTCCCCGCCGACGGCGCACCGCCCGTAGGTGCCCGCGTCGAGCCGCGCGAGCGCGGCGTCGACCAGACGGATCCGCTCGCGCGCGTCGTCACGGACCGCCCCGAGCGAACCACGCTCCCACGCCAGCGTCGCGCCCTCCGGGTCGTTGCTCGTCGTCCGAGTTGGCGTCCTGCCGGGCGTCGCTCACGTCGCGCATGCTCCGCTCGACGTCGGCGAGGAGCCACTCGTTGCGTGCGTTCGGCGTCGAGAGCCGCGCGGGGGTCGTCCATGCCGGACACGGTAGTCGCGAGGAATGGCTCCGGCGTCGGATGCGTTCGTATCGACATGACCAAGATCGGGTTCCTGTCATTCGGACACTGGCGCGACGTACCGGGGTCGAAGGTGCGCAGCGGGCGTGAGGCGCTCGTGCAGGCAATCGACCTCGCGGTCGCCGCAGAAGGAGGCGGGCGTGGACGACTCTACTTCCGCGTCCGCACCACTTCGCGCCGCAGCCGGCCGGCACCGTTCCCCTGCTCTCGGCGATCGCCGCCCGCACCAGCCGCATCGAGATCGGCACGGGCGTCATCGACATGCGCTACGAGAACCCGCTCTACATGGCAGAGGAGGCCGCGGCGACCGACCTGATCTCCGGCGGACGACTGCAATTGCTCGGCGTCTCCCGCGGGTCACCCGAGACCACCCTCGCCGGTTACCAGCAGTTCGGCTACGTGCCGGACGCCTCCGACGAGAACGGCGGCGACATGGCGCGGTCGCACACCGACGTGTTCCGCCGCGCGATCTTCGGCGAGCCGATGGCGAACGCGAACCCGCAGATGACCGGCTCGGTCAAGGTCCTGCCGATCTCGCCGCTCTCCGACGGCCTCGGCGACCGCATCTGGTGGGGCGCGGGCTCCCGCGCGACCGCGGAGTGGACCGCTGAGCAGGGCATGAACCTCATGTCGTCGACGCTCCTCACCGAGGACACCGGCGTGCCGTTCGACGAGCTGCAGGCCGAGCAGATCGAGCGCTTCCGTCGAGTGTGGGCGGAGTCGGGCTGGGAGCGCACCCCGCACGTCTCCGTCTCGCGCAGCATCATCCCGATCATCGACGACGAGTCCCGGCACTACTTCGGCGTCCGAGCCCAGGTCGAGGGGCAGGACCAGGTCGGACACCTCGACGGCGGACTCGCCCGCTTCGGCCGCTCGTACATCGGGTCGCCCGAGGACCTCGTCGCGGAGCTCGCGGCGAGACCAGGCCGTCCGTGCCGCCGACACCGTGCTTTCGTCACGCGTGCCGAACCAGCTCGGCGTCGACTTCAACGCCCGGCTGCTCGCCGCGGTGAAGGACGTCTTCACCGAGGTCGACGCGGCGCCCGTCCCGGCCTGACCGACCAGGTCGCGGCCGTGGGGGTCGTGCTGGAGGGTCCGAACCTCGTCCACCTCGCGCGCGGGCACCCGCATGTGGGTGCAACGAACCCACTTCAGCCTGACCGGCTCGGCGGAGGTGTCCGGCGACGAAGTACTCCAGTTCGCTTGCTCTCGGCGGACTGGAACGTGGCGCACGACTACGCGGCGCCGTTCCCCGGGCGCAACACCGACGGCCACGTCGCCGTGCACGGACGGTGGACCCTGCAGAGCATCACCGCCGGTTCGTTCGAGCGGACAGCCGTCGCCGAAGGCGGCCGTGTCATCCGGGAGGTGGTCGGCCGAGCAGGACTGGACCCGACCCCGGACTTCCGGCAGCCCGAGGAGGTCGTCCATGGCCTCGACGACGTGATCGACGGACTCGGCTTCAGGGCCCTGTACCGGCTGCGTGACCCCGGTCCCGAGTGCGAGCACGACTACGGCTGGGTGACGGGCGGCAACGGCTTCCACGAGTTCGTCGTGATCGACCGTAGCGCGCGCCGGGTGTCGGTCGTGGTCGCCTCGGACGACTGACGGTCCCCCTACCCTGCCGGCACCCGGGATGGGACTGTGGCGGCTCCTCGCGCACCCGTAGCGTCGAGGAGCACCATCCGCCGCACCTCGAGGAGCACCAGTGACACTGCCGGCCGCCGGCTGGTTCCCGGACCCGCAAGTACACGCCAGTCGCCTGCGCTGGTGGGACGGTCACGCCTGGGGGAGCGGCGACCCGCGTGCTGCCGAGCCGCGCGGAGTCGATCGTGCCGGTTGTCGTGACGCCGGTCGGGCCGTCGTTCTCCGTCCAGCCCTCGGTGGTGCAGACCGTGTCGTGGGCGTCCGGCGGCTCGCGGGTGCACCGTGTCAGCGTGTTCTCGTCGCTGGCGGTCCTGCTGGCGGCGGCCTCGGTCATTGTTCAACCCCTGGGGGCGCTCTGCAGCGCAGTGTTCGCGGCGCTCTTCTGCGGGGTCGTCGGGATTGCTCCGTCCGGGTAGCGACGGGCGGCTGGCGAGTCGTCGCCCGCAGCGCTTCGGCGAGCGCCCTCGTCGTGGCCGTGGCGACGGCCGCGGTGGCTGCATCGACGCAGTTCCACCTGTTCCTGAGTCGTCGCTCGCCCGCGCGGACGATCGTCGAGGGCGCAGAAATCGTCCGAGGTCGATCGAGACCAGCACGACGATTCCTGCTCCCTCGACGCGAGGACGCTCGACGCACGACAGCGGCGCCCGCCCGCGCCAGCTACCGCCGCGCCCGCGGGTGCGACGTCTGGTACACGTCGCCGGAGCATGTCCGCCGTCAGCCATCGTGTAGATCTGCGTCGTCGCGACGCTCGCGTGCCCGAGCGGCTCCTGCACGACCCGCACGTCGGCCCCGCCCTCGAGCAGGTGCGTCGCGAACGAGTGCCGGAAGGTGTGCGGCGACACGTGGTCGGCGAGCTCGGCGCGTGACCGCTCGCCGCCTGGATCACGAGCCAGGCACTCTGCCGCGATAGCCGCGCTTCCCCGAGCACCGAGGAACAGTGCCGGTGTGGAGGTTCCCCGCGCGGCGAACACCGGTCGCGCCCCGCACCAGGTACGCATCGATCGCCGCCCGGGCGAAGCTGCCGAGCGGCACCACGCGCTGCTTGTTGCCCTTGCCCGGTGAGCCTTCACCACGGCGAGGCCCGTCAGCATCCGGCGCCGAGTCGTCCGACAGCGTCGTCACGTCGTCCACCGACAGGCCGACCGCCTCGGAGATGCGCGCCCCCGTGGCGTAGAGCAGCTCGAGCAGGGCCCGGTCGCGCAGCTGCACGGGGTCGTCGTCGAGGAGGTCACCCGCCGCTCCCGAGCAGCCGCTCCATGTCGTGCACGGAGATCGCCTTCGGCAGCCACATCGCAGACCTTCGGCGGTCGCACTGGACGCGCCGGGGTCGAGCGGGAGCCAGCCCGCCGCGGCGGCGAGCGCCGTGGACGACCGGACGGAGCCTGAGCATCGGGCAATCGACCGCCGTGCGAGGGGGCCCGACGGCCGGGTCGCCAAGGTATCTCGACGAACCCCGCGAGGTCAGCGCGGGCGATCCGGGCACGACGTCGTCGAAGCAGCGGCCGCGCCCCCGGCTCGGTCTGGCCCGTCGGAGGTCGACGACCAGTGCCATCGCTCAAACCAGTCGGCGAACATCGGCGAGATCGCGCCGGTACGCCGACAGGGTGTGCTGCGAGAGCCCACGCTCGATCGCGATGTGCCGCAGGTACGTCTCCGTCGCGCGGTCGAGGGGCATCACGTCACGAGGCTAGCCGCAGAACGACCGAACCCTCACCGAGAGCGACCCCACCCGCTCAGTGCAGCGACCCGTCCGGCTCGCCCACCCGGTACCCCGTGAACGCCACGGTCAGCCCGGCCCGCGTCGGCGCGGCGCACAGCAGCCCCGCCGACACCACGGCATCCAGGTCGAGGTACGCGACCCACTACGAGCCGCAGCTCCTCGCCCTCCGCCCACGCCCGCACCATCATCGGCGTCGCCGTCACGACTCGCTCGGACCGTCACGACGCGTCCGGCCCACTCGGCCACAGGCGCCACCGACCAGTCCGAGAACTCCCGCGTGACGACCGCACCCAGCTTGCGGCACGCCGTCCGAGAACTCGACCCCCGCCTTGATCCACGTGTGGTCGTCGACGCGGAGGAACACCCCGGCCTGGTCGAACTGCTCCGTGTAGTCGAGGACGAACGACACCTCGACCGAGGACCGTCCGGCGATCGGCTGCAAGCAACGCGTGCTAGGAGTCGTGCACGAACCCGTACGAGGTGGTCCGCCAGGCATCGCTGCCATCGACCGCGGTGACCACCAGGACGTCGCCGTCGAGCGTCACCGCTTCCGGCTCGTGCGTCCGACGTCCCGACGTCGAGCAGCAGTCCCGCAGCCCCTGCGCAGCCGACTTCGCCCGCTCCGCTTCCCGCGCGCTGCTCGATCGCCTCGACGGCGAGGGCCGCGCGGCGACGAAGGGCGGAGTTGTTGAGCCGACCCGCGAAGATCCCGTCGATCACCTCGGAGCGCGGCACCCACCGCGTCACGATGTCGGCCTCTTCGGCCTCGCGCTCGAACGCCGACGCGGTCGCACGCACTCCGCGCGCGCGGTAGATCTGGATGAACTCGTCGCTGCCACCCGACGACGTGTTGTAGCGAACGAGCGGCTCCCATTGTCGGCCTCGGGGTCGGCTTCCTCACCCAGCTCGCGCTGTGCGGCGGTGAGGTGGTCCTCGCCCTCCATGTCGAGCAGGCCCGCGGGCAGCTCCCAGTCGCGCAGCCGCACGGGGTGTCGGTACTGCTGGATCACCAGGACGCGGCCCTCGTCGTCCTCGGCGTACACGGCGACGGCGCCCGTGTGGTCCACGTACTCCCGGACCATCGAGTCGCCGTTGTAGGCGATGGTGTCACGACGGATGTCCCACACCGCCCCCTCGTAGACGACGGTGGAGTCGGTGACCTCGAAGGAAGGCGGATTCGTCGGAGGAAGGGGCGCGTCAGTCACGTCCCCATCCTGGCACGCGCCCCTGACGCGGCGCTGACCCCAGGAGCGGTCGGGAGGCGCGGTGCCAGCTTGGCGCCGCTCGCCCCGTCCGGCCGTGGGGACCGGCGCTTACGCGACCTGCTCCTCGGTCTGCGGGTCGAAGAGGCTGGACTGCGCCTCGTGCCGCTCGATCGCGGCGACGACGGGCCCCGCGAACAGCGGGTGCGCGTCGGTCGGACGCGAGCGGAGCTTTCCGGGTGCGCCTGCGTGGCGATGTAGAACGGGTGCACGTCGCGCGGCAGCTCGACATAGCTCGACCAAGTGCAGTCAGGGCGACGTGCCCGAAGGCCAGGCCGGCGTCCACGATCTGCTCCTTGACGCGCACTTGTTGTTCACCTCGCTGGCGGTGGCCACGAATTGCCGCTCGGAGGCCTCGGGCGCGCCGTACAGCTCCGCCGCCAGCGAGCCTTCCGTGAACGACGCCGGGTACAGGCCCAGGCGCATCGTGCCGCCCAGGTCGCCACCGGCGATGATGTCGACCTGCTCCGCCATCGTCGCGATGACCGGGGTCGAGGTCTCCGGGTCGAACTCGGTGCTCGACGCGTCGGTCAGGCCGACCTCGTGCCGGGCGTACTCGATGACCATGCACTGCAGGCCGAGGCACAGGCCGAGCGTCGGGATGCCCTGCTCGCGCGCGAACTTCAGCGCGCCGAGCTTGCCCTCGATGCCGCGCACCCCGAATGCCCGGGATGCAGATGCCATCGACGTCGCCGAGCTGCTTCGCCGCACCCTCGGGCGTGGTGCAGTCGTCCGACACGACCCACTTCAGCGTGACCTTCGCGTCGTGCGCGAAGCCCTGCGCGGAGCGCTCGGTGACGGACAGGTACGCGTCGGGCAGGTCGATGTACTTGCCGACCAGCGCGATCGTGACGGCCTTCTTCGGCTCGTGCACGGCACGCAGGACCGGGGTCCACGCGGTCCAGTCCACCGGACCGGCGTCGAGCCAGGGCGCGTCGACGATGACCTGGTCGAGGCCCTGGTTGTTCAGCAGCGTCGGCAGGTCGTAGATCGAGGGGACGTCCACGGCGTTCACCACGGCGTCCTCGTCCACGTCGCACATCAGCGCGATCTTGCGCTTGTTCGACTCCGACACCGGGCGGTCCGACCGCAGCACGAGCGCGTCGGGCTGGATGCCGATCGAGCGGAGCGCGGCGACGGAGTGCTGCGTCGGCTTCGTCTTCTGCTCGCCCGAGGCGTTCATGGAACGGCACGAGCGAGACGTGCACGAAGAAGACGTTGTTGCGGCCGAGCTCATGCCGCACCTGACGAGCGGACTCGATGAAGGGCTGCGACTCGATGTCGCCGACCGTGCCGCCGACCTCGGTGATGACGTCGGGCTGCGGGTCGTTCTGCGCCTGCTCGCGCATCCGACGCTTGATCTCGTCCGTGATGTGCGGGATGACCTGGACCGTGTCGCCGAGGTACTCGCCGCGACGCTCCTTGGCGATCACCGTCGAGTACACCTGACCGGTGGTCACGTTGGCCGACTGCGACAGGTTGATGTCGAGGAAGCGCTCATAGTGCCCGATGTCGAGGTCCGTCTCCGCCCCGTCGTCGGTCACGAAGACCTCGCCGTGCTGGAACGGGTTCATCGTGCCCGGGTCCACGTTGAGGTACAGGTCGAGCTTCTGCATGACGACCTTGAGGCCCGTGCCGTGAGGAGGTTGCCGAGGCTCGCGGCCGTCAGGCCCTTGCCGAGAGACGAGACGACCCCGCCGGTCACGAAGATCTGCTTCGTCACCTTCGGGGTCGGGGTGTTCGAGTTCTGGGTGCTTGCCTGGGTACCGCTGCTGAGAGTGTCCGCCACGGGATTCCATCGTACGTCAGAACTGCCGGGAGGCGCGACCTCGGTTCGCCCTGGGCGTTGCGCGGGCGGGTGGCCGGGTGTTCGGGCCCCGCTCGGCCCCGCCTTCCGGCCGTCTGTCCGCCTGTCCGCCTGTCCGTGTCCGTCTGTCGGTCTGTCCGTCTGTCAGGCCTTCTGGCCGGCGACGTCGAGCAGCTCGCGCGCGTGTTCGATGCCGCTGGCGCTGTCCCCGAGCCCCGAGAGCAGCCGCGCCATCTCCTGCAGGCGCTCCTCGCCCTCGAGCCGCCGCACGTCTCGACGAAGGTCACCGCACCGCTGGCGTCCTTCACGACGTTGAGGTGGTTGTTCGCGAACGCCGCGACCTGCGCCAGGTGCGTGACGACGATGACCTGCGTGCGCTCCGCCAGCTTCGCCGGCCGCCGCCCGATCTCGATCGCCGCGGCGCCGCTACCCCGGCGTCGACCTCGTCGAAAGACGAACGTCGGCACGGTGGTGCTGCCGGCCATGACGACCTCGATCGCGAGCATCACGCGTGAAGGCTCGCCACCCGAGGCGCCCTTGCTGATCGGCCGCGGATCCGTGCCGGAGTGCGGCTGGAGCAGGATCGACACCTGGTCGCGTCCGTGCCGCCGGTACTCGCCGGCGTCGGTGACCTCGACCACCAGGGTCGCACCGGCCATCGCGAGGGTCTTCAGCTCCGCCGTCACGCGCTTCGCGAGGTCCGTCGCAGCCTTCGTACGGGCTGTGGTGAGGGCGGCGGCGGCGGCCGCGAGTGCCTGTTCGTCCTGTTCGACCGCCGCCTGCAGCGCCACGATCCGGTCGTCGTCACCGTCGAGTTCGAGCAGGCGGTCGCTCGCGCGTTGTCCGTACGCGATGACGTCGTCGATGGTGTCGCCGTACTTGCGGGTCAGCCCGGCCAGGAGCGCTCGACGCTCGTTGATGAGTTCGAGGTCGTGTCCGGCATCCGGCTCGAGCGACCCGATGTAGCTCGACAGGCTCGCCGAGGCCTCGCTCGCCTGGATCCCGAGCTCCGTCAGCTGTTCGAGCACCGGCTGGAGAGCCGCGTCGGAGCCGGCCACACGCTCGATCGCCCGGCGGGCGGGCCTCGACGAGCCCCACCACGTCCTGCACACCGTCGAGGGACTCGCTCGACGCCCAGCGCTTCGTGGGCGAGCCCGGCGGACGGCCGGAGTTCCTCGAGGTTGCCCAGGCGATCGGCGCGTTCGCCGGGCTCGACGTCCTCGCCGGGCTGCGGGTCGGCGGCTTCGATCTCGTCCGACGCCGCGCGGAGCCGCTCGGCCTCGGCCAGGCGGTCGTCACGGTCACGGGTGAGGGTCTCGAGGTCGCCCGTGTGCTGCCGCGTGTCGTACGCCGAGACGTACCGCCGCAGGACCTTCTCGAGCGCGGAACCACCGAAGCCGTCGAGCGCCGCACGCCGGGCGGTCGCCGAGGTCAGGCGGATCTGGTCCGACTGCCCGTGCACGGTGACGAGCTGGTCGGCGAGCTCGCCGAGCACCGCCACCGGGGCGCTCCGGCCGCCGACCGTGGCCCGGCTGCGGCCCTCGGCCGAGACGGTGCGGGTCAGGATGAGTTCGCCGTCCTCGACCGTGCCGCCGGCGTCCTCGACGCGCTCGGCGACGGCGTCGTGGTCCGGCACGTGCCAGCGGCCCTCGACGACGGCGCTCGATGCACCGCGACGGCCGAGGTCGCGTCGGCCCGGGCACCGAGCAGGAGTCCGAGGGCGGTGACGATCATCGTCTTCCCCGCACCGGTCTCGCCGGTCACGACGGTGAAGCCGGGGCCGAGCTCGAGCGTGGTCTCACCGATCACGCCGAGGTCGGAGATCTGGATCTCCTCGATCACAGCGCGACCTCGCAGCCCTCGGCGATCACTGCTGGTCCTCGTCGTCCTGCTGCGGGCCGCGCCACCCGGCGACGGAGCAACTGGAACTTGGCCACGAGCCGATCGGTGAACGGAGCGTCCTTGAGGCGCGCGACACGCACCGGGTCCGGCGACCGCGCACCTCGACACGAGCGCCGGGCGGGGGGGGGGGGGGGCAGGTCGTGCCGTCCGCCGGCCGTCGCACCAGAGCACTCCGACGCCGCTCGTCCGCCGCAGGACCTCGACCGCGAGGACGCGGTCCGGCCCACCACGATCGGACGGGCGAACAGGGCATGGGCGCTGAGCGGCACCATGAGCAGCGCGTCGACGTCCGGCCACACGATGGGACCGCCGCCGGAGAACGAGTAGGCCGTGGACCCGGTCGGCGTGGAAGATGACGACCCCGTCGCAGCCGAAGGACGACAACGGGCGCCCGTCCACCTCGGTCACGACCTCGAGCATGCGCTCCCGCGAGGCCTTCTCGATCGTCGCCTCGTTGAGCGCCCAGGACGTGTAGAGCGACCTTCTGCCCGACGACCACGTCGACCTGGAAGATCACGCGTTCCTCGACGTGGTACTCGCCGGCGAGGACCCGCTCGACCGTCGAGGTCAGGCCGTCCCGCTCGCTCTCGGCGAGGAAGCCGACGTGGCCGAGGTTCACGCCCACGATCGGGGCACCGGTGCCCCGGACGAGTTCGGCGGCGCGCAGGATCGTGCCGTCACCGCCGAGGACGATGACGATCTCGAGCTGGTCCGCCTGGATGTCGACCCCCAGGATGTCGACCTGGCCGACCGAGGCTTCGGCACGGCGGATGTCGGCGTACTCGTCGAAGGGCATCACCGGCACGAGGCCGGCCGCGTGCAGGAGGTCGCAGACCTCGACCGCGGCGTCGATGGAGTCACGGCGACCCGTGTGGGACACCAGGAGGATGTGCCGGTCGTCGCTCATGCCGTCCCTTCCGTCAGTTCTGTCGCCCGGACGATCCATTCTGTCGGATTGGCACCGACATCCCGCTGGAAGCGCGCCAGGTACTCGTGGTTGCCGTGCGTGCCGACGATCAGCGACGCGGCGAGCCCGGTCGTGCCGAGACCGAGGTCCCAGGCCGCCCAGAGCACGTTCATGAGCGCGTCGTTCCGGAGCGCTGGGTCACGGACGATGCCCTCGCGGACACCCGTGCGCCCGACCTCGAACTGCGGCTTCACGAGCAGGACGAAGTCGTCCGCCGGGACCGCCTCGACCAGCGCGGGCAACACCAGGCGCAGCGAGATGAACGACAGGTCCCCCACCACCAGGCTGGTCTCCGCCGCGGCGGGATCGAGCGCCGCGTAGTCCGCGGCGGTGAGGTTGCGTGCGTTGACACCCTCGACGACGACGACGCGCGGGTCGAGCGCCACGGCCGGGTCGAGCTGGCCGTGGCCGACGTCGAGTGCCACCACCCGACGAGCCCCGCGGTGCAGCAGGACCTGCGTGAACCCGCCCGTGCTGGCGCCGACGTCGAGCACGACGCGGTCGGTCAGGTCGACGCCGAGCGTGTCGAGCGCGCCGACGAGCTTCCGGGCCGCGCGGGAGACCCACTCGTCGACCGTGTCGACCTCGATCGCCGCGGAGGGCACGAACGCGGCGGAGGGCTTCACCACCGGTGTGCCGGCGACGGTCACCCGCCCGGCCTGGATGAGTTTGGCCGCAGCGGTCCGCGACTTCGCGAGCCCGCGCGCGGCGAGGAGCGCGTCGAGCCGGACGGGCGCGGTGTCCTGTCCGACCGTGGGGTCGTCAGGCACTCGCCGAGCCACCGCTATCGAGCCGTGTCCGGAGTTCGTCGTGCAGCGCGGCAAACGCGTCGGCGCGCTCGGTCAGCGGGAGCGCCTCCACCGCAGCGGTGCGCTGCGCGAAGTCGTCGGTTCCCTGCTCGTCGTCCGGCACGTGGGACACGCTACTCGCCGCCGTACAGCTTCGGGTCGACGTCGAGGCCGTAGATCGCGAGCCCGGACTCCCAGATGAGCGCCGTGCCGGCACGCAGCAGATCGAGGGCGTCGCCGTCGTCCAGCACGCGCACGACGTGGCCGCGCATGGCGACCGTGACGTCGCCGACCACGTCGCGTACTTCGTGCCGTCCGGGTCCTCGCGCCGGATCGTCACCAGGTACGGCTTCGAGAGACCGCGCAGGTCACCGAGGATGTGCGTCGGACGCGAACGCTGGTCGGCCGCGAGCACCTGCTTCGCCGTGTCGATGCCGGTCAGCACGAGCACGCTCGGGATACCGGCGTCGTTCGCACCCTTGATGTCCGTGTCGAGACGATCGCCGATGAACAGCGGGTGTTCACCGCCGAAGCGGGCAATGGCCGCGTCGAAGATGGGCCGCTCGGGCTTCCCCGACGACCGGCATCCGGCCGACGGCCTGGTGCACGGCGGACACGAGCGTGCCGTTGCCGGGCGCGATGCCGCGCTCGACCGGGATCGACCAGTCCATGTTCGTCGCGACCCAGGGCACGTCCGGGTCGGCGAGGGCGAAGGACCGCCTGCGAGGTGCGTCACCCGAGGTCCGGCGAGAACCCCTGGATGACCGCCGCCGGGGAGCTCGGCACTGGCCGTCACGGTGAACCCGGCTTCCTCGACGATGCTCGTCAGGCCGAGGCCCCAGTCACGAGGACCGTCGACCCGGCGGGCACGAGAGTCTCGAGCAGCCGGACGCCGGCCTGCGACGAAGGTCACGACGTCGTCCGCCGACACCTCGAGCCCGTAGCGCTCGAGGTGCTCGGCGACGTCGACCAGGCGACGGGACGCGTTGTTCGTGATGTACCCGACGCGCTGTCAGCGAGGGCGCGGGTCAGCGCCTCGACCGCGTGCGGGATGGCGTTGCGCCCGCGGTAGACGACGCCGTCGAGATCGGTGAGGACGACGTCCACACCGTCGCCGTCGGCGGCTTCGGGGTGTCAGTCGGCTGCGGAGCCGTCGACGTCGACGGGGTTGTCGTCGTCGATCTCGCCGAGGTCGTCGTCGGGCTCGTCGTGCTCGGGGTCGGGGTCTCCGAGCGGCTCGAGCTGGTCAGGCTCGCCGGGTTCGTCGGACTCGAGCTCGTCGGACTCGGGCCCGTCGGAGCTCGGGCTCGCCGAGCATCGTCGACGTAGCCTTCGACTTCTTCCTCGACCACATCAACTGTCTCCAAGGCGTTCTCGTCGGCGACCTCGGCCAGGGCCTCGGCAGCACGATCGGCACGGGCCCACCACTCGTCGGCCTCGTCCTGACGGCCGAGCTCCTCGAGCGATGGCCGCGTAAGCACTGTAGAGCGCGCCGGGGACCAGGTGTAGGCGGTGGACGAGGTCGAGCTGTAGGAATCTCCAGCTCACCGTGCGCGGCTGTACCGGGATTCCCGAGGTCGAGGCGGGCCCCGGACATCGCGATCGCCAGTTCCGCACCACGCCGTGTCCAGCTGCCGCACGGTCGACCGAGCGCCCGAGCTCGAGCGCACGCTCCGGACGGCCGAGACCACGCTCGCAGTCGACCATCATCGGCAGCTGGTCGTTGCGACCGGAGATGCGCCGGTAGGTCCGGAGCTCGCGGAGCGCCGTTGGCGAAGTCGAGGCGAGTAGGCCGTGATCGCGGCCGGTCTCGCGCACGACACCGACCCGGCCGGCACGCCGAGCGGCGCTGAGGGCGTGCTGGTTCGCCAGCGTCTCCAGATGTCGTCGTCGACGAGAAATCGCGGCTGCGACGAGGGTGGCGGGCCGCCCGGTTGGCGTTGTCCTTGCTGAGGGTCTTCGGCGCGGCGCGACCTTGTCGAGGGTCGCGCGCCGTCGATCTCCTCGGAGATCTCCGGGTCCTCGTGACGCGGGCGAATGGACTTCGTGCCGTACGGGTCGCGGTCCTCCCAGTCGTCGCGCGCCTTCGCCGAAGCGGGCGCCGGCGATGACGGCTGCCGTCGCCGAAGCGCTGGCGGTCGTCCCGGCCACCGCGGTCGCGGTCGGAACCGCCACGGAACGGACGGTCACCGTCGCGCTGCGGCCGGTCGCCACGCGGGCGGTCCGATCCTCCACGGAACGGAGGGCGGTCTCCGTCGCGACGGGGGCGATCACCGTCGCGGGCAGGGCGGTCCGGTCGGTCGAAACGGTACGGACGGTCGCCGTCGCGAGCGGGGCGGTCCGAACGGAACGGACGATCCCCATCGCGACGCGGACGATCCCCATCGCGCGAAGGACGGTCGGAACGGTACGGTCGATCGCCGTCACGCGAAGGACGGTCGGAACGGTACGGACGGTCTCCATCGCGAGCGGGGCGGTCCGAACAGAACGGACGGTCTCCATCAGCGACGCGGACGATCACCGTCACGAGCCGGACGGTCCGAACCGGAACGGACGATCCCCGTCACGCGAAGGACGGTCGGAACGGTACGGACGGTCGCCATCACGAGCGGGACGGTCCGAACGGAACGGACGATCCCCATCGGAGCCGGACGGTCCGAACGGAACGGACGATCCCCACCACGAGCCGGACGGTCCGAACGGAACGGACGATCCCCATCACGACGCGGACGGTCAGCACCGCGAGGACCGTCCCCCCGGGAGGGCCGGCTCGACTCATCACGGTCACCGCGCCACGCCGGACGACGGTCACGGGGGGGGGTCGCCGAAGGACCGGTCGCCGTCACGGAACGAGCGACCACCATCCCGAGCGGGTCCACCAGTGCGCGGACGATCTGCGTCACGACGGGGCGCATCGCGCCGCTCGCCTTCACGACGCTCGAAGTCACGGGGGCCGGACGACCAACGATCTCCGCCGTCACGCCGGGGAGACCGGTCGCCATCGCGCCGAGGTCGGTCTCCGCGCTCGCCGTCGTTCCGTCGCTGCTCGTCGTCGTTCGCCACCGTTGCTCCTCGTTGCGTGCACGAGCTCGAACCCGTGCGATCGTCCGCTGTGTCGTTGTGTCGGTGCCGCACCAGTCACCCGGCGCTCCGCTCTAGTCCATCACGGACCAGGGCGCACGTCGAGTGACCTGCGGCAGAAACAGAAATGGCCACCGGCCTCCCGAGAACGAGGGAGTCCCCTACGAGTTCTCGATGGAGGCGCCGATGGCCACATCTGGTGTTGCAAATTGAGTCCGGCGGCGTCCTGCTCTCCCACAAGGTCCCCCTTGCAGTACCATCGGCGCTGAGAGGCTTAGCTTCCGGGTTCGGAATGTGACCGGGCGTTTCCCTCTCGCTATGACCACCGGAACACCTTCGACTTGACCTGTTACGGATCAAGAAAGCTGTCCCGCGCGTCGGCGCGGTATTCAGTTTCATGTTCCCGATCGTCTGTCGGGAACCACAAAGTGGACGCGAGCCCCACACCCGAAGGTGTGGGAAATAGTTGTGTTGTCAAGTCTTCGGCTTATTAGTACCGGTCAGCTCCACGGGTCGTTAGTCCCCGCTTCCACATCCGGCCTATCAACCCAGTAGTCTGCTGGGAGCCTCTCACTCAAGGTGCATGGAAATCTCATCTCGAAGACGGCTTCCCGCTTAGATGCTTTCAGCGGTTATCCGGTCCGAACGTAGCTAATCAGCGGTGCCCTTGGCAGAACAACTGACACACCAGAGGTTCGTCCATCCCGGTCCTCTCGTACTAGGGATAGATCTTCTCAGAATTTCCAACGCGCGCAGCGGATAGGGACCGAACTGTCTCACGACGTTCTAAACCCAGCTCGCGTACCGCTTTAATGGGCGAACAGCCCAACCCTTGGGACCTACTCCGGCCCCAGGATGCGACGAGGCCGACATCGAGGTGCCAAACCATGCCGTCGATATGGACTCTTGGGCAAGATCAGCCTGTTATCCCCGAGGTACCTTTTATCCGTTGAGCGACAGCGCTTCCACAAACCACTGCCGGATCACTAGTCCCGACTTTCGTCCCTGCTCGACCTGTCAGTCTCACAGTCAAGCTCCCTTGTGCACTTACACTCGCCACCTGATTGCCAACCAGGTTGAGGGAACCTTTGGGCGCCTCCGTTACTCTTTGGGAGGCAACCGCCCCGGTTAAACTACCCATCAGGCACTGTCCATGAACCCGATCAGGGTCCTACGTTAGACATCCAAAGTGACCAGAGTGGTATTTCAACAATGACTCCACGAACACTAGCGTGCCCGCTTCACAGTCTCCCACCTATCCTACACAAGCCACTCCGAACACCAATACCAAACTGTAGTAAAGGTCACGGGGTCTTTCCGTCCTGCTGCGCGTAACGAGCATCTTTACTCGTAGTGCAATTTCGCCGAGTTCGCGGTTGAGACAGCTGGGAAGTCGTTACGCCATTCGTGCAGGTCGGAACTTACCCGACAAGGAATTTCGCTACCTTAGGATGGTTATAGTTACCACCGCCGTTTACTGGGGCTTAAATTCAGAGCTTCGCCCAAAGGCTAACCCCTCCTCTTAACCTTCCAGCACCGGGCAGGCGTCAGTCCGTATACATCGTCTTGCGACTTCGCACGGACCTGTGTTTTTAGTAAACAGTCGCTTCCCACTGGTCTCTGCGGCCTTCAACGCTCACGGAGTAAATCCGGTCACGTGTCCGGCCCCCTTCTCCCGAAGTTACCGGGGCATTTTGCCGAGTTCCTTAACCACGATTATCTCGATCTCCTTGGTATTCTCTACCTGACCACCTGAGTCGGTTTCGGGTACGGGCGGCTGCAACCTCGCGTCGATGCTTTTCTCGGCAGCATAGGATCACTGATTTCCCCTTACGGGTACGCGTCGGATCTCAGGCACACAGACGACGGATTTGCCTATCGTCAGCCCTACATCCTTACACCAGGTTCACCTTACGGATACCATCGCCTGGCTCAGCTACCTTCCTGCGTCACACCTGTTCATACGCTAACCGCACCAGCATGGGTTCGAGCGTTAGGACCGGACCGCATCACCCCGAAGGGATCCGCTGGAACCGGGTTAGGACTCTTAGCACCACTGGATTAGCTTGGGCGGTTGTTCGCCGGTACGGGAATATCAACCCGTTGTCCATCGACTACGCCTGTCGGCCTCGCCTTAGGTCCCGACTTACCCAGGGGCGGATTAACCTGGCCCTGGAACCCTTGGTCTTTCGGAGGACGGGTTTCTCACCCGTCTTTCGCTACTCATGCCTGCATTCTCACTCGTGTAGCGTCCACGGCTGGATCACTCCGCCGCTTCACTCGCCACACGACGCTCTCCTACCACTCCGCACGACTGAACCACGAAGGCTTATCGAGTGTGCGAAATCTACAACTTCGGTGGTGTGCTTGAGCCCCGTTACATTGTCGGCGCGGAATCACTTGACCAGTGAGCTATTACGCACTCTTTCAAGGGTGGCTGCTTCTAAGCCAACCTCCTGGTTGTCTATGCAACTCCACATCCTTTCCCACTTAGCACACGCTTAGGGACCTTAGTTGGTAGTCTGGGTTGTTTCCCTCTCGACGATGAAGCCTATCCCCCACCGTCTCACTGCTGCGCTCTACTCACCGGCATTCGGAGTTTGGCTGACGTCAGTAACCTGTTGAGGCCCATCGGCCATCCAGTAGCTCTACCTCCGGCGAGAAACACGCAACGCTGCACCTAAATGCATTTCGGAGAGAACCAGCTATCACGAAGTTTGATTGGCCTTTCACCCCTATCCACAGCTCATCCCCTCCATTTTCAACTGAAGTGGGTTCGGTCCTCCACGACGTCTTACCGTCGCTTCAACCTGGCCATGGATAGATCACTTCGCTTCGGGTCTAGGACATGCGACTGAATCGCCCTATTCAGACTCGCTTTCGCTACGAGCTGCCCCACACGGGTTAACCTCGCCACATATCACTAACTCGCAGGCTCATTCTTCAAAAGGCACGCCGTCACCCCTACAAGGAGGCTCCGACGGTTTGTAAGCAAACGGTTTCAGGTACTATTTCACTCCCCTCCGGGGAGTCTTTTTTCACCTTTCCCTCACGGTACTTGTCCGCTATCGGTCATCTGGGAGTATTTAGGCTTGTCAGGTGGTCCTGACAGATTCACACGGGATTTCTCGGGCCCCGTGCTACTTGGGATACACATCCGGCCATAACACCATTTCGTCTACGGGGCTATCACCCACTACGGCCCGGCTTTCCAACCAGTTCGACTATGATGCGCTGTAACCGCCCCAATCCGGCAGAACTGAGCGACGTGTCCCACAACCCCGACCATGCAACGCCCGCCGGCTATCACACATGATCGGTTTAGCCTCATCCGCTTTCGCTCGCCACTACTCACGGAATCACATGTTGTTTTCTCTTCCTGTGGGTACTGAGATGTTTCACTTCCCCACGTTCCCTCTACCCGCCCTATATATTCAGGCGGGAGTCACCCAGGTCACAAAAGCGCCCAGCGGGGTTTCCCCATTCGGAAATCCTCGGATCGAAGCTCGATTATCAGCTCCCCGAGGCTTATCGCAGATTTCTACGTCCTTCTTCGGCTCCAGATGCCAAGGCATCCACCGTTTGCTCTTAGAAACTTGACCACAAAGATTAAAATTGCGACCAACTCGTCAACAACAACCACCCGAAGGTGATCATCATCGCGAGTGATCTAAAAGATGCTCGCGTCCACTGTGTAGTTCTCAACATACGATCGGCACCACACTCCCCAGGCAAACCTGCCCAGCTTCACGTGGCCCACCGAAGGACACCCACAAGCCAGTAACGACTCATGCAGCCCAACCCCCACCAACACCACCCTCACGGGCATGCGGCAGGAAGCCTGGTCCCTCAGGACCCAACAACGTGCACCAGCCAGCAGCTCCACCCCGACCTGTTCCGACCCTGCAAGCAGGATGTACTACGACCGGAAGCTTCACTCCCGACTGCACTGTCAATGTTCCACCCATGAGCTACCGGCAACCACGTTCGGGTTACTAGGCGCCTGGATCCCAGCAAGCTGGAACCAGATGCTCCTTAGAAAGGAGGTGATCCAGCCGCACCTTCCGGTACGGCTACCTTGTTACGACTTAGTCCTAATCACCGATCCCACCTTCGACGGCTCCTTCCACAAGGGTTAGGCCACCGGCTTCGGGTGTTACCGACTTTCATGACTTGACGGGCGGTGTGTACAAGGCCCGGGAACGTATTCACCGCAGCGTTGCTGATCTGCGATTACTAGCGACTCCGACTTCATGAGGTCGAGTTGCAGACCTCAATCCGAACTGAGACCGGCTTTTGGGATTCGCTCCACCTTACGGTATCGCAGCCCTTTGTACCGGCCATTGTAGCATGCGTGAAGCCCAAGACATAAGGGGCATGATGATTTGACGTCATCCCCACCTTCCTCCGAGTTGACCCCGGCAGTCTCCTATGAGTCCCCGCCATAACGCGCTGGCAACATAGAACGAGGGTTGCGCTCGTTGCGGGACTTAACCCAACATCTCACGACACGAGCTGACGACAACCATGCACCACCTGTACACCGACCACAAGGGGGCGACCATCTCTGGCCGTTTTCCGGTGTATGTCAAGCCTTGGTAAGGTTCTTCGCGTTGCATCGAATTAATCCGCATCGCTCCGCCGCTTGTGCGGGCTCCCGTCAATTCCTTTGAGCTTTTCTTTCTTAGCCTTGCGGCCGTACTCCCCAGGCGGGGCGCTTAATGCGTTAGCTACGACACAGAAACTCGTGGAAAGGTCCCTAGGCATCTAGCGCCCAACGTTTACGGCATGGACTACCAGGGTATCTAATCCTGTTCGCTCCCCATGCTTTCGCTCCTCAGCGCGTCAGTTACGGCCCAGAGACTCTGCCTTCGCCATCGGTAAGTTCCTCCTGATATCTGCGCATTCCACCGCTACACTCAGGAATTCCAACCTCCCCTACCGCACTCTAAGTCTGCCCGTACCCACTGCGAGCCCGAGGTTGAGCCTCGGGATTTCACAGCAGACGCGACAAACCACTTACGAGCTCTTTACGTCCAATAATTCCGGACAACGCTTGCCCCCTACATGTATTGCCGCGGCTGCTGGCACGTAGTTAGCCGGTCCTTCTTTTCTTGTAGGTACCGTCAAGAGCAAGCTCCCTTCTTCCCTACTAAAAAGAGGTTTGCAACCCGAAGGCCGTCATCCCTCACGCGGCGTTGCTGCATCAGGCTTTCGCCCATTGTGCAATATTCCCCACTGCTGCCTCCCGTAGGAGTCTGGGCCGTGTCTCAGTCCCAGTGTGGGCCGGTCACCCTCTCAGGGCCGGCTACCCGTCGTCGCCTTGGTGAGCCATTACCTCACCAACAAGCTGATAGGCCGTGAGTCCATCCCCAACCAAAAAATCTTTCCACCACCAGACCATGCGGCCGGCAGTCATATCCAGTATTAGACGTCGTTTCCAACGCTTATCCCAGAGTCAGGGGCAGGTTACTCACGTGTTACTCACCCGTTCGCCACTAATCCACCCAGCAAGCTGGGCATCATCGTTCGACTTGCATGTGTTAACCGCCGCCAGCGTTCGTCCTGAGCCAGGATCAAACTCTCCCGTAAAAAATTACAACCAACACCGAAGTGCCAGCGAGTTGATTCTGGACTGTTGACTGTCTACTGACAATCTTCAATCCAAAAGGAATTGTCTCCGAACCCACCAGCAAGCTGATGAGTCACGGGGTCAATAGAATTGGTATTGACAATGTGCACGCTGTTGAGTTCTCAAGGACCAGACGCACTACCCACTCGACCCCGAAAGAGGTTCCGCCAGAGAGGGCATTTCGATCTTGGTGTCCACCCGGTCAGACCGAAGCCCGCCGTCCGGACCAGAGGCCCTGTGGCTCATCCCGAGGGAGAGAACCGGTGGAGTAGTCATCCTAGGCGTCGAAGCCGATCCAGCGCAAGGCCAGATCTGAACTTCAGTGGAGGATGGTCCCGCTTGAGGGCCGGCGTGCTCTGGGCTTTCAGCTCCAGCCGCTCCGCCGCACCTTTGGGGTGACGAGTAAGAACCCCATACGCAGCGTTCGGCGGGTGCGCCAAGACGCGTCACATCCCGGGCGTGTCGCCTTCTGCAACAAGGGGCCCCGAACGGGGCGGTGCCCGGCTCCCACCAGGGGAACCGGGCACCGACGGACGACGACGATCAGGAGAGGGTCACGCCCGCGAGGGTCTTCTTGCCACGACGGAGGACGAGTACTCCCCCCCCCCCCCCCCCCTTTTCGCAGTGGGGCAGGGGCGAGGTCGGACAGCGGGGTCGCCGGATCCTCGGCGCGGGTGTTGTTCACGTACACACCGCCCTGGTCGATCGCACGACGGGCTTCGCCGAGGGACTTCACGAGTTCGGTGTCGACGAGCGCCCGGGCCACGTCCGCATCGCCGGCCAGGGTCACCGAGCCCGGCAGTTCCGGGCGGATCGCCGAGCGCAGGGTCGCGGTGTCGAGCGCCCCGAGGTCGCCGTTGCCGAAGAGCGCAGCCGACGCGTCGAAATCGCCGCTTGCGTCGCCTCGGGCCCGTGCACGATCGTGGTGACCTCGACCGCCAGGGTCCGCTGGGCCTCTCGGCGGAAGGGCTCGTCGGCCACCGCCTGCTCGAGCCGCTCGACCTCTGCGCGGGACAGGAACGTAGACTGCCGCAACGCGGGATCACGTCGGCGTCCGACGTGTTGAGCCAGAACTGGTAGAAGGCGTACGGCGACGTCATCTCCGGGTCGAGCCAGATCGCGTTGCCCTCGCTCTTGCCGAACTTCGTGCCGTCCGAGTTCTTCGTGATGAGGGGCGTCCCCAGCGCGTCCACCGCCTTGCCCTCCCGGTCCGCCGGATCAGTTCCGTCCCCGAGGTCAGGTTGCCCCACTGGTCGGAACCGCCCGTCTGGAGCGTGCACCCGTACTCAGGAAGAGCTCGCGGTAGTCGAGCCCTTGCAGGATCTGGTAGCTGAACTCCGTGTAGCTGATCCCCGCGTCCGAGTTGAGACGCGCGGCGACGGCGTCCTTCTTGAGCATCGAGGTTGACGCGGAAGTACTTGCCGATGTCGCGGAGGAAGTCGATCACGGACAGCGGTGCCGTCCAGTCGAGGTTGTTCACCAGCCGGACGCCGTTGGCCCCGTCCTCGAACAGGAAGCAGCGGAGACCTGGTCCTGCAGGCGGGTCACCCAGTCGGCGACCGTCTCCGGGGTGTTCAGGGTGCGCTCGGCGGTGGGACGCGGATCGCCGATGAAGTCCGGTCGATCCACCCACCAGCGCGAGCAGCCGGTGCCCGGCCAGCTGGATCCGCCGCATCGTCAGGAGCTGCAGGAGGTTGCCGCGGTGCAGCGACGCCGCGGTCGGGTCGAAGCCGCAGTAGTACGTGATCGGCTCGCCGTCGAGGGTCTCTTGCAGTGCGGTCTCGTCGGTCGAGACGTGGCCAGGATCGCGCCAACGCAGTTCGTCCAGGGACCGAGGCGAAGGTCGGGTCGTTCTGCTGGCGCGTCAGGACATCGTGAGCGGCTTCACTGGACACCCCGCCATCGTAGCGGCGCGGGCAGGCCTGGAGGCGCGGTGCGGCCCCCGCTAGTCCAGGGCGCCCCCTTGTGCCGTCGGTACGTCGAGACCGTCGGGTCACCCGTCAACCAGAACCGCCAGGGGAGACCCCGCACCGCCGGCTATGCCGCCGACGCCGGTGCGCGCGCCCGCGCGAGATGCGCGGGGACCGGACCGGTCCCGCGGCTGCCGCGGGGAGGGTCTCGAGCAGGAGTTCCTCGACGACGCGGGCCGGACCGGCGGAGGTGAGCTGCGCCCCAGCGCCAGCCGGGTGCGAGCGTCAGCATGTACGGACTCGGAACCGTCCGAGGAGCATCGTGCCCGTCGTCCTCTGCCGAGGACCGCTCCGGAGCGCGCCGCCGAGGTTGCCGGGTCCCGCGCCAGGGCGACGTCCGCGACGGGACGGGCCACGCCGCGCACGAGCCACCTCGACGCCGTCGGTCACCACCAGCGCCCCGCAGCAGCGAACCGGAGGACGTCCCCGCCGGCGCACTCACCACGTTGACGCAGGTGTGGATGCCGTACGACCGGTACGCGTCCACGGTCCCCGGTGGACCGAACAGGTGCCGGTTGCGCGGCGTCGGCCCACGGTGACCGTGCGAGCCGGGGTCGGTCGGGCCGAAGTAGGCCCTCGACCTCGGTGATGCGGAGCGTCACGCCCTTGCCGGCGATCGTCGCACCGAGGAGCGCCGGTGCGGACCACCGGGGCCGGCTCGGAGAGGAGCGCGAGGACGGGGTCGGTCATCGCGTGAAGGGCGCGCCCTCTGCCAGGTCGTGCACGCGACGGGTGAGCGAGGCCGAGCTGCTCGGCGACCCGGTCGGGCGCCGTACCGCCCACGCCGGAACGCGACGCGACGCTTGCCCTCGATCGTCAGGACGGCGCGGACCTCCGGCGTCAGGTGCTCGGACACCGAGCGGTACTCGTCGTCGGTCGGCTGGTCGAGCTCGAGGCCGTGGTCCTCGCAGTACCGGACGAGCGCACCCGAGGATCTCGTGCGCATCCCGGAACGGGACGCCCTGGCGCACCAGCCACTGGGCGACGTCCTCGATCGCGAGGGCGAAGCACCTGCGGGGCGAAGCTCGGCCATCCGGTCGGCGTCGAAGGACAGCGTCGCGACCATGCCGGTGGAGCTGCCGGCAGGAGCACCTCGAGCTGGGCGACGGAGTCGAAGACGGAGCTCCTTGTCCTCCAGGCAGGTCGCGGTTGTACGCCATGGGCAGGCCCTTAGCGTCGCCAGGAGACCGGTCAGGTTGCCGATGAGCCGACCGGACTTGCCGCGTGCGAGGCTCGGCGATGTCCGGGTTCCTCTTCTGCGGCATGATGCTCGACCCGGTGGAGAACGCGTCGTGCAGCCGGACGAAGCCGAACTCCTTGGTGTTCCAGAGGATGATCTCCTCCGCCAGACGCGACACGTCGATGCCGACCTGCGCCAGGACGAACGCGAACTCCGCCACCACGTCGCGGGCCGCCGTGGCGTCGATCGAGTTGTCCGCGGGGCGGGCGAAGCCGAGCTCGCGGGCGATCGCCGCCGGGTCGAGGCCGAGCGAGCTCCACCCGCACCCGCGCCAGCCACGGGCTCACGCTCGCCCGGTCTGCCCAGTCGCGGAGCCGTTCGGAGGTCGCGGACCAGCGGCCAGGCGTGCGCGAGGAGGTGGTGGGCGAGGAGGACCGGCTTGCGCGTGCAGCAGGTGGCGTGCGGCCCGGCATGATCGCGCCCGGGTGCTCGTTCGCCTGCTGGCTCAGCGCGTCCACCAGGTCGATCACGAGCCGACCGGATGCGCCGGCCGTGGTCGAGCATGTGCATGCGGCCGAGGGTCGCGATCTGGTCGTTGCGGCTGCGCCCGGCGCGGAGCTTGCCACCCAGCTCGGGACCGACGTCCGCGATGAGGGAGCCGCTCGAGGGCGCCGTGCACGTCCTCGTCGCCGTCGTCCGGCACGAGGGTGCCGTCGGCGTGCGCGCTCTTCGAGACGGTCCAGCCCGGCCAGCATCCGCTCGAGCTCGTCGTCGGTGAGGTACCCGGCGGTCTGCAGTGCGCGGGCGTGGGCGCGGGACCCGGCGATGTCGTAGGGGGCGAGCTGCCAGTCGAACTGCGTCGACCGGGACAGCGCGGCGAGTTCGGCGCTCGGGCCGTCGGCGAAGCGGCCGCCCCAGAGGGCGCCGGTGTTGGTGGCGTCGGTCTTGGCGGCGGGCTGGTTCGCGTCGGTCATGTCTCTGCTCTGCTCGTTCGTGGGGGTGGCTTGGTGTCCGTGGTGGGGCGTTCTTCGTGGTGGGGCGTTCTTCGTGGTGGGAGCGTTCTTCGTGGTGGGTGTTTCGTCGTGGCGGGCGTTCGTCGATGCGGTCAGTTGGCGCGATCGCGGCGGGCGGTGATGCGGCTCGGCAGCGCCCAGATGTCTGCTGGAACCCCTTCGCCTGCTCGATGGTCGAACCCGTCACCGGCGTCGGAGGTGGCGAGCTCGAAGTCGTAGAGGCTCTGGCTCGACCGGCGCCCCCGTCACCACCGCGCGCCCGCCGTGCAGCTGCAGCACTGACGTCACCCGACACGTGCAGCTGGGTGTGGTCGATGAAGGCGTCGAGGCTGCGCTTGAGCCCCTCGAACCACAGCCCGTCGACCGAGGAATCCCGCCCACTCGGCCTCGACGTGCCGCTTGTACCGGTTCACGTCGCGCTCGAGCGTCAGGCTCTCCAGCTCCTCGTGCGCCGCGATGAGCGCGACCGCGGCCCGGTACCTCGTACACCTCGCGCGACTTGATGCCGACCACGCGGTCCTCCACGACGTCGATGCGCCCGACGCCGTGCTTGCCGGCCAGGGCGTGTCAGCTCCTGCACGATCCGCAGCACGCTGAACCGCTGCCCGTCGATCGCGACCGGGACACCCTGCTCGAACGTGATCGTCACCTCGTCCGGGTCGCGCGGGATCGTCGAGGTCCTGCGTGTACACGTAGAGGTCCTCTGTCGGCGCGCTCCACGGGTCCTCGAGCGGTCCGGTCTCCACCGCACGCCCCCACACGTTCTGGGTCGACCGAGACGTTGCCGGTCGGCCGGGGCGCGCTCCTCGATCGGCAGCCCGTGCTCGTTCGCGTACGCGATCGCCCGGTCGCGCGGGAGTGCGAGGTCCCGCACCGGCGCCAGGCTCGTCAGGTCGGGGGCGATCGAGGCGACGGCGGCCTCGAAGCGGACCTGGTCGTTGCCCTTGCCGGTGCAACCGTGCGCGACGCTGTCCGCGCCGAGCTGCTTCGCCGTCAGGGCCAGGTGCTTCGCGATGAGCGGACGGCTCAGGGCGGAGACCAGCGGGTAGCGCTTCTGGTGGAGGGCGTTCGCCTTCAACGCGGGTGCGACGTGGTCGTCGGCGAACTCGTCCTTCGCGTCGACGACGATCGCCTCGACGGCGCCGCAGTCGAGGGCGCGCTGCCGGATCGCGCCGAGGTCCTCGCCGCCCTGGCCGACGTCGACCACGAGTGCGACGACGTCCTTGCCCGTGACGTCGCGCAGCCGACCGATCCCGACGGAGGGTGTCGAGGCCGCCGGAGTACGCGAGGACGACGCGGTCTTGCCACTTCGGACTCCTGGTCAGACGCCTGCGGTCGCGTTCGCGGCGGTAGCGCCCGAGGCGGTCGCGCCTGCGGCGGTCGCGCCTGCAGGCGGTCGCGCCGCGGCGGTCGCGTTCGCTGCGAGGAGCCAGGCGAGGAGGGCCTTCTGCGCGTGCAGACGGTTCTCCGCCTCGTCCCAGATGATGCTGCGCGGGCCGTCGATGACCTCGGCCGTGACCTCGAAGCCACGGTCGGCGGGCAGGCAGTGCATGAACACCGCGTCGTCGGCGGCGTGTGCCATAAGGGCGTCGTCCACCCGGTAGCCGTTGAAGGTGTCGAGCCGCGCCTGCTTCTCGTCTTCCTTCCCCATCGACACCCAGGGTGTCGGTGACGACGACGTCGGCTCCGGCGACCGCGGCGACCGGGTCCGTGACGACCAGGACCGACCCGCCGGTCTCGGCCGCGCGACGCTCGGCGTCGGAGACGACCTCGGCCGCCGGCGAGAACTCGGCGGGTGCGGCGACCCGGACGTGCATGCCCGCCGTCGCACCGGCGAGCAGGTACGACTGCGCCATGTTGCTCGCCCCGTCGCCGATGAAGGCGACGGTCTGGCCGGCGAGGGTCCCGCGGTGTTCACGGATGGTCAGCAGGTCGGCGAGGAGCTGGCACGGGTGGAAGTCGTCGGAGAGCGCGTTCACCACGGGCACGCTGGTGTTCGCGGCCATCTCCTCGAGACCCGCCTGGCCGTAGGTGCGCCAGACGATCGCGGACACCATGCGCTCGAGGACACGGGCGGTGTCCGTCGGGGTCTCCTTGCCGCCGAGCTGGCTGTTCGCCGTCGAGATGATGAGCGGGCTGCCGCCGAGGTCGGAGATGCCGACGTGGAAGGACACCCGGGTGCGCGTCGACGACTTGTCGAAGATCACCGCGACGCTCTGCGGCCCGGCGAGGGCTTCGCGCCCCAGCGGTCGGCCTTCATCTGGGCCGCGAGGTCGAGGATGGCGGACTGCTCGGCCTGGCTGAGGTCGTCGTCCCGGAGGAAGTGGCGGGTCATGCGGTGGTCTCCTGGGCGGCAGCGACGGCCGCGAGGCTCTGGGCGAGGATCGACACGAACTCGTCGATCTCGGCGTCGGACACGATGAGCGGCGGCGCGATGCGCAGGCTCGACTCGTTCGGGGCGTTGATGATGAGGCCACGCCCGAGCGCGTCTGCGCTGATTGCGGCCGCGACGGGGCCGGCGAGGCCCACGCCGATGAGGGAGGCCCGTGCCACGGACCTCTTCGACGAGCAGGGACCCCAGCGCGGCGATGCCGGCCCGGATGCGTTCGCCCTTGATGACGGCGCCCGCGACGAGGTCGGCACGCTCGATCTCGGCCAGCACGGCGTTCGCCACGCGGGTGCCGAGGGGGTTGCCGCCGAACGTCGAACCGTGCTGACCGGCCGAGAAGAGGTCGGAGGCCCAGCCGAAGGTCACGAGTGCGCCGATCGGGAACCCGCCGGCGATGCCCTTCGCGACCGTGACCGCGTCGGGCTCGAAGCCGTGGCCCTGGAAGGCGAACCAGTTGCCCGTGCGGCCGACGCCGGTCTGGATCTCGTCGAGGACGAGCAGCGCGCCGTGTTCCTCGGTGAGGCGTCGGGCGGTCTGCAGGAAGCCCTCGGGCAGGTCGACGACGCCGGCCTCGCCCTTGATCGGCTCGATGAAGAGCGCGGCGACGGTGTCGTCGATCGACTCCTCGAGCGCCGCGACCGTGGAGTCGATGTGCTCGACACCCGGCACCATCGGCAGGAAGTCCTCTTGCAGGGCGGGCTTGCCGGTGAAGCGCGAAGCGCACCCATCGTGCGGCCGTGGAAGCCCTGCTTCAGCGCGAGGATGCGGGTCTTGCGGCCGTCGGCGCCCTTGTTGAGCCGGGCGAGCTTGAACGCGGCCTCGTTCGCCTCGGCGCCGGAGTTGCCGAAGTACACGCGGCCGGCGTCGCCGGCGCCGGTGATGCGCTTCAGTCGTTCGGCGAGCTCGAGCTGCGGCGGCGTCGCGAAGTAGTTCGACACGTGCACGAGCTTCGCGGCCTGGTCCGAGATCGCCTCGACGAGCGCGGGGTGGGCGTGTCCGAGGGAGTTCACCGCGATGCCGGCGAGGAAGTCGAGGTACTCGTTGCCCTCGACGTCCCACACGCGGCAGCCCTGACCACGCTCGAGCATGATCTTCGGCGGCGTCAGGGATCGCATGAGCGACGCCCCGAACCGGTCGTTCCAGGTCTCGGTCTGCGTCTCGGTGCTCACTGCGCGTGTCCTTCCTCGGTCGTGCTGGGTCGCTCGATCGTGCTGGCTTCGTGGCGGCCGCCGGTGCTCCAGGGCGGCCGGCGCCCAGGGCCGGCGGTGCTCGTCGGCGACGCGAGCGTCGGCCGATCTCGGCGTGGGTCATCTGGTTCTCGGTGCGGCGGCTCGGGTCCGGGATCACCTCGGTGCCCGCGCCCCGCAGGGTGAAGACCTCGAGCAGGATCGAGTGCGGGATCCGGCCGTCGATGATCGTGGCGCCGCCGACCCCGCCGACCACGGCGTCGAGGCACGCGGTCATCTTCGGGATCATGCCCGACTCGAGGGACGGCAGGAGCTCACGGAGTTCCTCGACCGCGATGAGGTCGACGATCGAGTCGCGGTCCGGCCAGTTGCGGTAGAGGCCCGGGACGTCGGTGAGCATCATGAGCTTGGACGCCTTGAGGGCGATCGCGAGCGCACCCGCTGCGGCGTCGGCGTTCACGTTGAGCGCCTGGTCGGGGTGGGCGTCGTCGATGGCGATGCTCGAGACGACCGGGATGCGGCCCGCCTCGATCGCCGCGAGGACTCCCGACGGGTCGACGTGCGTGATGTCCCCGACGTGTCCGAGGTCGAAGTGCTCGCCGTCGACGACGACACCCTTCTTCTCGCCGGTGAAGAGGGACCCGCCGTCGCCGAACACGCCGACGGCCAGACCGTCGCCGTGCTCGTTGACCAGGTCGACGATCTCGCGGTTGACCTCACCCGCGAGGACGTCACGCACCACCGTGATCGCCTCGGTCGTGGTGACCCGGTAGCCGCCGCGGAACTCGGACTCGATGCCCTGCTCCTTGAGCGCGGCGGAGATCTGCGGGCCGCCGCCGTGCACGACGACCGGGTGCAGGCCGGCGTACCGGAGGTAGACCATGTCCTCGGCGAACGCGCGCTTGAGGTCCTCGTTGATCATCGCGTTGCCGCCGAACTTGACGACGACGATCTTGCCGGAGAACCGCTTCAACCACGGCAGGGACTCGATGAGCGTCGCGGCCTTGACCGCCGCGAGCTCGTGCTCTTCTTGCTTCGTCAGGTCGGTCATCAGCTGGAGTACGCGCTGTTCTCGTGCACGTAGTCGTGCGTGAGGTCGTTCGTGAGGATCGTCGCCGCGTGGGGACCGACGCCGAGGTCGATGAGCACGTGCGTGTCGCGCGGCGTCAGGTCGACGCTGTCGCTCGGCTGGTCCGGGGCGCCGGCGTGGCAGACGCGGACCCCGTTCATCGAGACGTCGACGGCGTACGGGTCGAACTCGGCGTCGGTCGTGCCGATGGCTGCGAGCACCCGGCCCCAGTTCGGGTCGTTGCCGAACACCGCGGCCTTGAACAGGTTGTTCCGCGCCACGCTCCGGCCGACGGTCACGGCGTCGTCCTCGGTGGCGGCGTTCACGACCGTGATCGCGATGTCGTGGCTCGCGCCCTCGGCGTCCTGCTGCTAGCTGGCGCGCGAGGTCGGCGCACACCGCGGTCAGGGCCTCCTGGAAGTCGCCGACCTCGGGTGTGGACGCCGCTCGCGCCGGAGGACATCAGCACCACGGTGTCGTTCGTCGACATGCAGCCGTCGGAGTCGACGCGGTCGAAGGTCACCCGGGTCGCGGCACGGAGCGCCTGGTCGAGCTCGTCCGCCGACAGGACGGCGTCGGTGGTGATCACCACGAGCATCGTCGCGAGGCCGGGCGCCAGCATGCCGGCGCCCTTCGCCATGCCGCCGACGGTCCAGCCGTCCTCGGTCACGGCGGACTGCTTCGCCCGGGTGTCGGTGGTCATGATCGCCGCGGCGGCATCGGGGCCGCCGTCGTCGGACAGCGCCTCGGCCGTCAGGGAGACACCCGCGAGCACGCCGTCGCGGAAGCTCTGGTCGCCGACGCCGATGAGCCCGGTCGAGCAGACGACGACGTCGCCGGCACCGATCCCGAGGGCGTCACCCACGGCCTCGGCCGTCATGTGGGTGGTCTGGAAGCCGAACGGGCCCGTGAAGCAGTTCGCGCCGCCGGAGTTGAGGAACACGGCCTTCGCGACGCCGTCCCCGACGACCTGGCGGGACCAGATCACGGGGTGCGCCTGTGCGCGGTTGCTGGTGAACACCGCGGCCACGGCCGCTGACGGGCCGTCGTTCACGACGAGTGCCACGTCGGGGTTGCCGCTCGTCTTCAGTCCGGCGGTCGCACCGGCGGCGCGGAAGCCCGCTGCCGCGGTGACACCCTGGAGGCTCGGGTCGGTCTGGTCGGTACCGGTCACGTCGGTCTCGGTCACGGTGCAACCCCGTCCACGGTGAGGCCGAGGGTCTCCGGGAAGCCCAGGGCGATGTTGGTCGACTGCACGGCGGCACCCGCCGTGCCCTTCTCCAGGTTGTCGAGCGCGGTCACCGCGACGACGCGGCCTGCGGCCTCGTCGACGGCGATGCCGATCAGCGCCGTGTTGGCCCCGATGGTGTCGGCGACCCAGGGGAACTCGCCCTCGGGCAGCAGGTGCACGAACGGCTCGTCGCCGTAGGCCTGCTCCACGCGAGGCGGACGTCGCGGGCGCTGACCCCGGGCGCGAGCTTCGCCGTCGTCGTGGCGAGGATGCCGCGGGACATCGGGACGAGGACCGGCGTGAACGAGATCGTGACGTCGGAGGCACCGGCGACCGCGAGGTTCTGCTGGATCTCCGGGATGTGCCGGTGCTTCCCGCCCACCGCGTACGCGCTGGCGGACCCCATGATCTCGGACGCCAGGTAGGTGGTCTCGAGCTTCTTGCCGGCGCCGCTCGGGCCGACGCTCAGCACGGCGACGATGTCGTCGGCGTGCACGAGGCCGGCCTGGATGCCGGGCTGGATGCCGAGGGTGACCGCCGTGACGTTGCAGCCCGGGACCGCGATCCGCTTCGTGCCGACGAGGGCTTCGCGCTGGCGACCCTGCGTCTGGATGTCGTCGACGTCGCGCCACTCTTCGGCGGAGCCGGGCGTCGGTGCCGCGTGCAGCAGTTCCGGGAGGCCGTAGGTCCACGCGCCGTGGTACTCGCCGCCGTAGAAGGCCTGCCATGCCGCAGGGTCGGTCAGCCGGTGGTCCGCACCGCAGTCGACGACCAGGGCGTCGTCGCCGAGCTCGGCCGTGATCGCACCGGACTGGCCGTGCGGCAGCGCGAGGAAGACGACGTCGTGCCCGCGCAGGTTCTCCGCCGTCGTCTCGACGAGGGTCAGGTGCGACAACGAGCGGAGGTGCGGCTGCGTCGCGATGAGCGGCTGTCCGGCGTTCGAGAACGCCGTCACCGTCCTGACGTCGAACTCGGGATGGGCGGAGAGCACCCGAAGGAGCTCACCGCCCGCGTAGCCGGAAGCTCCCGCCACGGCGACGGATACGGACATGGGATTCCACCTTTGGTCGGACTGGTCGTCGAGAGAGTCGGAGGCGGCGACCCCGGGCGGTGCTGATCCCGTGGATCAGTCGCGCAGGGTCGCCCCGAATCCTCGCCGGCACGTCGGACGGCGCCGTCACGGGCCTCGGTGGCCTCGGCAGCGGTCAGGGTGCGGTCCGTGGCGCGGAAGCGCAGCGCGAACGTCAGGGGACTTCTGTCCCTCGTCCACGCCGGTGCCCCGGTAGTCATCCACGAGCCGAGCATACCTCACAGGAGGTCTCCGGCGCCAGTCTCGACCGCATCCAGTACCTTCGCCCGCCGGACGTCGGAACCGACGACCAGCGAGAGGTCCTGCGTCGCCGCCGGGTAGGACACGATCGGCGCCACCGACACTGAGAGTTCGGGTGCGGCACTGACCAGGGCGTCGAGGTCGAGCTCGACGACGGCGACCAGCGCGCGGCAGCACCGCGGCGTCGGTCAGTTCGGGCAGCAGTTCACCCGCGACGCCGACGACGGTGTCGCCCACGAGGAGCGACGCAGCACGGCCCGGGTGGAGCGACGGGTGGCTGGTCTGGGCCACGGTCAGCTCCACACCGACGGCCCGCGACGGCCCGCGCGACCTCGAGGGCGTCCGCGATGCCGTACGGCTCGGGCAGCACGCCGGGCTGCTTGACGACGCGGTTGCCGGTGAGCAGCGCGGACACGTGGAACGGCTGCGGGGGCAGGGACGAAGGCGTCGAGCGCGGCGAGGGTCTCGCGGTCCGGCAGCGCCGCACCGACGGGCACCGAGTCGGTGCCGAGGGTCACGTCCGCGACCGGCAGGAACACCCGCGAGGGTCTCGTACAGGGCGACGTCGACCAGGCCGCGCGACACGTTCCGACGAGCGGCGTCGACGAGGGCCGGCAGACCGCTCGCCGCAGCAGGCTCTGCTCGCTGTCCGAGCGCGTTCGCGAGCACGACGCTCGGTCCGCCGTCACCGTCGATGCCCGGGTAGGCGTCCTGCGGCGGAGCGCGAGACGAACGGGGCGGTCACGACCTCGACCAGACCGTCGGCGGCGAGGGCCGCGGCGACCAGCGCGGCGTGCGAGCTGGTGCCGGTCAGACCGCGGCCGGGCGGCGCGACCGGCAGGACGCTCGGGATGCGGTCGTACCCGACGATGCGGGCGACCTCTTCCACCAGGGTCGTGTCGTCGGTGAGGTCGGGGCGCCAGGTCGGCGGGGTGACGACGAGCAGCTCGCCGTCGGACTCGACCGCGGCACCGATCGCCCGGAGGGTGTCGATGACCTCGCCCTCGGTGTACTCGACGCCGACCACCTCGGCCGGACGGGTCAGGCGCATCGACCACGGTCGGGCGGGGAGCGGTGTCGACCAGCGTCGAGCCGAGCGCATCGGGAGTGCCACCCGCGAGGCTCGACGAGCAGGTCGACGGCACGGTTGGCCGCGGCCTCGGCGACGAGCGGGTCGACCCCGCGCTCGAAGCGGCGGGACGCCTCGCTCGGCAGCTTGTGACAGCGAGGCCGTGCGTGCGATCGACACCTGGTCGAAGCCGGCGGCCTCGATGAGGACGTCGGTCGTGGTGTCCGAAGATCTCGGTCCGGGCGCCGCCCATCACGCCGGCGAGGCCGACGGGGCCGTCGTCGTCGGTGATGACGAGGTCCTCGGGGTCGAGCGCCCGCTGGACGTCGTCGAGGGTCGTCAGCGTCTCCCCGCAGTGGCCTCGCCGGAGCACCGAGTCCGCGCCCTGCACCTTCGCGGAGGTCGTACCCAGTGCAGCGGCTGCCCGAGCTCGAACATCACGTAGTTCGTGATGTCGACGGGCAGCGAGATCGAGCGGACACCCGCCAGTGCCAGGCGAGACACCATCCAAGCCGGTGTCTTCACCGTGGGGTCGATGCCGCGAACCACGCGATGACGACAGGTTGACCTCGCCGACCCGTCCACGGATCGGGGCCCGGTCGTCGACCGTGACGCGGAAACCCTCGCCTCGTCCGGGGGCGTGACCCGGTCGACCGGGTCGTGGAAGGTGGCGCCGGTGGCGGTGCGAGTACTCCCGCGCGACGCCGCGCATGCTCATCACGTAGCCGCGGTCCGGGGTGACGTTGATCTCCACCGCGGCGTCGTCGAGGCCGAGCAGTTCGATGGCGTCCTTACCCACCGCCGGGTCCATGCCGAGGTCGGCGAAGCGCAGGATGCCGTCGTGCTCGTCGCCGAGGCCCAGGTTCCTTGATGCCGAGGCGATCATGCCGTCCGACACGTGGCCGTAGGTCTTGCGCGCGGCGATCGGGAACGGCCCGGGCAGGACGGCGCCGGGGAGCGTCACGACGACGAGGTCCCCCACGTCGAAGTTGTACGCACCGCAGACGATGCCGCGGGGCTCGGCCTCGCCGACGTCGACCTGGCACCAGTTGATGGTCTTGCCGTTCTTCTGCGGCTCCGGCTCGCGCTAGCATCACGCGGCCGACGACGATCGGTCCGGTGAGGTCGTAGGTGTGGACGTCCTCTTCTTCGAAGCCGACCGACACGAGCGCCGCGTGGACGTGCTCGAGGGTGACGTCGTCGGGGAGGTCGACGGACTCACCGAGCCAACGGAGTGGGACGGCATCCAGACCACCGTTCCGAACTGCTGCGAGAAGCGGATGTCGCCCTCGAGGAAGTCACGCATGTCGTTCAGGCCGTTGCGGAACTGCAGCGTCCGCTCATGCCCATGCCGAACGCGAAGCCCTGGTACTCGTCCGGGTCGATGCCGGCGGAGCGCAGGACGTTGGGGTTGACCATGCCGCAGCCACCCCACTCGATCCACCGAGCGCCGCCCTTGGCGTTCGGCTGCCAGACGTCCATCTCGGCGCTGGGCTCGGTGAACGGGAAGTAGTTCGGGCGGAGACGGATCTGCGCCTCGGCGCCGAACATCTGCCGCGCGAGGCGCTCGAGTCCGATGCCACGCAGGTGCGCCATGGTCAGGCCCTTGTCGATCGCGATGCCCTCGACCTGGGTGAAGACCGGCAGGTGGGTCGCGTCGAGCTCGTCCGCGGGTACACGCGGGCCGGGGGCGATGACGTAGAGCGGCAGGTCACGCGACAGCAGGGAGCGCACCTGCACGGGCGCGAGGTGTGCGTGCGCATGACCAGGTGCCGGTCGACGGGTTCGACGAAGATCAGTGTCCGCCATCGCCCGTGCGGGAGTGGTCGGGGTCGAAGTTCCAGGGCGTCGAAGTTGAACCACTCGTGCTCAGCTCGGCCCCCTCTGCCACTTCCCACCCCATGCCGACGAAGATGTCAGCGACGGTCTCGTTGAGGAGCGAGAGCGGGGTGGCGTGCGCCGGGTGTGCGGCGGGACGGCAGCGCGGTGACGTCGACGCGCTCGGCGTCGAGCCGCGCGCGTTCCTCGGCCTCGGCGAGCACGGACTCCTGCTCGGCGATCGCCGCGTTCACCCGGCCGCGGGCCTGTCCGACGAGCTTGCCGGCGGCGGCCTTCAGCTCGGTGAAACGCTGCGCATCGACGCGTTCATCCGTGCCAACGGCGACTGCTCACCGGTGTGCTCGGCTCGGGCCTGCTTCAGCTCGGCGACGGTCGTCGTGGCGCGGACCGCCGCGAGGGCCTGGTCCACCGCGTCGGCGACGGCCGATTCGCTGATCTCGAGAGGTTCTGACACGAGGCCCAAGCCTACCGGCCCGTGGGATACCGCCGACCTGCCCGCACGGACGGTGGAGGGAACCGGACACCGGCCTCCTTGTGGAGGACTACGCCGTCTTATGGATGACTACGCCGTCCGGTGCGCGAAGGCCGATTCGTACCAGGCAGACGGACGCGGCGGTCGCGAGGTTCATCGACTCGGCCTTGCCGTAGATCGGCACCTTCACGGCGCGGTCGACCAGTGCGAGGTCCTCCGCCGTCAGGCCGCGGGCCTCGTTGCCGAACACCCACGCGGGTCGGGCCGTCGAGCATCCCCGGCACCTGGGTCATCGGCACGGACGTCCGGCAGGTCGTCGCCGGAGACGTCGGCTTTCTGCGAGGATCGTGTAGCCGAGGCCCGCGCCCGGGACACCGCGTCGGCCAGGGTCACGCCGACCGACACCAGGACGTGGAAGAGCGACCCCGTGGTCGACCGCACGACCTTCGGGTTGTACGGGTCGACGCTCCGTCCGGTGAGGACCACCGCGTCGGCACCGGCTGCGTCCGCGGCGCGGATGATCGTGCCGGCGTTGCCGGGTCAGGCCGCACCTCTTCGAGGATCGCGACGATCCCCGGCAGGCCGCCACGCGCCTCCTGGCTGTCGGCCGTGTCCGGGAAGACGTCCTTCACCGACGTCGGGAACTGCTGGCACACCCGACCACACCCTGCGGGGTGACGGTGTCGGCCATCGCGTCGAGCACCTGCTCGGTGACGAACCAGGTGTCCACCAGGGCGTCGTCGAGCGCGTAACGCGCGGCGCGGCGGTTCGGCTTCACGTAGAGCTCGCGGAGGAGCTCCGGTCGGTACTCGATCGCCTCGCGCACCGCCTGCGGTCCCTCGAGCAGGAAGAGGCCCGTCTCGGCACGGACGTCCTTCTTGGACAGGGCGGCAACGGCCTTGACGCGGCCGGCACGGGGGTTCTCGAGGAGATCGCCTTCACCCGACCAGTCTCGCAGCATGCACACGAGCCCCCCGTTCCGCGGACGGAACGAGGGCTTCGGGAACAGCAGGACGGGACTACGCGGCCTTCGGGGCCGAGGTGTCGGCCGGGAGGGCGTTCTTCGCGGTCTCGACGAGAGGCCGTGAAGGTCTCCGGAGTTGTTCACCGCGAGGTTTCGGCGAGGATGCGACGGTCGACCTCGGACGCCGGCCAGGCTCAGTTGCAGCAGACCCTGGATGAGGCGGTTGTAGGTCAGGCCGTTCGCACGCGAGGCAGCGTTGATGCGCTGGATCAAGAGGCGACGGAACTCCGCCCTTCTTCGCGTGACGGTCGCGGTACGCGTAGACGAGGGAGTGGGTGACCTGCTCCTTGGCCTTGCGGTACAGGCGCGAACGCTGGCCGCGGTAGCCCTCGGCGCGCTCGAGGATGACGCGGCGCTTCTTGGCGGCGTTGACCGCTCTCTTTACTCGTGCCATTGATCTGGTTCCTTGCCGTTCTGCGGGGCTCAGTGGCCGAGGAGCTTTCTTGCACGTTCTTCGCGTCACGAAGCCGGCGAGGACCTGGTCCTCGTTGAGGCGAACTTGCGCTTGGCAGACTTGCACCTCGAGGTTATGACGCATACCGGCCTGCTGCTTCATGATCTTGCCGCTGCCACATGACCTTGAAGCGCTTCTTCGACCCGGAGTGGGTCTTCTGCTTGGGCATCGTGGTGCCTTTCCGTGGGGTGGATGGGGGCCGCGTCGTTGCGGTTGGGAGAACTGCGGTTCAGGTCGGGATGACCTATTCGGCGGGAGCTTCGGCCTGCTCGGACTCGGCGGGCTCGTCGGCGCCGTCCTTGCCCTTCGCAGGCGTACTCCGTCGCACGACGCTCGGCCTTCTGGAGCAGCGCGCTTCCGCGTTCTGCTCGCCCTTGACGTCGGACTTGTTCTTGAGCGGGCGATGATCATCGTCATGTTGCGGCCGTCCTGGGTCGGACGCGACTCGACGACACCGAACTCGGCGATCTCTTCCGCGAACTTCTGGAGGAGACGGACACCCTGCTCCGGACGCGACTGCTCGCGGCCACGGAAGAGGATCATCGCCTTCACCTTGTCGCCACCGAGGAGGAAGTCTCCTCGGCGCGCTTGCGCTTCGTCTCGTAGTCGTGCACGTCGATCTTCAGGCGGAAACGGACTTCCTTGAGGTCCGTATTCACCTGGTGGCGACGCGCTTCCTTGGCCTTCTGAGCGGCCTCGTACTTGAACTTTCCGTAGTCCATGATCTTGGCCACGGGCGGCTTCCGAGTTCGGCGCGACCTCGACCAGATCCAGCTCGGCTTCCTGCGCGAGGCGCAGTGCGACGGCGATGGGGACAACGCCGACCTGCTCCTGCCCTGGGGTCCCGACAAGACGGACCTCGTGGACGCGGATTCGGTCATAGCAGTACGGGGATCAGGAATGCTGGAGCTCCTTCAAATCAGGTGGTGGCCGTCCGGGAGCGTTCTTGCCCTGGACGACGGCACGAGAGAGGGCGATCTGACGCACGGATCGTGACCCGTTCGGCAGCCGCCCGACGCCACCCCAGCGGGGTGACCGACCGGCGCGGACGCCGGTGGAGCGGTGTGGACCCGGGTAGCCTGGTGGTGCGCGGCCGCGGGTGGGAGAGACCCTCTTTCGTGACGCTGGCGGTGTGTTCGGCCTCGTTCGCACGAGTTCGGGCACGCAGACAGCATCTGCCGCCCACACAGCCTCAGCAGAGGAGCACCGTGACCGACACTCCAGCACCGTTCGACGCAGTGTGAACGCCGCCGACGACGCCGCGCGCGACATCTCCGGAGGTGCCCGCGGTCGAGCTCATCAACACCATCCCGTGCACCTGCTCAGCGCCGCCGCCGTCAAGGTCGGCCTGGCGGACGACCCGCAGGAGCAGACCGACCTCGACGAGGCCCGGAAGCCTCATCACGGCCCTCGCGGGCCTGGTCACCGCGGCCGCGACCGAGATCGGCGACCACCACGCCCGTCCGCTGCGCGACGGACTCCGGTCGGTGCAGCTCGCCTTCCGCGAGGCCTCCGCGATCCAGGACCGCCCCGGGCGCCGGACCCGGGCGAGAAGTACACCCGGCCCGGTCAACTGAGCGAGGTGACCCGATGGACGGACGGGAGGCGCGGTGCCAGCTAAACTGCGCCTCCCGTCCGTCGGGGTGGGGTCGCGGTCCTGCAGGCGCGCTGCGGGTGGCGAGAGACGCGTCACCGCTGCGAGCGGGATGCCGACCCAGTCGGGTCGGTTGCGGGTCTCGTAGACGACCTCGTAGACGGCCTTGTCCAGTTCGAACGCGTCGAGCAGTTCGCGGTGCGTGACGAGTTCGGCACCCGTGCCGCGCTCGTACCCGTCGAGGAACGCCGACCGTGCGGCCGACGCCCACGCTCCCGCGTCGACCGGTTCGGCGTCCTGCGCGAGTGCGCCGGCCACGTAGTCGAAGGACCGGAGCATGCCGCCGGCGACGTCACGGAGGGTGACGTCGGGCAGGGACCGTTCGGTGAGCGGGGCGGGAGCGGTTCGCCCTCGAAGTCGAGGAAGACCCAGCCGCGCGGATCCGGCTCGGCGAGGACCTGTCCGAGGTGCAGGTCGCCGTGGATGCGTCGCAGGTCCGGGCCACGCCACGGCAGCGGCCCGGGCGGCCAGACCGCGCGGACGGCGTCGACGTGCTCGGCGATCGCCGGGGCCTCGGCTGCCGCAGCGTCGAAGGCGCGCGTGCATCGTGGCGACCGCCGCGTTCCGCCGGGTGTCGTCGGCCGCCTCGGTCGGCAGCGCGCGGGCGAGGGTGCCGTGGACCTCGGCGAGCGCCTCGCCGAGCCGGTCCGCCCCCGTCGTGAAGCGACGTGCCCTGCCTGGCGTCCCGGAGCGCCACGCGCCAGGCGTCCTCGTAGCCGGGGAGGAACTCCTGCGCGAAGGCGAGGTGCCCCGTGGCCGTGCCGTCGGGTCGGCCGGGGTCGGGCCAGGAGCCCCCGAGCGCACCGGCCACCCGCGGGACCCGGGTGCTCCCGGCTGCGGACAGGGCGAGCTGCGTGGTCACGTCGGGGTTGTCGCCGTGGTAGCGGGACGCGGAACACCTTCACGATCACCTGGTCGCCGGAGTCGGTGTCGCAGATGACCGAGGTGTTCGACTGCTCGCCGCTGAGGACCCGCGAGAGGACGTCACCGTGCCGATCGGGCCGAGGCTGTCGGGGTCGGCGTCGATCCAGGGCTGCCAGCGAGGCGACCCAGGCGGGGTCCGAGGTGGCGTCGCGGAGCGAGCCGTCGGCGTTGCTCGTGACGGGTGCCTGGTAGAGGACGGGGCCGGTCGGTGCGTCGTCGAGGACCAGACGGGTGCCGTCGGACCGGGCGACGGTGCGGAGCCGCGGGCTGGCCCCCTTCGCCGTGTACCAGCGCTGGTGGGCGATCCAGCCCTCGAGCACGGTGTCGGTGGGGTCGCTCTCCGGCTCGGGCGTGGTGTCGTGCCGGGGGTCGGTGGGGCGCTCGGGGCCTCGTCGCTCATGCAGCGAACGGTACGCGTCGGGGCCTGGAGCGGTGTCGGGTCCTCGGGGCGGGTCCTCGGATCGGGTCCTCGGATCGGGTCCTCGGATCGGGTCCTCGGATCGGGTCCTCGTGTCGGGCCCCTCGTGTCGGGTCCTCCACAGGGCGCTGCCTGCGACCGGCACCGTCCACAGAACGCGCCGAGCGTCGGGACGGGACAGGTGGAGCGGACGACACTCGTCCCCATGCCGACCCCCCGCACCGTGACCCAGAGGCCCGCACCGACCCCCGCTGCACCTGGCGGATCCCCGACGACCGTCGCCTCCCCGCCCTCGAGCCTTCGCCGACGACGTCCGCCGCCCCGAGCCGGTCGTCCTGCGCGAGACGCTGTGGGACACCGAGGACCGCGTCCTCGCCACCGAGGGGGTCGAACTCGCTGCGGTCCGACGCGGGGTGGTCCGTCGACCGCGAGGCACGGGCCCGTGGCGGTCGGACCCGACCTCGACGGCGACGGGGACGGCGAGCAACCCCCTCGGGACCCGGTCGAGGTGTTCGTGCGCGGGCGGGCGCTCCGGGTGGTGCGGGTGCGGGACACGGCGACGACACTGGTCGAGCTCTGCGGGCGCGACGGACGAATCCGTGCCGAGGTCGCCGACGTGCGCGTGGACGAGGGCGACCCGGAGAGCGACACTGCTGCGGTCGGCACGGTGGTGGGCGCTGAGCGACGACGGGAGCACGGGGCGGTCGCGCGGGCGGCGGAACGCGCGTTGGCCGACGCCGCCGAACCAGCAGCACCCGGCGGCGGACGGGCCGGCGGCCACGACGAAACCGGCGCCGCGCGAACGGCACCACTCCGGCGCGGCGGGACCTCGAAGCGTCCTCGCGGCGCGGCACCGCGGCGGGCGGCTCTGGCGCGAGGTGCTGCGCGCGTTGCGGGTCGACCTCGTCGCGGTCGATCCCCATGTCCGCGCCGACGAGCGAGAGTCGGTCCAACGACCTCCGGAAGGTGCTGCGCCGCCTCCGGAGTGTGCTTGCCGCGTACCGGGGCGCCCTCGACCGCGGTGTGGACGGAGGTGCTGCGGGCGGAGCTGGCCGGTGTCGCCCGGGTGGCGGGGGTGGCAACGGGACGCCGAGGTCCTGCGCGACCGGCTGCTGCGGACGGCCGCACGCGCACCGGACGGGGTACGTCGACGCCGGCACGTGCTCGACCGGATCGGCGCGCACGTGGACCGGGCTCGAGCAGCCGCCGCCGCGGACTTCCGTCGGACCATGCGTTCCCCCGCGTGGGCCGCGACGCTCGACCACCTCGACGACCTGATCGAACGGGCGCCACGGGACCGCATCACGCCGACGACGACGCCCGGCCTTCGCCGTGCACCGGATCCGGAAGGAACGGCACCGGGTCGGCGCCACGCTCGACGGCCGGGTCGAGGGACCTCGACGACCTGCACGAGGTCCGGAAGGCGGCACGGCGATAGCGCTACGCCCTACAGGCCGCGGGCGAGGGGCCGGACCTCGGGAAGCGCCGGCTCGGGTTCCTGAAGCGGCTGCAGGAGTCCCTCCGGTGAAGTGCTCGACGCCGCGCACGCGACCGCGGCCTACCGGGAGCTGGCGGTGGCTGCGGCGGAGCGGGGCGAGGACACGTTCGGCCACGGCGTGCTGACGACGACCGAACACGCGGCCGTCGAACAGGCACGGTCCCGGGCGCGGCAGAAACCCTCGCGAAGGTGTGAACGGCCGCGAAGCGGTGCCGGTCTGCGAGGATACGACGTGCCGCACTACCTCGAGGACCTCGCCGCCGGACAGAGCCTTCACGACCCCGGGTCGCACGATCACCGAGGCGGACGTGGTGTCGTTCGCCTCGTGGACGAACGACAACAACCAGGTCCACACGGACGTCGAGTTCGCCTCGCGGACGCGCTACGGCCAGCGGATCGTGCACGGACTGCTCGGTACGTCGCTGTGCCTCGGCCTCATCGCACGCACCGGGGTGTTCGAGGGCTCCCGCGAGTCGCACTCCTCGGCATCGACCAGTGGCGGTTCACGGCCCCGGTCTTCATCCCGGCCGACACCGTCACGTGCGACGTCTG
>NZ_CEEDDU010000009.1:0-484914 GCF_979253735.1 Curtobacterium sp. AC273 | reverse complement strand
GTACTTCGTTCAGTTACGGTGCAGGTGTTTAACCGTTTTCGCATTTATCGTGAAACGCTTTCGCGTTTTTCGTGCGCCGCTTCATGCCGGCGTCGACGGCGAGGACCCGGTAGCCGAGGTGCTTGCCGATCCGGGCGGCGAACTGGCCGACCGGGCCGAGCCCGAGCACGGCGAGCGTGCCGCCATCGGGCACGTTCGCGTACTGCACGGCCTGCCACGCGGTCGGCAGGATGTCGCTGAGGAACAGCCAGCGGTCGTCGGGGGTGCCGTCGTCCGGCACCACGATGGGGCCGTAGTCGGCGTGCGGCACACGGAGGTACTCGGCCTGGCCGCCGGGGACCTGGCCGTACATCTTCGTGTAGCCGAACAGCGACGCCCCGGTGCCGTACTCCGTCACCTGGGTCGTCTCGCACTGCGACTGCAGGCCGTGCTGGCACATCCAGCAGTGGCCGCAGGAGATGTTGAACGGGATGACGACGCGGTCGCCGACCTTCAGGTTCGTGACGCCGCCGCCGACCTCCTCGACGACGCCCATCGGCTCGTGCCCGAGCACGTCGCCCCGGTCGATGTACGGGCCGAGCACCCCGTACAGGTGCAGGTCGGAGCCGCAGATCGCCGTGGAGGTGATGCGGACGATCGCGTCCGTCGGCTCCTGGATGGTCGGGTCGGGGACGGTCTCGACGGACACCTTCTCGGTGCCCTGCCAGGTCAGTGCGCGCACGTCGCGTTCCTCTCGTGGTCGCTTCGAGCCGGCCGGGAGGCACGACTACGTCACCCTCGTCGGTACGCCCCGCCCCGTGGCGCGTTCCCAGCCGCGGGTCCCCCGCGCGGTCCGTGGCGGCGGTGATCCGCGCCTCCAGGCCGCCGCGACCGCTCACGCGACCGGGTCCGCGAGGACGGACGCGAGCACCCGCTCGTGGCCCGCGCGATCGCCGGGGCCGGCGCTGCCGGCCAGCATGATGAGCGACTTCCAGGCGCCCAGCCCCGTGCTCGTGCCCAGGTGTCGGCGTCGAGTTCGACCGCCTCGTGGAACGCGCCTTCCGGGCGTCGCCCGCCAGGAACGTCCACGCGAGCACCAGGTCGCATGCCGGGTCGCCGACGCCGCACGTGCCGAAGTCGATGAGCGCACGAGCCGGCCCGATCCTCGTCGACTGAGCAGGTTGCCCGGCGCGACGTCGCCGTGGAACCAGACCGCCGGCCGGTCCACGCCGTCGCGGTGGCTGCGTCCCAGACTCGCTCGCAGGCCGCGCGGTCGACCCTGCCGCCGAGCGCGTCAGAGTACTGCGACTTGACCTCGGCGGCGTACACCGACAGGTGCGCTCCGCGCTGGAACGAGTGCGCGCCCGCTACTTGGTCCCCGGCGGCCGGGACGCCCAGGAGCCGCCGAAGAAGGACGGCGCCGACCTCGGCGGCGAAGCGCTCGGTGTCGAGGTCTGCCGCGCGCTCGGCGACGGTTCCGTCGAGCCACCGTCGGACCGACCACGGGAACGGGTAGCCGCGCCCCGGTTCCCCGAGCCCGACCGCCTCCGGCACCGCGACGTCGAGCCGGCCCGCGAGGCACGGCAGCACGTCCTGTTCCTTCTCGACCGCGGGCACATTGCCGTCGGCGCTCGGCGACCGGACGGCCAGCTCGTCGCCGAGGCGGAAGGTGCGGTTGTCCCAGCCCTGGTGGTCGACCTCGCGCACCGGCAGGGACGTCCACTCCGGGACACGACGCGACGAGCCGAGGCGGACCAGCGCGTCGTCGATGGAGGGCACCTCGGTGTGCATGGGCCCAGGTAGGCTCCGCGCATGGCCACCGTCTCCGAGCTCCTCTCCGCGAACCTCGAGCACGTCTTCGGCAACACCGACGCCGCTTCCCGCCGCGCTGCGATCGAGCGCACCTACTCGTCCGACGTGTCGTTCACCGACCCCGAGGGCACCGTCGTCGGGTGGGACGCCCTCGAGCAGAAGGCCGCCGGGCTCCTCGGGTCGGTGCCCGCCGGCTTCCAGTTCGTCGAGGAGGGCCGCCGCTACGTCTCCGCGACGCAGGGCGCTCGCGTGGGGTTCGGCCCGGTCGGGGTCGCCCGTGCGGGGGGCATCGACGTGATCGAGGTCCGCGACGGCGTCGTCGTCGCCCTGACGACGGTGCTGGCGGAGCCGGACGAGGCGAGCGCGGTCTAGTTGCGCGGGGTCCGCGGGGCGCGTGACTTTTCGCGCGCTGAGCGACAGATCACGCGCGGCGAGCGCGTGATCTGTCGCTGCACGCGTGACGTCGGTGCCGCGTCCAGTCGCGCAGCCGGTCCCGTTCGGCCAGCGGCAGGCCGGTCGCCGTGCGCGCGGCGCCGGCCAGGGTCAGGAAGCGACCGCTGCGCTCGAGGAACGCGATGAGCGCCGGCTCCGACGCACGCTTGCCGGTCTCGCGCAGCACCCACCCGAGCGCGGACTGCACCGTCTCGCTGCGCTCCCGCACGAGTCGACCGGCGATGGCGAGCGGCACCTCGGCGTCGCCCTGCTTCACGAACGCCAGCGTCGCCACCACCGCGATCCGCCGCACCAGCTCGCGCCACGTCGGACTTCACGAGCGCGAACAGCGGGCCCGTCAGACCGCCCTCGAGCGGTGCGCCCACGAGTTCCTCGGCAGCCAGGTCGACCAGCGCCGTGTCCCTCGAACCGTTCGGCCTTCGCCACGGACACGTACTCGTCGGTCAGCTCCGGGTCCGGACGCTCCCGCATCGCCTGGACGAGCAGCAGCACCGCGACGAGTCGCGCACCAGGTCCTCGCTCCAGAGCAGCGCGGAGCGCTCCACATCGTCGAGACCGGCGAACTGCCGGGCGACCCCGGCGGAGCCGCGGGCATCGCCGGAGGTCGAGGCGAAGGCCGCGGAAGCGCTTCGGCGTCGCTGTCCGCTGCGGGGTGTCACGCGACCTCCCCGGCGGTCGCCTCGTTCCGGTGGGCCCAGGCGACCGCGCACCAGGACGATGACCGCAACGACGGCGAGGAAGCCGGCGAAGAGCCACGTCGCCACCGCGCGGGTCGAGCTTGCCCCGCGCGATCACGGCCCCGCCCGGGGAGCAGATCGCCGCGGTGATGCCGACCGTCAGCCCGACGCGCAGGTCCACCGCACGTCGACGGAGGGTTCGCGACCGTGCCGGACACCGACGTCGGCACCATCGTGAGGAGCGACGTGCCCTTCGCGAGCAGGTCGCCCGCGCCGAGGACGACCTCGAAGGCGGGCACGATGACGACCCGCCGCCCACACCCACGAGCCCGGACAGCACGCCCGAGAGCGGCCGAAACAGCGAACACGTCGCCTCGACGACGCCGAAGTGCGTCCCCGCCACGGGTCGGGACGGTGAGCGACCCCGAGCGAGACGAGCACGACGGCGATGAACCCGACGAAGATCCACGGCAGGACCCGGAGCGGCAGGGCACGCAGCAGCCGCGCCCCGATCCGGGCGCCCACCACGCTGCCCACCGCCAGCGTCAGCGCCGCGAGCCAGTGCACCTCGCCCTGCACGGCGTAGGTGATCACACCGACGACGGCCGCGGGCGCGATCGCCACGAGCGACGTCGCCGATGCCCGGCGCTGGTCGAGGTGGAGGAACGCCATCAGCGCGGGGACCACGATCACGCCGCCGCCGACCCCGAACAGGCCGGAGAGCACGCCGGCGACGATCCCGATCGCCACCAGCACGAGGACCTGTCCGCGACGCTTCTCCATCGCCACCAGGCTAGCCGCCGTGCCCGCCGCGCCTCACGAGCAGAGTCGTCCGCCGGTGCCCCCGCCGCGAAGTCGTCGGGCTGGGTCACCGAGTGCAGCACCTTGAGCGGGTCGACCAGCGTGCCACCCTGCCGGACCTCGACGTGCACGTGCGGGCCCGTCGACTGCCCGATGTTGCCGGACCGCGCGCGATCTCGTTGCCCTTCCCCACGATCTGCCCTTCTTGACCTCGATCTTGCTGAGGTGGGCGGTGAGCACGGTGGCCATGCCGTAGGTCACGATGACGTAGTTGCCGTACGAGGGGTTGTTCGCGACGGCGCTCGTGACCGTCCCGGTGCCCGAGGCGTACACGGGCGTGCCGGTGCCCACCGCGGAGTCGGTGCCCTGGTGGTAGCGCGGGACGTGCCCGGCGCCACGGTCGTCGCCGTACTTGCCGGAGATCCGGGTGCTGGCGACGGGCCAGGGCGAACCGGTGACCGCGCGGGTGGACCAGACGCGGGGTGTCCTTCTTGCCGTAGAGCGCGACGTTGCCGTCGAGCCCGCGAGGAGCTGGCCGGGGTGCCGAAGTTGCCGGTGGCCCAGAGCGCCTTGCGCGCCGCGCTGTAGATGACGAAGTTGCCGTCCGGCTGCACCGAGGCGTACGCGTTCTTGTTGCCGCCCGTCTTCGAGGCCCAGATCTGCTTGCCGTCGACGGACTGCACGAGCACACCGTCCGCGCGCATGGTCGGCGTGCACTTGCGAGTTGGTGCGGTCGGACCGCAGGACCGTGCCGGGCAGGATGACGTTCCCGGCTCCGACGGTGTCCTGGTAGGTGAGGCTGACGACGCTGTAGTTGGTGTTGATCATCTTTATGGTGCCGATCGGACGGACGAAGTTGCGGCCGACCTGACCGGCACCGCCCCAGAGTGCGACCCGCACGTTGTTGTGGACGATCACCCGAGCGTGCGCGCGGACCTGGGCGAACGCGCCGGGCTTGCCCGAGGTGTTCGAGGACCAGAGGACCTTGCGGCCGATGCCGTACTCGACGAAGGTTGCCGTCGCCTGCATGACGAGCTGGAACTGTCCGTTGTTCGACGTGACCAGTCACCGGGCCAGGCGTCGCCCCGGCTGGGACAGTGCCATGTAGACGATCAAGCGGCGGTGGCCGGAGCGGCGGTGCCGACGAGCCCCGCGGCGACGGCGGCGAGTGCGACGACTGCCGCGACGAGCCGAGCGCGGACTGGGCGGGCGTGCCGTGGACGACGAGGTGCTGCGCATGATTCCCTGAGCTGGGATCGCAGGGAAGGCGATCCGGGTGGCGGTCACGCCCCTGCGCGACCGTACGGCGACACGCCCGATACGCGCCGCCGAACGATGGTCACCTTTTCAGGGAAGTGACACAACCCCTTGACTGGCGGGGTGAACCCCAGTTCCGGGGGCAAGCCGGCGTGTCACGGCATCCGGAAGAACTCCTTCGGTGCGCCGAGCAGCGCCTCGAGCTTGTGGAACGACTGCGTCCAACCGGCGATGTTCATGTCGCGCATCACCTCGGGGAAGGGGCCTGGGTCAGCGTCACGGCAGTGCCGTCGCCGTCCTCGGCGAACTCGAGGGTGAGGGACAGCGGCGTGCCGTCCTCGATCCCGGGGATCCCGTTCGCCACCTGGGTCCCGACGATGACCCGGTTCTCCTCGATCTCCTGCAAGGTCGACGTCACGGGCGACGCCCACTCGGGGTTGTCGTTGCTCACCATGGTGAGGTTCAGAGCACCGCCGACACGGGCGTCGACCTCGACCGTGGCGTGCAGGACGTGGAAGCCGAGCGGCCCGAACCAGAGCGCGAGCAGGGCGGGGTCGACGAAGGCGCGGTACATCCGCGACGAAAATTGCGAACCGGTGCGTGGCGTGGGCGGTGAACTGGTCGTTCATGACTGCTCCTGGTGGTGGTGGTGATGCGTGGCGGGGGTGAGGTCGTGTCGGGTGGCGGCACTGCCTCCAGGCTGTCGAACCGGCGGTCCCAGTCGGGCCGGAGCCCGCCGAGCCAGACGCCGAGCTCGGCGACGGCCTCCGGCCGGAGCCGGCACGTGCGCCAAGGTGCCGTGCCGTTCGCGCGTGATGAGCCCGGCGCGCTCGGGGATCCCGAGGTGCGCGAGATCGCGGGACCGCTGACGTCGAACGGTGCGGACAGGTCGGTGACGGTCACCTCGCCCTTCCCCAGTCGTTCGACGATGCGACGGCGGATCGGATCGGCCAGGGCCGACAGGACGGCGTCGATGTCGTCGGGCTCCACGGCGGCCTCCTCTGATGAACTGTCCGGTTACTTAACCGATGCGTTCAGTGTGGACCCGGTCGGCAGAACGCGCAAGATGGGACCATGCCGACGCCGAACCCCGCCTTCGTCCCGCCCGCCCCCGCACCACCCGCCCCGACCTCCGGGGGATCTTCGGGATGGCCGCCTCGACGCACTGGATCGCCACGGCCATCGCACAGTCCGATGCTCGAACGGGGCAGGAACGCGTTCGACGCCGCGGTCGCGGAGGCATTCGTCCTGCACGTCGTCGAACCGCACCTGAACGGCCCCGGCGGCGACCTGACCGCCGTGTTCGCGACGGCGGACGACCCGACGCCGGTCGTCCTCGTCGGGCAGGGGCCGGCACCGGCAGGCGCGACCCCGGAGCACTACCGTTCGGGGCTCCACCTCGTGCCCGGCTCCGGCGCCCTCGCCGCCACCGTCCCCGGTGCGGTGGACGCGTGGCTCCTGCTGCTCCGCGACCACGGCACGGGAACTCGCGGACGTGCTCGCCTCGGCGATCGGACGTACGCGACGGTCACCCGGTCGCACCCGCCGTGGATCCGCACGGATCACCGCCGTCGCCGACCTGTTCCGCGACCACTGGCCCACCTCCGCCACCGCAGTGGCTGCCTGGAGGCGCGGTGCCGGTCCCGGGGGACATCGTCCGGAACGAGGCGCCTGGCCTCGGTCCCTCGACCGCTTGGTCGCCGCCGGCGACGACGCCGGCAGCCGGACCGGACGGATCGACCGCAGCCTGGAGCGAGGTGGGCCGGACGGGCTCGTCGCCCAGGCGGTCGAGCACTTCGTGCAGCAACCGCACCGGCACTCGTCGGGCACCGACCACGCCGGGGTGATCCGGGAAGACCGACCATCGGTAGCAGTCCGAGGCGACGTACGAGTCCCACGACGACCGCCGAGTTCCGCGGCTGCACCATCGCGAGAAGACCGGAGCCATGGCGGCAGGGCCCGGCGCTCCCTGCAGACCCTCCGCCTGCTCGAGCCGCTCGACGACGCGCTGCTCGACCCCTCCACCGAGGTCGGCGCGCACACGATCGTCGAGGCGCAGAAGCTCGCCCTCGCCGACCGCGAGGCGTTCTACGGCGACGGCGACGTCCCCCTCGACGTCCTGCTCTCCGACGCCTACTCCGACGAGCGCCAGTGCGATGATCGGTGACCACGCGTCCGCGGAGCTCCGCCTCCGGCACCGTCGGCGGCGTCGCGCACGCCATGCCCTCGGTCCGCACCAGGCCGAGGCCGAAGCGGCCGGTGCGGTCGGTGGCCAGGGCGTCGGGGAGCCGACCGTCCAGGTCGCCCGCCGCTCGGAGGTGCCACCGGCCTGCGCCGGTGGAGGACCGCGGCGAACCCTTCGTCGCGCCGAACGGTGAGACCCGTGGCGACACAGTCCACATCGACGTCGTCGACCGGCTGGGGCAACATCGTCAGCGCGACGCCGTCCGGCGGCTTTCTGGCTGCAGTCCTCGCCGACGATCCCGGAGCTCGGGTTCTGCCTGGGTACCCGCCTGCAGATGACCTTGGCTCGAGGAGGGCACCGCGTCGACGCTCCGCCCCCGAGAGCGGCCCCACGACCCCTGACCCCGACGCTCGTGCTCCGCGACGGAGTCCCCGTCGCCGCACTCGGTTCGCCCGGCGGCGACCAGCAGGACCAGTGGCAGCTGCTCTTCCTGCTGCGCTGGATCGTCGGCGGGTACTCGCCGCAGCAGGCGATCGACGCGCCGAAGCGCTGCACACACGACCTCGTTCCCCGGCTCGTTCTGGCCCCGCACATGGGAGCCGGCGGGACTCGTGGTCGAGGACCGGCTCGGTGACGACGTCATCGCCGGACCCGAGACCCGCGGCCACGTCGTCACCCGCGCCGGCGACTGGTCACTCGGCCGGTTGTCGTGCGTGACGCGGGACCCGGCGACCGGCGTGGTCGGCAGCCGCGGCGAACTCCCGCGGCGCGCAGGGCTACGCCGTGGGGCGCTGACGCCGGAGTCGCGCCGTGCGGACGAGCCGGAGCACGTTGACGACCCCGGGTAGGCCAGGGCGAGCCCGGCCAGGACGAGCAGCGCGAGCGCGCTCCGACCCAGGCACCGCTCGCGGGGTCGACAGTTCGCGCTCTGCCACAGCGGGATCGACCGCACGACGGCGTTGACCCCGAGCGGCGGCGAGCACGAGTGACGCCACGACGCGCCAGACGAGGCCGAGGCCGCGTTGCGGGTCGGCCGTCCGAGGCGCCCGCGCCGTGCTCCGGTGCGTCGTACGGCAGCCCCATCGTGACGGCGCCGCCCTCGCTGTCAGCGGTCCGGGGACGAGGCGACGGCCTCGGTGTGGTCAGACGTTCCCGGTCATGGTCCCCTCCTTGCCCGGCGCATACGTTACCCCGTGGGCTCACGATAGCCCCGAGGCCCGCGAGCGGGAGGGAACCGTTACCGAACCGATCTCACAGGGTCGGGACGACGACCGCTCGGCCCGAGAGCTCACCGGCCTCGAGCTTCCGGTACGCCCTCGAGCGCCGCCGGACGGCGAGTACCGTCTCGACGTCCAGGACCGATCTGCCCGGCGCGGTACATCGCGACGACCTCGTGCAGGTCCTCGATGGTGCCCCGGTACGTGTTCGTGATGGTCGACTCGTAGGGCGTGGAGAAGAAGTTCCACTCCGTGGTCCACACCGGCGATGCCGACCACCGTGCACCGCCCGCCGACGGCCATCGACGCCTGCGCTGCCGTGATGGTGGGCGTGGCACCGACGAAGTCGAACGCCGCGTCCACGCCACGCCCTCCGGTGATCTCGCGGATCGCCGCCAGCACCTGGTCGGGGCCGCCGGGCACGGTGACCGCGCCGCGTTCGGCGGCGCGGTCCATGCGTCCTGCTTCACGTCCGTCGCGATGACCGTCGCGCCGGTGAGCGCCGTGAGGATCTGGACGGCGATCTGGCCGAGGCCGCCGAGCCCGACGACGAGCGCGAAGCGCCCGCCCCCGGCCAGGTTCGGCAGGGCGTTCTTGATCGCGTGGTACGGCGTGAGGGCCGCGTCGCTGAGGGGTGCGGCCGCCACGGGGTCGGCGTCGCCGAGCGGCACGAGGTTCCGGGCGGGGACGCTCACGTACTCCGCCATGCCGCCACGTCACGGCCGAGCCCGATGCCCGCGTAGGGGTTCGTCGCGGCGATTCTCGCAGTAGGTGTCCTGTCCCCTTGGAGCAGTACGAGCAGTGGCCGCAGCCGACCGGCCCGTAGACCAGGTACGCATCGCCCTCCGTGAACCCGGTGACGCCGTCGCCGACCGCCTCGACCCAGCCGGAGGTTCTCGTGCCCGAGCACGAAGGACGGGCCTGCGCGCCTGGCTGTCCCTGCTGGAACTCGCGGTACACGGCGACGTCGGAGTGGCAGGCACCGGCGCCGGCGACCTTGAGGAGCACCTCCCGGCCCTGGTGTGTGGGCTTCGGACCTCCGTCAGGACGGGAAGGTCTGGTACTGCTCGAACACGACGGCACGCATGTGTCTCTCCTTTGATTCCCACTCACGCTACACCTGTTGCCCTCAACAACACCTGTCGCCCGCCTCACCGATTCTTCCCACAACGCCCGCGATGGAAGGCGGAATCGGGCACACCTGGTCGGAACATTCGACCCGGTATCACGCCCGAATCCACCATGTACGCCCGAATCCACTCAGTACGCCCGATCCTGCGTCTTCCCCGAGAGTTTCTCCGTGACGAGAACGTCCGTTCTCGACTTGACTCGGACGCGATGGTCCCGACTCGGGACCGATTCCCCACACGAAAGGAGCGGCGCTGCCCACGCGCACCGCACGAACCGCCTGGAACGGCGGCCCTCAACGACGGCTCCGGCCAGGTCGAACTCTCCAGCTCGAAGGTCGGCACCTACGACGTCTCGTTCCCGAAGCGCGCCGCCGACGACGCCGGTGGCACCACCAGCCCCGAGGAACTCCATAGCCGCAGCGCACTCCGCCTGCTACGCCACGCAGTTCTCGGCGGTCCTCGGCGAGGCCGGCGGCACGGTCGAGGCCCTCGACGTCAAGGCCGACGTCTCGCTTCGGCCCGGACAGCGCCGGCGGCTTCAAGCTCACCGGCATCGTCCTCACCGTCACCGGCGAGGTCTCCGGCATCGACGAGGCAGCCTTCCTCAAGGCCGCCGACGAGGCCAAGGCCACCTGCCCCGTCAGCAAGGCGCTCACCGGCGTCGACATCACGCCTGCAACGCGACGTTCGAGCAGTAACGGACCAGGGCGGGAGACCGCACCACCCGACGGACTGGAGGCCCGAGGCGACGCCGCCACGGGCCTCCAGTCAGCGTCCTGGTGACGTGGAGACCGCGACTGGCACCATGGCGGGATGGCCGAGCAGTTCCTCCCCGGTGCGCCGCGACCGGGGCGACCCCACCGGCCCCGCGTCCGCAACCTCGCACAGCACGACATCCGCGACGCCCGCGCACGTCCGCGGCACGATCTACGAGGACGTCTCGCCGGACACCCGCGCCGCGCGAGCAGTACTCACCGGTGCAGATCGTCGACTTCTGCCTCGACCTCGCCGAGGTGATGCTCGCCTCCGGGGCCGACACCCGCAGCGTCGAGACCGCCGTGGTCGCCGTGTCCACGAAGTGGACACCTCGCCCCGCTCGACCTCGACTTCTCCGGCAGCTCGGTCACGATCCAGTACGCGCCGTCGGACACCCCACCCCTGGTGAAGGTCCGCACCGTGCAGTCGGACGGGTCCGACCTCGACCGTCTGGCGCGGGCGAACCAGATCGTCGACGACCTGGTGCACGACGAGCGGGACATGACCTCCGCCGTGAGCGCGCTGGTGGCGGTCCTCCGGCTCCCGCCGCGCTGGCCGACCTGGCTGGCGGACGTCGGCCTGTCGATCCTCGGCATCTCGATCGCGATGCAGGCCGGCGGTGGGTGGCGTGCCGGCCTCGGCGCGTTCGTGCTCATGCTCGGCATCATCCTGTCCGGCCGCTGGCTGACCGGTCGGGGGCTTCCCCCAGTTCTTCGTCTCCGGCGCCCAGGGAGCGGTCGCGTCGGCCATCGGCACGCTCGCGATCTGGGCCGGCGTGCTGCACCCCGGCCAGGCGGCGACGATGGTGGCCGCGCTCGTGGTGCTCCTGCTGCCGCACCCGTCGCTCGTGACGTGGGCGCAGGACGCGATCTCCGGGTTCCGCGCGATGGCGGTCGCTCGGGCCTTCTACATCGGGCTCGTCATCGCGGCCATCGTGGTCGGGGTGCCCGCCGGCATCGCCCTGACGAAGTGGCTGCACATCGAGGTGGACCCGTCCGGCATCGTCCTGCCGGTGCTGCCGCTCTGGGCCTCCCTCGCGCTGACCGTCGTGTCGGCCGCGGCGAACTGCTTCGTGCAGCAGGCCAGCGCCCGGGTGATCCCGGTGGCCGTCGTGTTCTCCGTAGCCGCCGGCGCTGCGCTCCGGGGCCTGCGAGGGGCCGGGCTGCCGCTGCTCGGGGCGACGTTCCTGGCGGCGGTGCTCCTCGGCGTGCTGTCGACGATCGCCGCGGCACGGATGCGGACGGCCGTCGCGGCGATCGCGGTGCCGGCGTTCTGCGGCGCCCTGCTGCCCGGGGTCGCGGTGTCCAACGCCCTGCTGAACTTCATGTCCGGGTCCTCGAGCGCCGCGCTCGGCTTCGTCACCGCCGTGTCGGTCGCGCTGGGGATCGGGGCGGGACTCGTGCTCGGCGGGCTCGTGGCCACGCCGGGTGCTCGTCGTGCGCTGCGCCGGTCGCGGCGGGTCGTCGTGCACTCGGTGCACAACGACACCACCGCGATCCCGGTCATCCGCGACTCGGGCTACGACCCGGGCAACGGCTCGACCCCGCGGGGCACGCGAGCGCGCTGACGCGGTCCCGGCGCCGGGGTCAGCCCGCGTCGGAGACGGCGCTCGACACCGCGGTCGGGGCGTCGTACTCGCCGTCGGGGATGTTCTTCAGGGCGTCGAGGACCTCGCCCTCGGCACCCTCCTTCTCGGCGGTGGCGACGATGTCCTCCTTCGAGGCCGGGTAGTCGATGCCACTGAGGTACTTCTGGACCTGGATCGGGTTCCGCTGATGCCATGTCGGTCCTTCCGTCGGAGACCCACCGAGCACGCCGGTGTCCTCCGAGCCGGTCCGGCCACCGCGCGCAGCGGATCAGCGGCGACGCCCGAGCGGCGACGCGATCGGGTCAGAGTTCCCAGCCGCCGTCGCCCCAGGTGGACAGGCGGCGTGCGGCCTGGGGCTCGTACCGCTCCATCCAGCCGCGCTCGAGCCGCGCGACCGCACGGTCGAACGCCGGCACGAGGTCGAGGTCCGAGCGCAGGAGCGCCTGCAACTGCAACCCCCTCGTAGAGGGCGATCAGCTGCTCGGCACCGCGGCGGGGGTCCATCGTGTGCGGGGCACGGCCGACCGCGACGTCGTGCTCGAGGCCGCGCTTGATCTGCGCGTAGAAGAGCTGGTACCGGGAGCCGGAGGTAGGTCGCCATCGGGTGCTGCGGGTTGCCGGCGACCGACAGCAGCGCGACAGGCCGCATGAGCGCCGGGTCCTCGGCGTTCGACGCGACGATGGCGCGGAGGAGCTGCACGGTCGAGCCGTCCCCGACCTCGCGCGTGACCTCGTCCATCCGGCCGCCGTTCCAGCGGTCGACGGCGGCGAGCACCAGGCCGTCCCACCACGGGAAGTGCTGGTGGAGTTCCTCGACCGGGATGCCGAGGCGCTCGGCGACGAGCGCGGCGTGGGCCTCGTGGAAGGGGACGTCCCGCAGCAGGTCGACGGTGGCACCGACGATCGTGATCCGCAGGTGCAGGGTGGCGGCGGCGGCGGCTGCCGCGTGCGTGTCCGCGCTGGTGTGTTCGAGCATCGTGCCCTCCGTCGGTCCCGGACGTCCTGTCCGCGTCGCCCCTCTTGGGGGCAGGTCCATCCAAGTGGAGATCGGGGGCCACCATCATCCCCGGTCCGGGTGTCGGCATGTCGGGGGACAAGCGCGACTTCGCAGGACAATCGCGGCGATCCGTGAGACGATGCCGGGATGACCCCGAACGACCCCACCGCGCAGGGACTCGCGACCATGGCCTCGGCCGGGTTCGAGTTCGGCGGCGACCCCGACCAGGTCGCACACGACGTCCGCACGATGTGGGAACAGCTGGGCCGTCCGGTCGGGGCCTTCGACGCCCGCAGCGCGCGCGATCGCCGTGCTGCCGCAGCGTCCCGAGGTCCCGATCGCCGACCAGGCGCGTCGGCGCGAGTTCGAACGGGCGGTCGGGATCAACCCCGTCGAGGTCGAGCTGGCCGCGGCGCTGTCCGCCCGCGAACTGCTCGAAGGGCTCGCCCCGCACCTGCAACGCCCCTGCTGAAACGGTCCGCAGCGGTCCCGACGATCCCCCGCCTCCGGAATCCCGTCACGCGTTAGGGAATCGAGGCAAGGTGAGGCTACCCTTACCTCGTGGTCGATCTGGATGCGCGTTCCGTCACCGTGGGCTACCACGGCGAGCCCGTCGTGCACGCCGCCTCGCTGGAGCTCGTCGCCGGGAAGGTGACCGCACTGGTCGGACCGAACGGCTCCGGGAAGTCCACCCTGCTGCGGACCATCGCGCGCCTCCAGGCCCCCCGATCCGGCGACGTGACCCTGCGGGGCGTGGCCGACACCCCCGTACCGGCACCGGCACCGACACCGACGCCGGGCGCGCCGACCGCGGCGACGACCTCGACGGCCTCGCGCTCTCCCCGAAGGCCTTCGCCCGCCAGGTCGCCCTGCTCACCCAGGGCCGGCCGGTCCCGGGCGGGCTGCGTGTCCGTGACCTCGTGGCCTTCGGCCGCTACCCGTACCGCTCGCGCTTCGGCGGGCAGGACCCGGACGGCGCCGCGGCCGTCGCGCACGCCCTCGACGTCACCGGGCTCACGCCGCTCGCCGAACGCCCCGCCGACGAGCTCTCCGGCGGCCAGCTCCAGCGCGTCTGGCTGGCCAGCTGCCTGGCGCAGGAGACCGGCGTCCTGCTGCTCGACGAACCGACCACGTACCTCGACCTCCGCTACCAGGTGGAGCTGCTCGACCTGGTCCGCGACCTCGCGGACGAGCGGGGCATCGCCGTCGGCGTGGTCCTGCACGACCTCGACCAGGCCGCCGCCGTCGCCGACCGCGTCGTCCTGCTCCGCGCCGGGGTGGTCGTCGCCGACGGCTCCCCCGAGGAGGTCCTCGTGTCGGACCGCCTGACCGATGTCTACGGCATCCGCATCGACGTCGACCACGACCCCTCCACCGGACGCCTGCGCACCCGCGCGATCGGCCGGCACCACACCCGGACCGCGTCGGACACCGGCGCGCACCACACCATCGAAAGGCTCCACGCCAGCTCATGAGACGACTCCTCGCCGCCACCGCCATCGCCGCCACCGCTGCCCTCGGCCTGACCGCGTGCGGCTCGACGCAGGCAGCCTCCGACGAGGACGTCCTCGGCGTCGAGCATCACCGTGACCGACGCGACCGGTACGAAGGTCACGCTCGACGGCCCGGCGAAGAAGGTCGTCGGCACGGAGTGGAACGTCGTCGAGGACCTCGAGACCCTCGGCGTCTCGCCCGCCGGTGTCGCCGACGTGAAGGGCTACTCGGCCTGGGACTCGGCCGTGCCGCTGACGGGCAAGCCGGAGGACATCGGGACCCGCGGTGAGCCGAGCACGGACACCATCGCGTCGATCGCCCCGGACCTGATCGTCGCCACCGACGACCTGAAGGACTCCGTCGTCGCGCAGCTCCGGAAGATCGCGCCGACGATCGTGGTCTCCTCGGCGAAGGGCAGCGACCAGCTCGGCACGACCAAGGCGACGCTCGACCTCATCGCCGAGGCCACCGGCACCACCGCGAAGGCGAAGTCGGTCTGGAACGGCCTGGAGGACGCGATCGCCGACGGCAAGGAGCAGCTCGCGAAGGCCGGCAAGGACGGCACCGAGGTGGCGTTCGCCGACGCCTACGTGCTGTCGAACCAGGTCACGATCCGTCCGTACACGGGCTCGTCGCTCATCGGGACGATCAACGGCGAACTCGGCCTGAAGGACGCGTGGGCGTCGACGGACGTGAAGGGCGACGCCGCCTACGGCCTCGGCTCGACCGACGTCGAGGGCCTGACCGGCCTGCCCGACGACACCGAGTTCCTCTACATCGGCAACGACGTGGACGGCGACGACGTGTTCGCGAAGACCCTCGCCTCGAACGCCGTCTGGAAGGGCCTGCCCTTCGTGCAGGACGGCGACGTGCACCGTCCGCCGACGGCATCTGGATGTTCGGCGGTCCGGGTTCGATGGAGGCGTACATCGACGCCACCGTCGCCGCGCTCACGAAGTAGCGGTCATCGACACCACGACGGCACCGGCGCGGGCCGGGCGACGCAGCATCGTCGTCCGGCCCGCGCTCGGCGTCGCGCTGCTGGTCGGCGGGATCGCGCTCGTCGCGGTGCTCGCCGCGGTCGACGTGACGCAGGGCACCGCGCACGTCGGGGCGATCGACGTCTGGAACGCCGTCCTCGGGCGGGCGGACCGCACCGACGCGTCGGTCGTCGCCGCATCGCGGTTCCCCCGCGCGGCCGCGGGGCTGCTCGTCGGCTTCGCCCTCGGCGTCGCCGGCGCCGCGATGCAGGCGGTCAGCCGGAACGTCCTCGCCTCCCCCGACACCCTCGCGGTGAACGCCGGGGCGTACCTGGCGCTCGGCGTCGTGTCGGTCGCCGGCGTCGGCCTGCCGGTCGTCGCGCAGGGTGCGGTCGCGTTCCTCGGCGGCCTCGGCGCCGCGGCCCTCGTGCTCGCGCTGTCCGGACTCGGCAGCGGGACGGTCCGGCTCGTCCTGGCCGGCACCGCGCTGGCGCTCGGCCTCGGGTCGGTCACCCAGGCACTCATCCTGCTGTTCCCGCAGCAGACCCAGGGGCTCTACGCGTGGAACCAGGGCGGCATCGCGCAGAACGGGTTCGCCACGGTCCTGCCGATGCTGCCGGTGCTGGCCGTCGGCGTCGTGGGGTTCGTCCTGCTCTCGCACCGCGTCGACGTCCTCGCGCTCGGGGACGACGCCGCGCGCGGTCTCGGCGTCCCCGTGCGGGGCACCAGCGTCGTCGCCGTGGTCCTCGCCGTGCTGCTCTCGGCGGCGGCCGTCACCATCGCGGGACCGATCGGCTTCGTCGGGCTCTGCGCTCCCGCCCTGGTCCGCCCCCTCGCCCGGCGCTTCCCGACGCTGCACCGCTCGTGGGCACTGTTCCTCGTGGCCGGGCTCGTCGGCGCGGGGATCGTGCTCGCGGCGGACGTGCTGCTCCGCGCCGTGGTCAGTGGCGACCGTGCGGTCTCGGTGCCGACCGGGGTCGTGACGAGCGTCCTCGGCGCGGTCTTCCTGGTCGTGCTGGCGGTCCGCGCCCGCGACGCCGGGCAGACGACGCCGCTCGAGGTGCACCGGATCCCGGGCCGCACCACCGTGGCCGTCACGGTCGTGGTGCTCGTGGCGGTCCTGGTGGGCGTCGTGATCGCCTCCGTCCTGCTCGGCGACGCGAAGCTCCTGCTCGGCGACGTCACGAACTGGCTGACCGGCCGGGCGAACCAGGCGATCTCGTTCATCCTCGACACCCGCGTCCCCCGGGTCTCGGCGGCGCTCCTGGCCGGGGCGGCGCTGGCACTCGCAGGCACCCTCGTGCAGGGCGTGACACGCAACCCGCTCGCCGACCCCGGGGTCCTCGGCGTCTCGAGCGGCGCCGGGCTCGGCGCCGTGCTCGTCGTGACGCTCGTCCCCGCGGCGACCAGCTGGTCCGTCGCCGGGGCCGCGTTCGTCGGTGCGGCCGTCGCCGCGCTGGTCGTGTTCGGCTTCGCCGCCCGCGGCGGCTTCCGGCAGAACCGGCTCGTGCTGGTCGGCGTCGGCGTCTCGGCGGGCCTGACCGCCCTGATCAGCCTGCTCATCGTCGTGACGGACCCGTTCAACGCGAACAAGGCCCTGACCTGGCTGTCCGGGTCGACCTACGGCCGCACGTGGCAGGACTCGCTCCCGGTGGTGGTCGTCCTGGCGGTGTCACTCGTGCTCGTCACCACCCGGACGCGCGAGCTCGACCTGGTCTCCCTCGACGAGGACACGCCCCGTCTGCTCGGCGTCCCGCTCGGCCGCACCCGGCTCGGGTTCCTGGCGCTGTCGGTGCTGCTGACCGCGACCGCGATCGCCGCGGTCGGCACGATCGGGTTCGTCGGCCTGGTCGCGCCGCACCTCGCACGCTCGCTGGTCGGCCGCGCCCACGCCCGGGTCGTCCCGGTCGCGGTGGTGCTGGGCGCGCTCCTCGTCTGCCTCGGTGACCTGCTCGGCCGAACGGTGATCGCCCCGGCCCAGCTCGGCGCGGGCATCCTCACCGCCGTGGTGGGGACGCCGTACTTCATCTGGCTGCTGCTGCGCACGCCACGGGCCGCACGCTGACGCGACCGGCGCGGCCGCGGCCACAACCCCGCACGACCCGACGAGGGCGCGAGCCGGTCACGCCGACGCGACCACGGCCGGAACCGGCCACACGCACGACAGGAGGCGCGGCGCCCACCGGCACCGCGCCTCCTGTCCGGCACCGTCCTGCAGCCCTACGGCGTCGGCATCCCGCCGTCGACGTGCAGCGTCTCGCCGACGACGTACGACGACTCCCCGCTCGCCAGGAACACGTAGGCCGGCGCGAGCTCGGCCGGCTGTCCCCAGCGGCCGAGGTAGGTCTGCTCGCCGGCGGACGGCAGCGCCTCCGGCGGCTGCCCACCGGCCGGCTGCAGCGGGGTCCAGATCGGACCCGGCGCGACGGCGTTGACCCGGATGCCCTTCGGCGCGAGCTGCGCGGCGAGGACCCCTTCGCCAGGTTGTTCACGGTCGCCTTCGTGGCCGCGTAGTGCACCAGGTGCGGCGACGGCGCGTACGCCTGGATCGACGTGGTGTTGATGATCGTGGAGCCCGGCTGCAGGTGCGGCACGGCGGCCTTCATGATCCGGAACGTCCCGTAGGCGTTCGTCTTGAAGGTCTCGTCGAACTCCTCGTCGGAGATGTCCTCGATCGAGGCGACGTTCTGCTGCTTGCCGGCGTTGTTCACGAGGATGTCCAGCCCACCGAGCTGCTCCACGGCGTCCGCCACGATCTGCTCGCACACGGCGAGCGAGGTGATGTCCCCGGGCAGGGTCACGGCCTTGCGGCCGGCTGCCTCGATGAGCCCGACGATGCGGTCGGCGTCTTCCTGCCTCCTCGGGCAGGTACGAGATGGCGACGTAGGCGCCCTCGCGGGCGTAGGCGATGGCGACGGCGGCGCCGATGCCCGAGTCGCCGCCGGTGACGAGCGCCTTGCGGCCCGCGAGCCGTCCGGAGCCGCGTAGGTGTCCTCCCGCCGTGGTCGGCGGGGACGTTCTCCGCCATCTCGGCGTCGGTGCCGGCACCCGGGAGGTACTGCTCGTCCGGCTTCTTGTCGGCGTACATCTTCGTCGGGGTCCTGCATTGCGTACTGGTCGATCTGCTGGTCCGCCGCGCCCGTGACGGTACGCACGTGGTCACCCCGGACCGTCCAGCAGACTGTCCCCCGGCGCGTGGACCGGCCTGCGTCGTCCGCCGGTCAGGTGCGGGCCTGGAGGCGCGGCACCGGCCCACGGACCGCGCGGTGGGTGCGCGCGTGCATCGCGGCACCGCCGGTCAGGACCGCACACGGGTGCGGCGGCGACGCGGTCCGGCTCGGCGGACGGGACGACGTCACCGAGGAATGTCACGGTCCGGTGACGACCAGGCTCCGATTCGGTAACACCCGTCGTCCAACCAGCCGCGACGTCGTACCGTCGACTGGTGACCTTCCGACCGTCCTGGCGTCGAGCGCCGCCGTGCTGGCCTTCGCGGCCAGCGCGTTCGGCATCGGTGGCACTCCCCGAGATCCGGCACGGCGACCGCTGCGGCGGCCGAGCCTCGACGGACGCCTCGCTGCACGAGCAGCCCGCCCGGGTCAGCACCGCCAGCTTCAAGCGCGTCGACGCCATCGAGCTGGACGCCGAGTCGCTGGTGTTCCGGAACGGCTCGAAGACCGTGACCGAGGCCTCGATGCGTGACTCCGTCACCACGGTGTCGCTGCTCAACCGTCTGCTCGGCACGGCCTCGCGGACCCAGACGGCCGAGGGCGACGGCGCGTGCTTCCCGTCCGGCACCACGTACACCTGGGGCGGCGCGGTCCGCGTCGCCGCGCTGTCGACGCCCGCCAAGGCCGGCAACGCGGTCGAGATCCGCATCCTCCGCGACGCCGTGCGCACGCGGGCCGGCGACGACGTCGACCTGACCGGCCCGGACGGTGTGCAGGTCGGTGACGACATCCACGATGCGATCGCCGATACCCCGAAGTCGGAACGCGTCTCGTACGGGTCCGACGACACCAAGGCGTGGCAGCTCCTGCTCGAACCGGGCTGGAGCCCGACCGACGAGCCCCGGACCGACGACGGGGCCGACGCAACGAACGACGCGAGCGACGCGACGCACGACGACGACGCGGTCGCGCGCGGCACGAACGGGGTCTCCGCCCTGACCGACGACACGACGGTCACGGTGCTCGGCTCCCGATGCCGGTCCACGCCCGGCGCAGCTGCTGATCCCGGCGGCCAGCCGCACCCGGTCGAGACCGATCAGATCCGGATCGTCGCCACCACCGGGAAGTGGTCGCTCGCGAACCAGGTCTCCGGTCCGTCGTGGTCGATCACGACGCGGTCCACGCCGGCGATCCCGCGCGTGAACACCCAGTCGATCCGCTCCCCGAGTCCACCGGCGGCTGCCAGTCGTTGAACGTCGCGGTCCGGTCCGCGGGATCACCCGCGACGACCCAGGCGTCCGCGAAGCCCGCGTCCGTGAGCACCCGGGACGCCGCACCCGCCCCGGCCGGCTCGTTGCAGTCGCCCGCGACGATCACCGGGCCGTCGGTACCGTGCAACCGTTCGGCGATGAGCGCGGCGCTCTTCGCACGGACCTCGTCGCCGTGCGGACCCACCTCGTGGTCGAAGTGCGTGGTGAGGAGCGTGAAGGCGGCTCCGTCGACGTCCAGGAAGCCGGCGTGGTTCGCGACCCGCGGAACACGCCGCCCCAGGTCTCCAGACCGACCGCCGGGGTGTCCGACAGCCAGAACGTCCCGTCGTCCGTCGGCCGGAAGCGGCTGCGGCGGAAGAACACGGCGGCGTGCTCGCCGGCGGTGCCGCCCTCGCGTCCCTGTCCGACATCGGCGTGGTCCGGGAGCCCGGCGCGGAGGTCGTCCATCTGGTGGTCGAAGGCCTCCTGCACGCACAGCAGGTCGGGGTCGTGCCGCCGGATGACGTCGAGCAGCACCGGGAGCCGGGCCGGCCAGTCGTGCGCGGGGTCCGGGTTCTTGATGTTGTAGGTCATCAGGGTGACGGCCGCGCTGCGTTGCTCACCCCTCGACCGTACTGACCGACGGCGTCACGGGCCATGACCCGCCGCAGTGCGGTGACGCCGTCCGTGCGCGCGTCTCGCGGTTCCGACCGGCACGCCGAGCGACGCCGTCGACCTCGGGTCCGGTCATGCCGACGAGGTAGCGCAGGGCCACGGCCTCACGCTGCCGCACAGCAGCGCGGCGACGGCCTGGTGCAGTTCGGCGCGCTCGAGGACGCTCTCGGCCCGCTCGGTGCCGGCGTGGTCGACCGGCTCGTGGTCCCGCGCGCCGATGCGCAGGTCGCGGTCGCGGTCGGCCCTGCTCTTCCGCACCCGGTCGATAGCGCGCCGCTGGGCGATCGTCCGGATCCAGGCGAGGCGGCGTGCTGCGGGTCGAACCGGTCCGCGATCCGCCAGATCTCGAGGAAGACGTCCTGCACGACCTCCTCCGCCTGCCAGGGATCGACGAGCTGGTGCCGGACGTACCGCTCGACCAGGGGACGGAAGCGCACGTACAGGCGCTCGAAGGCACGTCGGTCGCCCAGCGCGACGGCGAGCAGGAGAGCGCGTTCTTCGTCGCGCCGAGCGAGGAGTGCATCGTCCATGCGGAGAATGTCACATGAGGAAAATGTACTCGCAAGTACACTCTGAGCATGCGCCTCGAACACGCCCCGAAGACCCTTCGACGCACGACGCCGAAAGGACTGGCGACCCGAACCGGATCGTCGTCACGGCCGCCGACCTGATGCTCACCCGGGGCGTCGCCTGCACCACGCTCGACGACATCGGGGCCGCTGCCACCGTCGGCCGGTCGCAGATGTACCACTACTTCACCGACAAGGGCGAGTTCGTCCGCGCCGTCGTCCGGCAGCAGACCGACGCGGTGATCGCGCACCAGGGGCCGGACTACGGCGACCTCACGACGTGGACGCCCAGCGCTGGCGCGACCGGGCCGTCGCCGACGCCGCTGCCGGGGACTGCGTCGAGGCTGCCCGCTGGTCCTCGGCACCGAACTGGCCGAGCGGGACGTCGACGCGCGGGACCTCGTCGCCGCCGGGTTCGCCCGGTGGGAGCAGGGCTTCCGGCACGGTCTCACCGTGATGCGGGACCGCGGGCTGCTCGACGCCGACGCCGACCTGGGCACGCTCGCGACCGTGGTGATGGTCGCGTTGCAGGGCGGCCTGCTCCTCGCGCAGGTCCAGCGGGACGTCCGACCGCTGGCGATCGGACTCGACGCCGCGATCGCCGTCATCCGGCAGCACGCCACCGCACCGGCTGCGGTGGACACGCCCACGACGAGGCGTCAGTTGATGCAGACGCCTTCCTTGCCGTAGCTCTTCACGTCGGTCGACGACGGCTTCGGCTCGGACGAGGCGGACTTCGACGGCTTCGGTGCGGCAGCGCGGCGTCCGGACGACCCGGCGGCGGAACCGTCGGCGGGGGTCGATGCGGCGCCACCGGCAGCGGGGACCGGTGTGACGGTCTTGCCGTCGGAGCCGAGCACCAGCGTGACACCGGTGACGGCGGTGGTCCGCACGGCGACGGCACCCGGGACGACGGCGGCGACGGCCTTGGCCTGCGCCTCCATCCCGGCGGGGTACTGCACCTGGGTGGCCTTGGTGGTGCCGGAGGAGCCGGGGGCGCCGACCTGGAACCCGCGGGCCGAGCACCTGCCCGGCGGCACCCGCAGCACCGTGACGCCGCTGCCGTTCAGCACGGTGACCGTGAGTGGGGGCGGGCGTGCGCGGCCGTCGCCTTGGTGTACCTCGGGCTCGCCGACGAGCCCCTGCACGAACGCGGGGAGGCCCACGGTGTCGACCTCGACGATGGACAGCGCCGAGCCGTTCACGTACACCGTCGGCGTGCCGAGGGTCGGGACCGTCGCCGACTGGATGTTGCCCGGCCGGAGGTTCCGCATCTGCGAAGCCAGGTTGATCAGGTCGGTGTCGGTCTGGATCGAGCCGCCGACCGCGCGCAGGATGTTGCCCATCTTCACGGGGTTGAGCAGCGTCCCCGCGGAGAGCACCTTGCGCGCTTCCTGCGACAGGAAGTACTGCGCCGGACGTTGCGGTCGAGGTCGCCGTTCGGCAGGCCGTGCCGCTGGCGGACGAACGAGAGCGCCTGCTTCGCGTCGAGCGTGGACTTGCCGGCGGGGAGGTCGACCCCCGAGTAGCGGTCCTTGCTGGCCTGGTTGAGGCAGACCTCGACCGGGCCGAGCTCCTTCACCACCTGGTAGAAGCCGAGCAGTGAGACGCGCACGTAGTGGTCGATCGAGAGCCCGCTGAGGTTCTGGATCGTCTGGATGAGCAGCTTCGCCCCGCCGGTGTCGCCGCCGCCGTTGAGCGTGCCGTAGTAGAAGGCGCTGTTCAGCTTGCCCTTGCCGACGCCCGGGATGTCGACGTACGAGTCGCGCGGAACGAGGATCATCGTGGCCTGCGAGCCGTCCTCGTTGATGTGCAGGACGATCATCGTGTCGGTGTTCGTCGCACCGCCGTCGGACTGGGTGCTCAGCTCGGCCATCCGCTCGGGCGTCGCGTTGTCCGGCCGGTGGTCGTCGCCGACGAGCAGGATGTTCTGCGCCTTGCCGTCGACGTCGTCCTTCTTGGTCGCGCCGCCGCCGGTGATCGCATCGATCCTCGTGACGCCGTTCGACAGGCTGCCGTACGCGTACGCGGCGTACCCGCCACTGAGCAGCAGGCCCATCGTGAGCACGCCGGCGACAGCGGGGAAGACCACCCCGGCGCGTCGCTTCTGGCGGCCGTGGCGCGGCGGCACGGCGAGCCGCGGGTGGCGCGGCGCGTCGTCTCCTCGGGTTCGTTGCTCACCCCGAAACCATAACCGCAGCGCGTCCAGCGGCATCACACGGCCCTGGCAGGTCGCCGCGATTCCGCCGAGTCCACTCGCGCTCCGACGCGGGTGCGGGACGGACGGGAGGCGCGGTGCCAGCTGGCACCGCGCCTCCCGTCCGTCGTCCGCCCGCGTCTCAGGACGGCAGCTCCGCCTTGTTCGTCTCGCGTGCCCGCAGCACGGTGATCCCGGTGATCGCGGCCGCCGCCATCACGTAGAACGCCGGCGCGAACGTGTTGCCGGTCGTGGCGATGAGCCAGGTGGCGAAGTACGGCGTGATGCCACCGAACAGCGCGACGCTGATGTTGTACGCGATGCCCATCGAGCCGTAGCGGATCGCGGTCGCGAACAGCTCCGCCATCAGGCGCTGACGGCTTCGTCGAACGCCGCCATGAAGAGCCCGAGGAGCATCATCGCGCCCGCCGCCGCGAAGAAGTTGCCCGCGTTCATGAGCATGAGCGTGGGGTAGGTCAGCACCAGGAAGCCGGCGCAGCCTGCGAGCATCACGGGCTTCCGGCCGATCTTGTCCGACAGCAGTCCGAAGAACGGCACGAGGGCAGCGATCACGATGAACCCGATGACGACCACGCCGTACGACACGAGCGGGGAGTACCGAGGTCGGCCTGCAGGTACGACGGCATGAACGTCTGCAGGATCCAGTGCCCGACCGCCTTGAGGACGACGAAGCCCGACGCAGAACAGCAGCGCCTTCCACCCCGAACGGATCGAGCGGCGGAGCGGGCTGGACCGCGACCTCGCCCTTCGCCTTCAGGGCCCGGAACTCCGGGGTGTCCTCGAGCTTCGAGCGGAGGTACAGCCCGACCAGGCCGAGCGGCAGCGCGATGAGGAACAGGACGCGCCAGCCCCACGACTCGAGGGCCTCCGGCCGCCGGCGAGCGCCGTGAAGAGGAACACCAGACCGCCACCGACGATGAACGCCGCGAAGCCGAAGACGTCGATGAAGCTCGTCACGAAGCCGCGCCGGTTCGACGGGGCGAACTCGGCGAGGAGCGTCGTCGCACCCGCCCCCCTCGCCACCCGCCGCGAAGCCCTGCACGAGGCGGACCACGACGAGCAGGATCGGCGCGAGGAGTCCGACGCTCTGGTAGGTCGGCAGGATCCCCATCACCGCGGTCGCGCCGCTCGTGATGAGGATGACCGTCGCGAGCGTGGTCTTCCGGCCGACCCGGTCGCCGAGCGAGCCCCAGAACAGGCCGCCGAGCGGACGCATCACGAAGCCGGCACCGAACACGGCGAACGCGGAGAGCAGCGCCACCTGCGGGTCGCCCTGCTTGAAGAAGTACAGCGAGATGACGGTGGCCAGGGTGCCGTACAGGCCGAAGTCGAACCACTCGACGAAGTGGCCGACGCCCGCGGCGACGATCACCTTCCGCATGCTCTGGCGGCGCGCGTCGTCGCCCAGTGCTGCCTGGACGTCTGGGCTGCTGGCGGCGTCGGCGCTCGTGCGCGTTCGGGTTCCGTCGCTCATGGGGTTGACCTCACACTGCGTTGTCGAGAGTTCGTTGACGATAGCACTTGCCGGGCACACTTTGCCACACAGTGGGAAAGAGACACCAGAGAGTGATACCGTCACCGCCATGCAGTCCCGTGAACAACACCACGACGTCGTGGTCGTCGGAGGCGGTCTGGCCGGTGTAGCGCCGCGGTCGCCGCCGCCCGCCTCGGCTCCAGCGTCGCCCTCGTCACCAACCGCCCCGTCCTCGGCGGCAACTCCTCGAGCGAGATCCGGGTGTGGGTCGTCGGTGCGACCGCGCACGGCACGCAGCGGTTCGCCCGCGAGAACGGGATCATGGGCGAGCTCTTCCTCGAGAACCAGTACTCGGAACCCGCAGGGCAACGCGGTCTACTGGGACCAGGTCGTGCTCGACCTCGTGCGCGCCGAGCCGAACGTCCACCTGCACCTCAACACCGACGTGCGGACGGTGACGACCTCGGACGACGGCGGCGAGACCCGGATCACCTCGGTCACCGGCTGGACGACGGCCTCCGAGATCGAGACGACGTTCACCGCACCGGTCTTCCTCGACTGCACCGGCGACGGCCTGGTCGGTGCCCTCGCGGGGGCCTCGTACCGGATCGGTCGCGAGGGACGCGACGAACACGGCGAGGAGTGGGCGCCGGAACAGCCCGACGACGAACTGCTCGGCAGCTCGATCTTCTTCTCGACGCACGACACCGGTCGCCCGGAGAAGTTCGTGCCGCCGTCGATCGCCGTCGACCTGGCGACGACGCCGATCCTGGCGAACCGCGCGATCACGACCGGCGACAACGGCTGCAACTACTGGTGGATCGAGGGCGGCGAACTCGACACCGTCGCCGAGAACGAGCGCATCCGCGACGAGCTGTGGGGTGTCGTGCACGGCATCTGGGACCACATCAAGAACTCCGGGCGTTCGACGCGGACACCCTCACGCTCGACTGGGTCGGCGCGATCCCCGGCAAGCGCGAGTACCGCCGCTTCGTCGGGGACCACCCTGACGCAGCAGGATCCTCGTGGCGCAGCGGACCTTCCCCGACACGGCCGCCTTCGGCGGGTGGTCGATCGACCTGCACCCCGTCGAGGGCGTCTACGCCGAGACCCCGGGCGCCCAGCAGCGGTACACCGACGGCACGTACGACATCCCGTTCCGCCCCTCTACTCGGCGGACGCCGCGAACCTGCTCTTCGCCGGCCGGAACATCTCCGCCTCGCACGCGGCGTCCAGGTCGACGCGGGTGATGGCCACGTGCGCCACCCAGGGGCAGGCCGCGGCACCGCTGCGCACTCGTCGCCCGGCACGGCACGACGCCCCGCACGCTCGGCACCGACCACGTCGCGATGCTCCAGCAGACGCTGCTCGAGAGGACGCCCCCGCTCAACGGGGTCCGGGCCGTCGACGGCGCCGACCTGGCCAGGCACGCGCGGATCAGCGCGAGCAGCGAGCTCACGACGATCGACACCACCCCGTGGGTGACGGCGGACACGTTCGCGCTCGACCGCGACGTCACGATCGTCCTGCCCGCCGACCCGGCGCTCGGCTCCTTCGCGCTCCGGACCGTCGCACGACGACGGCGCCCCGGCCGAGCTCACGATCGAGCTCTGGACGACCGGCAAGCCGCAGAACTACGCCCCGATCGAGCACGTCTCCACCCACACCGCTGCGGTCGCCCCGGGAGCCGGGGAGGTGGTGGTGGACCTCGCGTTCCGTCCCGAGGAGCCGTGCAACGCGGTCGTCGGTCCGTCCGTCGCGCCCCCGGCGTCCGCCTGGTCCTGACCGACGGGCACCCGTACGGGGTGCTGGCCCTCCGTGCCCGCACGGCCGATGACGAGCAGTTCGACGACCACATCCCCGAGGAGTCCGACCAGCCGGTGACCGACCTGGGAAGCGCGGCCCTGCGCGGACGCTCCTTCGCGTTCGCCGCAGCCGGCACGTCGGACGCGTGGCGGCCTCCAGGGTGGTGGACGGGTACCCAGCGTCCCTTCGGCGGCCCTGCACATGGCTCGTCGAGGCCGGCGACGGCACCGCTGCCCTGACGCTCGACTGGGCGGAACCGGTCGACGTGCACGAGGTCCGGATCGCCTGGAACGACGACGTCGATGCCGACCTCATCAACCTGCACCACCACCGCACCCACCGGGACAACGTCCCCACGCTCGCCCGCGACTACCGGGTCGAGGCGCGCTCGACGGTCCTGGCGGCGGCTCGACGAGGTGACCGGCAACCGGCACCGGCACCGGCGTCCACGCGGTGACGCCCGTGCGGACCACCTCGCCCCGGGTGGTGGTGACGGCGACGAACGGGTCGCCGTTCGTCACGGCGAGCGCCGTGAAGGTGTCCTGATCAGCACTACCGGTCCAGAATGATCGGATGGTGACCACACCTCCGAACCAGAGCATCGAGCGCGCCGCAGCAGTCCTCGGCGCGCTCGGTGCCGCCGACGGCGCGATGCGCGCCTCCGACATCGCGCGGGCGATCGGGCTCGGCACCTCCACCACCGGTCGGCCCTCGCGACGCTCGAGTCGCTCGAGTACGTCCACCGGGACCCCGAGTCGCAGGGCTACCTGGTGGACGGGCCGTGCTCGAGCTCGCCAGTCAGGGCCTCAACCACAACCCGGTGCACCGCGAGAGCCGGGCTGCGGCGCAGAGCCGGCGCACCGCATCGGCCTCACCGCCAACGCGGGGTGCAAGACGACGCCTCGTGCATCTACCTCTGCCACTTCGAGGGGTCGCTGCGCCGAAGTCGCACACCATGATCGGCATGCGGCAGCCGATGCACGGCCCGCCCTCGGCAAGGCGCTGATGCTCGACATGACGCAGGCGGAGCGGATCGCCCTGCTCGGCGAGGTGCTCCCCCGCTACACCGACCACACGATCACGTCGCACGACGACCTGGACGGCGGACTCGCGGCATCGGCAAAACGCGGCTGGCGCGTCGAGAACCAGGAGCTGGCCCTCCGGCGCTTCTGCATCGCGGCGCCGATCCGGAACGCCTCCGGACGCATCGCGGCCGCGCTGTCGATCTCGGACGGGTGACCCAGCTGCGCGACCGCGACATGGACTCGCTCGCCGAGGACCTCATCGAGGTCGCCGACCGCACCAGCGTCGGCCTCGGCATGACCGAGGTGCCGTCGCCCACCGACGGCCTGGAGGCGCGTGCCAGCCGGCACTCGCGCCTCCAGGCCGTCGACCGGTCGCGTCCGAGCGCTAGCCGCGCGACGGGAGCAGGTGGATCGCCTCCATGGCGAGTTCCGCGGCGATCGGGTCCTTCGCCTGGACGGCCGCCTTCAGGTTCGCGACCTCGGGCAGGACGACGTCGGCGGGGACGATCTCGGCGAGCTCCGGCACGCGGAGCTTGAACGCGAGGCCGTCGGTCGTCGACCGGCACAGCTGCTCGAGTGAGGGGGTTGCCGCAGTGCTCTGCCCACATCGCGTAGATGTCGGCGCCGTTCTGCGCGACCTCGCCCTGGTGCTGCCGTTCGATCTGCGCGGTGACGTCGTCGAGCATCTTGACGACCTTCTTGCGCTGCGCGTCCGTGAACCGCGGGGTCGCGAGCCGGGCGACGCCGCCGTAGATGACACCGAGCGTCCGGTACGCGTCGAGCAGTTCGTCCTTCGTGGGCGCCGCGACCCGCGTGTAGCGGTTCGGTGCCATCTCGATCAGGCCGGCACGGGCCAGTTCCGCCAGGGCCTCGCGGATGGGGGTCCGGGAGACACCGAGCCACGAGATCAGGTCGTCGTCGTTGAGACGCTCGCCCGGCTCGAGGGTGCCGTCCATGATGGCGTCGCGGATCTTGTCCTGGACGGTGTCACGGAGGAGCTTCCGCTCGGCTGCGGGCTGCGTCGAAGGAACTGGCATACGCCCAGCGTGTCACATGTCAGGGTCCGTGCGCGAGAGGCGCGACGGCCACCACGCGCGCCGTCCGAGGTCGTACGCCAGGGCCGGCACGAGCAGGGACCGGACGACGATCGTGTCGAGCAGGACGCCGAACGCGACGACGAACGCGATCTGCACGAGGAACAGGATCGGGATGACGCCGAGGGCGGCGAACGTCGCCGCCAGGACGATGCCCGCCGAGGTGATCACCCCGCCGGTCACGCCGAGACCGCGGAGCACGCCCTCGCGCGGCCCGTGCCGGAGGGCCTCCTCGCGGACCCGTGTCATGAGGAAGATGTTGTAGTCCACGCCGAGCGCCACCAGGAACACGAACGAGTACAGCGGGACGCTCGGGTCGGCGCCGGGGAAGTGGAACACGTGGTCGAACACGAGCGCACCGACGCCGAGGGCCGCGGCGAACGAGACGATCACGCTGCCGATGAGCACGAGCGGCGCGACGATGCCCGAGCAGCAGCATCAGGATGAGCAGGATCACGACGAGGACGACCGGGATGATGACCGAGCGGTCGCGGATGCCGGTGTCGTTCGTGTCGACGGCCGTCGCGGTCACCCCACCGACGATGGCGTCCGGGTCGACCCGTTCGACTGCGGTCCGGAGCTCCCGCACGGTCTGCTCGGCGGCGTCGGAGTCGGCCGGGTCGGACAGGGTCGCCTCGAGCAGCACGTCCCCGCGGGACACGGTGGGCGAGCCGGGAGCGCCGTCCCCGGTGACCGACACGGTGCCGGACGGGGAGTCCTTCGCCGCGGCGACCACCTGGTCGACCCCGTCGACCGCGGTGATCGCGTCGACGAGCCGGTCGAGGTCGGCCTCGGCGCCGATGACCTGCGCCGGGCTGCCCGAGCCGCCCGGGAAGTGGTCGGCGAGCACGTCCTGACCGTCGCGCGCCTGCGAACTCCCGATGACGAGGTCGCTCTGGGGCACCCCGTCGGCCTTGAGCCCGACGAGTCCGGCCCCCATCGCGAGGAGCCCCACCGTGCAGACGATCCAGACCGTCCGCGAGCGTCCGGGCGACGAGCCGTCCGACCTTCGCCCAGATCCCTCGCGCGTCCGGACCCGTGACGACCGGGTGGGCGCTGCCGTACGCGGGGCGGAGCGGCCAGAACGCGGCCCGACGGAAGGCGCAGCAGCAGCGCCGGCAGCAGGGTGAGGGCGGCGAGCAGGCTGAAGGCGATGCCGATCGCTGCGACCGGCCCGAGCGCCTTGTTCGAGTTGAGGTCGGAGAGCAGCAGGCAGAGCACGCCGACGATGACGGTGCCGCCCGAGGCGAGGATCGGTTCGAGGCTGCCGCGGAGCGCGGCCTTCGTGGCGTCCCAGCCCGTGCGGTGGTCACGCAGGGCCTCGCGGAAGCGCGACGTGTAGAGGAGTGCGTAGTCCGTCGCGGCACCGATGACGAGGATCGAGAGGATGCCCTGCACCTGCCCGTTGACGGTGACGACGTCCGCCTTCGCCAGCCACCACACGACGAGGATCGACGCACAGAGGGCGAAGGTCGCGGTCCCGAGCACGAGGATCGGCAGGAGCGGTGATCGGTACACGATGATGAGGATCACGAAGACCGCGGCGAGCGCCACCCCGAGCAGCAGCCCGTCGATGCCGGCGAAGGCCTCGGTCAGGTCGGCGGTGAACCCGGCCGGTCCGGTGACGTAGCCCTGGAGTCCCGCGGGCAAGGCGTCGTCGACGTCGGCGCGGATCGCCTCGACGGTGTCCCCGGTCTCGGCCGCCTGGGTGAGCGTCGCGACGATCTCGAGGGCGTCGCCGTCCTCGCTCGGGATCACCGGGCTGACACCCTGCACGTCGTCGCGGTCCCCCAGCTGCGCGGCCAGGGTGCTGGCTGCCGAACGGTCGGCGTCGGTGAGCCGCGCCGCCCGCGAGAGGACGACGATCGCCGGCGCTCCCGAGGCCTTCCGGAACTCGGACGAGCGCTCCTGCACCTTGGTGGCGTCCGCCGAGGCCGGCAGGAAGGAGGTCTGGTCGTTCGTGGAGACCTCGGAGATCTTGCCGAAGAACGGACCGCCGACGGAGGCGATCGCGAGCCAGACCACGATGACGAGCGCGGGGAGGACGATGCGAGGAAGCGGGACACGAGGGCGAGCGTACTCCAATAGTCAGCATGCTGATTACTAGACGGGCCCACACGATGCCCGCCCGTAGACTCGCCCCATGGACGACGCCCCCGACGGCTGGCCCCTCGGCCGCCTCCTCTCGGCCGCGGCACGGGCCGTCGAACGGGACTGGGACGAACGACTCCGGGCGATCGGGCTGCCGCACGCCGCGCTGATCGCCATCGACATCCTGATCCGCACCGGACCCACGGGTGCCGACACCCTGGCGCGGACCGCACGCGTCCAGCCGCAGACGATGTCCCGCACGCTCGAACGCATGGAGCGGGACGGCCTGGTCGAGCGTTCGCCGCACCCCGACGACCGGCGGCGGCGGATCGTGACGGTGACCGAGCACGGGCGCCTGGCCCGGGAGACCGCGCGGCACATCGAACGCGACGTCCTGCCGGACGACCCCGCACTCCGAGGAGCACTGGCCGCCCTGCTCGAACGCGGTCGCCCCTCACGCGACTGAACTGCTCGCGATTAACATATCACATGCGTTGCTGGATCGGTCGGCGTCAGGTCCGACGCGACTCGATCCGACCGCAGGAGCCCCGATGTCCGAGCGCCGAGCAGCCGCGCGCAGCGGCCGCAGCACACACCCCCCACCACTCCCCCGGAGCGCCCCCGGAAGCGCCGGCGCCCGGCGCTCGTCGCACTCGTCGCGACCCTCGGCTCCCTCGTCGGCATCGCCACGGTGATCGCCGTCGTCGCCAGCGTCTTCGTCGGTGGGGGGGGGGGGGGGGGGGGGGGCTCGCCCGCAGCTACGACGCCGGCAAGGACGTCATCGCCGACCTGTTCCTCCGGCTCACGACCGGCGGCGACGGACGGTGCCGAGAACATCCTGCTCATCGGGTCGGACTCGCGGTCCGGGTACGACCCGGACCACGACGGCGCCGGCGGCGGCCGCTCCGACACGCTCATGCTCGCGCACGTCCCGGCCGACCGGAAGACCGTGTACCTCATGTCGATCATGCGTGACTCTGTGGGTCGACGTCCCCGGCCACGGCATGGCGAAGATCAACGCCGCGTACTCGTGGGCGGGGTCCCGCTGACGGTGCAGACGGTCGAGCGGCTCCTCGACGTCCGGGTCGACCACGTCGCCGAGATCGACTTCGCGGGCTTCACGGGGATGACCGACGCCCTCGGGGGTGTGACCGTGGACTCCCCGAAGGCGTTCACCGCTCGCGGTCACTCGTACACCGCCGGGCCGAACCGCCTCGACGGCGATGCAGCCCTCACGTTCGTCCGCGAGCGGTACTCCTTCGCCGACGCCGACTACACCCGCGTGCAGAACCAGCAGGCGTTCATGCGGGGCATCCTCGACGGCGTCCTGTCGAAGGGGACCGCCACGAACCCGGGCCGCATCCAGGACTTCGTCACCGCCACGAGCAAGTACCTCTCGGTCGACGAGGGCCTGACCTTCCCGACGCTCGTCAGCCTCGGGTGGTCGCTCCGTGACGTCCGGTCGTCCGACCTCACCACGTTCACGATGCCCACGGCAGGCACCGGGACCTCTCCCGGCGGGCAGTCGATCGTCAACCTCAACACGCTCGCGGTGCAGTCACTCTCCCAGCGCGCTCCGCTCCGACGAAGTGGCGGGGTGGTTGGCCGACAACCCGCAGTAGCGCCCCGGACAGCACGACACCCCGCGACCGATGGGTCGCGGGGGGTGTCGTGCGTGCGATGCGCTCGGGCGTCAGGCCGGGAGTTGCAGCGTCTGACCGGCGTACACCAGGTCGGCGTTGTCGATCGTCGACGTGTTCGCGGCCCAGAGCTTGTTCCAGCCGCCGTCGATGTTCAGCTTCGTGGCGATGCTGTCGAGGGTCTCGCCGGAGACGATCTTGTAGGTCTTGCCGCTCGTCTTCACCGGGGCCGGCTTCGCGGGCGCAGCCGGGGCGGCCGGAGCAGCCTGCGCGGCACGGCCTGCGGCGCGGCCGGAGCCTGCGGGGCGGCCGGCTGCGGAGCAGCGGCCTGGGGGGCCGGAGCGGGTGCCGGTGCCGGCGCGGGAGCCGCGGCCTGCGGGGCCGCACCGGCGGTGCCGCTCAGGCCGAGCTTCGCGGAGCAGGCCGGCCAGGCGCCCCAACCCTGCGAGGCGAGGACGCGCTCGGCGACGGCGATCTGCGCGGAACGGCTCGCGGAGGCCGGGCTGCCCGCGCCGCCGTCCGCCTGCCAGGTGCCGAGGCTGAACTGCAGGCCGCCGTAGTAGCCGTTGCCGGTGTTGATGGCCCAGTTGCCGCCGGATTCGCACTGCGCGAGGGCGTCCCAGGTCGAGCCGGAGGCTGCGTTCGCGGGGGCTGCGGCGAGGCCGACACCGGTCGCGGCGAGGCCGGCGAACGCGATGCCACCGACGATGGTGCGGGTACGAGAAAGCTTCTTCATGTTGGTGCTCCACCGGGACCACGCGCCGGAGAACGGCGGCCACTGCCCGCCCCGACCGGTCAGGGTCGAGTCGTGGGGGGTGCGCCTCCGGGGGCAGTGGTCTCGTGCCGGGGCGCCTCGGTCGGCCACCATAGGAAACTCTTGACTGTTATCAAACCGAGACCAACGGTTCTACCCAGGAGTGCTATGTACCCCACCGGTGTTCCTGTACGCCGCGATGCCCATGGCCATGGTGATCGCGACGTACCCGGGTACGCCACCTTGGCAGTTCCCTGGCAATGACGGACTGGAGGCACGTGGCAGCCGGGATGCGCGCCTCCCGTCCGCCTGCCGGTCACCCCCGGGACAGGAGGGTGACCGCCTCGAGGTGCCCCGTCTGCGGGAACATGTCGAGCACGCGCACGCGCCGCAGGCGCAGCGACGGCATCCGGGCCAGGTCCTTCGCCAGGGTGACGGGGTTGCAGCTCGAGTAGACGACGTGCTGCACGTCCGAGTCCTCCAGCCAGGTCGACAGCGCCTCGCCGATCCCCCGCCGTGGCGGGTTCACGAGGACCAGCTCCGGTGTCGCGCCGGGGCGGGACCGCAGCGCGTGCTCCGTCGCGTCGTCCGCCGTGAACCGGACGTCCGTCAGGCCGGCCTCGCGCGCGGACTGCTTCGCGGACCGGATGGCCTCGCGGCTGGTCTCGATACCGGTCACGGCCCGACCGGGGCGCGCGGCGCAGGGCGAAGCCGCCGACCCCGCAGTAGAGGTCCCACATCGACTCGGGGGCCACCTCGTCGATCCACGCCGACGCCTGCGCGTACAGCTCCGTCGCCACGTGGGTGTTGGTCTGGAAGAAGCTCCTGCGGCCGCAGGTGCATGGTGACCGGGCCGAGCCGCATCGACAGGGTCTCCTGCTCGGTGAGCACGATCTCGCGCTCCCCCTCGGTCACGGCCTTGTGCTCGGGCAGCAGGTTCGCGGTGACGACGACCGCCTGCGGCAGGACGCTGCGGAGCGCGTCGAGGTGCTGTCGGAGCGTCGGCAGCTGGCCCTCGGAGCGCAGGACGAAGCGCACCATGAGCTCACCGTCGGGCGACTCGGTGACGAGCACGTACTTCAGCTCGCCACGACGTGCGGCGACGTCGTACGGGATCAGGCCAGCGTCCGCGATGAAGTCCGCCAGGATCGGCAGCGCGTGCCGGATGCCCGGCGTGCAGATGCCGCAGTGGCGCAGGTCGACCCCGCGCTGCCGGTGGTCGAGGATCCCCACGGTCGGTCGCTGCAGGGTCCCGCCGACGACCATCTTCGCCTTGTTGCGGTAGCCGGACTCCGGGCTGGTGATCGCCGGCAGCCACTCGACCGCGCCCGGGCCGCCCGCCGCGTCGACCGCCTCGCGCAGGAGCTCACGCGTCCGGATCTCCTTGTCGAGGACCTGGTCGGCGTACGGCTGCCCCATGAGCGTGCACGAGCGGCACACCCCGCGGTCGAAGTAGTCGCACTGCATGGCCGAGTCAGGATACGGCAGCGTCCCGCGTCGTCGGGCGATCCGGTACACCGACGTCGTCGCCGTCAGGAACAGCGTCGTGCCGTCGTCACCGCCGAAGCACAGGTTCGACGTCACCTCGGGGACGGCCACCTCGCCGATCCGCTCGCCCGACGGGTCGAAGACCACGACGCCCCGGTGCGACGACGACCACACGCTGCCGTGCACGTCGACGCGGATACCGTCCGGCGCGCCCTCGCCCGGCTCGAGCCGCGCGAACACCCGGCCGTTCTTCAGCCGGACGCCGTCACGGTCGTAGGCGCGGATGACGGGCTCCTCGCCGGACGAACTCGCGATGTACAGCAGCCGCTCGGACGGGTCGAAGGCCAGCCCGTTCGGTTCGTCGAGGTCGACCGCGACCGGCCGGAGGTCCTCGCCGTCGGGGCCGCACACGAACGCCCAGTGGTCGCCGTACTCGCGCTCACCGGGGTGTCCTCGCGCGGCTGGGTGATCCCGTACGCCGGGTCGGTGAACCAGACGCTGCCGTCCCGCGCCACGACGACGTCGTTCGGGGAGTTCAACCGGACGCCGTTCCACACGTCGACGATCGGCGTGACGACCCCGGTCGCGGTCTCGCTCCACCCGGCGGAGCCCGTGCGAGCACTGCACCACGCTGCCGTCGCGGTCGAGCGTCCGGCCGTTCGTGAACTCGACGCCCTCGGCGTACGCGTCGACGGCGCCCGTGTCGGCGTGCCACTGCAGGATCCGGTCGCCGGGGATGTCCGACCACCGCAGGGTGCGACTGGCCGGGATCCAGCACGGGCCCTCCGCCCAGGTGCTGCCGGTGGTGACCCGCTCCAGCGCGGTGGGGTCGGGGACGAGGTCGGTGAACGGCATGTGCTCTCCTTCGAACCCCTCGACCCTATGCTCGCGGAGCCCTACGCGACGGGCGGCTGCACCACGTCGGTGCGGTCGATGATCTCCGTCATCGTCGCCGCCGCGACGGCGGCATCGCCGTCCGCCACCGCGTGGGCCAGCCGGACGTGCAGTCCGACGTCGTGCAGGTCCGGGCGGATGCTCGCGCGTTCGTCGAGTGCGCGGGCGGTGACCCGCCCCAGTCGGATGAAGAACGCGTTGCCGGACAGCGTCAGCAGACTCCGGTGGAGCTGGAGGTCCGCCAGGAGGAACGTGGCCGCGTCGTCCGCGTCCGTCCACTCCGACATGATGGTCGCGCTCGCGAGCAGCTCGACGAGCGGGTCGGGTGTGACCAGGTCCGCCAGGGGACCGGGCGCGCGCGGCCGGAGGACACGGCCTGTCGAGACGGTCTCGGCGGCGGCCGCCGCGGCGGCGGGTTCCACCGCACGGCGCACGGCTCGCAGTTCGGAGAGGGACCCGGTCGCGGTCGGGTCCGGCGAGCTGCCAGCCGAGCACGAGCGGATCGGTGACGTCCCACGCCCCGGGCGGATGCACGAGGAGTCCGGTCCGGCGTCGCGCGGACAGGAGCCCGCACCCGACCAGGACACGGACGGCCTCGCGCACGATGCTGCGGCTGGCGCCTCGTCCGGACGACGAACCCGTCGATGCTGTCCCGGTGCCACGTCGGCAGGACGCCCGTGACGATGGCACTGCCGAGCTCGTCCCGCACCCGGTCGAAGGTGCTCGTCACCGCTGGGACACCGGGCTGACCACGAGCTCGTCGACGCGCATGTACGGCGGGGCCTCGAGCACGAAGGACACCGTCCGGGCGATGTCCTCCCGCTTGCAGCATCACCGATCGTGCGGCGGCGTCCGGCACCGACGGACGCTGGTCGAGGAAGTCGGTGGCGACGTCGCCGGGGCACAGGTGGGTGGCACGGACGCCGTGCGGGGCCTCCTGCTGGTTGAGCGTCCGGACGACGGACCCGAGCGCGGTCTTGCTCGCCGAGTACGCGACACCGGCGCCGGGCTGGAAGGACCAGCCCGCGTACGACGACACCACGACGACCACGCCGCCGGACTCGCGGAGCGCCGGCAGTGCGGCGTCGACGACGGTGACGACGGCCGTGAGGTTGGTGTCGACGATCGCGCGGAAGTCGGGGAGGGACTGGTCGTCCCAGCGTCGCCGCGGTGCGTTCAGGCCGGCGGCGAGGACGAGTCCGTCGAGTCGCCCGTGCCGCCGCGCCACGGCATCACGGGCGTCGGCCACCGCGGACTGGTCCCCCGCGTCGAGGGGCAGGACGTCGGCGGTGCCGCCCGCCGCCCGGATCGCCGTTGCGACCTGCTCCAGCCGGTCGGCGCGGCGCCCGCTGAGCACCACCGTCCACCCGTCTCCGGCCGCGGCGGTCGCCACCGCCGCCCCTACGCCGCTTCCCGCACCGGTGATCCAGAGCAACACGCTGATCCGCCATGCTTGAATGGTATGCCTAATCAAGGCCGCAACGCCGTGGCCTCGACGACGGGAGCACCGATGCACCTCGACCTGACCGACCGGGTGGTGATCGTCACCGGCGCCGCGCGCGGGATCGGTCACCGGATCGCCGAACGCTTCCGCCGCCGAGGGGTGTCGGGTCGTCGCCTTCGACCTGGCGTTCGACGACGACCCCTCCACCACCGACTCGATCGACCACGTCGTCTGCAACGTCGCCGACCTGGACTCGGTGCGGGCCGCCGTGGACGAGGTCGTCGCCCGCCACGGCACGATCGACGTCCTCGTGAACAACGCCGGCATCAACGTCGAGGGCACCGTCGCCGAGCTCGAGTGGGACGCCTGGCGCCGGTGCATGGACGTGAACCTCGGCGGCACCTTCCTGATGAGCCACGCCGTCGCTCCGGTGATGCAGGCCGCGGGGCGGGGGGCGGATCATCAACGCCGCCTCGTTCGCCGCGGTCATCCCGAGCGTCGGCAGCGCTGCCTACGCGGCGTCCAAGGCTGCGGGTCGTCTCGTTCACGCGGGTGCTGGCATCGGAGCTTCGGCCCGTGGGGCGTCACCGTCAACGCGTACGCGCCGGGCATGGTCCCGACGGCGATGAACGGGTTCGCGACGATGCCGACCGAGGCACAGGACCGCCTGCTCGACACCCTGTCGCTGCGCCGGTGGGAGTCACCGGACGACGCCGCCGACCTGCTGGTGTTCGTGGCGAGCGACGCCGCCGGGTACATCACGGGGACGTTGCTCGACGTCTCCGGCGGCAAGCTGGCCACGCAGATCCCCCGCGCGCGCACGGCCGCTGACACCCTCCACGGGCCCTCAGGCCTTTCCGGTTACTCAGGTTCCGTACAAGGGCCTTCTCCGTAAGCTGTGAGGGCCCAGTGAGCCGGACTGCAGCCCGACCCCGAGGAGGTGCCCGATGGTCATCGTCCTCGTCGCGTTCGCGATCGTCGCCCTGATCGTCCCCGCCCTGACCCCCGTCCTCGGCCGTCGCGTCTTCTACGTCGCAGCCCTCGCCCTGGCCGCCGCCGCGGTCCTCACGGTCGCGCAGACCGGCCAGGCGTTGCACGGTGGTGTCACCGAGCGCTTCACGTGGGTGCCGCAGCTCGACCTCGCGATCGCCCTGCGGATGGACGCGCTGTCGTGGGTGCTCGCCCTCGTGGTCTCCGTGGTCGGCGCGCTCGTGCTCGTGTACTGCGCGTCGTACTCGAGCCGCGCGAACCCGCGCTCGGCCGGTTCGCCGGGGTCCTGACCGCGTTCGCCGGCTCGATGTACGGGCTGGTCGTCGCCGACGACGTCATCGTGCTGTTCGTGCTGTGGGAGGCCACGACGGTCTTCTCGTACCTGCTCATCGGCCACGACGCCGCCAAGCGGGCGAGCCGCGCCGCCGCGATGCAGGCACTCGTCGTCACGACCGCGGGCGGTCTGGCGATGCTCGCCGGACTCGTCGTGCTGTCCGTCACGGCCGGCACGACCTCGCTCTCCGGGATCGTCGCGGACCCGCCCTCGGGCACGGTGGTCTCCGTCTCGGTGGTCCTCGTGCTCCTCGGCGCCCTGACGAAGTCGGCCATCGTCCCCTTCCACTTCTGGCTCCCCGCGGCGATGGCCGCGCCGACGCCCGTCAGCGCCTACCTGCACGCCGCCGCGATGGTGAAGGCCGGCATCTACCTGGTGGCCCGGCTGGCCCCGGCGTTCGCGCTCCTCGACGGCTGGCGCGAGACGATCACGCTGCTCGGCGTGCTCGGCATGCTCGTCGGCGGGTACCGCGCACTCCGGCAGACCGACCTCAAGCTGCTGCTGGCGTACGGCACGGTCGCCCAGCTCGGGTTCCTCGTGCTCGCCGCCGGGTGGGGAGCGCCGGCGGTCGCTCTCGGCGGAGTGGTCCTGCTCGTGGCGCACGCGGCGTTCAAGTCGACGCTGTTCCTCGTCGTCGGGGCGGTCGACCACGTGACCGGCACCCGTGACCTCGCACGGCTGAGCGGCCTCGGACGGAAGCGCCCGTGGCTCGCCGTGGTCGCCGTCCTCGCGCTCCTCTCGATGGCCGGCATCCCGCCGACCTTCGGGTTCGTCGCGAAGGAGGCCGTGCTCACCGGCTTCGTCGAGGCGCTGCACGGGCCGGACGCCGGGTGGGCCTGGTTCGCGCTCGTCGGCGTGACGATCGGCTCGGTCCTCACCGTGGCGTACTCGCTCCGTTTCCTCTGGGGCGCCTTCGCCCGGAAGCCCGGTGTCACCGAAGCCGAGCCGCACCGGCTGCACGGCCTGGGTGTCGTGCCGTCGGTGCTGGCCCTCACCGGGCTCGCCCTCGGTCTGCTCACCCCGCTCGTCGCGCACGGCATCGAGCCCGCGGCGAGCGCAGCAGCCCTGCCGGGCGAGGCCGTCCCGCACCTCGCACTCTGGCACGGGCTCGAGCCCGCACTCGGCCTGTCTGCCGTGACCCTGGTGGGCGGCCTCGCGCTCTTCGCGCTGCGCCGTCCGGTCGAGGCCGTCCAGCACCGGCTCGCGGGCTTCCCCAGCGCATCGGGCACCTACCGGCACCTGATGCGCGGGCTGGACCGGGTGGCGACGGGTCTGACCGCCGGCGTCCAGCGCGGCTCGCTCCCCTACTACCTGACGGTGATCCTGTCGGTCTTCGTCGCCGGCGCGCTCGTGAACCTGGCGGTCGGCGGCCCCTGGGCGTTCCACGTCCGGTTCGCCGACTCGTGGGGGCAGATCCCGGTCGTCGTCGTGATGTCGATCGCCGCGATCGCCGTCCTCACCGCGAAGACTCGGTTCGCGGCGGCCGTCCTGGTGGGGGTGACCGGCTACGGCATGTCCGTGCTGTTCGTCCTGCACGGCGCCGTCGACCTGGCCCTGACGCAGATGGTGGTCGAGACGGTGACGCTCATCGCGTTCGTGCTCGTGCTCCGCCGGCTCCCCCGCGGATCGCCACCACGAACCCCTCGCGCTTCCGGGTCGTCCGGGCGCTGTTCGCCGGGCTCGCCGGGCTGACCCTGGCGGTCGTCGTCGTGGTCGCCGCGTCGGCCTCGGACCGCCGAGCCGCTCTGGCCGGACCTGCCGGCGTTGACGAGCTCTGTTCGGGCACGGACTCAACGTGGTGAACGTGGCGCTGGTCGACCTGCGCGGCTGGGACACCCTCGGCGAGCTGACGGTCGTCGTCGCCGCAGCCACCGGGGTGGCGAGCCTGATCTTCGTGAACTCCCGCGAGGACACGCTCCCCCGGCTCCGCGACCTGGCCTCGACCGTCTCGGGCGACAAGCACCGCCCGGACGGTGAGCCGCGCGCCTGGCTGCCGACCAGCGCGGCGATCCCGACCGGCCGCTCGGCGCTCCTCGACGTGGTCGTGCGCCTGCTCTTCCACGGGCTCATCGTGCTGTCGGTCTACCTGCTGTTCGCCGGGCACAACGCGGCCGGCGGCGGGTTCGCGGGCGGCCTGGTGGCGGGCATCGCGCTCGCGGCCCGGTACCTGGCCGGTGGGCCGGCGGAGCTCGGCGCCGCGGCTCCGGTCCGTGCGGGTCGGCTGCTCGGGCTCGGTGTCGCGACGGCGGCCATCACGGCGATCGTGCCGATGTTCTTCGGCAAGGACGCCCTGTACTCGGAGTTCTTCGAGGCCACGGTGCCGGTGCTCGGCCACGTCGAGTTCGTCACCGCCACGTTCTTCGACATCGGGGTCTACCTCGTGGTCGTCGGCCTGGTGCTCGACGTGCTCCGCAGCCTCGGCGCCGAAGTGGACCGGCAGCGCCTCGAGGACGCCTCCACCCCCACCCGGGACACCACCGAGTCCTCACCGCACGACAACGCCCAGGCGCCCACGCCGGAAGGGAGCGCGGTATGACCGTCACCCTGGTCCTCGTCATCGCGATGGCGGTCCTGTTCTCCTGCGGGGTCTACCTGCTGCTCGAACGGTCTCTGACCCGGATGCTGCTCGGGTTCCTGCTGCTCGGCAACGCCCTCAACCTGCTCCTCCTGACGATGTCCGGAGCCGCGGGCAAGCCGCCGATCGGCAAGACGTCCGAGGGCATCACCGACCCGCTGCCCCAGGCGTTCGCCCTGACCGCGATCGTCATCACCTTCGCGGTGAGCGCGTTCCTGCTGGCACTCATCCACCGCTCCTGGAAGCTGTCCCGCGCCGACGAGGTCGAGGTCGACGAAGCCGACCGCGCAATCGGCCGCGACCGCGACGAACCGGCCGACGACGACCCCGAGACCACCACCGACGCAGAACAGGAGGCGACCCGATGACCTGGCTCGTCCCGCTCCTCGTCCTCGTCCCGCTGCTCGGCGCCGCGGTCGCACTCGGACTCCTCCGTCACCAGAAGTTGCAGCGCGCGATCACCGTCGTGGTCCTCGTGGTGGCGCTGGCCGTCGCCGCGACCCTCATGGTCCTGGTCGACCAGCACGGCACGATCGTGGTGCAGGTCGGCGGCTGGGACGCTCCGTACGGCATCTCGCTCGTCGTGGACCGGCTGAGCGCCCTGCTCCTCACCGTGAGCGCGAGCGTGCTCCTCATCGTCCTGCTGTTCTCGATCGGGCAGGGGCTCGCAGCGGACGACGGCGAGGCACCGGTCACGATCTTCTACCCGACCTACCTCGTGCTCGCGGCCGGGGTCCTCGACTCGTTCATCGCGGGCGACCCCTTCAACCTCTACGTCGCGTTCGAGATGCTCCTGGTGGCGAGCTACGTGCTCATCACCCTCGGCGGCAGCGAGCAGCGCGTCCGGGCCGGCACGACGTACATCGTGACGAGCCTCATCGCGTCGGCGATCTTCCTCGCCGCCATCGGCCTGGTGTACGGCGCGACCGGCACCGTGAACATCGCGCAGATCAGCGAGCGCGTCGCCGGCCTGCCGGAGCACGTGCAGTTGCTCCTGCACACGATGCTGCTCATCGGGTTCGGCATCAAGGCGGCCGTGTTCCCGCTGGCGTTCTGGCTGCCGGACTCGTACCCGACCGCCCCGGCGCCGGTCACCGCGGTGTTCGCCGGCCTGCTGACGAAGGTCGGCATCTACGCGATCATCCGCCTCGAGACGATCATCTTCCCCCGACTACAGCTCAACACCGTGCTGCTCATCGTCGCGGTGCTGACGATGGTGGTGGGCGTGCTCGGAGCCGTCTCGCAGACCGACGTGAAACGGCTGCTGTCCTTCACCCTCATCAGCCACATCGGCTTCATGGTGATGGGCGTCGGGCTCGGCACGGTCGCGGGGACGGCGGCCGCGGTGTTCTACACGGTCCACCACATCGTCGTGCAGACGACGCTGTTCCTGGTGTCGGGGTTGATGGAGCGCGTCGGTGGGACCACCTCGACGCGGTCGCTCGGCGGCTTGCTCAAGGCCGCTCCGTTCCTGGCGGCGCTCTACCTGATCCCGGCGTTCAACCTGGGTGGATCCCACCGTTCTCCGGGTTCATCGGCAAGCTCGGGCTGTTCCGCGCCGCCGCCGAGGACGGCCTCACCCCTGGCGTACGTGACCATCGGCGCCGGGGTCGTGACGAGCCTCCTGACCCTCTACGCGCTCATGCGCGTCTGGGACGCCGCGTTCTGGCGGCCGAAGCCGGCGGCCGAGGCCGCCGCTCCGCACGTGACCGCCGCCGAGCCGCACGCGCACCTGCGCTCCCCGGAACCCGCACCGCTGACCGTGTCCGAGGAGACCGGCGAGGCGTACCACCCGGGCGGCTCTGACCACCGTCACCGATGCACCCCACGCGACCCGCGCCTCCAGTCCGGAGACGGCCTCGACGGACACGCAGGCCGGCGTCGGGGACGCACCCACCCGGGTGAAGCTGCCGCGCATGCTCGTCGGCGTGACGACCGTCGCGGTCCTCGGCTCCGTCGCCCTGACGGTCGTCGCCGGCCCGCTGTACGGCTACGCCACCCGCGCGGCGGAGTCGCTCGAGTCGCCGGACCGCTACGTGCAGGCCGTGCTCGGAGGGACGCGATGATCCTCCGACAGCACGCGTCGCATCACGAACGCACGCCGGATCGCCGTCGCGTGGCGGTACGACGTGCCGCTGGTGGCGGGCCTGACGATCCTGTGGGCGCTGCTCTGGGGGTCGTGGACGCCGCTGACGCTCCTGTGCGGGATCGTCGTCGCGCTGCTCGTGACCCAGGCGCTCCTGCTGCCGCCGGTGCCGCTCTCGGCGCGGTTCTCGATCCCGCACTTCGTCTGGTTCCTGCTGGTCTGGGCCGGGCTCGTGGTCGTGCCTCGTTCCGGGTCGCCTGGGTCGCGTTCCGTCCGCGCGGGGCTCGTCGCAGCTCGATCTCCCTCGTGCAGATGCACACCACCTCCGAGATGACCTTCACGTTGGCCACCCTCGCGATCTCGCTCGTGCCCGGGTCGTACGTCGCCGACGTCGACCTGCGCCGGCGGCGGCTGCTGCTGCATGTGCTCGACACCGAGCGGGCCGAGCAGGTCGAGGCCGCGCGGCGTGAGGCGCTCGGCATCGAGGCCCTGGTCATCCGTGCCCTCGGGTCGAAGCAGGACGTCTCCGAACTGTCCGAGCCGCTGCCGGCGGTGACCCGGTGAGCGCCGCGGTGGTCGTGATGGGGATCGGCATCGCCCTCGTGCTCGCGCTGCTCGGGGTGGCGCTCGGACTCGCGGTGTTCCGGATCGTGCGCGGTCCGACGATCCTCGACCGGATGATCGGCTCGGACATGGTGCTGACCACGGCGTTGATCGTGATCGGGGCGGCGATGGTCGTCCGGCAGGACCTGACCGGCATCCCCGTGCTCGTGGTCATCGCCGCGACCAGCGTCTTCGCGACGATCGCGGTCGCCCGGGCCGTCACGCCGTCGTCGGACCCCTCCGACGACGGACCGACGGCCACGACACCGGAGGACCGCTCGTGATCGACACCATCCAGGGCTTCATCGACGGCGCGGGCGTCCGGGCGTGGATCGCGCTCGGGCTCCTGCTCGTCGCGGCCGTGCTGTCACTCGGAGCCGGGGTCGGCATCGTCCGCTTCCCGGACCCGCTCGTCCGCCTGCACGCGATGGCGAAGCCGCAGGTGCTCGGGCTGGCGTTCGCCCTCGCGGCGATCGTCGTGGCCGTGGACGTGGACGGCGCTGTGGGTCGTCCTGCCGATCATGGTGTTCCAGCTGTTCCTGGTGCCGGTGTCGACGCACATGATCGCGCGGGCGGGGCTGCGGTCGGACGACCTGCGGCACGAGGACCTGCTGGTCGACGACACCGAGTCCTGACGCGCCTCGGGTCACGTCGGTGCCGGTGCGGTGCCGGCCTGGAGGCGCGGTGCGCGTCCGCCACGCGCCCCCGCCCCGGCAGGTGGTCGGGTCACGGGCGCGACGCGGGTGGTCAGGCCGCGGCGCGATGCGCGGGTGGTCGGGTCACGGGCGCCACGCGGGTGGTCAGGCCGCGGCGCGACGCGGCAGCAGCAGGTTCGCCACGGCCGCGAGCACCACGACCGCCGCCGAGACTGCCGGCAGCAGCATCGCCGCGCCCGTCCCGTGCTGTTCGGCGAGGTCGCCCGTGACCGCCGACGCGATCGACTGCCCGACGATCACCGCGGAACCGAGGATCGTCATGGTCGTCGCCGAACGACCGACCGGCGACCGGTCCGACCCGAGGCTGTACTGCGCGACGAGGGTCGGTCCGATCCCGATGCCCATCACGCCGAGCACGACGCCGACGGCGAGCACCGAGTCGGCCTGCGCGAACGCGACGGCACCCCCGAGCAGGACGACGCCGAACACGAGCCAGCGCCAGCCGAGGGCGAACCCGCGCGGGAACGCCGCGGAGCCGAGTGCCAGGCCGGCCGACCCGATGCCCATCAGGCCGTAGAGGAGCCCCGCCTGCGACGACTCGCCGTGGGTCTCCATGAACGCGGTGAGCGACGTCAGCGTCGACCCGGAAGAACAGGCCGATGCCGAGGATCCCGAGCACGACGACGACCAGCCGGGGGCGGAGGAGCTCGCGCGCGGGGCCTGCACGAGGTCGTCGCGGTGACCGATCGCGAGCTTGCCCGTCGGGTGCAGGGCGAAGGCGGTCACGAACACGAAGGTCAGGGCGGAGGCGCCGGCCACGGCGACCCACGGGGCGATCGCACTGGCGAGGATGCCGACCAGGAACGGCCCGATGATGAACACGGTCTCGTCGGCGGCGGACTCGTACGCCATGGTGCCGCTCGTGACCCGCTCGCGACGGCCCGGAGCCATCCGCTGCCGGATGATCGCGACGAGCCGGGTGCGGGACATCGGCGCGACCTGGGGCGCGGACGCCCCGATGCAGAACGCCATCGCGAGCACGGCGAGGTCCGGCGCGGACCCCGTCACGACGAGCGGGAAGAGCCCGAGCAGCGCGGCGTTCACCAGCCCGACGGGCACGAGCAACGCGGCGCTGCCCGAAGCGGTCGGCCGCGGCGCCGATCATCGGGCCGAACACCGCCGCGCCGATGCCGACGGACGCGGAGTTGACGCCGCCGAGGGCGACCGAGTCGCGTGCGGAGACGACGAGCGTGAGGACGCCGACGACCATCATCGCGAAGGGGAGCCGGGCGACGAACGCGATCGGGAAGTACCAGCGGCCGGCGAGGGCGACCAGTGATCGGTCTGCGGCTCCGGTGGGTCCTGAGGACCCCGTGTGCGGAGCGGGGACGGACGTGGTGGAGTGCGGGTGGAGCATGAGGTGTGCCTTCTCGGCCCGCCGGACTGGAGGGGGCGGACCCATCGGGTGCCGCCGTTGTCCGCCGGGGAGCCGGCGGCCGGTAGATACACACTGCGTGTTGGTGGAGCCCGGCCAGGGTACCAGCGGCGACCGTTCGGCACCCGAGCAGGATCGGAGAAGCAGTCGGAGCGTCCGGGCGGCACGATGGGACCACACCGACCGAGAGGACGCGATGATGGCCACCACGAAGCAGACCGAGGGCACGTTCACCGACGAGGAGCGTGCCGCGATGCAGGAGCACGCCGCCGAGGTGAAGCGGGCGCGCAGCACGAAGGGCACGAAGGCGGAGAAGGCTGCTGCCGATGCCCAGGCCGTCGTCGACAAGATCTCCGAGATGCCCGAGCCGGACCGGGGTCTCGCGGAACGGATCCACCGGATCGCGCTCGATGCCGCTCCCGAGCTCGCACCGCGGCTCTGGTACGGCATGCTCGCGTACGCGAAGGACGGCAAGGTGGTGTTCTTCTTCCAGGACGCCGCCAAGTTCACGGCCCGCTACTCGACGCTCGGGTTCCAGGACCCCGCTCGCCTCGACGACGGGTCGTTCTGGCCGACCTCGTGGGCGATCACGCCGGAGTTCTCGGACGGCGACGAAGCCACGGTCGCGGACCTGATCCGACGAGCGGTCGCCTGACGCTTGCGGACTCCGGGGCGGTGCCGGTCGCAGGATCTCGACCATGGTCGAGATCCAGCCCCCGCGACCGACCGACCTGCTCACGATCGGCGAGGTGGTCGAGCGCACCGGAGTCGCCGCCTCCGCCCTGCACTTCTACGAGCGCAAGGGCCTGATCCACCCGGAGCGCACGGCCGGCGGCACCCGCCTGTACCCGCGGCACGTCGAACGGCGCATCGCGATCATCCAGGTCGCCAAGCGGCTCGGCATCCCCCTCAGCGAGGTCGCGGAGCAGTTCGAGGCGCTGCCGTCCGACCGGATGCCCTCGCTGCGGGACTGGGAGCGGCTCAACGAGCGGTGGCGTGCTCGGCTGCGTGCCCGCCAGCTCGAACTCCGAGCGGCTGCAGCGCGAGATGGACCAGTGCATCGGCTGCGGGTGCGTCTCGCTCAACGCCTGCCTGGTGATGAACCCGGGAGACGCCCTGGGCGCGGAGGGGCACGGAGCCCGCCGGTTGCTGCCGATCGCGGACGAGGTGTCGGAGGCGACCGAGCTGACGGCCTGGAGGCGCGGTGCGGGCCCGCCACGCGCCTCCAGGCCGTCAACGGGTGCGTCCACCGTCAGTGGCCCGCGTCACGCAGGTTCGCGTCGACCCGCGTGAGCAGCGCGAACGTGGCGTCGACGCCGCGCTCGTCCCCGGCGAGCGCGCGCGCAGCAGCTCGGCCCAGTGTGCGTGCAGGCGGGCGATGCTCTGCCCGGCGAGCTCGGTCGAGAAGAGCTGGACGGTACGGGCGTCCTCGGGGGCGGGACGGCGTTCGACCATGCCCTTCGCGACGAGCGATCCGACCGCGACGCTGAGGTTGCTGCGCTTGAGGGCCGTCGCCTCGGCCACCGCACTCGGCGTGGATCCGGGGTTCCGGTCCACCCAGCGCATCACGAGGGCCTCGGTGCCGGTGAGCGGCACGATGTCGAGCACGCGCGCGCCGTTCGGGTCGACCTCCCGCGAGATCCGGAGCACGACGTCGGCGAGTTCGGCGAGGAGGTCGTCGGACACCGCGGGTTCCATGTCGTCACTGTACCGGCGTCGGCAATGAGTTGTGATTTCATAATCATGACGACGGACACCGGCACCATCCGCGCGCACGCCGCGCCTCCCACGACCCGCCAGCAGGGCATCACGACGGGACTCCTGCTCGTGCTCGGCCTGCTCAGCGCCGTCGCGCCCTTCGCGACGGACCTCTACCTGCCGGCCTTCCCGCAGATGACCGGGGAGCTGCAGGCCTCGGCGACGACGGTCCAGCTCACCCTCACCGCCTTCCTGGTCGGCGTCACCGCCGGGCAGCTCGTGTTCGGTCCGCTCTCCGACCGGTTCGGCCGCGTGCCGCCGCTCATCGCCGGCGCGGTGCTCTGCGTGCTCGGCGAGCGCGGCCGCCGTCCTGGCCCCGAACGTCGGGGTCCTCGTCGTCGCCCGCCTGCTGCAGGGCCTCGGCGGTGCCGCCGGCATGGTCATCGGGCGCGCGGTGATCTCGGACCTCGCCACCGGCAAGCCGGCCGCCCGTGCGTCTCGCTGATGATGATCGTCGGCGGCGTCGCCCCGGTCGTCGCACCGCTGCTCGGCGGACTGCTCACCGGGCCGATCGGCTGGCGGGGCTGCTCGGCATCGTGCTCGGACTGTCGGTCCTCATGCTCGTGGCCGTGCTCGCCGTCGTGCGGGAGACCCACGTGCGCTCGCACTGCGATGCCCTCCGCGCCGAACGGCAGGGACCGGGGTCGCCGCTGCGCGCCCTCCGCTCCCGGACGTTCCTCGGCTACACCGCCGTGTTCGGCTTCGCGTTCGCCGTGATGATGGCGTACATCTCCGCCTCGCCGTTCCTGTACCAGGACATGCTCGGGCCTCGGGACGGTCGGCTACGGGGTCGCGTTCGGTCTCAACGCCCTGGCGCTCATGGGCGTCAGCGTCCTGTCGGCGAAGCTCACCGCCACCCGCTCGGTCGTCGGCGTGCTGACGCTCGGCATCGTCCTCGTGCTCGCGTCGACCGTGGCCTTCGGGCTCCTCGTCGCCACCGGGGCGCCGGAGTTCTGGCTCGCGGTGCCGCTGTTCACGGCGGTGGGGTCGCTCGGGCTGGTGCTCGGGAACGCGACGGCGCTGGCCCTCGGCGCGGTGCCGTCCTCGGCGGGCAGTGCCTCGGCGGTGCTCGGTGCGCTGCAGTTCGGGCTGGCCGCACTGGTCTCGCCGCTCGTGAGCATCGGCGGGTCGACGACGGCGGCGCCGCCTCGCGATCGTGATGCTGGCCGCCGCGGTGATCGCGGTGCTGGCGCTGGTCGCTGCGCGGGGTCGCGCGGCGCGCGCGGCCTGAGGCCGGGGGCGAGTTTCGGCCTGAGCGACAGTTCTCGCGGTCGGCGCCGCGAGAACTGTCGCTCACCGCGAAACTCGGGGCCGCGCGGGCGGGACCGGCGCGGGCAGCGCGGGCCGACCGGACCGGCCGGCCGGGCCGGCCGGGTCAGGCCGTCCGGGCCGCCCGGGGGCGCAGGAACGGGATCCGCGGCATCAGCCAGTCCACCCACACGACACGCACGCCCGGAGCCACGGCCAGCGCCCACAGGATCGAGGCGATCGCGTCGGTCGGGTAGTGCACCGCGTCGATCGTCACCGCGAAGAACACCACCACGATCGCCACCGTCCCGAGCGTCAGGACCAGCCGGTGCCACCGGGTCTCGCGGAGGAGCCAGATGAGCGCGACCACGAACGCGGTGATGTACACCGTGTGGCCGCTCGGGTAGCCGGGGTCGGGCTGCACCGGGAACGGGTGCGGCAGCACGGCGACGTCGGGCCGCGCCCGGTGCACGATCTCCTTCACGACCGCCGACGGCACCCACGTGATCGCGATCGTGCCGCCGAACGCCAGCGCCGGACGGAGGTCGCGCCCGCGCCACCAGATCACCACGACGACCACGACCGTGATGCCGATCGCCGGTCCGGGGCTGATCACGTGGTAGACCGCGTCCGAGAACGCGCCGATCGCCCCGGTGTGCAGGGTGTTGAGCGCCTTCGAGAGTCCGATGTCGACCGTGCCGAGGGTGAACCCGACGATCGTGATGACGATCACGGCGGCGACGGCGAGCGCGATCGACGCGAGCGGGTACCGGCTCGGAGGAGGATCCCGTCGACGTCGTTCGATCGTCGGCGGGGGGCGGATCGCGGCGTCGGACATCCGCTCATCGTCGCAGACCCGAATCCGGTGGCGACCTGGAGATCGGTGCTCGTCGATCCGAGAGCACTCAGCGACGATGCGAGTACCGGCTTCCGCGACTAGACACGAGTGCATGACAACCGTTGCCGAGAACATCGTCGCCGCCCTCCGCGAGAACCACGTCGAGCGGATCTACGGTCTCCCCGGGGACTCCCTCAACGGCTTCACCGACGCACTCCGCAAGGACGGGTCGATCCGGTGGGAGCACGTCCGGCACGAGGAGGCAGCCGCGTTCGCCGCCTCCGCCGAGGCCGAACTGACCGGGAACCTCGCCGTCTGCGCCGGCAGCTGCGGCCCGGGCAACCTGCACCTGATCAACGGTCTGTACGACGCGAACCGCTCGCGCGTGCCGGTCCTGGCGATCGCCGCGCACATCCCGACGGCCGAGATCGGCTCCGGGTACTTCCAGGAGACCCACCCGCAGGAGCTGTTCCGCGAGTGCTCGGTCTACGTCGAGTACGTCGCCGACCCCACGCAGATGCCCCGCCTGCTCGAGATCGCGATGCGCGAGGCGATCGAGAAGCGCGGCGTCGCGGTCCTCGTCATCCCCGGCGACGTCCTGCTGGCCGAGGCGAAGCACGACCGCGTCGCCCGGATCGAGCGCGCGACGCCCCGCATCCTGCCCAGCGAGGCCGAGTTGCAGCGCACCGCCGAGCTCCTCAACGGCGCGGACAAGGTCACGATCCTGGCCGGTGCCGGCGTCGCCGGTGCCCACGACGAGGTCGTCGCCCTCGCGGAACGGTTGCAGGCCCCGATCGTGCACGCCCTGCGCGGCAAGGAGCACATCGAGTGGGACAACCCGTACGACGTCGGCATGACCGGGTTGCTCGGCTTCGCCTCCGGGTACCGCGCGATGGAGGATGCCGACGTGGTCCTCATGCTCGGCACCGACTTCCCGTACCAGCAGTTCCTTCCCCGCGAAGGCGAAGCACGTGCAGGTCGACATCCGCGGCTCCCAGCTCGGTCGGCGGCACCCCGTCGACATCGGCCTGGTCGGCACGGTCAAGGACACCGCCCTCGCCCTCATCCCCCTGCTCACCGGCTCGCACCCGACCAAGCACCTCGAAGAGGCCCGGCGGCACTACACGAAGACCCGCGCCAAGCTCGACGACCTGGCCGTGCCCGCCGGCAAGCACAAGGCGCTGCACCCGCAGTACGTCGCCCGGGTGCTCGACCGGCTCGCCGCGCAGGACGCCGTGTTCATCCCGGACGTCGGCTCCCCCGTGGTGTGGGCGTCGCGCTACCTCACGATGAACGGTGACCGGCGCCTCATCGGCTCGTTCGTGCACGGCACCATGGCGAACGCGGTGTCGATGGCGATCGGCGCGCAGACCTCGCACCCCGACCGCCAGGTCGTCGCGATGGCGGGCGACGGCGGCCTGACGATGCTGCTCGGCGAGCTGATCACCATCGTGCAGAACAAGCTGCCCGTGAAGATCGTCGTGTTCGACAACTCGTCGCTGAACTTCGTCGAGCTCGAGATGAAGGCCGCCGGGTTCGTGAACTTCGGTACCGAGCTGCAGAACCCGGACTTCGCGAAGGTCGCCGAGGCGATCGGCATCGCGGGCTTCCGTGTCGACGAGTCCGACCAGCTCGAGGACGCCCTCGCGGCGGCGCTCGCACACGACGGCCCGGCGCTCGTCTCGGTGAAGTCCGACCGGCAGGAGCTCTCGATGCCGCCGGCGGTGACGCTCGAGCAGGCGAAGGGCTTCACGCTCTACGCGATCCGCACCGTGCTGTCCGGCCGCGGCGACGAGCTGCTCGACCTCGCGTCGACCAACTTCCGCCAGTTCATCTGAGCGCCCCCTCCCCGCAAAACGTAACGCCAGCGGTTGCTCGCAGCGGAGTAGCGCTGCGAGCAACCGCCAGGGTTGCGTTTTGCGGGGGCGGAGCGGCAGACAGTGCGGGGGCGGAGCAGTAGCGCCCAGGCCTCAGGACTCGGCGCCGCCCTGCTCGACGATGTCCGGCGACGGGTCGATCGACGCCCGGACGACGGCGTCGAGGGCGGTGACGATCTGCTCCAGCTCGAGCGACGGCCCGTCCCCGGCGATGTCCGGTGTCGCCGGCACGTGCACGAACCCGGCCCGGAAGCCCTCGCGCTCGGCGAAGGACATCAGCTCGTAGAACACCTGGTTGCAGGTGAACGTGCCGGCGGTGTTGGACACGGCGGCGGGGATGCCGACGGCCCGGACGTCCCGCACGATCCGCTTGATCGGCAGGCCGGAGAAGGCAGCGGGCGCGCCGAACGGGTCGATCGGTTCGTCGATCGGTTGCGCTCCGGCGTTGTCCGGGATCCGTGCGTCCATCACGTTGATCGCGATGCGCTCCGGCGTGACCGCGGCCCGTCCGGCAGCGAGACCCGTCGCGATGACGACGGACGGCCGGTGCTTCGCGATGAGACCGGCGAGCCGGGAGCGTTCCTCGGCGAAGACGACCGGCAGCTGCTCGACGACCAGCGTCGCCGGCCCGTCCCACGCCGCGGCCAGCCGCTCCGCGGCATCCCACGACGGGTTCCGGGCGTCACCGCCGAAGGGCTCGAAGGCGGTCAGCAGGACGGTCGGTTCGGTCGCGGCAGCCACGGTCCCATCGTACGGAGCAGACGGACGGGAGGCGCGGGTCGGGCCCGCACCGCGCCTCCCGTTCGTCAGATCGTCACCATCGCGAGCCGCGGTGCCTGCTCAGGGCGCCGGCGCCGCCGTCCACCGGCACGATCGCGCCGGTCACCATGGACGCCCGGTCGCTGAGCAGCCACGCGGCGACCTCGGCGACCTCGCTCGGCTCCGCCATCCGCCCGAGCGGGACCGACGCGTTGATCTGCTCGACGATCCCCGGGGTCGCGGCCTCCCACGCGTCGATCATCTCGGTGGCGGTGCCACCGGGGGTGATGCCGTTCACCCGGATGCCCTCGGGGGCCCAGGTCACGGCGGCGGTCTCGGTGATGCTGTTGAGCGCCCGCTTCATCGCGCCGTACGCCGGCAGTGCCGGGTCCTCGCGCGGCGGCTCCCGATGCTCGACGTGTTCACGATCGCACCACCACCCGTCCGCCGCATGAGGTCGGCCTCGGCGGTCATCGCGACCCAGTGCCCGCGGAAGTTCACCGCGAACTGCGTGTCGAGGTCGTCGTCGCTCGTGGTGTCGAGCGGCCCGGGCTGCTGGATCGCCGCACCGTTGTTGAAGGCACCGTCGAGGCGTCCGTGCAGGGAGTCGACGTGCGCGACGGCGGCGCGGATGCTCGCGGGATCGGCGAGGTCGAGCGCGACCGCGTCGGCCGTGCCGCCCGCAGCCCGACGTCGGCGACGACGGCCTCGAGTGCTGAGGTGGTCCGTGCGGCGAGCACGACCGCGGCGCCTTCTCGGGCGAACAGGCGGGCGGCTGCAGCGCCGATGCCACGGCTCGCGCCGGTGATGAGGACGACCTTGCCGGTGAGCAGGCCGATCGGAGAGGAGTTCGGGGTGGTCTCGTTGGTCATGTCGTCAGCGTCGCCCGTACCGCGACGCCGGAACCAGGTACATCCGGTACCAGGGTCCGGCGGCTCGGACGCGGCAGACTCGGCGTATGGACAAGCAGGAACTCGCCGCGTTCCTCCGATCCCGACGCGAGCGGGTCCGGCCGGAGGACGTCGGCCTGCCGTCGGGTCCCCGTCGCCGGACGCCGGGTCTCCGACGCGAGGAGGTGGCGGTCCTCGCCCACATCTCGACCGAGTACTACGTGCGGCTCGAGCAGGGCCGCGCGCCGAGGCCCTCCGCCGAGGTGCTCGCCGGGATCACGGGAGGCCCTCTGCCTGACCGACTCCGAGTCGGCACACCTGCACCTGCTCGCCGGCACGGCCGCGCTGCACGCCGGCGCGGTGCGCCGCGACGTCCGCCCGAGCATCCTGGCGGTGATCGAGCGGCTTCCCCAGACCGCGGCGATCGTGCTCTCGGCGGACTTCGAGGTCCTCGCCTGGAACGACCTCGCCGCGGCGCTCATGGAGGACTTCGGTGCCCGGGACCGCGCCGGACGGAACCTCGCCCGGCAGGCCTTCCCCACCGTCGGCTCGTCGTTCCCTGCCGATCCGCCGTACGGCATCTCGGACGGTGCAGAGTTCCGCCGGCACGTCGTGATGCAGCTCCGCACCACGCTGACGCGCTACCCGTCCGACCCCGTCGTCACCGGCCTCGTCGAGGAGCTCCGGACCGGCAACGCGGAGTTCGCCGAGCTGTGGGAACGGCACGACGTGCAGACCGCTCCCGTGCTCTCGAAGACCTTCCGGCACCCGGCGGTCGGCCCGGTGACGGTGGACTGCGACAGCCTCGCCCTGACCGACCACGACCAGTTCCTGGTGCTCTACACCGCACCGGTCGGCTCGCCCGACGCCGACGCCCTCGCGCTCCTCGGTGTACTCGGCGCGGCCCAGGCCCACTCCCGCTGACGCCTCGAGCCGCTTCGAATTCGGAGCACCGTAGGATCGCTGCATGTCCGACGACGCCTCCGCACCGCCGCTCGACCCCGCCGAGCTCGGCGCCTACTTCGCCCTCATCGAGGTCAGCAGCCTGCTCCGGCACACCGTCGAGCAGCAGCTGAAGGAGGCCGGCGGGCTGAGCTACGTGCAGTTCCAGCTCCTCGCCACACTCGGCGACGCCGCGGACGGTAGCCGACGGATGACGGACCTGGCCGACGGCGTCGTCTACAGCCGCAGCGGCCTGACCTACCAGGTCGGACTGCTCGAGCAAGCGGGGCTCGTGACGAGGAGCCCGTCGGCCGACGACGAGCGCGGCGTGACGGTGACGATCACCGACGCGGGGCGCGACGTGCTGGCGCGGGTGTTCCCCGGCCACGTCGAGGTGCTCCGGCAGCTCTTCCTCGACCCGCTCTCGGCGCAGGACGTCGGGGTGCTCGCGGACGTCCTCGGGCGGGTGCGGGACCACATGCGGACGATCCCGCCGCGCTCGGCCTGCCCGCGGCGCAAGCGCGCCTGAGCACGGCAGCGAACGCCGGCGGCGCTAGTCCTCGACGTCGAAGACGACCACGCGGTCGCTGGCGGCGCCGATGAACTCCGCGACCGGCCGGTGCTCGGGGTGCGGCAGGTAGCCCGCCAACGCCGTGCGGTCGCGGAAACGCACGACGAGCATCCAGTCGAAGCCACCCTCCAGCCCCTCGGTGCTGACGCTGGTGCCGGACCGGACGTCCTCGACGCCGTCGATGCGGGCGAGGTGCTCCGCGACGACGGCGTCCGCCTCACTCGCTCGGTCCGTCCCCGGCTCCCACGTCACCAGGACCACGTGCGTCACGCCTGCCATGTGCTGCTCCCCGTCGATGCGTCCGGACCCGCGCTCGGGGTCCGCAGCCGATCGTGCCACGAGCCCCGGCATCGCGTTCGGGGACACCACCACCCCTGTGTCCGTGCACATCCGCGGCTCCTAGCGTCCACCGCGAACGACAACCGACACATCGGAAGAGGAATCACCATGGCAAGTGGAGTGGCAGCGGTCTGGGTCCCGGTCAGCGACATGCAGCGAGCGGTCGCGTTCTACCGCGACACGCTCGGTCTCGAGGTCGCCAGCGAGTCCGACGACTGGAGCGAGATCGACGCGAACGGCCTGCGGATCGGTCTGAACGGCCGCGAGTCCGCATCGGCGTCGAGCGACGGCGGCGCGGTCGTCTCGTTCCAGCCGGACGGCTCGATCGAGGACGAGGTCGCCGACCTGCGGTCGCGTGGCGCCGAGTTCCAGGGCGAGATCAGCGAGCACCCGTGGGGCAAGATCGTCCCGTTCAAGGACAGCGAGGGCAACGACCTGCAGCTCTACTCGCCGCCGCAGGGCTGACGCGACCTGGTGACGGTCTGGAGGCGCGGGCGGGCCCGCCACGCGCCTCCAGTCCGCCTGCCGTTCCGTCTAGAAGGCGGGCGTCCCGCCCGCGATGGTGATGGTCGAGCCGGACTGGTAGCTCGACTCCGGGCTGACGAGGTGCACGTAGGCGGCACCGAGCTCGGCGGGCTGCCCCGGACGACCGAACGGCGAGCTCTCGCCGAAGTGCGACACGGTCTCGGCGTCGTCGGAACCCGGCTGGAGCGGCGTCCACACCGGCCCGGGAGCGACCGAGTTCACCCGGATGCCCTTCGGTGCGAGCTGCTGGGCGACCGCCTCGGTGAAGAGCTTGATGGCCCCCTTGGACACGGCGTAGTCGATCTTGTCCGGCGACGGGGTCGAGGCCTGGATCGACCCGGTGGTGACGATCGTCGAGCCGGGTTCCATGTGCGGGACCGCGGCCTTCGTCAGCCAGAACAGCGAGTAGATGTTCGTCTTGAACGTGGAGTCGAACATCGACGTGTCGAGCGTGAGGATGTCCTCGTTGCTGTCCATCCGGCCGGCGACCATGACGAGGGTGTCGAGGCCGCCGAACTCGTCGACCGCCTTCTGCACGAGGTCCCCGCAGTACTGCTCGTCCGAGATGTCCCCCGGGAAGAGCACCGCGCGGCGCCCCTCGCCCTCGAGGAGGTCACGGACCTGCTCGGCGTCCTCCTGCTCGTCGGGCAGGTACGAGAGCACGAGGTCGGCCCCCTCGCGGGAGAGCGCGATGGCGGCGGCCCGGCCGATGCCGGAGTCGGCGCCGGTGACGATCCCGCGGAAGCCGGTCAGGCGGTCCTTGCCGACGTAGCTCTGTTCGCCGTGGTCGGGCGTCGGGTCCATCTTCCAGGCGGCACCGGGCAGGGACTGCTCCTGCTTCGGGAACGGCGGCTTCGGGTAGAGGGTGTTCGGGTCGCGCTTCTCGTACTGGCTCATGTCCCCACAGTGCTCGTGGGGCCCTGCTGGTCGGCACAGCGCACGACTGCGCTGCGTGGACAGCGGGGTTCTCCTGCAAACCGACTCGGGGAGTGCTCCGAATGTGCTGTGGGCGTCATCGCGCCCGATCCGGTGCAGGGGCGCCGGAATCGCCGAGAGAGAGGTCGCACCATGACCAGCAACGCAGCCACCAACCGGATCGGGTACGGCTCGACCTGGACCCAGAAGGGCGCCCTCGTCTTCGGCGTCGTGTTCCTGCTCGTCGGCATCGCCGGCTTCGTCCCCGGCCTCACGATGGACATGGGCACCATGTCGGTCGCCGGCCACGGCTCGATGGCGATGCTCGTCGGCCTGTTCCAGGTCTCCGTCCTGCACAACATCGTGCACCTGCTGTTCGGCGTCGTCGGGCTGCTCGCGGCCCGCAGCGCACGCGGCGCACGGCTCTACCTGGTCGTCGGCGGCATCGTCTACGCGGTCCTGTTCGTCTACGGCCTGTTCACCGCGGGCATGGCGGACCCGGCCAACTTCGTGCCGCTCAACAGCGCCGACAACGTGCTGCACCTGGTGCTCGCCGTCGCGATGATCGTCCTCGGTCTGCTGCTGCCGCGCGTCGGAGCACGTCGGGCCTGACCAGCTCGGCGCCCGCCGTCGGCACCACCGCACAACGCAAGTCGGTCCGAACCACGAGATCAGGTGGTTCGGGCCGATTTGCGTTGTGCGGAGTGCTCCCGGCACGCGGGGTGCACGGCTCAGCGCGCGGGGGCGCCGCCGAGGACGAGGTCGCGGACCTGTGCCGCCGCTCCGAGCGCGACCGCGTCGGACCCGAGCGTCGACTGCGCCAGGCGGATCGCCGCCCCGCTCACCGGCGGCTCGAGGGCGATCGCCCGCGAGATGGCCGGTTCGAGCAGGTCCCACGACCGGGCGATGCCGCCGCCGATGACGAGGGTGGTCACGTCGAGGATGCCCGCCGTCAGCAGGGCTGCACGCGCGAGGCCCCACCCGGCGGTCTCGAACACGCGTGCGGCGTCGGCGTCTCCGGCACGGGCGGCCTCGGCGATCTCGCGCACCGAAGCCCGGCGACCGGTCCGTTCGGCGTACCGGTCGGCGATGCCGCGGGCTCCCGCGATGGTCTCGAGGTGGCCGATCTGCCCGCAGGTGCACAGCGCGTCGCCGAAGCCCGGCACGTGGCCGATCTCGCCGGCGGCACCGCGGGGCCCGGCGAACAGCGAACCGCCGAGCACGAGGGCCCCACCGACCCCGGTGCCGAGGGTCATCCCGAGCACGTCGGGTTCACCGGCGACCGCGCCGGTCGCGACCTCGCCGAGCAGGAACGCGTTCACGTCGTTGTCGAGGGTCGCGGGGACGCCGAGTGCCGACGTCACCGCGTCGGTCACGCCGAACCCGGCCCACCCCGTGAACGAGTTCCCGGTGACGAGCACGGTGCCCGTGGTCGCGTCGACCACGCCGGCCGCGCCCACCCCGACACCCGCCAAGGAGGCGCGGTGCCGGTCGAGCAGTTCGGTCACGGCACCGAGGGCCGCCGTCACGATCGCCGCTCCGCCCGCGTGGGCGGGCGTCGGGCAGGTCGACCCGGTCGATCACGTCGAGGGTCGGGGTGGCGAGGAGCACCTTCGTGTTCGTCCCGCCGACGTCGACGCCGGCGACGACGACGTCCGTCCCCAGGGTCTGCCGGTCCACCGCGGCCGGTGCCCCGCCGATCACGCGGTCACCGCCGCGAGGGTCGCGAGCCGCTCGGCCTGGCGCTGCCGTTGCACGATCGGGTCGGGGACGGGGACCGCCGCCAGCAGCCGCCGGGTGTAGTCCGTGGTCGGGTGCAGGAGCGTGGTGCCGGTGGTGCCCTGCTCCTCGACGACGCCCTGGCGCATCACCACGACGCGCTCGGCGAACTGCTGCACGACGGCGAGGTCGTGCGACACGAACAGGCACGCGAACCCGAGCTCGCCCTGCAGCTCGCGGAGGACCTCGAGCACGGTCTCCTGCACACTGACGTCGAGCGCGCTGGTCGGTTCGTCGGCGACGAGGAGCCGCGGCGACAGCACGAGTGCGCGAGCGAGCGAGACCCGCTGCCGCTGCCCGCCGGAGAGCTCCCGCGGCGCACGCGACGCCAGCGTTCGGGGCAGCCGGACGGCGTCGAGGACCTCGTCGATGCGTCGACGTCGGTCGGCCGATGACATCCCCCCGGCGGTGCACGGCGAGCGGCTCCGCGATGCACTCGGCGACGGACATCCGCGCGTCGAGCGACGCCACCGGGTCCTGCAGCACGACGCCGATCCCGGACCGGAGCGCACGGCGGTCGCGCCCCTTCGCGGTGCGGAGGTCGGAGCCGAACAGGTGCACGCTGCCGGACGTCGGCTTGACGAGGCCGAGCGCGACCCGCGCCGCGGTGGACTTGCCGGAGCCGGACTCGCCGACCAGGCCGACGGTCTCGCCCGCGTGCACGGCGATGTCGATCCCGCTCAGCGCGTGGACGGCACGCGCCCCGCGCCCGAACGTCACCGAGACGTCCCGCAGGTCGACCACCGGGGGCGAGTCGTGCCTCCCGGCCGGCTCGACGGGACCGTCGACGGACGCGCGGTCCGTGGCGGACGCAGGATCGGCGACGGCGAGCCGTGGCACCGCGGCGAGCAGCCGCTTCGTGTAGTCGTGCTCGGGGTGGAGCAGGACGTCCTCGACGCCCCCGGTCTCCACGATCTCGCCCTGCAGCATCACCGCGACCCGGTCCGCGAAGTCCGCCACGACGCCCATGTTGTGGGTGACGAGCAGGACGCCCGTGCCGGTGTCGGCGGCGAGCTTCCGGAGCAGCTCGAGGATCTCGGCCTGCACCGTGACGTCGAGCGCGGTCGTCGGTTCGTCGGCGATGAGGAGCGCCGGCGAGTTCGCGATCGCCATCGCGATGACGACGCGCTGCCGCTGCCCGCCGGAGAGCTGGAACGGGAACGCCTTCGCGCGGCGCTCGGGCGACGGGATGCCGACGCGGCGGAGCAGCTCGACGGCCTCGGCGTGCGCGTCGGCGGCGCTGACCGACCGGTGGTTCCGGACCACCTCCGCGATCTGGGCACCGATGCGGGTGAGCGGGTCGAGGGCGGTCGCGGGCTCCTGGAAGACCATCGAGACGGTCTTGCCGCGCAGGCCGCGGAGCGCGTCCTCCGGGGCGCCGATGACCTCGTGGCTGTCCACGACCGCGCTGCCGGTGGCGGTCGCGTTGCCGGAGAGCAGCCCCATCGCCGCGAGCGCGACCGTGGACTTGCCGGACCCGGACTCGCCGACGAGCGCCAGGGTCTCGCCCGGCTCGACGTGCAGGGTGACGCCGCGGACCGCGTCGACGGTGCCGGACTCGGTGCGGAAGGTGACCCCGAGGTCGGTGGTGGTCAGGATGGACATCAGCGGCCCCTCACGTCGAAGGCGTCCCGGAGCCCGTCGCCGACCGCGTTGAACGCGCAGACGACGAGGATCACGGCGAGACCGGGCGGCACGATGAGCCACCAGCGTCCCGAGTACGCGGCGGTGAGCCCCGCCGACAGCATGCCGCCCCAGTCCGTCGCCGGCGGCTGCACGCCGAGGCCGAGGTACGAGACGTAGGCGACGAGGAGGATCGCGTCGGCGACCTGGAACGTCGCCGCCACGACGATCGTGGACACCGAGTTCGGCAGCAGGTGCCGGCCGATCGCGCGGGCGTGGGACCCGCCGATGGCGCGCAGGGTGAGCACGTAGTCGCGGTTCTTCAGCGTCAGGGTCTCGGCGCGGATGAGTCGGGAGGGCACGAGCCACGACACGAAGCCGAGGATGACGATGAGCCCCCACACGCCTGGCGTCGTGATCGCGGAGATGACGAGCAGGATGAAGAGCGCGGGGATCGCGATGCCCGCGTCGACCACGCGCATCATGACGGCGTCGACCCAGCCGCCGACGTACCCGGCGACCGAACCCCAGAGCGTGCCGACCACGGTGGCGAGGACGCCGGCGGCGATGCCGACCATGAGCGACACCTTGCCGCCGTACATCAGGCGGCCGAGGACGTCGTGGCCGACCGCGTCGGTGCCGAACCAGTGCGCGGCGCTCGGGCCGAGGTTCGCCTGGGACAGCTGCGTGTGGGTCTGGTCGGTCGGGTACACGAACGGGCCGACGAAGCAGAACAGGACGATGACGACGATCACGACGAGGCCGATCACCGCGAGGGTGTTGTGGCGGAAGCGGCGGACGGCGAGCTTCCAGCCGGTCGCCGCGACGGTGACGGGTGCGCCGGGTGCTTCCGGGGCCATCTGGACGGCGGTCATGCGCGGCCTGCCTTCACTCGGGGGTCGATCAAGGACTGCGCGACGTCGGCGAGCAGCGTGCCGACGACGGTCGCGATCGAGATGACGAGCACGCAGCCGAGCAGGGTCGGGTAGTCCGAGGTCTGCGCCGCGTTCCAGAACAGCAGCCCCATGCCGGGGTAGTTGAACAGCTGCTCGGTCACGAGCGCCCCGCCGAACAGGACCGAGGTAGTAGCCGAGCATCGCGACCACGGGGGTGAGCGAGTTCCGGAACACGTGCCGCCGCAGGATCGTCGCCGTCGACGCCCCACCGGCGCGGGCGGTGCGCACGTAGTCCTCGTGCAGGTTCTCGAGCGTCGAGGCCCGCATGTACCGGCTGAACACGGCGATCATCGCGAGGGCGCCGGTGACGACGGGCAGGACGAGTCCGGCCGGGTCCTGGAACACCTCGGCGAGCGTGTTGCCGCTCGGTGCCTGGGACGGCAGCCACGGCAGCTGCTGGCTGAACACGATGATGAGGACGAGGCCGAGGAAGAACGCCGGCGTCGAGTAGAAGACGAACGCCAGGGCGGTGGCGGCGTAGTCGACCGCGCCGTTGCGGCGGACCGCCTGCCACATGCCGACCGGGATCGCGATGACGATGCCGAGCACCGCGGACATCCCGGTGAGCACCAGGGTCTTCGGCAGACGCTCGGTGATGAGCTGCGAAACCGGCTCGTTGAGCGTGTACGAGGTGCCGAGGTCGCCGGTGAGCAGGCGGCCGAGGAAGCGGAGGTACTGCACGGGCAGCGGCTGGTCGAGCCCCTGCGCCTGGTTGAAGGCGGCGATCTGCGCGGGTGTCGCGGAGACGCCGAGGACGCCGCGGGCGGGCCCGCCCGGCAGGGCGTGCAGCAGGCAGAACACGACGATCGTGACGATGAGGATCACCGCGAGCGCCTGCAGGACGCGCCTGGTGAGGTAGAGAGCTGTGGTCATGCGGCTTCCGATGGTCGGGTTCGGGACGTGGGGAGGACGGGAGGCGCGGTGCGCGTCGGACGCGCACCGCGCCTCCCGTCCGTGGTCACGTTGCTACTTGCTCCACTTCCACTGGGCGGGGTGGAAGTTGGCGAGCGAGTCCTGGTCGAACCCGGACAGGCCCTTCTTGACGACCGAGATCTGGTAGTCCGGGCTGGGCAGCCAGATCACCGGCAGGTCCTTCGCGACCGCGGCGCTGTAGTCCTGCACGGCGGAGGCGTCGGGCGAGGTGGTGGTCGCGTCGATCAGGGCGTCGACCTCCTTGTTGGAGTAGCTGCCGAAGTTCGCCGAGCCGGCGGTGGAGAACAGCGACTCACCGGTCGGGTACGCCGGGAAGTACCAGCTGCCCGCGGTGCCGAAGAACGACAGGTCCCACTTGCAGCTCGCCTGGTCGGCGGTGCAGGTCGGGGTCTGCGACAGCACGCTCGAGACCGGAGCGGTCTTGATGGTGAAGCCGATGCCGGTCTTCTGCAGCGACGACTGGATCGCGCTCATCATGTTGTCGGTCACGGTCGAGCCGGACTGCGAGAGCACCTGCATGGTGAACTTCGTGCCCTGCTCGACGCCCTCGCCGCACTGGCTGTCCGAGGTGCCGGGCGACGTGCAGACCATCGTGCCGCCCTGCTCGGTCCAGCCGTGGCTGGTGAGCAGGTCCTTGGCCTTCTTCGTGCTGAACGGGTAGGGGTTCGACTTCTGCACGTCGGAGACGTAGTCGGACTCCTGCGCCTGCGGGATCGGGCCGTAGGTCGAGGTGGCCGTGCCGTTGAAGACGACCTTCGACAGGCTCTTCTGGTCGATCGACATCTGGACGGCCTGGCGGGCGTACAGCTGCTTGAAGACCGCACCCATGGTCGGGTTGTTGAAGTTGTACGGCATGTACGTGATGGCCCAGCCGGTCCACGGCTCGACGTCGTAGCCCTTCGCCGTGAAGGACGACTTCTGGTCCATGTCGGTGGCGTTGATGTAGCCGTAGTCGACCTCGCCCGAGCGGACCGCGTTGACCTCGGCGTCGCTCGTGGTGAACGGCAGCAGGTTCACCGTCTTGATCGCCGGCTTCTCGCCGCCGTCGTACTTCGTGTTCGCGGCGAGGGTGACCTTGCCGGCGGTCGTGAAGGACTTGACGCCGTACGGACCCGAGATGGTCTTCCACAGGTCGTCGCTGGCGTAGTCGGAGATCTTGCCGGCCGCGGTGTTGAGGTACTTCCACACCTGCTTCGCGCCGGCGGTGGTCTCGTCGGCGTCGGAGATCTTCGCGCTCGCGCTCGTCTTGTCCCAGGCGTGCTGCGGCAGCGGGATGATGTGGCTCAGCTGGTTGGCGAGCATCCAGTCCGAGTTGTACGCCTTGTCGAACGTGATCGTGAAGTGCGTGTCGTCGACCGTCTTGAACGACGTCCAGTTGTCCGGAGCCTTGCCCTCGGAGTACGAGCCCCACTGGTCCTTGTTCGCCTTGATCAGGTTGAACCAGAACGCGACGTCGCGGCTCGTGATCGGCTTGCCGTCCGACCAGTGCCGATCGCCCAGCGTGACCGTGGCGCTCTTGGAGTCCGACGCGAACGAGACGTCGGTGGCGACGGAGCCGGCCTTGTTCCACGCGATCTTGCCGGTCGACCCGTCGTAGGCGACGAGGGGCTCGTAGAGCGACTGCGCGATCGAACCGTTGTTCGTGTTGAGGTGCGACGCCGTGCCGATCGGCAGGATCCAGTTCGGCGTGAAGTTGGCGGGCAGCGCGTAGTTGATCTCGTCGGAGTCGGAACCGGACGCGGTGGAGCCGCCCCCGGAACATCCGGCGAGCAGGGCGCTCACGGCGATCGCCGCTCCGGTGAGGAGCGCCCAGCGACGGGGCTTGGACATGCGGTGTCTCCTTGTGCGGTCACGCCGGTTCGGCGTCGGGGGTTCGGGGAGGTGGAGCACGAGACGTGCCCGGAGGCACGAGGACAGTCAAGGACCAAAGCGATTGGAAAAACAAACATCTCGATGTAAAAACTGCGTTACTGCCGATCGGACGAAAGGGTCGACCGGCTGTTCCGCCCCGTAGGCTCGCCGCAGATCGGGTCCTCCGGTCCGCTTCCGCCCGGATTGGAGAAAGTCGTGCCGGACCTCAGTGCCCGTGTCCTCGAACTGGTCGCGTCCGGGCAGGCCAGCAGCCGCACCGAGATCGCGACCCTGCTCGGCGCCGCCCCCTCCACCGTCTCCCACGTGGTCGCCCAGCTGCTGTCCCACGGCCTGCTCGCCGAGGAGGGCACCGACGTCTCCACCGGCGGTCGCCCCCGCAAGGTGCTCCGGATCGGCGGGGCCGACGAGTTCGCGGTCGCCGCGGACGTCGGCGGCGGGCACGCGCGCATCGGCATCGTGCTGCCGGGAGGCGCGCTCGAGTCGGTCGCGAACGTCCCGTTCGCGCTCTCCGACGGCCCGACCGCCGGGCTCCAGCGACTGGCCGCCCTGCTCGAGCGGCTCGCCGACGAGCGTGGTCGCGACGGCCTCCGCGGGGTCGGGCTGAGCCTGCCGGGTCCGGTCGACGTCGAGGCCGGCGTCGTCGACCTGCCGAGCCGCATGCCCGGGTGGAACGGGTTCCCGGTCGCCTCGTGGCTGTCCGAGCGCTTCGGCCTGCCCGCGATCGTCGACAACGACGCGAACTGCATGGCCGCCGGCGAGCAGACCGTGCAGGACCCGAGCCGCCGGCAGACCATCACCATCAAGGCCGGGTCGGCCATCGGCGCCGGGATCGTCATCGACGGTCGGCTGTACCGCGGGTCGACGGGTGCCGCCGGGGACATCACCCACGTGCGGATCGACGCCGCCGGCGACACCCCGTGCTCGTGCGGCAACACCGGGTGCCTCGAGACCGTCGCCTCCGGTGCCGCCCTCGTGCGGATCCTGTCGACCGCCGGGGTCGACGTGTCGTCGACCGCCGACGTCGTCCGGCTCGCCTCGGACGCGCACCCGGCGACCACCCGGGCCGTCCGGATGGCCGGCCGGTACCTCGGCGAGGTGCTCGCCGCCAACGTGAACTTCTTCAACCCCGACGCCGTCTACCTGGGCGGCATCCTCTCCACCCTCGACCCGTTCATCGCCGCCGTGCGCAGCCAGCTCTACGAGAGCTGCCACCCGCTGATGACGCAGCACCTCGCCATCGAGCCGGTGTCGCTCGGCGCCGACGCCGGGCTCGTCGGGGCCGGACAGTTCGCCCTGCAGCGGGGCCTCGCCGCCTCGCTCGAGGAACTGTCCGCACCCATCCCGCAGTCCACCACCAGGAACAGGAGCGTCCGTGTCTGAGCCCCTCACCCATCGTCGTCCGGTCATCGCCATCGCCGGGCTCGCCATCGAGACGTCGACCTTCACGCCGACCCGGACCCTCGCGCCGGCGTTCCACCCGGACCGTGGCGACGAGGTCGTGGCGCGGTACGACTTCCTCGGGCCCTGTCGTCGCGCGCGGACTTCCGGGGCGCGCTCATCGGGCACGCGCTGCCCGGCGGGATCGTGGACCGGGCGTCGTACGAGTCGCTCGCGTCGGAGATCGTCGAGCGGCTGCGTGCGATCGTCGAGGCCGAGCACGTGGACGGCCTCTGGTACGACATCCACGGCGCGATGGTCGTCGAGGGGCTCGACGACGCCGAGGCGGACCTGCTCGGCCGGATCCGCGCGGTGATCGGCCCGGACGTCATCGTCTCGGCGTCGATGGACCTGCACGGCAACGTGACCGCCGAACTCGCCCACCAGGTCGACCTGGTCACGTGCTACCGGATGGCTCCGCACGAGGACGCCCTCGAGACGAAGGAGCGCGCCGTCCGGAACCTGGTCGACGTGCTCACCACCCGCCCCGTCGGCGCGCAGCGTCCGGTCAAGGCGTGGATCCCGATCCCGGTGCTGCTGCCCGGTGAGCAGACCTCCACACGCATCGAGCCCGCGGCGTCGCTGTACGCGCAGGTGCCGGAGGTCGAGGCGACCGAGGGCGTGCTCGACGCCGCGATCTGGGTCGGCTACGCCTGGGCGGACCAGCCGCGCGACCGTGCCGTCACCGTCGTCACCGGGTGGGACGCCGACGCGGTGGCCGCTGGTGCCGAGCGGCTCGCGACGGCGTTCTGGGACGCTCGCGAGGACTTCGTGTTCGTCGCCCCGACCGGCTCGTTCGACGAGTGCCTCGCCGCCGCGCTCGCCCCCGGTGCCGCGAAGCCGTACTTCATCTCGGACTCGGGTGACAACCCCACCGCTGGTGGCTCGGGCGACATGACGTGGGGGCTGACCCAGGTGCTCGCACGCCCGGAGTTCCAGGACCCGACCGGCCCGATCGTCATCTACGCGAGCGTCCCCGGCGCCGCCGCCGTGGCGACCGCGGTCGAGGCCGGGGTGGGCGCGACCGTCACCGTGACCGCGGGTGCGACGGTCGACGACGTCCACGCCGGTCCGATCACGATGACCGGCCGGGTGCACGCGATCAAGCACGGCGACCGCGACGCCGAGACCGAGGTCGTGCTGCAGGTCGGCAGTGTGTTCGCCATCCTCACGAAGCTCCGGAAGCCGTACCACCACGAGCACGACTTCACCGACCTCGACCTCGCGCCCCGCCAGGCCGACATCGTCGTCGTGAAGATCGGGTACCTCGAGCCGGAGCTGTTCGACATGTCCGCCGACTGGATGCTCGCCCTCACGCCGGGCGGCGTCGACCAGGACCTCGAGCGCCTCGGACACCACAGGATCGAGCGCCCGATGTTCCCCTACGATCGAGTGTTCCCGTCGGCGCCGGACCTCCGCGCCCGGATCGTCCCCGCCTCCAACGAACCGCTCGGAGCCACTGCATGAGCCACTCCCCCGTCAGCCTCGAGATCGCCGTCACCTCGCCCGCCGGGGCGATCGTCGCGCGGGACGGCGGCGCCGACCGGGTCGAGCTGTGCGTCGGACTCGAACTCGGCGGGCTCACTCCCTCGCAGGCCCTGGTCGAGACGACCCACGAGACCGGCATCCCGGCGCACGCGCTCGTGCGGTGCCGGCCCGGCGGGTTCGTGCACGACCGCGGCGAGGTCGACCTGATGGAACGCGAGGTCCGCACGGTGCTCCGTTCCGGGGCCGCCGGCGTCGTGGTCGGGGCCCTGCGCCCGGACGGCACCCTCGACGTGGACGCCCTCCGTCGCTTCGTGGACGCCGCCCGTTCGGTGAGCGCCACCGCCGAGGTCACCCTGCACCGGGCGATCGACCACGCGGCGGACCCCGTCGCGGCGGCCGCGTCCCTGGCCGACCTCGGGTTCACCCGCGTGCTGACGTCCGGTGCCGCTCCCACCGCCCTGACCGGTGCGGCGACGATCGCCCGCATGGTCGAGGCCGCCGGACCCGTGCAGGTCATGGCGGGCGCTGGGGTCATCCCGGCCGACGTCCCTGCGCTCGTCGCGACGGGGGTCGCCGCGGTGCACCTCTCCGCGAAGCGTCCGGCAGCGGACAGCGCGCACGCCGGCGTCCCGATGGGCGGCGCGGACGACGGCTCCGCGCACTTCGTGACCGACGAGTCGGTCGTCGCCGCTGCCCGGGCGGCGCTCGACGTCTGATCGCCTGCGACAGGCACAGTGCTTGTTGACATGAACAACGCGACAGCGAGGCCGTCGATGGTGACGCCGTGCGCACATCGGACGCCTGGCCGGCGCGTCGTCACTCGACGGGGTGCGTCGCCTCGTAGCGGAACACGCGGTGCAGGTCGTCGGGCCGGATCGCCGCACCGGGCAACGGGTGGCGGACGCCGTCGGTACGGAGCCCGTCGAGCACGATGCCGAGCTGCCGACCGATGATCCGATCGGCCTCGTCCGGAGGCAGGTTCGAGTAGCTGCCGAGCCGGAAGGCCGCGAACGTGACGTCGTTCGCCGTCACGTCCCGACGCAGGGCGCCCTCGGCCTGCGCGGCAGCGATGAGCGCGTCGAGCCGGTCGGCCCACCGGGCGCTGAGCTGCTGGTCGTCGTCGAGCGCGACCATCTTCCGGTTGAGCCGCGGGATGGCGGGGTGCTCCTGCAGGACGTCGATGATCGTGGTGACGAGGGCGACGACACCGTCCCATCCAGTCGGCCGCGCGGCGACGGCCGCCTCGACCCGGCCGAACTCCTCGAGCAGTCGCCCGTGCAGCTCGCGCACCACGTCGTCGATGCTCGGGAACCGGCGGTAGAGCGTGGCGGTCCCCACCCCGGCCAGTTCGGCGAGCTGCGCCATCGTGGGATCGGCGTCGCGCACCGCGTAGTGCCGTTCGGCCGCGGCGAGGATCGCTTCGCGGCTCCGACGCACCTCGACCCGTTCGGCGCGGACGCGCTCGCCAGGGGACATGAGAGAACCCTAATCGTGGGTCTTATGTGGACGCTTGACTCCACATAACGATCTGCCTAGGTTCTCAGTGGGACGGCCCGCACCCTAGGCGGACCGTCCACAGCACGGTGATGCCGCCGAACCCGAACGGCGGCATCACCGACACCACACCGGTGGGCACCGCTGGTGCGTCGCACGGGAATGGCACGACGCCATCGGTGCTTGAGCAGCGCATGACCTCGTCAGCAGAGCGCCGCGGGTGGCTCAGTGTCACGTCCGTCGCACTCGGATCGTTCGTCCTCGTCCTGTCCGAGTTCCTGCCGATCGGCCTGCTCCCCGCGATCGCGTCCGACCTCGACGTCGGCATCGGGACCGCGGGCCTGATGGTCGTCGCCACCGGCCTCGTCGGTGCCGTCGCCGCTCCCGTCGTCACGGTGTTCACCTCCCGGATCGACCGCCGCGTCGTCCTCGTGTCACTCACCGTCCTGCTCGTGGTCGCCGACGGCCTCGCCGCGATCGCGCCGTCCTTCTGGGTCCTGCTCCTCGCCCGCATGCTCCTCGGGGTCGGCATCGGCGGCTTCTGGGCGATCGGCGCGGGGATCGCCGGACGACTCGTCCGCTCCGACGCCGTGATCCGCGCCACCTCGCTCATCACCGCGGGCGTCTCGGTCGCAACGGTCGTGAGCCTCCCACTCGGCGCCCTCGTGTCGTCCCTGGCGAGCTGGCGCCTGGCGTTCGTGATCGGCGGGGTGCTCGGCCTCGTCGCACTCGGCCTGCAGCTCGCCATGCTGCCGAAGATCCCGGCCCTGCAGCAGGTGCGGTTCTCGACGCTCGGATCGTTGCTCCGGGTCCCCCGCGCACGCGTCGGGCTCATCGCGGCGGCGTTCCTCTTCGCGGCGCAGTTCGCCGCGTACACCTACATCGCGCCCTACCTGCAGGACCTGGTCGGCGTCGGTCCGGACACCATCACGATCGCGCTGCTGGTCTTCGGCGTCGCCGGCATCGTCGGCAACTTCGCCGCCGGCTTCACCCTCGGCCGGAGCGTCCTCGGCACCATCGGTTCGGCGAAGTTCGTGCTCGCCGGCGCCGTCGTCCTGCTGCCGCTGCTGGCACACTCGGTCGTCGGGGTCTTCGTCCTGCTCGTGGTGTGGGGCCTGGTCTGGGGCGCGCTGCCGCTCGGGATGCAGACGTGGATGTCGACCGCGTCACCGAGCGGTTCGAGACCGGCCTCGCACTGTTCGTCACGACGATCCAGCTCGCCATCGCGGCCGGATCGGTGCTCGGTGGCGTGGCGGTGTCGTCGTTCGGACTCGCCGCCGACTTCTGGCTCGCCGGCGGTGTCGCCGTGATCGGTGCGGTCGTGCTCGTGTCGCTGGGGCTGCGGCGGTCCAACGCGGTTCCGACGGCCGAGGCCGTCGCGGTCGAGACGACGACCACCGGTTCGGTCGCGGTCGCCTGCCCCTGAGGCCGGTCCCGTCGACGGCTCGCGCCCGGCCCGCACGCACCGACATTCGCGCTCAGCGACACTTCACGGCCTCAGCAGCCCGTGAGGTGTCGCTGAGCGCGTGAAGTCGCAGCCAGCGGACAACGCCCGCCGGTTCGGCCCGGACCGGTCAGCGACCGGCCGCCGCGTGGTTCGCGACCTGCGTCGCCGACAGCACCGTGCTGTAGACGGCCGCGTACCGCATCGACCCGGTGAAGAAGAAGTTCGACGGCTGCCCCGGCCACCCGGAGACCGTGTCGTACCCGACCCGGAAGTAGCCGGTGTACGGCTCCGCGGCGGTGAACGCCGTGTTCGACGCCACCAGGACACCGTCGGCGTACAGGCGCATCCCGGTGCCGGCCGACTGCGTCGCGACGACGTGGTGCCACGCCCCGTCCGTGTAGGCCTTGGGCGACGTGACGACCTGCGTCGTCCCGCTGTACGTGCCGAAGACGAGCTGGCCGGCGGTGTTGAGGTACACCTGTCGGTCGTGCTGCCCGGAGGCGGCGACCTGGTTCGTGCCGAAGCCGATGAGCATGCCACCTGCGACGGAGGTCTTGAACCAGACCTCTTCGCTGAAGGTCGTGGGGTTCGCGAACGACTTCGGCGTGGAGACGAAGCTCGTCGAGCCGTTCAGCAGGTACGAGCTGCCGGTGTCCCGCGGGCACGCGTTCGGGTTCGGCGTCGTCGCTGCCATCGACCCCTGGTAGGTGCCGTTCGCGCGGTTGCCGGACCAGTCCGTGGCGGTCGTCGACCCGGAGGCCTCGGTCAGGCGGTAGGCGAACAGGGCGTTCGCGGTGTCGGCGCCGACCGCTGCCGTGCACGTGAAGTAGGGCGCGGTGGCGGCGGAGTTGCCGGAGTTCGTGATCCGGGCGCTGTAGGCGGAGCGGGTCGGGGAGAACGCGTTGAGGAGCGCGACGACGACGAGCCCGAGGACGAGGACGGCGGCGATCACGCGACCGTCGCGCAGGTGCTGGAGCCTCACGAGGGACGCACCGCCTCGACGCGGCCGACCGACAGGCAGAGCACGAGCGGGACGAGGCACGCGGCGATGAGCAGCGCCCACCCGACGGGGCCGAGGTCGATGTTCGAGGTCAGCTGGTAGTGCCCGTTCTTCGTGAGCTCGTGGATGACCATCCGCCCGACCTGGCCGTCGACGAGGTGCAGGCTGTCGGCGCCCTGGGCCTCGACCCGGACGGGGAACATGCCCGACGAGACGATCGTCGCCTCGACACCGGACGGGCTCGAGGTGTTCGTGATCGTCGTCACGTTGACGAACGGCTTCAGGACGAACGCCGCGTAGGAGACGGTGAGCGCGCCGCCCGCGATGCGGAGGCAGGCGCGCGTGACCCGGTCGGTGAAGACGCTGGTGAGCGTCCAGATGACCAGGGTGCCGATGAGCAGGAGCGGGGCGGCGCGGAAGAGCCAGCCGAGGTGCGGGACGAGGAGCGCCGGGGTGCCGATGACGTCGTCCTGCGTGAGCGTCCACAGGTCGGTCGCGCCGTTGATGTCGCCGCGGGTGTGCAGGCCGCCGTCGGCGTCGACGGCGGTGATGCGGTGCGTGTAGACGACGCCGCGGTTGGCGGCGGTCTCGAAGGAGACGATGTCGCCGACGTGCAGGGTGGCGACGTCCACGGGGAGGTCGAGGACGAGCGTGCCGACCGGTGCGGCTTCGCCCATCGAGGGGGTCTCGACGACGAACCAGCGGCCGCCGGCGGAGAGGAAGAGCACCGCGGCGGTGAGCAGGACTGCGGCGACGAGGGCGACCGACCAGGCGAGGACGGTCTCGAAGCGCGTGGCGGTGGGGGCGCCGAGGAGCGGACGGTCGAGCGTGCCACTGAGCGGGATCGCTGCGGTCTGGCTCATGTACTGCTCCGTCCTGTGGGCCGTGGGGTGGTGCGGGGAGTTGGGGTGATGGGAGGCGACGCTCGGCCGGAAGGGGGTCGGCCGAGCGTCGCCGGTCAGGGGGCCTAGGCCGTGAAGGTCCAGGTCATCGGCACCGAGGCGGCGAGGCCCTGGTAGGTGTTGCCAGCCGAGGGGTCGAGCGTCACGGCGAAGTTGAACGGGACGCTGGCACCGGCCGCGGGGGCGGCGGGCATGGTGATGGCCGACGCGGCGGCGCCCTTGAAGCTGGCGAGCGTGCCGTTGAAGACCGTGGTCGCGCCGGACGTGATCACGAGGTTCATCTTGGCGCACAGGTCGGTCGCGGTGCCGTTGATGGTGCCGTTCGCCGACTGGGTGCAGGTCGCGCCCGGGGTGAGCGTGAAGGTCGCGGCGTTCGCGGTGCCGGTGTTCTTGATCGAGATGGCGGTGTTGACCGTGTTGCCCGGGGTCATCGTGCTGCTGCCGCCGAACTTGTTGATGGTCGAGCAGGTCGCCGCGTTCGTGGAGACCGAACCACCGTCCGTGCTGAGGCAGGTGACCGTGGCACCGGCGTTCTGCTCCTGCATGATCAGCGTGCCGCTCGCGGCGGTGTTGCTGCTGTTGGTGATGCTCGCCGCGAACCCGGACAGCGTGCCGGTGAGCGAGAGGGAGAGCAGGACGGCCGCGAAGATGCCCGCGAGGAGCGCGACGGGGGCGAAGCGGATCCGCTTCAGAGCGGAGGTGCGGAGCTTGTCGGACACGGGGATACCTCTTCGATCAGGGAGTCAGGGTGTGGGGCGGAGCAAGGGGCTCGGGCTCTCTTGCTTCAATGATCAAGATACTTAATGCTTGACCAAGTTGACCACTCGTAGACTTACCCCAGTGCGAGGGGGTGCCCCGATCCGCGGCGGCCCCGGCGACACCGAGACGACAAGAGGAGCACCTGTGACCCGGACAGGTCAGACGGACACGGCGGACATGCTGACGGCCTTCGACGCGGTCGTGCGCGCGAACGCGAGCCTGGTGCGCCAGCTCGGTGCGCGCGCCGGCGTGCACGAGAACGCGCTGCGTGCCCTCGTGCTCGTGAGCGACACCGGGTACTCCACGCCGACCGAGGTCGCGGGGTTCCTCGGGCTCACCTCGGGTGCGGTCACGAACATGATCGACCGGATGACGAGCGCGGAACTGCTCGAGCGCGCCCCGAACCCGAACGACCGACGGGGATCGCTGCTGCGCCTGCTGCCCGCCGGCGAATCGGTGGTCGCGGACTACCGCGAGCGCTACACCGCGGTGCTCCGGGCGGTCGACACGGCGCACGGGGGCGACCTGCTCGCGGTGCTCGACGAGCTGGCGACGAGCCTCTACGGCTCGGCCGGCGACGCGATGCCCTGACCGACGACGCCACGGTCACCGGCGTATCGTCCGGAGCATGCCCGCTCTCATCGACACGTTCACCATGTCCAACGGCCTGCACATCCCGAAGATCGGGTTCGGCACCTGGCAGATCCCGTCCGGCAGTGACGCCTACGACGCCACGAAGACCGCACTCGACCTCGGGTACCGGCACATCGACACCGCGCTCGCCTACGGCAACGAGGCCAGCGTCGGCGAGGCCGTCCGCGACAGCGGCGTCCCCCGCGACGAGGTCTTCATCACCACGAAGCTCCCGGCCGAGATCAAGACCGCCGCCGGTGCCCGCGAGGCCTTCGAGACCTCCAGCGCCAACCTCGACCTGGGCGGGATCGACCTGTACCTCATCCACGCCCCGTGGCCCTGGTCGGACATGGGCTCGGACCACCGCGACGGCAACGTCGAGGTGTGGAAGGTCTTCGAGGAGCTCTACGACGCCGGCCGCACGAAGAGCATCGGGGTCTCGAACTTCACGGTCGCGGACCTCGAGGACCTGCTCGGCCGCACCGACGTCGTCCCGCACGCCAACCAGATCCGCTGGTTCATCGGCAACACGCAGGACGAGACGACCGCCTTCGACCGCGAGCACGACATCCTCACCGAGGGCTACTCGCCCCTCGCCACCGGCGGCCTGCTCGAGAACGCGCAGATCCGCGACATCGCGGCGAAGTACGACAAGAGCGTCGCGCAGGTCGCGATCCGCTACCTGCTCGAGCAGGACGTGCTCCCGCTGCCGAAGTCGACGACCCCGTCGCGGATCGCCGAGAACGCCGACGTGGACTTCGTCCTGTCGGCCGAGGACGTGGCCGCGCTGGACGCACTGCAGGACACGACCGACTGACCCCACCACGGAACCAGACGCGACCACAGGGCGGCCTGGAGGCGCGGTGCCAGCCCGCACCGCGCCTCCAGGCCCGCAACGGGAACAGCACACCCCCGTCGCCGGTTGCACAGTACGGTGCCGCAGCCAGCGGCACGAGAGCCCAGGAGGCCACCATGACCACCACCACCGAGACCGCCATCCTCGCCGGCGGCTGCTTCTGGGAGCGCAGCAGCTCCTCCGTCGTCGTCCGGGCGTCATCAGCACCCGCGTCGGCTACTCCGGCGGCGACACCCCGAACGCGACCTACCGCAACCACGGTGACCACGCCGAGTCGGTCGAGATCGTCTTCGACCCGTCCGTGATCTCGTACCGCGACCTGCTCGAGTTCTTCTTCCAGATCCACGACCCGTCGACGAAGGACCGCCAGGGCAACGACGTCGGCCGCAGCTACCGCTCGGCGGTCTTCTTCACGTCGCCCGAGCAGGAGCAGGTCGCGCGCGACACGATCGCGGACGTCGACGCCTCCGGCATCTGGCCGGGCCCGGTCGTGACCGAGGTCACCGCCGCCGGTCCGTTCTGGGAGGCCGAGGAGGAGCACCAGGACTACCTCGAGAAGTACCCGGCCGGGTACACCTGCCACTTCGTGCGTCCGGGCTGGAAGCTCCCGCACCGCGACGAGGCGACCGCATCGGTCTGATCGCCTAGCGCGAGCCGCCGAGCAGTTCCAACCAGTCCCCGGGAAGGCGATCCGCCGGCCCGGGGACTGCCTGTTCCACCGGGTGGCTGGTCGGCGCCGCGAGTTCCAGCCCCTCGGACCGCGAGTCGTCGCGGTAGTCCCACGCCCAGGTCTCGCCGGGCTCGAAGCTCTGGATGACGGCGTGCCCCGTCTCCTCCCAGTGCCGCGTCGCGTGGGTGTTGAGCGAGTCGTCGCAGCAACCGATGTGCCCGCACGCGGCGCACCGGCGCAGGTGCACCCACCAGGATCCGGTCGCGTCGCACTCGACGCACCCGTTCCCGCTCGGCGCGACCTCGGGGTGGATCATCTCGTCCTGGTCCGTCATGGCACCATCATGGCCTCGCTCAGCCGCGCGGCACCAGCGCGTCGATGGCGGTGAGTTCCTCGTCCGACAGCGGCGCACCCGACAGCGCGTCGAGGGTGCCGTCCAGCTGCCGCACGCTCGAGGCGCCGACCAGTGCCGAGGTGACCGCGGGCTGGCGGAGCACCCACGTGATCGCCAGCTGCGCGAGGGTCTGCCCGCGCGCCGCCGCGATGTCGTTCAGCGCCCGCGCCGTGGTCAGGTACTCGTCGTCGATGCGCTCGGCGGTGAACCAGCGGCCCTCGGCGGCACGCGACCCGACCGGCACGGTGCCGTCGAGGTACCGGTCCGTCAGCAGCCCGCCGGCGAGCGGCGAGAACACGATCGCGCCGGTGCCGAGCCGGGTCAGCTCGTCGAAGAGGCCGTCCTCGGGGACCCGGTCGAACATGTTGTAGCGCGGCTGGTGGATGAGCAGGTGGATGTTCTCGGCGGCCAGGGCCTCGGCCGCAGCGCGGGTCTGGGCCGGGTCGTAGTTCGAGATGCCGACGTACAACGCCTTGCCGGAGCGGACGGCGGTCACGAGGGCGCTGACCGTCTCCTCGATCGGCGTCTCCGGGTCGGGACGGTGCGAGTAGAAGACGTCGACGTAGTCCAGGCCCATGCGGCCGAGGGACTGGTCGAGCGAGGCGAGCATGTACTTGCGGGAGCCCCCGTTGCCGTACGGGCCGGGCCACATGTCGTAGCCGGCCTTCGTCGACACCACGAGTTCGTCGCGGAACGGACGCAGGTCGGACTCGAGGACACGGCCGAACTGCTCCTCGGCAGCGCCGGGCGGGGGGCCGTAGTTGTTCGCGAGGTCGAAGTGGGTGACCCCACGGTCGAACGCGTGCAGCAGGATGTCGCGCTGCGTCGTGAGCGCGCGATCCGTCCCGAAGTTGTTCCAGAGGCCGAGGGAGATCCGCGGCAGCAGCAGGCCGCTCTTCCCCACGCGCTCGTACGGGAGGCGCTCGTAGCGGTCGTCGGCGGGGCGGTGGGCGTCAGGCATCGTTGCTCGATCCGGGTCGGGGACAGGCCGTCGTCGACGCTACCGTGTCCCCGCAGCGCGAGCGGTGGTCCGGCGCGTTGCCCCCCAGTTCGAGGCGCTCCCGATCCGGGAATCCTTGCGGGTCCACGCATTTCCGGATTCAGTCCGCGCTCTGCGGACTCCTGAGGTGTCCTCTGGTTGTACCGTCGGCCTGCCTTTGCTCTTCCTCAGACCACGGAGAACCCGACATGTCCGACACCATCCCGGCCCCCCACCAACCAGTCATCGCAGAGTCGGGTCCACGACCGAAGGGTCGGCTCGGAACTGCAGCCGTCTGGCTCGGCGTCATCGGCATCGTCTTCGCGCTCATCCCGCACACGGGCGGGTTCGGCATCTTCCTCGGCATCGTCGCGGTCGTAATCGGCATCATCGGCATCCGACGCAAGAGCCGCAGGTCCGTCGCAGGCGCTGTCGTCGGAGGTGTCGCGATCATCCTGGGGAGCATCTTCACAGGCGTCTACGGCGGATCGTCCAACGAGACAGCAGCACCGGCGACAGCGGAAACGACCGCAACGCCCGCTGCAGCCTCGGAGCAGGACGCAGCGAAGGCCACGACAGAAACGAAGGCAGCTGCGAAGCCAGCCACCCCTAAGGGCACCGTCGGTCAGCTCCAGGCTGCCGCCGCAGCCAAGGGCTACCTGGACTCCGGGATGGGGTTCTCGGCCGCGAGCCTGCTCCAGCAGCTCACATCCTCCGCAGGTAACGGCTTCGCTCAGGCAGATGCGCAGTGGGCCATCGATCACTCCGGCGCAGACTGGAATGCACAGGCCCTCTCGGCGGCGAAGGGGTACCTCGAGTCCGGCATGGGATTCTCCGAGGCCAGCCTGACCGGGCAGCTCACGTCCAGCGCCGGAAACCAGTTCGCTGCCGAGCAGGCGCAGTACGCAGTCGCGAATGCAGGCGCGGACTGGAACGCGCAGGCAGTGGATGCGGCGAAGGGCTACATGGATTCCGGGATGGGCTTCTCGCGAGTCGGCCTCATCGAGCAGCTCCACGTCTTCCGCTGGCAATCAGTTCACCCAGCCGCAGGCTGAGCAGGCGGCGACCACGGTCGGCCTCTGAACAACCGACGGACTGGAGGCGCGGTGCCCGCTGGCACCGCGCCTCCAGTACGTTCCGGGCTCAGGACCAGACGCGCCTCGCGATGTCGACCACGCTGCGGACCTTCGCCCACTGCTCGTCCTCGGAGAGGACGTTGCCCTCCTCGGTGGAGGCGAACCCGCACTGCGGGCTGAGCGCGAGCTGCTCGATCGGGGCGTACTCGGCGGCGTCGCGGATGCGCTGCTCGATGACGGCCGGGTCCTCCAGCTCGCCGGTCTTCGAGGTGATGAGCCCGAGCGCCACGACCTGCTCACCCGCGGGCAGGAACCGCAGCGGTTCGAAGCCGCCCGCGCGGTCGCTGTCGTACTCCAGGAAGAAGCCGTCGTAGCCGGTGTTGCCGAGCAGTTCCTCGGCGACCGGCTCGTACCCGCCGGACGCGATCCACGTCGAGCGGAAGTTGCCGCGGCAGACGTGCGTCGTGACGACGAGGTCGTCCGGACGGCCGTCGAGCACGCGTCGGATGATCGACGAGAACCGCGCGGCGATGCCGTCCGTGTCGATCCCCCGCTCGCGCGCCTTCGCCATCTCGGCGTCCGAGCAGGCGTACGCCCAGGCGGTGTCGTCGAGCAGCAGGTACCGCACGCCGGCGGCGTACAGCGCGGCGATCGCGTCGCGGTACGCCTGCACCAGGTCCTCGGTGATGGCGTCGCGGTCGGCGTAGTGGTCGGTGCGGATCTGGTCGGCGTCGAGCCGGAAGTCGAAGACCGTCGGCGCCGGGATCGTGAACTTCGCGGTCACGCCACGCTCGGCGGCCTCGGCGACGACGAACGCGGCGTCGGCGACGAAGGGGTGGTCCGCGGGAAACGACACCGGGCCGGTCACGCGCATGCCCTTCGGCGTGGTGGTGACGCCCTGGAACGCGATGCCGTGGTCGAGCTCCACGACCTCGACGCCCGTCAGGCCGCCCCAGAAGTCGAGGTGCCACCAGGCCCGGCGGGCTTCGCCGTCGGTCGCGAGCTGGAGTCCAGCTGCCTTCTGGGCGTCCATCAGGGCTCGGATCGCGTCGTCCTCGACGGAGCGGAGCGCGCCGGTGTCGATGCGCCCGGCGGCGACCGCGCTGCGGGCCTGCTTCACGGTGTCGGGGCGGAGGAAGCTGCCGACGACGTCGGCGCGGAACGGCGGGTGCTGGCGCATCCGTCGATGGTACCGGGGCGGAACCAGGTGTTGCGGCTGCGGGCGGACGCCGCCTCGGGCGGGGAGGACCATGGGCGCCATGACGAGTCAGGTCGTGATCGGACCGTCGGCATCGCTGGCGTACGACACCTCGGGGAGCGGGATGCCGCTCCTCGCCTTCCACGGCGCGTACTCGTCGCGCGTCGAGGTGCGCGGGTTCCTCGAGCCGATGCTCGCCGGCCGTGCCGTCCGCCCGGTGTACGTCGACCTGCCCGGCCACGGCGACTCACGCCCGTCGAGCGGGTTCCGGTCGGCGGAGGACGTGCTCGACGCCGTCGACCGGCTGCTCGACACCGAGGTGCCGCACGGGCCGTTCCTCCTGCTCGGGCACTCCTACGGCGGCCACTTCGCCCGCGCCGTCGCCGCCCGGCACCCGGACCGCGTCGCCGGCCTCGCCCTCCTCTGCACCGTCCTGCCCGGCGAGCTGCGTCCGGCGGCGTTCGCGCTGGTCCGCGACGACGGCGTCTCGGCGCAGCTCGACGACGACCAGCGTGCCGAGTACGAGGGCTACTTCGTCGTCCGGACCGCGGCGACGCTCGAACGGTTCCGGACCGCCGTCGTGCCCGCGGGCGGCACCGTCGACGACGAGACCCTGGAGCGCGCGATCACGACGGGACCGCACGCCGCCGACCCCGACGCCGTGGTGGTCGACGCGCCCGTGCTCGTGCTGTCCGGCCGCCGCGACCACTGGGTCGGGTGGGAGCGGCAGGAGCGGCTCGGCGACGGCGACGTGTACCCGCACGCCACCGTGGTGACGGTCGCCGACGCCGGGCACGCGCTGCCCCACGAGCGGCCGGGGCTCGTGGGGGCGCTGCTCGGCGACTGGCTCGAGCGGGTCAGTCCGTGATCCCCACCGCCGCATCCGGCGCCAGTGCCCCGTCCCGCACCGCGTCCGGTACCGACCGCAGCACGATGGTCCCGGCCGGCAGGGCGACCGGCTCAGCGCCGGTATTCGCGACCACCGTCACCGAGCCGCTCGACCACGCCAGGACGCCCGAGTCCGGCTCGCCGAGATCCTCGATCCACCGCAGGTGCCCGGCCGCCACGCCGCTCGACGCCCGGGCCGCGAGCGCAGCCCGGTAGAGCTCGAGCGTCGACGCCTGCTCGCCGGTCTGTTCGGACACCGCGAACGTCCCGAAGTCCTCGGGCTGGGGCAACCAGGTGTCGGCCGAGTCGCCGAACCCGAACGACGGCCCGTCGGGTGTCCACGGCAGCGGGACGCGACATCCGTCGCGACCGCGGGTGCGGTGGCCAGAGCGTTCCCAGACCGGGTCCTGCCGGACGTCGTCGGGCAGGGTGGTGACCTCGGGCAGGCCGAGTTCCTCGCCCTGGTACAGGTAGGCGGAGCCGAGGAGTCCGAGCATGAGGAGGGTCGCCGCCCGTGCCCGCCGGAGCCCGAGGGCGCGGTCCGGCTGGGGGTCGTCCACGCCGACGCCCGACTCGAGCTCCACCGGGCCGTCGTACCCGAAACGGCTGGCGTGCCGCATGACGTCGTGGTTCGAGAGCACCCACGTGGTGGGCGCGCCGACGGCGTCGTTCGCGGCGAGGCTGACGTCCACGGTGTCGCGGATGGCGCGTGCGTCCCAGGGCAGTGACAGGTACGCGAAGTTGAACGCCTGGTGCATCTCGTCGGGACGGACGATCCGTGCGGCGCGTTCCGGCGGCAGCCACGCCTCGGCGCAGAGGATGCGCTGGCCGTCGTACTCGTCGAGGATCCGCCGCCAGTCGCGGAAGACGTCGTGGATGCCCTCCTGGTCCCACATCGGCGGCATCACGCCGTCGACGGGCTCGATGACACCGTGGGTCGCGTGCGGCCAGTCCGGGAGTCCGGGGGCCTTCACGATCGCGTCGCAGACGTCGACGCGGAAGCCGTCCACGCCGCGGTCGAGCCAGAACCGCAGGGTGGTCTCGAACTCGTCGTGGACGCGCTGGTCGTCCCAGTTCCAGTCCGGCTGCTCGGGTGCGAACAGGTGCAGGTACCACTGGCCCGGGGTGCCGTCGGCCTCGGTGACCCGCGTCCACGCGGGCCCCTGGAACATGGACTCCCAGTCGTTCGGCGGCTCGTCTCCGCCGGGTCCGCGTCCGTCACGGAAGTGGAAGAGGGCCCGTTCCGGGCTGCCTGGAGGCGCGGCGAGCGCCCGGCGGAACAGCGTGTGCTGGTCGGAGCAGTGGTTGGGAACGAGGTCCACGATCACCCGGAGTCCGAGGCCGTGGGCGCGATCGAGCAGGGCATCCGCGTCCGTCAGGGTGCCGTACAGCGGGTCGACGTCTCGGTAGTCCGCGACGTCGTAGCCGCCGTCCGCCTGCGGCGACGGGTAGAAGGGCGAGAGCCAGATCGCGTCGGCTCCGAGGGCGGCGACGTGGTCGAGGCGGTCGGTGATGCCGCGGAGGTCGCCGGTACCGTCGCCGTCGGCATCCGCGAAGGAGCGCGGGTACACCTGGTAGATGACGGCGGTCCGCCACCACTCGTGGTCGTCGTGGGTCATGCCTGCGGTACCTCTCGTGCGTAGATCGTGGGGCGGCGGTCGCGGAGCCAGTCGTTGTGCGGACTGGTCGACTTGTCGCGGGCGAGCGTCGGGAAGACGTCGGCGGTGACCGTGGCAGCCCCTGCCCCGGGCTGGGCCTCGGCGACGACCCAGCCGAACTGGTCGACGATGACGCTCGCCTCGTTCCAGTCCTGGCCGCGTTCCGTCCCGGCGCGATCGCAGCACGCGACGAAGACGCCGTTGCCACGAGCGGCCGCCTGCGCCGCGATCACCTCGGCGACCCGGTCCCGCTCGGGGTGCGAGCCGACCGGCCAGTTCGTCGGGACGGCGATGAGGTCGGCGCCAGCCAGCGCGAGCATCCGCGGCATCTCCGGGAACTCCATGTCGTAGCAGACGAGGACGCCGATCCGACCGTGCGCCGTGGTGACCACGGGCGGGGCCTCGTCGCCGGGTTCGAAGAGGAGCGCCTCCTCGTCCCAGAGGTGGGTCTTGCGGTAGACGGTGCGGATGCCGCTCGCATCGACCACGGCGACGCTGTTGCGGAGCACCTCGCCGTCGCGCTCGCAGAACCCGAGGACCACGACGGCCGTCGTACCGGCGAGCCGGTCGGTCAGCCGGTCGAACACCGGGTGTGAGGTCGTGATCGCCGCCGTCGCCGCCTCGGTCCGGTCGCGGAAGACGTAGCCGCTCGTCGCCAGCTCCGGCAGGACGAGCACGTCGACGCCGTCCTCGAGCGCGCGGGTGACGGCGTCGAGGACGGCCTCGGTGTTCCCCGCCAGGTCGCCGAGCACCGGGGCGAGCTGGTCGCACCGGACCCGGGCCACCCCGGTCACTTCACGGCCCCTTCCGTCCAGGCCGGTGATGAGCCGACGCTGCAGGACCACGTACGCGACCACGATCGGCAGCGCGACGAGGACGGCCGCGGCGGCGGTGACGTCGGGCTGCGCGGCCGTGCTGGGCGCCGGAGAAGAACGAGAGCGACAGCGGGGCCGTCCTGGACCGCCTGGTTCTGCGGCACCAGGACGAGCGCGAGCAGGAACTCGTTCCAGGTGAACAGGAACAGGATCGTCGCGAGTGTCGCGACCGCCGGCATCGCGACGGGCATGAGCACGCTCCGCAGGATCCGGAACCGGCCGGCACCGTCGATCCGGGCGGCCTCGAGCAGTTCGGTCGGGACGGACGCGAAGAACGACCGCATCCAGAAGACACCGAGCGGGACGGACAGACCGACCTGCGGCAGGATCAGTGCGCCGTAGGTGTCGACGAGGCCCCATCCCGCCAGCATCTGGTAGAGCGGCAGCACGGTGACCTCGTAGGGCAGCACGAGGCCGATCAGGAGCAGTCCGAGCAGGATCCGGCCGCCGGGCACCCGCATGTGGGCGAGTGCGTACCCCGCGAGGCAGGCCACCGCGGCGGTCACCACGACGACCGTGATCGCGACGACGGCGCTGGAGAGCAGCGCCGAGCCGAACCCGCCCTGGGTCCAGGCCTCCACGTAGTTGCCGAAGCCGACACTGCCGGCGCCGGACGCCCCACCGTCCCCGCCCAGGGAGGTGACGATGACCGAGGCCAACGGGAACGCGGCGACGAGCGCCGCGACGATGAGCACGGCGTGCGTCAGCACGCTCTCGGAACGGGCCACCCTCATGCGCGGACCCCTGCCCGCTCGACGTTCCGGGCGCTCGCGGAGGGCGAGCTGGACGATCCCCACGACGACCAGGATGAGCACGGTCAGGACCACGGCGAGCGCCGACGCCTGTCCGAGCGCGCGGTCCTGGAAGGCGTCCTGGTAGACGAACACGCTGGGGACGGTCGTCGAGGTGCCGGGGCCGCCACGGGTCGTGTTCCAGATGAGGTCGAAGTTCCGGAGTGCGAACGTGATGGTGAGGATGAGCGCGATCGAGATCTGCGGCCGCAGCGCGGGCAGCGTGATCGCGGTGAACTCCCGGAGTGCGCCCGCCCCGTCGAGCCGCGCCGCCTCGTACAGCGAACGGTCGATGGTGGCGATCCCGGCGAGGAACAGCACCATGCAGAGTCCGTACTCGACCCAGGTCCCGATCAGTCCGATGGACGGCAGGGCGGTACCGAAGTCGCCGAGCCAGGTGCGGGCGAGCCCACCGAGGCCGACCGCGCGGAGGACGGCGTTCACGGGGCCGTCGTCGGCGAGGATGCCGCGCCACGCGACCGCGACGACAACGCTGGACAGCACCTGCGGCAGGAAGAGCACCGCGCGGAGCGTCGTGAGGCCGTGGATCCGGATCCGGGACATCGCCCCGGCGAGCAACAATCCGATCAGGACGGGCAGGGCGGCGTAGAACACGAGGAGCACGAGCGAGTGCCCGAGCGCCTGCCGGAGGTCCGGGTCACTGAAGACCGCGGCGTAGTTCGAGAGCCCCGCCGGGGTCGCGACGCTGATGCCGTCCCAGTCGTAGAACGAGATCCGGACCGACTGCACGATCGGCACGACGACGAACACGGCGAAGAACGCGAGGGCCGGCGCCACGTAGAGCAGCGAGGACCAGCTGGGGCGGGAGGCCGCCGGGCGACGCACACGTGGTGCTGCTCGAGCGGCCTCCCGCTCGGCGACGGTGACGGCCATGTCAGCCGTGCGCCTTCGCCCAGGTCTGCTGGACGGTCTGGGTGAAGGCCTTCGGGCTGGTCTTGCCGGCCATCACCTCCTGCAGCGCGCCGCCCATCTTCGTCAGCATGTCGGTCGTGCTCCAGTCGTAGTAGCCGACCTGCGTGCCGGCCGCGATGGTGTCCTTGAGCGCGGTGAGCGTCTGCTCCTGCAGTGGGTCGTCGGACGTCACACCGTCGGTCACCACGGGGAGGCGGCCGGTGTCGAGGATCCACTGCCCGGTCTCGGGCGAGTGGAGCATCGCGAGGAAGGCGATGGCAGCGTCCTGGTGCTCGGACTTCGAGCTGATGTGCCACGGTGACGCGGTGGCGCCGACACCGCCCGAGGTCAGTGGGGCGAGCCCGAAGCCCTTCGAGTCGAGCGAGGCACCGTTCCAGGACCCGCCGACGAAGAACACGCCGGTGCCCTTCGCGAAGCGTGCGATGGCGTCCTCGTTGCTGAGACCGTCGTAGCCGGTGCCGAAGTAGCCCTTCTCCGCCCAGTCGCGCATGGTCTGCGCCGCCTGCTCGTTGCCGCTCGTCGCGAAGGTGCTCCCCTGCTCGCCACCGATCCAGGCCGCGATGTCCTTCGGCTCCTGCTTCGTCACGGCGATGTCCGAGAAGATGTGGGTCGCGGCGTACTGGTCCGAGTTGCCGAGGGCGATCGGCTGCTCGCCCGCGGCCTTCGCCGTCGCGAGGTCCGCCTCGAGGTCCTCGATCGAGGTCGGGGCTGCAGGCCGAGGGCCTCGAGCTTCTGCTTGTCGTAGTAGATGCCCTGCACCTCGCTGATCGGCGACATGCCGTACAGGGTGCCGGAGCCGAACGCCGTGCCGGCCGTGTCCCAGCGGGCCGGTGCGAGCGTCGACGCACCGGTCCCGGAGGTCCAGCCGTAGACCTTCGCCACGTCGTCGATCGGCCGGATCAGCTTGCCCTTCACGAGCGCACCGTCGACCGCGTACCCGATGTTGCCCTGGAACAGGTCGGGCGCGTTCGACGAGTTCGCCGCGTTCACGACCGTGGCGGTCAGGTCGTCGAAGCTCTTGTAGGTGATCTTCACGTCGACGTTCGGGTACGCCTTCTCGTAGGCGGGGACGAGCTTCTGCATGAGGGGCTTCTCGGCGACGTCCGCCCACATGCTCAGGGTGGTGTCACCGCCCTTCTTCACGTCCGCGGTGGTCACCTTCGCGGTGATGTCCTGCTGGTCGGCGCGCTGGCCGGTGCCGCCGGCGCCGGGCGCGGAGCAACCCGCGAGGGCGACGACGAGTCCGATGACGGGGAGCGCGACGAGGAGCCCTCGTCGACGTGCTGATGCGGTCATGGTCACTTCCGGGTCGTGAGTTCGGGTTCGGGGTGGTGGAGGTGGCGCCGTGGAGCCGGTCGGTGCGGAGGGTGGCGGTGGCGCGGTGCGCGGACATCCCCTCGCTGGCCGAGATGACGTCGACCGCGTCGGCGAGCGCCGGGGTGGCCTCGCGGGCGATGTGCTGGTACGTCAGGGGCTTGAGGGAACCGCGAGACGGAGAGGCCTGCGCTGTGCTTCGCCCCACCGGCCGTCGGCAGGGTGTGGTTCGTGCCGGCCATGCCCTTGTCCGAGTACGCGACGGTGCTCCACGGGCCGATGAAGAGCGAGCCGTAGTTCGTCAGGTGGTCGTGGAACCAGGCGTCGTCGTCGGTCTGCACCTCGAGGTGCTCCGGGGCGAGTTCGTCCATCACGGCGACGGCGGCCTCGCGGTCGTCGACCACGATCACGGAGCCGAAGTCGTACCAGGCGGGTCCGCAGATGGCGTTCGTCGACAGGGTCGGGAGCTGCCGCTCGACCTCGGCGACGACCGCTTCCCCGAGGGCGCGCGATGTGGTGACGAGTGCCGCCGGCGAGTTCGGGCCGTGCTCGGCCTGCCCGAGCAGGTCGGCGGCGACGAGCTCCGGGTCAGCGGTCTCGTCGGCGATCACCGCGACCTCGGACGGTCCGGCGAGGAGGTCAATCGCCACCGCTCCGAACAGCTGTCGCTTCGCCTCGGCGACGAATGCGTTGCCCGCGCCGACGATCATGTCGACGGGGGCCTCGCCGAGCAGCCCGTAGGCCATCGCGGCGAGCGCCTGGACGCCACCGACGACGAACAGGCGGTCGACGCCGGAGACGTACGCGGCGTAGGCGACCGCGGCGTTGACACCGCCGTCCGGCTGCGGCGGCGTGCAGGCGATCACCGTGGGGACCCCGGCGGCCTTGGCCACGCCGACGCTCATGAACGCGCTCGCGGTGAGCGGGAAGCGCCCGGCCGGCAGGTACGCGCCGACACTGCCGACCGGGACGTAGCGCTGACCGACGGTGAGGCCGGGGACGAGCTCGGCCTCGAAGTCGGTCAGGTGGTCGCGCTGCAGCCGCGCGAACTGCTGGGTGCGCTCGGCACCGAGTTCGATGGCCGCGCGGAGTTCGGGGGTGAGGCGTTCGCCCGTCGCGGCGAGTTCCTCGGCGGAGAGCTCGACGACGTCGGCACCGTCGAGCTCCCGCGCGTACCGGCGGACCGCGTCGATGCCGTCGCGCGCGATCTCCTCGAGCATGCCGGCGACGCGCTCGGCGACGGCGGGGTCGCGCTGTACCTCGGGGGCGTCGACCTCGGGGGCCTTGACGAACGAGAACCGGTGGCCGTTCTCGGCGGTGAAACGGGGGGCTGAGCTTCATGGGATCGAGCCTGACGATGCTCCGCACCAAGGGCAAGGGCGAAACTTCCAGGGCTTCCCATAGGGTAACGCTATGACGCTCAACCAGCTGCGCGCGTTCCTCGTGATCGCCGTCGCCGGGTCGTTCTCCGCCGCCGCGGTCCAGCTCGGGATGGCTCAGCCGTCCGTGTCCGAGCTCGTCAAACGGATGGAGGACACCTACGGGGTCCGGCTCTTCACGCGCAGCAGCCGCGGACTGGTGCTCACCGCCGCCGGCGAGGCACTGCTCCCGCACGCCAGGCAGACGGTCGACGCCGCCGAGGAAGCAGACCGCGCCCTCCGTGACCTCACGAGTCTCCGCGGCGGGGTCGCCACGTTCGGCCTGCTCCGGAACGCGAACTACTACTTCCTCTCGCGGCTGCTCGAACGGTTCCACCAGCGCTACCCCGACGTGCGGCTGCGGGTGATCGGGCTCAACTCCGTCGAGGTCGCCGAAGCAGTCGCCGCCGGGGAGCTCGAGGCCGGCCTCGTGGTGCTGCCGATCGACGCCGAATCGCTCGAGGTCACACCCCTGCGCCGCGACGACGTCCTGTTCGCCTCGGCCGACCCGACGAAGACCGCACGGCCGGTGACGATCGAGGACCTCGCGGCGACCGACCTCGTCCTCTACGACGCGCACTACGGGTGGCGCGATCCGACCCGACGGCAGCTCGCGGAACGAGCGCAGCTCGCCGGGGTCTCGCTCGTGCCCCGCATCGAGGTGGAGCACATCGACTCCGCCCTCGACCTGGTGGCCCGCGGCGCCGGTGACACCATCGTGTCCGGGGCCGTCGCCGCAGGCCGGAACTTCCCGCCGGGTCTGCACACGGTGCGCTTCGCGGACCCGCTGTACGACACCATCGCGCTCGTCCAGCGGTCAGGCGTCCCCCTCTCCCCCCGGCCACGCGGGAACTGGCCCGCCTCGCACGCCGGATGCTCCTCGAGGGCTGACGACACGGCGCGACCCACGGCGTTCCGCACGGGGCACGGCGGACGCGCACCGCGCCTCCTGTCCGGATTACAACGTTGACTTGCGGTTTCCAGCGCTGTAAACATGACCACGCGCGAGGGAGCGCACGAGGGAGCAGCAATGGTCGGCAGCAGGACAGGAACCATCGGGACGACGCTCGGACGGCGGGGGTTCCTCGCCGGAGCGGCAGGCGGGATCGCACTCGGCACGTTGGCGTTGGCGGGGTGCGCGACGCCTGGCCAGGCCGCTGCGGGCGGCACCACGCTGCGTTTCTACGAGCAGAAACAAGAGGTGATCGCCTACTTCGACAAGCTCCTCCGCCGGTTCGAACGCGAGCACGCCGGCCTCTCCGTGGTCCACGACAGCACCACGGCGATCGCACCGCAGTTCGTCCGCGGACAGCCGGCCGACGTCGGGTGCTTCAACGACAACCTCGAACTCGCCCGCTACGTCGAGCGCGGTGTGCTCCGCGACCTCAGCGGGCTGCCGTCCGCCGATCGGATCCGGCCGAGCATCGCGTCGCTCGGCGACCAGTACGCGAAGTACCCGGCCGCGTCAGCGTGCTGCCGTACTCGTTGGCCGCAGCCGGTGTCATCTACAACAAGAAGATCTTCGCGGACCACGGCCTGCCGGTCCCCACGACCTGGCACGAGTTCGTCGACGTGTGCACCGAGTTGCAGAAGGCGGGCATCACGCCGGTGTACGCGACCGACCGTGACACGGACGCTCTGGCAGGGCCTCTTCGACTACTCCGTGGGCAGCCTCGTCGACACCGGCGAGTTCTTCCGGAAGATGAAGACCATCGGCGCGGACGTCGGGCCCGACTCCGAGGTGTCGTTCGAGAAGACCTTCGCGGTGCCGATGGAACGCGCGAAGACCATCTCGTCGTTCTTCAACCCGGACCACGCGACCCGGTCGTACGCCGACGGCAACCTGGCGTTCGGGCAGGGCAAGGCAGCCATGTACCTGCAGGGGCCGTGGGCGCTCGGGCAGATCGCGCTCATCGACGACAAGCTCGAAGTCGGCACCTTCGCCCTCCCCGTCTCGAACGACCCCGCCGACCGGAAGGCCCGGGTGAACGTCGACCTCGGGCTCTGGATCCCGGAGGCCAGCGGTCACGTCGACCAGGCCCACGAGCCTCGTCGAGTTCCTCATGCAGGACGAGGTCATCGACGCGTACAACCGCGACAATCTCGCCTACTCCACCCGGAAGGGCGCACCGCCGCAGACCGACGAGCGACTCGCGGGCCTGCAGCAGTACGTCGACGACGCCGCGTTCTACCAGGGCGCCGGCACCTTCATCCCGACCTCCATCCCGCTCGGCAACTACCTGCAGTCGGCGATCCGGAGCGGTGACTTCACCTCGATGCTGCGGCGACTCGACGCGGACTGGCGGCGGCTCGCCGGCCGGTCGGCGACGGTCTGAGCCCGGCGACCAGGACCCCAGGAGCGATCATGACCATGCAGACCCCTCTCGCTGGCGAGACCGACCAGCCGGCACCCGGCGCGGCCACGGCGGCCACGCGCGTGCACCGACGCGTCGGTTCGCTGCACCGCACCGAGCGGATGTACTACTTCTTCGTGGTGCCGGCCCTCGTGCTGTTCACCGCCTTCGTCGTCGCTCCCGCGTGCGTCGGCATCTTCTACAGCTTCACCGACTACCTCGGCTTCGGCGCGTGGCACTTCCTCGGGTTCGAGAACTACAAGGCGCTCGTGTCCGACCCGTCGATCCTCGCGTCGTACGGGTTCACGCTCGGGTTCGCGCTCGTCACGGTCGTCGTCACGCAGGTCATCGCGCTGGCCCTGGCGATCGGCCTGACGAAGAAGGTCAAGTACGCCGCGGGCTCCGCTCGGTGTTCGTGATCCCGATGGTCGTCTCCGGCATCGTCGTGGCGTACGTCTTCAACTACCTCTTCTCGAACACGCTCCCCGCGCTGGCCACCTCGGTCGGCTTCGGGCCCCTCGAGCAGAGCATCCTGGGCGACCCGAACCTCGCCTGGCTGTCGATCGTGATCGTCTCGGCCTGGCAGACCGTGCCCGGTGCGCTCCTCGTCTACACCGCGGGGCTCACGTCGATCCCGAACGACCTGTACGAGGCGAGCGCGCTCGACGGCGCCGGTGCCTGGAAGCAGCTCCGCTCGATCACGCTGCCGCTCATCAGCGGGTTCATCGTCATCAACACCGTGCTCGGCGTGAAGGGCTACCTCGGCGCGTACGACGTCATCGTCGGCCTGACCGGCGGTGGTCCCGGCACCGCGACGAGCAGCGTCGCGATGACGATCTTCAGCGGCTTCACCGGCGGCGACTACGCCTACCAGATGGCGAACGCGACCGTCTTCTTCATCATCACCGTCCTCATCTCCGTGCTGCAGCTCGCGGCGACCCGTGGAAGGAACCTGCGACTCGCATGACCGCCGTCGACACCCGAACCCAGACCACCGTCCCCAGCGGCCGCGACGACGACGACCGGCCGGTCCGTCGGCGCCGGCTCGGCCGACCGGAACTGGCCGCTGACGATCCTGCTCGCGGTCGCGTCCCTGACCGTCCTCGTCCCGCTCTACGTGACCGTGGCGATGGCGTTCAAGACGAGCGCGCAGTCCGTCGACGGCAACGCCCTGTCCCTGCCCGCGCCGTTCAACCCGGCGAGCTTCGTCGAGGCGTGGCAGCTGACACGCTTCCCCGTCTCGTTCTCGGTCTCGGTCGGCGTCGCCGCGCTCACCGTCGTCGCGACGCTGCTCCTCAGCTCGTTCGCCTCGTACGCGATCGTGCGGAACTGGCACAAGCGGTTCTTCCGCTTCTCGTTCGTGTACCTGCTCGCGGCGATGTTCCTGCCGTTCCCGGTCATCGCCCTGCCGCAGATCAAGCTCACCGCGCAGCTCGGCCTCGACAACCCGATCGGCGTCGGGATCCTGCACGCCATGTTCCAACTGTCGTTCAGCGTGCTGCTCTACTCGGCGTACCTGCGGTCCATCCCGGTCGAGCTCGAGGAGAGCGCCCGCATCGACGGGGCGAGCACGTGGCAGATCTTCTGGCAGATCATCCTGCCGCTGCTCGTGCCGATGAACGCCACGGTCGGCATCTTCGCCTTCCTGGCCTGTGGAACGACTTCATGCTGCCGTCGCTCATCACCGCAGACCCGACGTTGCAGACGCTGCCGGTCGTGCAGAACATCTTCCAGAGCAAGTTCGGCACGAACTACAACGTCGCGTTCGCCTCGTACCTGATGGCGATGGCGCCGACGATCATCGTGTACCTGTTCGCCCAGCGCTGGGTGATCTCGGGTGTGACCCAGGGAGCGGTGAAGAACTGATGGCATCGACCGAGACCCACACCACCGCGGACGTGATCCGCCCCTTCCCAGGGTCGGCCCCTCCGCCGACCCGGCCGCCACGATCACCGGCGACCACTGGCGGGTCACCGTGCTGGCCGACGGGGTCTTCCGTGTCGAGTGGAGCGACGACGGCGGGTTCGAGGACCGCGCCTCGACGCTCGCGCCCGGCGCGACCTGCCGGTGCCGGACTACACGGTCGAGCGGACCGGCAGCGCGGACGCCGCCGGAAGCCCGGACGCCACCGGCACCGACAGCGCCACCGGCGTCGTCGTCACCACCGCCCGCGCCCGCCTGCGCTACGACGGCCGCCCGTTCTCCCCGGGCGGCTTCACCGTCGAGACCCTCGGCCCGGACGCCAACCGGTAGGCGCTGGGGCCAGGAGCCCCGCGACCTCGGCGGCACCGGCCGGACGCTCGACGACGTCGACGGCCGCATGCCGCTCGAGTCGGGATCCTCGCGCGGGACGGCATCACCGTGCTCGACGACTCCGAGTCCTTCCTGTTCGCGGACGACGGCTGGATCGGCACCCGGGTGCCCGGCCGCCGCGACGTCACCGTCTTCGCGTACGGCCGCGACTACGACGCCGCCCTGCACGCCTTCCACGCCGTCTCCGGCGCACCGTCGCTCCTGCCGCGGTGGGCGCTCGGCAACTGGTGGAGCCGGTACCACCCGTACACGGACACCGAGTACCTGGCGCTCGTCGACCGGTTCGCCGAGGAGCACCTGCCGTTCTCGGTCGCCGTCATCGACATGGACTGGCACCGGGTCGAATCCGTCCCGGAGCGCTTCGGCAACGGCTGGACCGGCTACTCGTGGGAGCCGTCGCTGTTCCCCGACCCCGCCGGCTTCCTGGGCGAGCTGCACCGTCGCGGGATGCGCACCACGCTGAACCTCCACCCGGCCGACGGGGTGCGTGCGTTCGAGGACGCCTACCCCGCCGTCGCCCGGGCGATGGGCATCGACCCCGCGACCGAGCAGGTCGTCCTGTCGACCCGACCGACCCGACGTTCCTCCGCACGTACTTCGCCGACCTGCACCACCCCTCGAGGAGCAGGGCGTCGACTTCTGGTGGATCGACCGGGGCGGGCCGCACTACGAGCCTGCCCGGCGTCGACCCGCTGTGGCTGCTCAACCACTTCCACATGCTGGACTCCGCCCGCGACGGCGCCGCGGGCATGACGTTCTCGCGGTACGCGGGCCCCGGCAGCCACCGCTACGCCGTCGGCCTCTCCGGCGACGCGGTCGTCTCGTGGGCGTCGCTGGCGTTCCAGCCCGAGTTCACCGCGACGGCCGCGAACATCGGGTACGGCTGGTGGAGTCACGACATCGGTGGGCACACCCGCGGTGTCCGCGACGACGAGCTGGCGACGCGGTGGGTGCAGTTCGGGGTGTTCTCGCCGATCATGCGGCTGCACTCCGCGAACAACCCGTTCATCCGGAAGGAGCCGTGGGCGTTCCCCGCCGAAGCCCGCGACGCGATGGGGCGACGCGCTGCAGTTCCGCCACCGCCTGGTCCCCTACCCCCACACCACGAACCACCGCGCCGCCGCCGGCACCGCGCTGGTCCGGCCGCTGTACCACCTGGAGCCGCACCGCGACGAGGGTACCGCGTGCCGAACGAGTACGCGTTCAGCAGCGAGCTCCTCGTCGCGCCGATCGTCGAGCCGCGCGACCCGGAGTCCCTGCTCGGTCGCGCCCGCGCCTGGCTGCCGCCCGGCACCTGGACGGACGTCTTCACCGGCACGACCTACGCCGGCGACCGCCGGGTCGACCTGCACCGCGGCATCGAGGGCATCCCGGTGCTCCTCCGCGGCGGCGGGATCCTGCCGCCTTCGCCGCCGAGGACGAGGTCGACGCCACGGCGAGGTCCCGACGTCGCTCGAGGTGCTCGTCGCTCAGGGCGTTCGGCTCGTTCACCCTCGCCGAGGACCGTGAGGACGACCCGACTCGGTCTGCACCACCTTCCGCCTGTCGTGGGATGCCGACGAGTCCGGTTCCAGGTCCACCCCGCCGAGGGAGTGACCGCACGTCCGTCCCCGCCCACCGGCACTGGCGGGTCACCTTCCCTTCGCCGCCCCGGCAGCAGGACAAGCGGTGGACCGCGCAGGGGACGGACCGCTTCTCGGTCGACCTCGAGGTCGACACCCGCAGCAGGTGCCGCACTCACCCTGGCCGAGTCCACCGTCCGTGGGCGTCGACGCGCGCGACGGCGCACGCCGCCTGCTCGAACGCGCCCAGTCCGGCAACCCGGAGAAGCTCGAGGCGTGGACCGTCGTGGCGCGGGACGCGTCCCGCGCCGACCGGATCGCCGAACTCGAGAGCGTCGATCTGCCGGTCTGCGCTCCGCTCGCACTGGTCGAGTTGCTGGGCAGCGTCCACCTCGGTACGGACTGACGGTGTGACGGACTGGAGAGCGCGTGGCGGCCCGCCCCGTGCCTCCAGTCAGTCGACGGAACCGTCCGCGTACGGTGCGCTCTCCCCCACGACGAGCCGGTGGCCGACGGTGACGAAGGCGGCCGGCGGCGTCGTCGCCGTCGATGCGTGCCAACAGCAGGTCGAGCGCGGACTCGGCGAGGGCGACCGTGTCCGGTGCGACCGAGGTGAGGCTGGGGGGCGAGGCTCGCGGCCGAGCCAGCCGTCCCAGCCGACCACCGCCGACGTCGGCCGGTGCCTCCAGCGCGCAGGCACCATCGCCCGCGGCGCGCCGATCGCGGCAGGTCGTCGCGGCAGAGCAGGGCGTCGACGTCGAGACCGGCGTCGAAGGCCGCACGAAGGCCGCCTCGGCGCCTGCCGCGTCACCGACCTCGCGTGCAGCGAGGAGCCCGTCGTCCACGGCGAGGCCAGCGCGTTCAAGCCGGCGCGGCCCACTCGAGCCGGAAGGTCGACGTGCGGGACACCTGCCCGGTCTCGTGCCGGAGCCCGATGCGGCGGCGGCCGAGGGCGACGAGGTGGTCCACACCGCCTCGGCGGCGGCCGCGACATTTCGATCACGACCTGGTCAGCGACACTCCGGACGGAGGTCCTCACCGAGGAACACGACGATCGTGTCGCCGCGGATGCCGTCGATGTACTCGGGGTGAGCACCTGCGGGTGGATCACGACACCGTCGACCACGCCGGCCTCCCGCCCGCGCACCGCGGCCTCACCGTCCTTGGCCACGCCGGTCTCCTCGAGCAGCTGGTAGCCGCGGTCCGCGCAGACGCGGGAGAACACGTGCGCGAGTTCGGCGAAGTACGGCCGACGGAGGTCAGGGAACGCGAGGCGAGCATGTTCGGCGTGACGGCCGGTGGCAGGCTCCGGCCAGACGTTGAGGCGGTAGCCGAGCTCGTCGACAGCGGTCTGCACGCGGTCGCGCATGGCCACGCTGACGTGCCGGTAGCCGCGCACCACGTTCGACACGGTCTTCATCGACACACCGGCGTGGTCCGCGACGTCCTGCAGCGTGACCTTGCCCACGTGGCCACCGTACCGGGCGCTCGGCGGCGCGCGGCGCACCCCGGGGCGCGCGGGCGGCGGCGCAGGGCGAGGTACGGCGAGTCGATCGGCAGCACCTTCGACACGACGGTCCTGTACTGGTCGCCAGGTCGCGGTGGCCGCTGTTCAGGTCGGTCCCTTTCCAGGCGGTACAAGGTCGGAGTCGTCGGCTGGTCGCCGAGCCAGCACCGGTACGTGTGCAGGTACGGCGGCGAGGCAACGCCGTCCGGTCGCGGACGGGCGTCGTCCTTACCGTCGTGATGGGCGATAGAGCAGTCGATCTCGTTCTGGAGCACGCTGACGCCGATGGAGGCGCTCCGTTGCCGGAGCGCCTCCATCGCCGTCGCTCAGCGCAGCGTCATTCACTCGATGTCCGAGAACAGGCCGGTGAACCCGGCCGGAGCCGATGAGGCGTCCGAACAGGTCCTGCGCGGTGGCGGTGCTGACCGCGGCGGAGGCGTCCTCGTAGCTGTCGAAGTACAGGTCGAGGGTGCAGTGGGCCGGCGTCGGTGTGCCGTCCTCCTTCGGCCAGACCTTCGCCGACTCGGCGCGGACGAGGCCGGGCGAAGCCGGCAGCCGGGTCCGCGACCTGCTGGTACACGGGCTGGAAGGCGGCGGGGTCCTCGGGGTTGTCGATGACGAGGGTGATCTTGGTGGGCTGCGGTGTTCCTTCCTGGTGGGTGTGGCGAGCGGATCAGCGGTCGGACTTCGCGGCGCCGTGCAGCCGGATGGCCGAGACGAGGAAGAAGACGGCCCCGAGGACCGCGTAGCCGCCGACGTTCACGACCGATTCGGCCTCGGCGGCCCCGAAGAGGAAGGCAGCACCGGCGAGGACGGAGATCCACCGCTGAGGATCATCGGCCACTGGCCGCCGAGACGACGGCGCAGCAGGGCGACGACGAGCTGGACCGCACCGGCGGTGATCGCCCAGAGGCCCCAGACGACCATGACGGCGGAGACACCCGGCGTCACGGCGAACGCCAGGCCGACGGCCGCCAGCGAGCTGAGCCCCATGTTGACGAAGAGCAACGGCGACGGCCCGGTGCCGCGGGAAGCGCGGTAGTCGACGACGGCCGCCGCGACGTCGAAGAGCGAGTAGATGAGCAGCAACGTGATGCTGACCGGGCCGAAGTCCGGCCGAGGCGCTGACGATCAGCACGATCGCCCAGACGATCTGGACCGCGAACCGGACGAAGTAGAGGAGCGCAGTGATGAAGCGACCCCGGCGGAGCGGGGAACGGAGGTGGCGGACATCCAGGGAGACCTTTCGAGGCGGGTGATGCCGAGGTCTCCGGAAGTCCATGAACCTTGCCGGCATCTCGTCACCGCAGTAGGCCGAGCTGATCACTCTACGTACCGGCTGGAAACCCGCGGTGACGTGATGCGCAAGCACGATCGGAGAACATGATCGGTCCGGTGAAGGTGTCCATGCGCGATCGACTGATCGAGAGCGGCGACCGAACTGTTGCCGGAGGGGCTCCGCGCAGTCCTTGTCGACCGCGTCATCGAAGCCGGACCGGCTACCACGAAGGTGACGTTCACTGCCACCGCCACTTCAAGAGCAAGGACGACCTCGTCGTCGCGCACCTCGAACGCCGGGCGCAGCGGGAGCGGGAGGGCGTCGGCGCGGCCATGGAGCACGCCGACGGCGACCCCGACCGGACCTTCGAACTCATCGCCGGTGGCCTCGGGACCATGGCGTGCGAGCCGGAGTTCCGCGGGTGCCCGTTCATCAACTGCCTTGGAGTACCCGGACCCGGCGAGCGCCGTCCGGCAGACCGTCGATACCACCGGTGGTGCCGGGACACCTACCGCCAGATCATCGAGCCGCTGCACCTGGCCGACCCGGACGGCGTCGCGGCCGACCTGATGCTCCTGCGCGACGGCGCGATGGTGGCGGGCTACCTCGACGGCGAAAGGAGCAGGTGGCGGCGTCGTTCCTGCGGAGCAACCGCGCGGTTGACGGCGGAGCCAACCGCCCGCCGGTAGCAGCCGGCCGTGCGCCGGTCACGGACGCGGACGCGCAGGCCACCGGCGAGTACGGCCGGCTCACCGCGACCCCGCACCGCGCTTCCTGGTGGACGCGCACCGCAGCCGCCATCGAACGGCGCGAGCGACGTCCGCGCGACACCGTCGTCGAACGTGATCGGCGCGCCGGTCTCGTCGCCGAGGTAGGTCGTCCGGACGGCCGTCTCGACGAAGGACGAAAGGCGAGCTCGACGTCGACGAGGGCGTCCACCAAAGGACTGGAGCCGCACGATGGACGTCACGTCGTCGTCGACCACCAGCCAGTCGCACCCGCGGATCGCGGTCGGGCTCGGCCGACGCCCCGCCCGCACCACCCGCACGCCGGCCGCCGGCACGGCCAGCGGTCGGACGAGGTCGGCGGTCGTCTGCACCGCGACGGCCTCGACCGGCTCGGACGGGTTCGACCGGACCCCGATCGCGTACTCGAAGGTCGCGGTGAAGCCCTGCTCGATCGGGAAGTTCGTGTCCCACACGTTGTTGTGCAGCCACGGTAGACGGTCGCCGCCTGCGCCGGGTGCTGGCAGGGAACGGCGCGTACGGCAAGTCGTGCCCGGGTGCACGAGCGGAGCACGTCCTTCGTCACCCACACCACCGCGTCGTCAGCGTCCTGCATGACCCAGTTCGATGGCGCGCATGTGCTGCAGGGCACCGAGGGCGTGCGCCAGGCCGTCGCCGTTCACGCCGCCGGAGACCTCGTACCGGACGACGGGCTCGGCGGCGGCGAAGGGGAACGAAGGGCCTCGGCGCCGATGCGGGTGGCCGGCTTCTCGAAGCGGTTCTCGATGCGGAGGCGGGGCTCGCCGTGTCGCAGCCGGGCGTGACCGTGACGCTGTCGACCCCGGCCGCCGCGAACCGGTAGACCAGCCGCTCCTCGACGGCGTCCGACACCCGCTCGACCAGCACCGCCGGACCGCCGGTGGTCCGGCGAGGAAGCTCGGGCAGTCCGGGCTCCAGAGCTTGTTCGCCGGGTGGTTCACGCCGGCACCCGACGAGCCGTACTCGTCGTAGACGTGCCCGTTGAAGCCGGCGGGCGCGTGCTGCTCGACGATCTCGCGTCCGGTCGCCAGTTCGACGACGGAGCGGATGGTCGACGTCTGCGGGTCGGCGGCGACGCGGAGGAACGCGTTCTCGAGCGTGAACAGCTCGGCTGCCGGGGTGGTCAGCGCGTCGTGCGTCCGCGGTGCCTCGATACCGGTCGGCGGACAGGACGTCGACCCGGACGAACCAGAACGCCGGCATCGCGCACCTGCACGGTCTTATGCCGGACTCGCGGTGCAGGGAGTTCGACTGCGGTTCGAGCACCAGGTCGAGGCGCTCGCCGGTGCGGCATCACAGTGCGACGTGTGCGTCGAGCAGGACCGTGGACTCCTTGGAAGGCAGGAAGCGGACGCCGGTGCGCGTGGCCCCGGAGGCGTTGGCGACGACCGATCGCCACGAGGGCGTCGTCGGCGTGGCCACGGTGTCCGCCAGGTAGGCGAGGGCGTGCTCCTCGAGGTCGCGTCCGCGCTGGTGGCCGGTGAGGGCCTGCGCCACCTTCCACTGCCACTGCCGTTCGCCGGAGTCGTAGCCCTCGTCGCCGTGGGTCCACAGTTGCTCGCACCCCAGGTGTGCTCGTTGAACATCGAGATCGCGTCGTAGGCGGCGTCGGAGTCACTGCGCTCGTCAGGACGCCTGCCCGCCGAGCCACGCGGCCGCCTGCGAGAAGGAGCGGGCGTCGCCGACGGTGGCCTGCGCCTCACGCGCGAGTGCGAGCAGGACGTCGACCCACCAGTCGCCCCCACAGTCCCCTCGACGGTGATCAGCTCGTCGCCGTGCCGGGCCTCCGCCTCGGCGAAGAAGTCCTCGTTCGTCAGACGCGCAGGTCGGCGAGGTCCAGGTGTCGTTCCACCGGCAGACGACCTCGGACAGGTGCAGTCGCTGGACCGTTGTCGCCCATGAGCCTGCGTGCGCAGGTGCAGGACCTCCCACAGCGGGCGCCCCTCCGCCGTCTCGCCGTGCGCGCCGAACACGCCGGGCAGGAGCAGGTAGCCGCGGGTCGCGGCGCGGTCAGGTAGGCGGGCAGGTAGGTCAGCGACTCGTACGGCTCGGTCAGCCCCACCGTAGGTCCACTCCACGTAGGCGAGACCGTGCAGGCTGTCGATCATCCACACCACGACCGAGTTGCCGGCCGGGGTGCGCCACCGGAACGGGCTGCGGCAGGTCGAGGGCGCCATTCTGGTGGGGCATCGGCCGTCCGGCCCAGTTGTGCGCGACGGCGAGGTACCGGACGCCGACCTCCTGCAGGGGCGTCGGAGCAGACCCGCGACCTGACCGGGCACGTCGGTCTGCATGGCCGTGGTGAAGTCGATGCCGTACTGCTCGCCGGACTGCGCCGGGCTTCGCGGGGGGCTTCGTGGAGTTCCTCGGTCGAGCACGTCGTCGATGTGCAGGTTGTAGGGCATCGCGCTGGAGACCGATCGACCCCTGCTGCACGAGCCGCACGAACTCGGCGACCTTCGCCGCCGGACGGTGCCGCTCCCAGTCGGCGAACGCCCAGGAAGCGCTTCGACGTTCCACCGGAACCGTGCGGCGTCGGGCCACTCGCTCGTCGCCGCGGCGAGCTCCACCGCGGAGTCGAGGTACGAGCGCTGCGACGAGATCACCGTGGTCTGCGGATCGGTGTACCCGAAGTCGAAGTGCGAGTGGTGGACGACGTGCACCGACCAGGCCCCGCTGGGGCAGCAACACGAAGGAGATCGTCTCGTCGCCGAGGTCCGACAGCGCCAGGGACACCTCGGTCGGCTCGGCGACCTGCGCGGACGAGGAGCCGGACGGACGTGTCGTCGGGCGCGGGAGCACTGCCGACGACGAGGTCGCCGGCCGGACCCGTGAGCGCCGCCGTGACCGGATCGGGGAGCCGTCCGTCGACGAGCAGTCGCACGGCCTGCACGGTGGTGCCCTCCCGCTCGGTCAGCAGCGGCTCGGGGAGGGCCCGCACGCGGACGCCCCCGATCGAGCCCGTGGCGACGGTCGCCCGGTCGAGGAGTCCGTCGCGGGCCTCCAGGTGCGACCAGGGCTGGGCGGAGACGAGGGCGGGTTCGGTCATCGGAGCAGGACTTCCTTCGGTGGTCGGAGCAGGGAGCGGGACGGGGGACGGCGCAGGCAGTCGGAGTCAGGCCGTCGAGGTCAGGCGGTCGGGTTCAGCCCGCGGGCGAAGAACCGCTGGAACGAGAAGAACACGATGATCGTCGGCAGCGACGCGACGAGCGCTCCGGCGAGCGCCACCGGCGGCCCGTACGTCGAGTAGTTGCCGGTCAGGTCGGCGAGGGTCGCCATCACCGGCCGGATGTTCGGGCTGGTCGACAGGGTCAGGCCGAACAGCAGGTCGTTCCAGATCCACGTGAACTGGAAGACGAAGGCGGCGAGGAGCGCGCTCGTCGACAGCGGCAGGTGGACCTGGAAGAACATCCGGACCCACCCGGCTCCGTCGAGCGACGCGGCTTCGCGCACCTCGTTCGGCAGCCCGGTCATGTGGCCGCGCACCACGAAGAACGCGAACGGGATCGTCAGGGCCACGTAGACGAGCAGCATGCCGTACTGCGTGTCGAACAGCGACGCGGCGGCGAACCCGGTGAACAGCGGCGACAGGAAGGCCTGCAACGGCAGGATCGTGCCGATGTAGATCACCCAGAACCAGAACGTCGGGCGCTTCACCGGCATGATCGTCACCGCGAACGAGGCGAGCGCCGCGATGAACACCGCGGCCCCCGCTCCGACGACGGAGTAGAGCAGGCTGTTCGCCATGCCCTGGCCGACGTTCGCGTTCTGGAACGCCGTGGCGATGTTGTCGAACAGGGACCACGAGGTCGGCCACCAGGACGGCGTGCCCGAGTAGTCGGCGCTCTTCGTGAAGGCGTTGACGACGAGCAGGTACGACGGGATCAGCCAGATCAGCGACACGACGGTCAGCACGGCCGCGAGGATGCGGCGGGAGGTCTTGGTCATCGAACGGCTCCTGCTAGTCGGTCGGGCGGAGTTGCCGGCGGAGGTACGCCCACGAGGCCACGACGACCACGAGCGTCAGGAAGACGGCCACCGCGGCACCGGACCCGTACCGGGAGAGCGTGAACGTCTCGCGGTACATGGTCAGTGCGAGCGTCTCGGACGCCGTACCGGGGCCACCGTTCGTGAGCAGCAGCACCTGGTCGAAGACCTTGAGGCTGCCGACGATGGAGATCCCGACGACCACGACCGTCATCGGGCGCAGCTGGGGGAACGTGATGGACCAGAAGAGCCGCCACCCGGAGGCACCGTCGATCTGCGCCGCCTCGAGCGTGTTCACCGGGATCGACTGCAGCCCGACGAGGAAGAGGATCACGCACGCACCGGTGGCCTGCCACGTGGTCGCGATGATCATCATGACCGTGTTGAGCGGCCACTGCAGCAGCCACTGCGACACGAGCCCGTCGAGGCCGACCATCCGCAGGAGGGTGTCGAGTCCGCCGTCGGTGGAGAGCATGAACGTCCGAGACGACCGCGGTGGCGGAGCCCGAGATGGCGTAGGGCAGCACGATCGCGAACCGGGCGAGACCGCCGAGCCGGAGCTTCCACGTCCCCACGGCGATCGCGAGCCCGATGCCGACGGGCAGCAGCAGCGTGCCGACCACCCACATGAACGTGTTGAGCACGGACTGCCCGAACGCCGGGTCGGCGAACATCGCCTGGTAGTTGGCGATCCCGACCCAGCTCCTGCAGTGAAGCCGTTGTCGTCGAAGAAGCTGCGGTAGATGGTGAACAGGAACGGGACGACGAGCAGGGCGACGACCAGCAGCACGGACGGGGCGAGGAACGCGCCCCGGTGATCCGTGCCCTGAGGGTGCGCGTCTCGTCGGCGCGGGCCGACGTCGTGACGCGGGACGGGCCTCCTGGTCGACGACCGTGTCAGGGACGGGCGGTTGTGTCAGCGTCATGCGGCGTTCCAGGTCTTCCACTCGGGCACTGCTCGGTTCTGCATGGATCGCAGGGTGGCGACGCCGTTCGCCTTCGACGGGTTGACCATGAAGGACCCGAGGTCCTGCACGTTGCCCTCGATGAGCGGCGTGGGCGAGGCCTCCCAGTAGCGGGTGAGCTCGACGGGGCGCGTCTCGGCGATGTCCTTCGCCAGGTCCTGCACGAGGTGGGACTTCGGCAGCGCGTGCGGGTTCGGACTGGTGTCGCCGAGGAACCCGACCCAGGCGGTCTGCACGTCGGTCGCGAGCCAGTTCTCGGCGACGTCGACCGCGGCCCCGTGGCGGTGCGCCTTCACCGGGACCGACAGGGAGCCGCTCTCGACCACGACGGCCGGCGCGGCGGACCCGCGGGGCGGGACCCGGAAGAAGCCGATGTCCGCGTCGCTGAGCCCGGCTGCGAGGAGGGTGTTCGCGAACCAGGTGCCGTAGAGCATCATGCCGAACTTCCCCTTGCTGACGAGCCCCGGGAGGTCGTTCGAGGTGACGTCGGGTGCCGAGAAGAACCCGTCGGCGTACATCGACGACCAGAGGTCCATCGCCTGCTTCGCCGGTTCGTCGGTGTAGCTCGCCTTGTCGGTCGTGACGGCCTTGTAGTAGTCGGGGTCGATCGACGCGAGCAGCTGCATGAACCAGATCTCGGCCTCCCACGTGGTGGCACCGGGCGAGAGGAAGGGGGTGATGCCAGCGTCCTTGAGCTGCTGCGCGGCGGTGAGCATCTCGTCGAAGGTGGTCGGCACGCTGATCCCGTGCTCGGCGAACGCCTTCTTGCTGTAGAACACCGCGTAGTAGCTCTTGTAGAGCGGGACGCCGTAGGCCTTGCCGCGGTAGCTGAAGGACTCGCGCTGCGCCGGGTCGACCCAGCCACGCTCGACGGCCGAGTCCCACACCGGGTTGAGGTCGGTGAGGATGTCGGCCCGCGCGATGTCCTGCAGGCGGTACCCGTTCGTCCACTTGATGAGGTCGGTGGTGCTGTCGGTCTGCGCGGTCATCCGGATGACCTGCGTGTAGTTGTTCACGCTGGCGATCGAGCGCGACGTGATCCGGTACCCGATGCGCTTCGCGAGCACGGCGGAGGCCGCGGCGGTACCCGGGACCCCAGGTGGGGTTGTCGCTGTTCAGCGTGACCGTGCCGGGCGCCGACGGCTGCGTGTCGGAGCCGCGGGCGCAGGCCGCCAGGGTCAGGGCGAGGAGCCCGCCACCGCCGAGCGCGAGCGCGGTGCGGCGGGTCACGGCGGGCCCTCGGGAGAACGGGTTCGGCATCGGGCGTTCCATTCGACGATGAATTGATAACGTTACCAACCGGAGCATACACGGCGCGCGAGCAGCCGCAAGTGGGATGTCCGGTATACAGGGACACATGCAGCCAGCCGCGGGATCCGGACCAGGACGGAAGCCCGCGATGACCGTGAAGGACATCGCACGGGTCGCCGAGGTCAGTCCGATGACCGTCTCCCGGGTGCTCTCCGGCGGCAAGAACGTCCGCCCCGCACTCCGCGAGCACGTCGAGCGCGTCATCGCCGAGGTCGGCTACCACCGCAACGAGAACGCCCGGAGCCTGCGGCCCGGACAGCGCTCGGGACTGGTCGGCGTGATGATCACGAACATCGGCAACCCGTACTACGCCGGCGTCGTGCAGGGCATCGAGCAGGTGGTCGCCGCGACCGGCCGGCGCATCCTGGTCGGCACCACCAACGAGGACTCGGACCTCGAGCGGCAGCTGCTCTCCGACTTCCTCGGCCGCCAGGTCGAGGGGCTCATCGTGGTCCCCGTCGGCCAGGACGGCGAACGGTTCACCACCGACCGCCTGAACGACGCTCCGCTCGTGCTCGCCTCGCGCACCGTCGACGACGTCGCCGCCGACGCCGTCCTGATCGACGACGTGCACGGCGCCCAGGACGCCACGACCCTCATGCTCGAGGACGGCCACCGCCGCATCGCGTTCCTCGGCAACAAGGTCACGGTGTCGACCGGGCAGCGCCGCCTCGCCGGTTTCCGGAACGCCTTCGCGTCGCAGGGGGTGACACCCGACGACTCGCTCGTCGTGCTCGAGCTGCAGGACACGGACACCGCCGAGCGCGCGATGCGCCGACTGCTCGAGCGCACGGACGCACCCACCGCAGTCTTCGCCGCGAACAACCGGATCAGCGTCGGCGCGATCCGGGCGATCCGCGAAGGCGGTGGCGGACGGCACGGTCGCCTCCCACCACGTTTGTTCGCCTTCGACTCGTTCGACTTCGCGGACATGGCGCCGATCCCGTTGTCGGTCATCGACCACGACCCCGCCGAGCTCGGACGGGTCGCCGCTCGGATGCTGTTGTCGCGGCTGGACGGGACGGCCGACGCCGAGCCGCCGCGGCTCGTCGAGCTGCCGGTGCGGATCGTCCACCACTGAGCGCACGGTCGGCCGGTCCGGCCGGTCCGGCCCGGTGCTGCGGCGGCGGCCTGGAGGCGCGGCTTGCGTTCTCGCGCTGCTTCCGTTGTAGTGTTGGTAACGTTATCAGCGCGAAAGGGGCCTCATGTCCGCCTTCCTTCCCACAGGAGTGACCGTCGGTCAGTACGACAAGACGCCCGTCATCGACCTGCCGCCCGGACACGACGTCTGGGCGGGTACGGCCGCCTGGCAGCGCCCTCGCCTCGCTCCTCTCCGGGCCCGGTCGACGCACCATGGCGGTGGACACCTACCCCGGCAGCGACCTCGACGGTCTGCGTCGGGCACTCGCGGCGGCCGCGCCCGACGCCGGTGCTCATCGACGTCGAGGACGCGGCGGCCCTGCCGAACTCCGTGATCGAGGAGCGCATCGCCGCGAACCTCACCGACGACCGCGTCTTCGGGGTCCTCGGCCACCAGGTGCTGTCCGACTTCTACGACGCGGACCGCCTGACCGGCGTGGCAGAACGGGTCCGCACCACCGACGGGCCCGTGGTCGTGTACGGCTGGGGCGCCACGCTCGTGCCGACGTCGTTCGACACCGTCGTGCTCGCGGACCTCGCTCGCTGGGAGATCCAGCGTCGACAGCGAGCCGGGGCGCCGAACTGGCGCGCGGACAACGGCGACGAGGATCAGCTCCGCAAGGTCAAGCGCGGCTACTTCGTCGAGTGGCGCGTCGCCGACCGGCACAAGCGCGAGCTGTTCGAGCGGATCGACCTGGTGCTCGACGCCAACGGCTCGATGGCCGACGCGAAGCTCGTCGAGGCCGGGACCTTCCTCGCCGGCCTCGAGCTCGGCGAGCCGTCGCCCCTTCCGCGTGGTGCCGTTCTTCGACCCCGGCGTCTGGGGCGGGCAGTGGATGAAGGAGGTCCTCGAGGTCGGGGACGCCGACAACTACGCGTGGTGCTTCGACTGCGTCCCGGAGGAGAACAGCCTGCTGTTCCGCATCCGCGACACCGTCGTCGAGGTCCCGGCGGTCGACCTGGTCTTCCGGCACCCACGAGAGCTCCTCGGTGTGAAGACCCACGCCCGGTTCGGCGCGGAGTTCCCGATCCGCTTCGACTTCCTCGACACCATGGCGGGCGGCAACCTCTCCCTGCAGGTCCACCCCCTCACCGACTACATGCAGAACGTGTTCGGGATGCCCTACACGCAGGACGAGAGCTACTACATGCTCGACGCCGCGGACGACGCCGTCGTGTACCTCGGCGTCCGCGACGACGCCGACCCCGCGGCGATGCAGGCCGCGTTGCGGACGGCCTCCGTCGGCGAGGAGCCCTTCCCCGCCGACCGGTACGTGAACACCTTCCCAGCGAAGAAGCACGACCACTTCCTCATCCCGGCCGGCACCGTGCACTGCTCCGGCGCGGACTCGATGGTCCTCGAGGATCTCGGCGACGCCGTACATCTTCACGTTCAAGATGTGGGACTGGGGTCGGGTCGGACTCGACGGCGTCCCGCGGCCGGTCCACCTCGACCACGCGTTCGCCAACATCCAGTGGGACCGTCGCACGGACTTCGCACGCGACGAACTCGTCAACCAGGTCACCGAGGTCGCACGCGGCGAGGGCTGGGTCGAGGAGCGCACCGGCCTGCACGAGCTCGAGTTCATCGAGGTCCGGCGGCACTGGTTCGAGGGAGTCGTCCCGCACGACACCGACGGCACGGTGAACGTCCTCAACCTCGTGGAAGGGGCCGAGGCGGTCGTCGAGAGCCCGGACGGTGCGTTCGAGCCGTTCGTCGTGCACTACGCCGAGACCTTCATCGTGCCGGCGAGCGTCGGCCGCTACACGATCCGGCCGTGGGGGCGCGGCGTGGGGCAGCGCCTCGGCACGGTGAAGGCCTCGGTCTGGGGACCGGCCTCAGCGACTGAGGCCGGGCGCGCTGGTGCGCGGACGCGGGCGCGGGGTGCCGGCACGCGCGCGGCCGCAGGGGTGTCGGCGCGGGTCGCTAGCCGTCCGTGTCGCGGGTCCACGCGACCGCGGCACCGACCAGCGGGGCACGGGACCCGAGTGTGGCCGGCACGAGCTCCGGGCCTCGGGCGGTCGAGCGGTCCCGCGTGATCCCCGCGTGCAACGGCGCCGCGATGACGTCCCACGACCGCGCGATCGACCCGCCGACCACGACCCGAGTCGCCCCGAATCGTTCCACCCACGGTCGCAGCGCACCGCCCAGTGCGGACATCGCCGTCGCCACGACCTCGAGCGCCACGGGGTCAACGCCACGAGCAGCCGCGCAGAGCTCCTCGACCGACCGATCCCGGCCGGACCGCTCGTGGTCGGCACGACGGAGTGCCGGCGACGACATCGTCTCCTCGAGCGGACGTCCGTCGATCGCGAGGCGGTGCACCTCCCCCTGTTCCGGGACCGTCGGACCGGAGTCCACCGCTACGCCGTCGACGAGGAACGCCGACCCGACGCCGGTGCCCAGCGTGATGCAGACCATCCGGCCCGCACCGACTCCAGCCCCGCCGCCCACTCGCCGATGCCGTAGGCGACGGCGTCGTTGAGGAAACGCACCGCACTCGGCGGAACCCCGAGGCGTTCGGCGAGCGCCACGCGCAGGTCGATCCCGGCGATCGACCGGAACTTGTCGACGCCCGCGAACGTGCCCGTGCCGGCCGCGGCGTCGAACGGTCCGAGGCATGGCGATCGACCAGCCCTCGGAGTGGCGCCGATCCCGCTCGGAGGGGTCCGAGCGCGCGACCCGGGCCGGCGAGCTGGTCGAGCAGGACGTCGCGGTCCGCGTGGGGGTCGATCGTCGCTCCCCGCTCGACCAGGGCCTCCCCCACGGATGCCGGGTCCACGAGCGCTGCCGTGACGTGACCCCCGCCGACGTCCATGACGCCGATGGGGGTCGCGGTCGCGTGCGATGCGGTCAACTGACGTCCCCGAGCCGGTCCGACGGCCATCCGAGGACCGCGAAGACCTGGATCATCGCCGCCTGGTCGAGCGTCGCTGCTGGGCGGTCCCAGGCGGGGTCGCCGCCGCCGCTCGGCTGGAAGTGGAACAGGCCGGTCGCCGGGTCGCGGTTGTCGCGCCAGGTCGCGGTGGCCCACTGCTCGGCGGCTGCCCGGTAGGAGGGGTCGTGCTGCACGGAGTCGAGGAGCAGCAGGTCCTTGAAGTAGAACGCGTTGAAGACCGCGGGCTGCTGCCGTAGACGACCGTCCGCGTTCCAGTAGCGCAGCGACGCCCGTGCCGCCGCCGAGGCCTGCCGCAGGTACTTCGGGTCGTCGGTCGCGCGGTAGAGGATCGTCGCGGTGCCGATCATGGCGCCGGAGTTGTACGTCCACAGCGTCGGGTCGACGCTGCCGTCGTCACCGAGACTGTTCCGGTAGAGCCCGGCCGGCTGCCGCAGGCACCGGTTGTTCCAGTCGTACAGCCGGGTGCTCCAGCGCAGGTACGACGCGTCGCCGGTCTCCTCGTAGAGGTGCGCCGCGAGCTGCGCGGTCAGTCCGGTGACGTTCGCCGCCCGGGTCGTGTTGTCCGGGCGGTCGATCCAGTCGGATCCACCCGGGCACGTCAGCGATGCATCCGTGTTCCAGCTGCGGACGGCGACGTCGAACGCCGCCCGCGCGTGGTCGAGGGAGGCGGCGTCGTCGGTCGCCTGGTACTGGCTGACGAACGAGAGGCCCACGACGGCATTGTCGTCGTAGTAGACGTCTCCACCGGAACCGAGCGGTGCGGGGAGGTACGACTCGTACCCGGGGCGGCCACCCGGAGCGACGGCGAAGTAGTGCTCGAACCCGTCGACGCGCGCGGCGGCGGAGTTCGCGTACGCGGGTCCGACGCCGTCGATCCCCTGGAGGTCGAGAGCCGCCTGGGTCGCTTCGCGGTACTCCCAGAGGAACGAGTACGGGTTGCCGGTGGTCGTGTCGGTGTTCTCGCGGTAGAGCCCGTGTCCTGCGGCTCCGGTGTACAGGTTGTCCTGCATCGCGTCGTAGGTCGCGCTCGCGCGTTGCTGCCAGACCGGGTCCGTGGTCGGTCGGGGCGGGGTCGCGGCCTCGGCCGCGAGCGGCACGGTGCTCGCCACCACCCCGAGGACGATCGCGGCCGTGGTGATCCGGGCGGCGTGGCGCCACCGCGTCCGAGCTGTCGCTGTCGCTGTCGTTCCGAGCATCGTCGCTCTCCCGTCGGTTGGTATCGTTACCATAACCGCATCGGGAACACCGGACAAGCCCCCTCCGCGCCCCCGCTCACGCGCCGTGCGCGGCCCCGACGATCGCGTGCAGCAGGAGCGCGCCGCCGAAGACGACGAACCAGAACCCGCCGACGACGATGCCCGCGATCGCCAGGCCTCGGCCCCGCTCGCCGGTGCGGCCGATCTGGACGAGGGCGATGACCGACACCACCAGGCCGACGATGTTCGCGACGAACGCCAGCACGAACCCGACGATCGACAGGGTGTTGAGGCGGTCGGTGGGGGGTCGGGGCTGCGGTCTGCTGGTCCAGGGTGGACATGGGGTCTCCTTCGGTGAGGTCGGACACCTTCGGCGTCCGTCGAGACCAGCGTGCGCTCGCAGCCGAACGGGTTCGACGGCCGTGCGGATGACGCCGATCCCCCCGCAGGATGATCGTTCCGCAGCGGTACTTCCCGGTCAGGCGCAGATCGCGATGAGCGTGCATCCCTCGGGGCCGGCACGGAACCACCGCTCGGGCTCCTCCGTCACACCGGCGCTGTCCCCGGCGGCGAGGGCGGTCTCGGCACCGTCCACCACGAGCCACCCGGACCCCCGGACGACGACGTACGCGTCCTCGGCGTGGTCGTCGCGGTGGTCGTGCGGCACCGTGGCCGCTCCCGCGGGCAGGTCCACCTCGTACAGACCGAACCGCGTGATCCCGAGCGGACCCGTCAGTCGTCGGTCGTAGGGGCTCGACGCCGGGTGCTCCGAGTCGCTGGCGGGGACATCGGACACGTGCACGACGGAGAAGGGCATGACGGGATCGTACGACTGCGCACCTCCCCGTCGTCGCGGGTCCGGCCGGGTGCGCGGGCCACTCAGTGGCTGCACGGACGCGCCCCGTCGACCCCGATCCGCAGCATGGTGCGATGCACGAGCAACGCGCGAGTCGGGCGGGAGCGAGGGCCAGCACCGCTGGACGAACCCGCTGACCGACGGTTGGGAGTACCGCTGGAACGTCCTCGTGGCGCTCCCCGACCGCGATCCGGAGACGCTCGACGCCGTGCTCGCCTCGATCGGGGCATCGCAGGCCAACACGGTGGTCCGGCTCGCCGAGGGCTCCGGGACACCGTCGACCGAGCCGTCGCGGAACCTGGTCTACGCGGTGGACGAGGCGCTCCCCGAGCTGCTCGAGGGCATGGACGTCGCCGTCGTGTCCGGCGACGCGCTCACCGCCCTCGCCGCCGCACAGCACCGGGTCCCCGTTGTGGTGTTCCCCGCCAGCGACGCACAGGACGGTGTCGGCCGGGCACTCGCCTCCGTCGGCGCCGGTGTCGTGGTGCGCTCGGCGGCCGAGGTCGGGCAGGCGATCCGGGCGATCGCGTCGGACGGATCACGGGGACCACGGATGCGGGGGCTCGCTCATCAGCTGGGCGCCGTCACCGTCCTGCTCGCCGCCCTCGGGACGTCCGCACTCCGCCTCGTCGCCCGCACACGGGCGCGCTGAGTCCGGTCACGCCGAGCCGGGGTCCGCACGCCGAGTGGGACGGTCGACGTGCGCCGTGACGGCCGCGGCGAGGTGGCTCGCCAGCGCCGCGTAGCTGTCGGCGGACACCAGGCGCTCGTCGCGGGACACCGGTGCAGCGTGGGAGATCGCGGGGACGAAGGCCGCTCGCGGCCTCGACCGGCACAGCTCCCGGGACGCACGGTCGAACGATTCGGCGGCCCGGTCGGCGGCGCCCCTGCCGGCAGCCGGAAGGCGGGGAGCGTGCTCGGCCTGGGGATCCCGACGAGGAACACGTGCGCTCCGGACCGGGTCAGGACTGCGTCGAGGACGACCGCCATCGCAGTCCGCCACCGCTCGACGTCGCCGAGGCGCACGGCGTCGCTCACACCGCCGATGACCACCGCGACGTCGTGGGCAGCGGTCGGCAGCACGCTCGCCACCGCCGCGAGGTCCGCGACCCGGGCCACGCCGCAGTCGACCAGCGTCACGTGCACCCCGCGACCCGTCGTGCCGCGCAGCGCCCGCGCGAGGTGTCCGGGCAGCGCGAGGTCCTGCCGGAGGACGCCCCAGCCGCTGGCCGCGTCGGTGCCGAACACCAGGACGCGCAGCGGGTGCGGGCCCGCGACCCGGACTGGGGTCGTGCTCTCCGGTCTCGGGTGGCGGCGGTAGGCCGCACTCCCCCGCCGCGACCACATCGCCGCGACGAGGCGCGACAGCGAGGGCAGGCGCAACGGTCGTCCTCTGGTCTGCCCTCGGGGCCGGTGCGGCTGGCCGGCGTTCAGCTGATCGCCGCGAGGAGGACCGTGGGGTCGCCCTCCATCCACCGGCAGTCCATCGTGAACCGCGCGACACGGGGGCCGGCCGGGGTGGCACGGACGTGGAAGGTCCACGTGTTCCCCATCAGGGCGTGCCGCGTCGCGCGCACGTCGGGCCCCTCGCCCGGCAGGTAGTGCTGGGCGAGTGCGTACGCCTCCACCAGGTAGCCGTCGCCGAGCCCACGTGCGGAGACGTTGCTGACGGCGTGCATGGTGTCGAGCGGCCCGACGGCCCCGATCATGGTCGGGATCACCGTCTCGCGCCCTTGCAGCACCGGGAACTCGAGCCCGATCTTCGTCGTGGCGGGCGTCATGTCGACGACGACGTCCTCGGTGAGCAGGTCCTCGAGCACGGAGGCGTCGGCGGTGTCGAGCGCGCGGGCCCACAGCAGTGGGAGCCGCCCGAGCTCCCACTCGGTCTCGATCGGCAGGGTGGTGGTGATCTCGGTGGTGGTCACGGTGGTGCTCCTTCGGGAAGGTCGGTGGTGTCGGATGGTCAGGACTCGATGAGCGGCTGCTGCGTGCGGAAGAGGTTCCGGGGGTCGACGGCGGCCTTCACGCGCAGCAGCCGCTCCCAGTCGGCCGCGGAGAACGACCGCTCGGGGTGCCCGTCGTCGGGCGCGAAGTTCAGGTACCGCGTTCCGGTGCTGGACGGCCGCATGGCCTCGACGAGCGCCCGCGCCTGCGCGATCCCCTCCGCGTCGGACTCGGGCATGCCGATCGAGACGGCCCAGAGGACGTAGGAGGCGGTCGGTGCGACGATCGCGCCGGCACCGGGGCGGGTGACGTCGAAGGCTCCGCCGAGGTGCCGGAGCTCGACGATGTGGAGACCGGTGTCGGTCAACGGTCCGACGACGTCCAGCAGCGCGCGCTGCGCCGACGGGTCGAGGTCGGCGAGCATCGCCGTCTCCTCGGAGAAGGGGGCCGGGTCGACCGGGTCGTTGTGGATCCGTTCGAAGTCCTCGACCCGGGTCTCCTCGATCGTGTCGAGGACGACCGGGGCGGCGGCACGGAGCGGCGCGAGCAGCGCGTCGGCGCCGGCGGCGTCCCCGAGGTGCGCCACGCGCAGGTGCAGCACGAAGCGCCCGGCGAGCAGCGGGGGGATCCCGGGCACCGGAGGCAGGCGGAGGAAGGCCAGCGACAGTGTGAGGTCGTCCGGGGCGGTCGCCGTCGCCGTCGCGAAGGCAGCCAGGACCGCAGCGGCGTGCTCGCCGTCGTAGAAGAGGCCGCCGCCGATGAACCGCTCGACCGCGAACAGCTCGATCTCCATCGACGTGACGATGCCGAGGTTGCTCCGTCCGCCGCGCAGGGCCCAGAACAGGTCCGCGTCGTCCTCGGCGGACGCGCGCACCAGCTCGCCCGAGGCCGTCACGACGTCGAGCGAGACGACGTGGTCGGACCCCACCCGTACTTGCGCCCCAGCACGGGGCTCAGCCCGCCGCCCAGCGTGAAGCCGACCACTCCCACCTGCCCGGACGAGCCGCGGACGGGCGCGAGGCGGTGCGCCGCGGTGCGGGACACGACGTCGCTCCAGCGTGCGCCGGCGGCGACCACGGCTCGGCGAGCGGCAGCGTCGACGTGCACCTCGTTCATCGCCGCCGTCGTGACGAGCAGCCCGCCCCGGAGCGGGCGTGTGCCGTGGTGGCCGGTCGCGACGACGGCGACGGGCAGGCCGTGCGCGGCGGCGAAGGACACCGCTTCGACGACGTCGCTCGCGCTGCGCGCGGTCACCACGACGTCCGGGTGTCGCTCGCCGGCCAGGTTGTAGCCGGCGCACGCGGCCGGGTAGCCGGCGTCCTCCGGGGTGAGCGCGGCACCGTCGAGGGTCGCGTCGAGGGTCTCCACGGCCTCACGGAACGCGGCGCGCGCGCCGTGGTCGACGGTGTCGTCGGTGTCTTCGGTGTCGTCGGGGATGGTCTGGGACAAGGGGTCCTCCAAGAGTGATCGCGCCCCGCACGGGGCTGGTCGGGATCGAGCACACCAGCGCAGCGTCGACGTCGGGTCGATGCACCGTCGACGCCCGATCGGCAGCGTGCCGATGGGTCAGTCGTGGCGGGGCGTCACGGGTTGCACGAGCAGCGTGAAGCGCGATGCCCGGTCAGGGCTTGGTGGGTGGTGGAAGGAGACGTAGGACCGTCGGTGCGCCACGACGTCGAGTTCGGCGAGGAACACCCGCAACCGGCCCCAGTCACGATCGGTCTGGTCTCCCGGGACCAGGAGGGTCACGGCCTCGTGGCTCGGACGCTCGACGACCCGGATCGTCTCGGTCGGGATCACGGGTTCGCGCACGACCACACCGACCTCGATGCCGATGCCGGCGTCGTCCGCGGCGACGATCGTCATCGACGCAGAGCCCGTGCTGCTGACGCCCTGGTCGGCGAGCTCCGAGACGAGGTCAGAGAGGAGTTCGTCGGCGCGTCGGTGCGTCGCAGCCGGACGGAACCCTGCGCTCCTGCCGGAGGTCACGGCGAGGGTCAGCGCGGGCATCGGCACCAACGCGGGAGCACGACCGTCCGTGACCCGCTGGTCGGCGGTCACACGCGCTCCCGGGTCGCGGCAGCGACGACCTGCTCGACCTCGGCGAGCGCCGACTCCACCGACGGCAGCGCACGGATCCGGTCTGCGACGTCCCGGGCGGACCGACGCAGGCCCTCGTCCTCGAGGACGCGGCGGAGCGACGGACCGACGGCTTCCGGGGAGTCGACGGTCACGGCGGCACCGGCTGCCGTCGCTCGCAGGGCGTTCACGGAGTGGTCGGCACCCAGCGGCATCACCACGAGCGGGACCCCGGCGACGAGCGCCCCGAGGACGGTGCCGGCGCCGCCGACGGTGACGACCGCGTCGACGTCGGCGAGCAGCTCGGCGAGCGGACGGAACGGCACGTTGACGACCCGCACGGCGGAGTCGGGCGAACCCGCACGGGCCTGCACGCCGTTGACGGCGGTCGTCACGAGGTCGACCGCGAGTCCCTCCCGCTCCGACGAGGCGACCGTGCGGTCCAGCAGCGCCTGGTCGGTGAACACGGTGCCCATCGTCACGAGCACCCGCGGACGGGTCCGAGGCGTTGCGGACACCGGGGCGTCCGACGCCCCGACCGCTCCGTGCGCCGACGGGCGCAGGGCGATGCGACGACCCTCGCGGACCGTCCCGGCAGCCTCGAGGAACGCCGGGTAGACGTCGATCCACGCCGCCACCGGCGGCAGCTCGACACCGCGCGCCGCGGCGGAACGCGCGGACGCCGCGGCCATCGCGGCCAGGACGGGCTCCGGGCGCTCCGGGCCGAAGCCGTGCCGGAGGAACGGCACGTCGAGCGCCGCGGCGACGTACGGCCCGACGTGGTCGAGGCTCTCGCTGATGACGACGTCCGGGTGCCAGGCCCGTGCGGCCTCGACAGCGTCGTCCACAGCCGCTGCGACCCGCCGGACGGCGAAGTACTCGGCGACGGTGTCGGGTCGCGGCGCGGTCGCCGGGCTCGTGCCGGTCTCCCGCTGCATGTCGGCCATCGCGACGAGGGTGGGCGGGCCGGCGGGCAGGACCTCGATGTCGGGGCTGCCCTGCGCGTGCACGAAGTCCGCCGCGTCGGCACCGGTGACGAGGGCGACCCGGTGGCCGGCAGCGAGGGCGGCACGCATCAGCGGGACCATCGGCACGATGTGCCCCGGGAGCGGGTTGGCGGTGAAGACGATGCGCATGGTGGACCTCCGTCTGGAGTGGGACTACGAGAGTGGGGGCGTCGCTCAGGCGGCGCTGGTGACCAGCGCCACCGTGAGGAGCACGCCGAACGCCAACGAGGCGAACGACGACAGCTGGAGCGCCGCGATGAGCCGGGCGCCTCCGCCGGCCGGGAGCCGATGGCCACTGCCGGGAAGGCCAGGGCGAGCGCCGCGGCCGCGACGAGGGTCAGCGGAGCGGCGACGACGAAGACCAGCAGGACGAGGAAGGGCGCCAGCATGAAGAACGCGTACAACGAGCGCGCGCCCCGCTCGCCGACGACGACCGCGAGGGTGCGCTTGTCGGCGAGCCGGTCGACCTCCAGGTCACGGATGTTGTTGACCATGAGGACCCCGCAGGCGAACAGCCCCGCGGCGGTGCCCGCTGCCCAGCCCTGCCCGGTGACGTGCCCGAGTTGCGCGACCTGGGTGCCGAGGACGGCGACGAGCCCGAAGAACACGAACACCGAGACCTCGCCGAGCGCCCGGTACCCGTACGGCCGCTTGCCGCCCGTGTAGTACCAGGCGGCGACGATCGTCGCCGCCCCGACGACGAGCATCCACCAGAGTCCGGTGAGCAGCACGATGACCAGTCCGGCCACCGCCGCGATCCCGAAGAACGTCAGGCCGACGCGGAGGACCGCCCGCGGCGTCGCGGTCCCGGCGCCGGTCAGCCGCGCCGGACCACGGCGGAAGCGGTCCGTCCCGCGCACACCGTCCGAGTAGTCGTTGCTGTAGTTGACACCGATCTGCAGGCAGAGGGCGACGACGAGGCAGAGCACGGCGATGCCGACGTGCCGACCGTGGCCGGCCCACGCCGCCGCGCCGCCGTCCGTGCCGGCGACGGCGACGCCCGTCCCGAGCAGCACCGAGACGACGCTCAGCGGCAGCGTGCGCGGTCGGGCACCACTGATCCACTGGCGGGTCGTGGGGCGAGCGGCCATGACTTCGGGTTCCGGCATGGGGCAAGGGTCGTCGCGACCGGGCGCGCCGGCATCCGTACAACCACCGACCTCGTCCGGTCCGGTGGTACCGACCCGGAACATTCATCCTCCAGGGTGATGCGGGTCATCCTGACAGCCGTGGCCCGGACCCCCGAGGGGTCGCACGCTGAGACGATGACGACTCCCCGTGCACGGCTCCTCACGCCGACCATCGCGATCGTGACGCTCGCGGTACTGCTGACCGGGTGCGCCGCCACCGGGAACGGCGCCTCGAGCGCTTCGACCCCGGAGGCTGCGAGCACCGGTGCGACGACCTCCGCCCCGACCGCGACGCCCACGTCCGGTCAGGGCACGACCCCCTCGACGCCGGGGACCGCGCCCGCGAGCGCCGCACCGAGTGGCTCCACCACCGCGTCCGGCGCGTCGCCTGCCGGGGCGGGAGACGCCGACGGCGCCCGGTGCACCGTCGCCGAGCTGTCGGGTTCGATCGCGGACGGCGGCGGGGGTGGCGGCGCGGGAGCCGAACGGGTCGCGATCGTCCTCCGCGACTCCGGCACCCGGTCCTGCACCCCTGCAGGGCTGGCCCGGCGTGTCCTTCGTGGGCGGGGGCGACGGCGCGCAGATCGGCAACCCGGCCACGCTCGACCGGTCCGCGCCGCACCCGACCCTGACGCTCCGACCGGGCCACGAGGTCCAGGCGATCGTGACCGTCGAGCAGTCGGGCGACTGGGACGCCGCGACCTGCGAGCCGCGCACGACCGACGGGTTCCGGGTCATCCCGCCGGGATCGCGGCAGTCGCTCTTCGTCGCCGCCTCCGGCTCGCTGTTCGAGGCCTGCGCCTCGACGAGCATCCACCAGCTCACCACCACCGCACTCGCGTCGTTCTGACGCGGGCGCTCGTGTCCCGGGCACCGGGACCGATCTGCACAGGAAGCACGCCCATGCGCCCATCCGCGCTCCCCACCGTCCGGTTCGCCGTCCTCGGGCCGGTCACCGCCGCCGCGCACGGTGTCGACCTCGACATCGGGTCGCCGCAGCAGCGAGCCGTGCTGGCGATGCTGCTGCTCGCCGACGGACGCCCGGTGGACGTCGACACGGTCGTGGACCGGATCTGGGGCGACACCCCGCCCCGGAGCGCCGCCGGCGTCCTGCGCACGTACGTGTACCGCCTGCGACGGGTCCTCGCACCCCACGCGGAGGCCGACGGGCTGGTGATCGGGACGGACGGCGGGGCCTACCACCTCGACCGTGGCTCGGCCGAACTCGACGTCGCGGTCGTCGAGACGGCCCGGCGTCGCGCCCGCGACCTGGTCCGTGCCGGTGACGTCGCCGGAGCCGCCGACGAGCTCGCGGCCGCGGCCGCCCGCTGGACCGGGACCGCACTCGGAGGGCTGCCCGGCTCGTGGGCCGACGCCCAGCGATTCCGGCTCGGTGAGCTCCACGACGAGGTGGCCTTCGCACGCGCGACGCTCGAGGTCCGGCTCGGTCGGTACGAGGACGCCCTGCCGGAGCTCCGACGTGTGGCCGAGGACCGTCCGCTCGACGAGCGCGTCGCCGCGCTCCTGCTCGAGACGCTCCTCGCGCTCGGCCTCCGCAACGAGGCCCTCGGCGCGTACGACGACTTCCGGCACCGGCTCGCCGACCAGCTCGGCGTCTCCCCCGGCAGCGCGCTGCGGCAGGTGCACCAACGGTTGCTGCAGGACGACGTCACGGAACCGGCCGTCGGACTGGAGGCGCCCCCCGCGTCCGTCACCGCGCCTCCCGGCCCGCCGGTCCGACCGCCCACCCGCCGCGGCGCCCGCCCAGCTGCCCCCGGACCTCGCCGACTTCGTCGGCCGTGCCGACGAACTCCAGCGCCTCCGACGCGTCGTCGCCCAGGATTCGTCCGGCGGCGTCCTCGGGATCACCGGACTCGGCGGCATGGGCAAGACGGCGTTCGCGGTGCATGCGGCCCACCGGGTGCGCGCGGCGTTCCCCGACGGGCAGTTCTTCGTCGACCTCCGCGCCGCCGGCGGGCACCCGCTGACCGCCTCGGACGCCCTGCTGTCGCTGCTCCGGACCGCCGGCGTCCCACGGTCGACGATCCCCGACGGTCTGGAGGAACGCTCCACGGCGTGGCGGTCCCTGGTCGCCGACCGTCGGGTGCTGCTCGTCCTCGACGACGCGGCGAGCAGCGCCCAGGTGCGTCCGCTGCTGCCGTCCGGACCGGGCTCGCTGACCCTCGTGACATCGGTCCGACGGTTCCTCGACCTTCCGGGTACGCGGTGGACGACCCTGCTCCCCTCGCGCCGGAGGAGTCGATCGACCTGATGGGTCGACTGGTCGGTCACGAGCGGCTCGCGGCCGAGCCGGGGCCGACGGCCAGGCCTCGCGGCCGCCTGCTCCCACCAGCCCCTCGCCGTCCGTGTCGCGGCTGCCCGCCTGGCGGACCGGCCGACCTGGACCGTCGCGGAGATCGAGCAGCAGCTCTACGACGACCTCGACCAGCCGGTCGTGATGCACGCCGACTGCCGGATCGTCGACGCGCCGTTCCGACGCGCGTCCGCCGGGCTGCGCGAGGACCAGCGCGATGCCTTCCACCGGCTGTCGCACCTGCCGGAGGGACCGTTCTCCGTGGAGGAGGCGGCACGTGCGCTCCGCCGTGACACGAGGTCGACGCGTGCGGTGGTCGAGGACCTGCTCGACGCGCACCTGATCGTCGCCGAGCCCGGCGGGCGGTACGGCTTCTTCGCCCTGGTCCGCGCGTTCGCGCGACGGCAGCCGGTGCGGGAGCGCGTGGCCTGACGACCGCGCTCGACGGCGGAGGGCGGCACCTCAGTCGTCCTCGGGCAGCAGCGGGTCGGGACCGACTCCGCCCAGTTGCAGCACCACCCACCGGAGGAGCGCGCGGCAGACGACCCAGGCCGTGGCCACGCCGATGCCCAGCGCGACGAGGGACCGGGCGTGACGCGCGCTCACGCCGCGGACCACCGGACGAGGGTGTCCACCTGCCGGAACCCGAGCGACCGGTACAGCCGGAGCCCGTCGACCGAGCTGACGAGGTACGCGGCGGTCGCGCCGTCGGCGAAGCCGTCCTGCACGACCCGTTCCGTCACCGCCCGCCCTGCGCCGTGGCAGCGTTCACCGGGCAGGACCGCGATGTTGTGGACCCCGAGCCCGTCGTCCGTCCGGACGCCGAGGCCGGAACCGACGACGTGGTCGTCGAGCCGGACGGCGTACCCCGTGACCAGCGGATCGTCGAGCAGTCCGCCCCCGAAGACCGAGCCGAACGCCGCTCGCGGTACCTCGAACCCGGCCGCGACGGTCGCGGTGTACGCACGCCAGGCATCGGCGGACACCGTGTCGACCCGGATCCGCGCCGCCGGTCCGTCCGCCGGTCCCGACCGGGTCGGCGGTCGGAAGTCGGCGCGCTGGCACACCAGGAACGGGTCCTCGTCCCGCTCGGTGAGACCGTGGCGCGCGGCGGCGCGCTCGACGGCACGCAGGCGAGCCCCGTCCCGGACCGTCCCCGTCCCCCGCTGAGCGGTGATCGACCAGGGCCGGCCACTCGCCGCGGCGAGTCCGGCCGCCCGGTCGAGGTCGCCGCCGGACCAGGCCGCGCCCGTCACCGTGATCGCGTTGAACGCCGCGACGTCGATGCCGGAGTCGGTGTACGCGAGCGAGCCCGCGCGGGCGACCCGTCCGACCGGGCTGGCCGCCGTCAGCCGCTGGAGAGCGTGGACGTGTTGTCGGAGGAGCACAGCGGTCTTCGTGGTCATGGCGCGATGCTCGCCGCAGCCGGCGGACCCCGCATCGGTGACATCACCGGGACGCTGTGCCCGGGGCGGTCGCACGGGTGAGCGGTTCCGTCAGGCGGCCACCTGCTGGCCGGCGGAGCGGTCGACGGTCCGGAGCGGCAGCAGCACGGCGACGGCGACGGCCACGGCGAGCGGAGCCGCGAGCGTGACCACGCCCTCCACCTGCCACAGCACCGGGCGGGTCGACGTCGACGCGTCGACGGCGGCACGGGCGACGAGCGCGGCCAGGCCGATGGCGACGAGCACCACGGCCGGCGACCCGACGAGGAACCAGGCGCGAGGCCGCACGGCGTTCGCGAGGAACCACGCGGCCAGCAGGGCGGCGAACCCGATGCTCGCGGCGACGACCCAGACCGCACCGCCGAGGACCACGCCGACCGCGACCGCGCAGGAGCCGGCGACGGCCGCGACCGCGGCCGCGCCCCACCGCCGGCGGCTCGTGGTCACGCGGGACAGCGCGACGAGCACCAGGGCCAGCGGGACGAGGAAGCCGAGGACGACCTCGAACGCCTCGCCCACGCGGTACTGCGCGGTGCTGGACACGACGAAGAACACCGTCTGGTCGAGGACGGACGCGGCGACGACGGACAGGACGGCGGCAGCGAGGAGGAGCCGGGCGGGGCGAGCGTGCGCGGGACGGGACGGGTTCATCGATCCTCCTGGTCGGGGGTGCGCGGAGCGGTGGAAGGCAGCGGTCGTGATCATCCCGAGCACGAGGGCCGTGCGCGGGACGCCGACCTCCGGAGCGGCCGCGACGTCGGCGTGCCACTGCTCGCGGCGGTCCGCGCGGAGCGGCGCGGTGGACAGGTCGGCTGCTCGGTCGACCCACCAGTGTGCGGTCTCGGCGATCCGTCGGGCTTCCTGTGGCACGGGTGGTCCCTCGTCGGTCGATTTTGATCGACCTATGTAGATTAAGCACCTCTCGGCCATCGTGACCAGTGCTCGTCCTGAGCGTCCACGCAGGCACGGCATGGTGTGGCCGAACATTCTTGACCGATCGATCCACAAAGCGTAAAGTTCGAGACCAATCGGTCCAGTACCGGCTACCCGCGGCCGTCTCGGGGATACCACCGTGGTGCCGGCCCGGCCGGACGCCGTAACGTCCGCGGGCGGATCGGCTCACCACGAGCGACAGGAGCCCCTCATCGACCACGACCACCCCGACCTCGACGGCGACCGCCACGTCCTCTGGGAGCACGCGACGGTCCTGGCCGGAGCGGGCGCTGCGCCGGTCCCCGACGGAGCCGTCCTGGTGCGGGGCGAACGGATCCTCGCCGTGGGACACGTCGCGCACTCGCCGCCGCCGCACCCGGGAGCACCGTGCGTGTGGACCTCGACGGCGCCTTCCTCCTCCCCGGACTGGTCGACAGCCACCAGCACGTCGCAACCCCGCCGTGCGTGCCGTACGCCACCGCGCAGCTCGAGCGCGAGGTGTACGGCGGCGTCACCACGATCCGGGTGATGGCCGACGACCTCCGCGTCGTCGCGGAACTCGCGCGGGCCTCCGCCGCCGGCGAGCTCCCCGCCCCCGACATCGCCTTCGCGGCCTTCTTCGCCGGTCCGTCGTTCTTCGACGACGAACGGGTGCGGGTCGCCTCGGCGGGGTACGAGCCGGGGACGGCCCCGTGGATGCAGGCCGTCGACACGGACACCGATCTGGCGCAGGCGGTCGCGGTCGCCCGGGGTACCGGCGCCCGCGCGATCAAGGTCTACGCGGACCTCGACCCAGAGACCGTCCGTCGGATCACGGACGAGGCGCACCGTCAGGGCCTCCTGGTCTGGGCGCACGGCACCGTGTTCCCGTCCGGCCCATCGGAGGTCGTCGCGGCAGGAGTGGACTCCGTGAGCCACGCCTACCTGCTCGGCCACGAGGGCAGACCGATCCCGACCTCCTACGCACCGCCACGGCAGGACATCGACCTGGAACGGTTCCGCGACCGGGTTCCCGAGTCCGTGGACGTGCTCCTGCGGGAGATGCGTCGCCGAGGCTGCGTGCTCGACGCCACGCTGTTCGTCGACGCCCACACCGGCACGCCGACGGCACGCCTGTCCGCTGCCGCGCGCATCACCGCCCGTGCCGCCGAGCTCGGTGTCGTGGTCTCGGCCGGGACCGACTTCCCGACGACGCCCGACGACCCGTTCCCCGCGATCCACCGGGAACTCGCCCTGCTGGTCGAGCAGGCCGGCTTCACCCCGGCCCGCGCACTCGCCGCCGCGACGGCCGGCGGCGCGGCGGCACTCGGGCGCTCCGCCGACCTCGGGCGCATCGCACCGGGCGCACGCGCCGACATGATCGCCACCGCGGAGGACCCCACGTCCGACCTGTCGGCGCTGCGGTCGATCACGACGACCATCACCCGGGGTCGTCGCCTCGACCGGCGCGGGTTCGACCCACGGGCTCGCGCTCGGGAGCGGACCTGGCGCCCCTGATGCGTCCGGTGGCGTGACGTCGACACGACGTCGACACCGCCGACCGAAGATGAACCCCCGGTGCCGACTCCCAGCGAGCCGTCCGCGCCGACCGATCGCCCTGAGGATGCCCGATGCCCATGTCCCCCTCCGTCTCGAAGCCGACCACGCAGCACGACCGCGACCAGGTGCGAGCGCACCTCGCGCGCTCGGGGGTGCTCGACGCCCGGCGCCCCGACCGCGGTGGGCCGACCCCGTGGACCGTCGCCGACATCGCCGATCGCCTGCGCGACCTCGGAGCGGCCGACGCCGACCTCGGGTGGATCGGCGCGGTCGCCGCGGTGACGAACCTCGCGGTGGCGGAGTTCCCCGACGAGACGCTGCGCGAGGTCTGGGGGCCGGACGGCGACACGCTCGTGGCCGGCACCCTCGCCCCGCAGGGCACCGGCACCTGGACCGACGGCGCGTTCCACGTGCGCGCGGTCTCGACCCCGGCGAGCGGCCTGCCCTGGGCGGGCTGGGTCATGGCGACGGTCCGCGACGTCGACTCCGGTGCGCTGGTGCGGGTCCTCGTCCCCGTCGCGGACGTCCGCGTGGAGACGACCTGGGACGCCCTCGGGCCTGCAGGGCTCCGGTGGCGACACCGCGCACCTCGAGGACGTCGTCGTGCCCGCTCGGAGGACCCGACCCTCGCGCCGGCGCCGTCGGTGGCTCCGCTGACGTTCTTCGCCACGATCTTCTTCGCCTCCCCGTTGATCGGCGCCGTCGAGTCGGCGCTCGACCGGGTCCTCGACGACGTCGCAGCCCACGGGGAGCGGTCCGCCCGAGCCGACGTGCGGGCAGCGGTCGGTGCGGCCGCCCGCGACGTGGCCCGCGCCGCGGGTCTGCACGCCGCTGCCACGGCCACCCTCGGAACTCCGCGACGAGGTGGACGCGCTGTCCGCCGTGGCCCGTGCCACCTCGGCCGACCTCGCCGTGCAGGCACTCGCCGCGGCCGAGCAGGCGCTCCCGCTCCTCGTGAGCGGGACCGGAGCCGCGGCACTTCGCACGGGGCACCCGCTCGCGCGGACGGTCCGCGACGTCGCCGTCGGCGCGCGGCACACGGCGCTCTCGCGGACCAAGTCGGCGCTCGCCCACACCGACGCGCTGTTCGAGGGTCGCTCCTGATGGCCCGACAACGCGACGAGCAGCCGTCGCACAACCGCATCCCGCTCGAGCGTCGCGACCTGTTGGAGCGCATGGTGCGCGTCGCCGGCGAACGCGGCGGCCGCCTGGCCATCGTTGGGGAACCCGGCGTCGGGAAGACCACGATGCTCGAGGCGCTCGCCGGCCGACTGGCCCAGGACCGCATCGTGTTGATGCTGCGGTTCGACGAGGGGACGACGGGCCCGTACGCGGCGGTCAGGACACTCCCGCGACTCGTTCCCGACCGCATCTTCCGCACCCTGCCCATCGGCTACCGGGCGGTCCTGGAGCAGGTGCTCCAGACCGCTCCCCTGGGGTTCGCCGACCACCGGATGCTCGAAGCGGCGTTGCGGCACCTCTGCAACGTCCTGCTGCGGCGCACACGGTGGTGATCCTGGACGACGCGCACCTGGCGGACCGGGAGTCCGTCGACCTGATGGCCCCGATGTTCCGGCCACCGCACGAGGCCGCCGGGACGGTGCTCATCGTCGCGCGGGAGCTGGACGCCGGCGGCCCGGTCACCTCGTGGAAGGTGGTGTTCACCGCGTCGCAACTCGCCTTCCCTGGCGCCGCTCAGCCCCGCGGCGGTCGCCGGCGTCCTGAAGGACTCCGAGCTCGGGGGCCTCTCCGCGACGGACCTCAACGAGATCGCGACGGAGAGCGGCGGCAACCCGTCGTGGGCGATCGACCTGGCGATCACGCGGCTCTCCGGGGACGACCGGACGGCCGCGTCGACGTCACGTGCCCTCGCGTCGACGATCCGTCGGATCGAACGACTCCCCCCGGCCGTCCGAGAAGTCCTCGCGGTCACGGCGTCGATGCGCGGTGGCACCGTCGAGGCGCTCTTCCACGTGGTCGGGCAGGCGGAGGACGCCCTCGCCGAGGGCGTCGCACTCGGCGTCCTCAGCACCAAGGGGCACGAGGTCGCCGTCCGGACCCCGCTCCTGCGTGCCGCGATGTCGGCGATGCTGTCCGCGCAGGAGCGGCGAGCGCTGCACGCCGGGCTCGCCGAGTCCCCCCTGCCCGCTGAACAACGACTCGAGCACCGCGACGACGCCGTCCTGCCGGGGCCGCGACCGGACCTCGCGGAGGAGCTGCGAGCCGCCTCGGGCCGCGCCCGCCGGATCGGGACGACCTCGAACGCGCTGCGCCTGGCGATGCGCGCGGTCGCGCGGTCCGACGGACGCTCCGACGCGCACGTGGACCGCGTCCTGCACGCCGCGGAACTCGCGGGAGCGCACGGCGATGCCGCGCTCGCCAGGCGGTTGTCGGCGACCCTCGACCCCGCCGTCCTGGCACCGGAGCAGTTCGACCGGATCGCGGTCGTCAGCGCCGAGGCGATCGCGCAGGACCTCGGCGTCGACGCGCTCGACCGTCGGCTCGCGAACGCCAGACGGTCGTTCGAGTCGGGCGACGTGCGCGCATCGATCATCGACGTGCTCCGGATCCTCTGGTCCTCCGGTGGAGCGAGCGACGTCGCGCACGAGCTCGAAGACCGCGCCGCCGAGCTCCCGCCCGAGGTCGCTCCGGAACACGCTGCGCGCAGCGCTGGAGGACCTCGCGTTCCGGCTCCTCGACGCGGGCGAGGGACTCCTCGTCGGAGATCATCGCGAGGACCCGGGCCGTCGAGTCGGCCAGCGGCACGCTGGACCTGACCTCGAGCGCGGCGTCCATCGAGGCGACGGGCGCCTACCAGGCAGACGACCTCGGCCGTTCGCGTCCCGCACTCACCGCCTTCGTCCGGACCGCGGAACTGCTCGGTGCGCACCCGACCACCACGCGTGCGCTCGCGCACGCGGCCATCGTCGAGATCCTCGCCGGACGCGTCGTCCAGGCGGCATCGCTCCTCCACGAGGCCGAGCAGCACGCGCTCCGCCTGGGGGACCCGCCGGCTCCGCTCACCCGCGCCCGGGGACTCTTCGCACTCACCCGGAACGACCGCGAGACGCTCGAGGAGATCCTGACCGGGTGGTCGAGCCCGGCGGCGACGATCCGCGGCAGCCTGCTCGTCCACGGCCTCGCCGGCATCGACGCGGCCTGGTCCGAGAACTGGACGGAGGCGCGGACCGAGCTCGAGCTGGCCCTGGAGCTGGCCGAGGCGAAGGGCATCGTGGAGCCGGGACGACGCCTGTGGATCGACATCGAGCTCGCCCGTGCCCGTGTCCACCTCGGCGACCTCGACGGCGCCGAACACCTCGCCCGTCGACTCGCCGCGCTCGACGAGTCCCACCGGCGACCCCATGCCCACGGCCAGTCACTCCGGATCCGGGCGATGGTCGCGATGCGGCGGGGCCAGCAGGACGAGTCGCTCCGGCTCGCCGAGGAAGCCGTGGAGGAGCTCCGCCGCGGCGGCTTCGCACCCGAGTCGGCGCGCGCGCAACTCGACCGTGCGCAGCTCCTGCTGGACGCCGGCCGCAGCGGACGGGCACGACAGGGTGCTCGCCGACGTCGCGACGAGCCGGATCCACGCCGACGACCCGCGGATCGCCGCCCGGACACTGCGTCTGGCCGAGGCGGCCGACACCGTCGACGGTCGAGCGCTGCTGACGGCCGCCGAGACCCGGGTCGCGCAGTCGGCTGCCGCCGGACGGACGAACCGCGAGATCGCCGCCCAGCTGTTCGTGAGCGTCAGGACGGTCGAGACGCACCTCGGCAACGCCTACCGCAAGATGGGCGTCCGCACGCGCACCCAGCTCGCGCTCGCCCTGAACGACCTCGGCCAGGACGACCCGGGCCTGGCCGAGGCTCCGGCCCCGCATGAGCGTCGGACACGCGTCCGGCTCCGGCTCCGGCCCCGGCTCCGGCTCCGGCCCCGGCTCCGGCTCGGGGCGGAGCCGGAGTACCGGTCGGCACCACAACCGAACGGAGTACCCATGACACAGCGCCACCGGTCGCAGCCCTCGGCATCGCCCGTCACGGACGGCTTCCGCGCCGGCGCGGACGGGGCCGCGTGACGGGCATCGCTCGGCGCAGCGGCCGCCGTCGTCCTGGTCAGTGCCACCAGCCTCGTCGCGATCGCGGGTGCGCAGCTCGACGCGGCACCGCACACGGTCGCCCTCAGCACCGACGACCAGAGCGTTGCGCGGGCCGCCGACATCACCGCGATCCCGGGCGGGGCCAACATCCTGCTGATCGGATCCGACACCCGCGTCGGACAGTTCGACGCGGCCGACGGGCACGGCCGGCGCGCGCAACGACGTGACGATCCTCGTCCACGTCTCGGCCGACCACACCCGGCTGACCGCTGTGAGCTTCCCGCGCGACCTGGAGATCCCGCTCCCGTCCTGCAGGAACCCGGAGAGCGGAACGACCTACCCCGCCGCCGCGAAGGCCCTGCTCAACACCGCGCTCGGCCACGGCGGGATCTCGTGCGTCGTGGACACCATCGAGAACCTCACCGGCGTGACGATCCCGTACGCCGGTCTGATCACCTTCGACGGGGTGATCGCGATGTCGAACGCCGTCGGTGGTGTCGACGTCTGCGTCGCCAAGCCCATCGACGACGACTACGTCGGGCTGCACCTCTCGGCGGGGACGCACGCGCTCAGCGGTGCGACGGCGCTCGAGTTCCTGCGGTCGCGCCACGGCGTGGGTGACGCCAGCGATCTCGCCCGCATCAGCTCGCAGCAGGTGTTCCTCTCGGCGCTCCTCCGGAAGGTGACGTCGAACGGCACGCTGAGCGATCCGGTGACGCTCTACCGTCTCGCCGGTGCGGCGCTGAGCAACATGACGCTGTCCGACGGGTTGCACCAGCCCCGGACGATCGTGGGACTGGCGTCGATGCTCCGGTCCATGGACACGTCGGACATGCTCTTCGTGCAGTACCCCGTCACCGACGACCCCGATTCGCCCGCGCACGTCCTCCCGGAGCCCGAGCCCGCTCACGCGCTCGACGTCGCCATCCAGGACGACCAGCGGACGTCGCTGAGCGACTCCACGACGGGGCGGGCGTCCACGCCGGTCACCGCTGCTCCGCCGTCGTCCGACGCCGCGGACGGCAGCGCCGGGGCCGCGCACGGCAGCGCCGGCGCTCCCGGGACCACCTCGGGCGCAGCCCGCCGAGCCGGGCCCGTCAGCCACCCCGTTGCCGTCGGCGATCACGGGGCAGAGCGCGGCGGAGCAGACCTGCACCGTCGGGTCGTGACCGCTTCATCGTCGTCTCATGCCGCCAGTGTCAGGTTTTCCGTGTGCAGCAGCTGACGTTCCGCGGGACGGTGATCGCGACCCTGGTGGTCGCCGTCGCCGTGACCTTCGGCCGGTTGCACGTCGTCCACACACCCGACCGGCCGGGACCACGAGCACGTGCAGAGCCTGCGGTCGCCGCGGTGCCACGACTCCTCGCTGTCGGCCAGCGTGAGCGGCCGCGACGGAACGGGCGTTGCCGCCCCGGTCCGACCGACGAGGGTGCGGTGCTCCTTGCCGTCGTCTTCACGAACGAGGGCGACCACAGCTGCGTCCTGCAGGGATGGCCCACGGCACGCCTGGTCTCCCACGGGAGCCCCTTCGGTCCGGACGCCCTCGAGATCCGCGCCGTCCCCTCGCCGGCGGTCACACTCCGCCCGGCGAAGCGCGCACAGGTGTACGTCGCCCTGCACGCGGGGGAGTCGCCGATCGACTGCGTCGAGGCCGAGCCGGAGGCGCTGGCGGTGGTGCTGCCGCACAGTGACAGCACCCTGACGGCCGGCCTGCCCACCGGGTACCTCGGATCGACCTGTCGCGCGGAGACGGCGACGTTGATCGGCATCCAGGCGGTGCTCCCCCTCTGAGGTCGGCGCGATGCGCTCGTCCCTCCCTGAACTCATCCGGCGAAGTCAGTCCCACTCCACCATCGGAAGGAAACGACCATGAACACGAACACCTCGAGCACACGGGGCCGCGCGTTCCGACGCATCGGCGGCGCAGCCCTCGTCACCGGCGCTGCGGCGTGCGCTGCCGCAGCACTCTTCGGCACGCTGCCCGCCCAGGCGACGGTGACGCACCACGCCGCGACGACGACCACCGCGGTGCGCACGACATCCCACAGCACCCTCCCCGCGTCGGCTGCGACCAGCGCCCAGCGCGCCAAGGCGGAGAAGGACGCCGCGATCCGCAAGGTCCAGAACGACCCCACGACGAAGAACCTCGACGCGTACTACGCGGCCGGGTACAAGTACGAGGACGCACTCGACCTCGCGGCCCTGTGGAACGCCCCGGACCGGAACCACGCCAAGTTCACCGCCGGGGCGAAGCTCCGTGCCGGCCAGACGCTGCCGTTCGCTCCCGGTGCCGGGTTCACCCGGAGCTACACGACGGCACAGCAGGTGCACGCGTTCGAGATCGCCGAGGTCGACGACGGCGGGCTCGCGGCACGCCTCGCCGCCTCGTGGAAGGTGTCCCCGGAGGCCGCGAAGGCCAAGGCCGGCGCACTGGCCCTGGCGAACCAGCCGGTCCCGCTGGAGCACCCGACGCCCTCGGCCGGTGACGCTGCCACTGCGTTCGCGAACGCCGGGTACGACTACGCCGATGCCGAGAAGCTGGCCCAGATCTGGAAGATCGACGCCTACAGCGCCAAGGTCAAGGCCGGTCAGGACCTGCTGAGCTCCCCGCAGATCCCGCTCCCGATCCAGCCGTGACCGACGGACCGGTGCCGGGTCCCCGGACCCGGCACCGGTCCCGCATCTCCCCTCCACCGCACGAAGGACCCACGATGACCACCCTCAGGCGCCGCATCGGCTTCGAGATCGAGCTGCTGGCTCCGCGCGGTTCCGACCGCCGTGCCCTCGCACGGAGTGTGGCCGACCAGGTCGGCGGCCGCGTTCGACCGTGTTCCACACGGACTCGGAACCGTCGCTCGTCCCCGGGATGGGGCAGTTCTGGCACCTGACCCCGGGGTTCGCCGTGACCGACGGTGCCGGGCGACCGGTCGCGTCGTTCGTCGACGACATCACGCTGGTCGACGACCTCCGCGACCTCGCGGACCCGACGGACGTGCCGAGCGCGGAAGACGGCTGGTACCGGATCCTGTCCGACGAGCCCCGTCTGCTCCGGCTCGTCGAGCGCCACGAGACCCCCGGCGCACCGTTCGACCGCGTCCTCCGGTCGGCTGCGGAACTGTTCGGTACCCGGGTCGACGTCATCGGTCCCGTCCGCCGGCTCGACGACGAGAGCGGAGCGACCCTCGCCATGGCGACGGCACTCGCGCGCGGACGCGACCGCCCGTGCGAGATCGTGACGGCCCCGCTGACCGCCGACCACCACGCGACCCTCGAACTCCTGCTCGGCCGGGCCCGGGCACTCGGCTTCACCGTGCCCAGGGAAGCGGCGGTGCACCTGCACTTCGACGGAGCGCCCTTCCGAGCGCCCGGACCGTTCGCGAACCTCGTCCGGCTGTTCGCGCTCTGGCGGGATGAGCTCCGGTCTGCGCTCGGCTCGAACCCCGCCGCCACGAGGGTCCGTCGGCTGCCGGACGAACTCCTCGCACTGGTCGAGACCGCCGACGGCTGGTCCGCACCTGCAGACCGCGGCGGCTGGCGTCGGTCTGACCAAGTTCTTCGACGTCAACCTCACCGCGCTCCTCGACGCCGACCCGGTCCGCGACACCGTCGAGGTGCGGATCCTGCCGGGCTCGATCGACGCCGACGGGATCACCGAGCGCCGCCGCGCTCGTGGAACAACTCCTCGACCGGTGCCTCCTGTCGGAACCCGTTCCGTCGCCCGAGCGCGCGGGTGGTGACCTCCGTGCGCTCGCCGACCACGTCGTCTGACCGGACGCGGCCGATGCCGACCGGCGGGACGATGACGACCCGGGCGCTCCCCGCGGCACCGCAGTGCCGCTGCCGCGTCTACGGCATCCGGTGCGTCCGGCCCGACCGGCACGCGGGCGAGCACGAACGCGGAGCGCTCCGGTGGTGAGCGGTCCGGACGGCACCCGGCCGACCGGTGCCGGGTCCTCCCCGTCCGTCGGCGAGCGTGGGACGGCGACGACGTGAAGGTCCTGCTGCTGGAGGACGACCGGTCCCTCGCGACCGAGGTCGAACGCGTCCTGCGTCGTGCGGGGTACGCGGTCGACGTCACCCGCACCTACCAGGACGCCGACGTCGCCGCGGTCTCCGGCGACTACGCGTGCCTGGTCCTCGACCGGAGCGTTCCCGGTGGCGACGGCTCGGAGCTGGTCGCCGCGCTGCGGAGGAGCGGGGACCTGACGCCCGCGATCCTCATCACCGCACGGGACGCGTTGGCCGACCGGGTCAGGGGCTTCGACCTCGGCGCGGACGACTACCTCGTGAAGCCCTTCGCCGCGGTCGAGCTGGTCGCACGGGTCCGTGCGCTCAGCCGTCGGGGCCAGGTCACGCTCCCCCCGGTGCTCGATGCGGTGGGCATCCACCTGGACGTGCAGCGGCACACGGTCCATCGGCACGGTACGAAGCTGCTCCTCCGCGCGAAGGAGTTCGCCGTGCTCGAGGAACTGCTCCGTTCGGGCGGCGGCGTCGTGACGAGGGCCGAGCTCGTCGAACGGTGCTGGGACGAACTCCACGATCCGGCGTCCAACGTCGTCGACGTCGTGATCGGGCAGCTCCGGAAGCGCCTCGGGTCGCCGCCCGCCATCCACACGGTGCGCGGCGTCGGCTACCGCGTGGGGGACGAGGCGGCCGGTGACGCCTGAAGCGCGGCACCTCCGCCGGTTGCGGTGGCGAGGCACGGTGCTCTTCGCGATCACGACGGCGATGTGCCTGGTGGTCCTCGCCGTGATGGCGTCCGTCATCGACTCGCGCTCGCACACGCGCGAGACCTACCGCGAACTCACCGTGCTCGCGGAGCAGCTGGCCCGGTCGGCGGAGTCGTCCGGCCCCGAGGTCCGGTTCGACGCGCAGGACGTCGCGACCTGGACGTCGATCGACGGCACCTTCGCGTACGTCGACCCGGCCGGCATCGTGGTGGCCTCGCCGTCGCAGCGTGCGCTCCCCACGTCCGCGACGATGACCGACCTGATGACACGAGCACGGCACGGCGACGGGGCCGTCCGGACGAGGGCGCCCGCCGTCGGGAGCGGTCGGCCCGTCGACTGGGTCGTCCTGGCGGTCCCCTACTCCGACACCGTCGTCTTCGCCGGGGCCTCGGCCACTGCCCCACCCGACCACCGTCGGCTCGATCTCCTGCTGGTCCTGACGGTCGCCGGGCTCTGCGCCCTCGGGACCGCGCTCGGACACCTCCTCTCCGGACTCGCCGTGCGTCCGTCCATCCGGAGCATCGAGCAGCACGAGCAGTTCCTCCGCGAGGCTGCCCACGAACTGCGGACGCCACTCGCCGTGATGCGGCTCGCGCTCGACGACGGGTCGCCGCACCTCGGGTCGATCTCGACGCAGGTCACGCGGATGTCGGCGCTGGTGGGCCGGCTCCTCGACCGCGCGCGCATCCGGAGCGCCGACCCCGCGTCGTTCGAGCTCGAGCCCGTCCGCCTCGACCAGGTGATCGAACTCGCCGTGGAGGAGTTCGAGGGCGCCGCGGAGTTCGAGGACGCCGAGGCCGGGTCCGACGTCCGGCTGGACCTCGATCCGTCGGTGGTCGTCGGGCACGCGGAGCTCCTGGCGCAGGCGGTGCGGAACCTCGTCGAGAACGCGCTCCGCCACGGCACCGGCCCGGTCGTGGTGGCCCTCCGCGGCGACGTGCTGACGGTCACGGACCGGGGCTCGGGATCCCGGTCCGCCGACGGCGCGCGGTGCTCGAGGGTGGACGGACGACCGCTGCGGGTGGGACCGGCACCGGGCTCGCCATCGTGTCCTGGGTCGCCGACGTGCACGGGGCCGACCTCACCCTCGGAGACGCCGAACCACACGGGCTGCGCGTCACGCTCACCTTCCCGGGGCCGAGCGCTCGACGACCGCGCTCGGCACCACGGTGACCCGGCCCCACACCCGGCCCCGCCGCTCGGCTACCGCAGCGCGTCGGTGACCGGTCGTGCGGCGTCCGGGTCGAACCGGCGGAACACCGCGTCCGGGAAGTGCGGACCGACGAGGACCACGTCCTCGGTGCCGACACGACGCGCGATGGCGCGACGGGTCCGGACGGCTTCCTCGGCGTCGTGGTCGCCGACCCAGACCACGTCGGGGTGCAGCACCTCTGCTGGGCAGTGCACCGCGTCGCCGACGATGAAGGCGGTCGAGCGGCTCCCCTGCACGGCGAACGCGTGGTGGCCCGGGGTGTGCCCGGTCGTCGCGACCGCGGTGACGCCCTCGACCGGTCGGGCGCCGTCGGTGAGGCTGTGTCGGCGCTCGTCGATCAGGGCCAGCTCGTTCGGTCGCGGGGCGACTGCGTCGGAGCGGTGCTCGGGTCGGTTCCAGAACGCCCACTCGGCGTCGTCGAGCCAGTACTCGGCGCGCGGGAAGGTGTGGACCCCGTCGACGTCCTCGTCCCCGATCCACCCGACGTGGTCGGCGTGCAGGTGGGTCAGCAGGACCGTGTCGACGTCGCCGGGCTCGACGCCGATCGTGCGGAGGTTGTCGAGGAGCATGCTGCCGCGCATGAACGCGTCGCGTGTCGTCCCGGGTCGGACGAGCGGGATGGTCCGTCTGCCGATGCCCGCGTCGACGAGGATGCGGCGTCCCTGCGTCGAGATGAGGATCGCGCCGACGCTCAGGACGAGCATCCCGTCGTCGTCGAGCACGTCGAGGCCGTCGGACAGCACGGCGTCGTGCCCGCGGGGGTAGGCGAGCGCGGGTTCGGCGCGGAACTCGCCGTCCGGCACGTAGGTGAGCGTGATGCCGCCGAGGTCGAGGCTCGTGACGGCAGCGGGGGATGCGGGCACAGGAGGCTCCAGTCCGTGGTCGGGGTGAGGACGAGGACAGTCTGCGCGGCCGGGTGCCGGTGCCGCCTCCGCGCTCTCACGGAGTTCGACGCCGACCACGACCGGGCACCGGAGGGCGAAGGAGGGCGACGTGGACTTCAGCAGCCCTGCGGATGCCGACCATGAGCGCTCGACCGAGGGTGGTGGGGCCCGGTCGATCCCGGCCGGGCGATCGAAGGAGGACCATCGTGGCTGCTCTCCAGCTGCACCAGTCGACGCCCAGCCCGACGTCCGCACTCCCGGCACGGAACGCACCGGCGACCGGGATCGCGAGCGCCCGGGCGGCGGTGGCGACCCTGATCGCCCTGGCACTCGCTGCCCAGTACGGGCAGAGCGTGGTCTTCTGGCACCACATCGGTGTGACGAGCATCCCGGGGAAGACCCTCGACTTCGCGCTGTTCTTCACGGAGGACTCGAACGCCGCGGCGGTCGTCGTGTTGGTGGTCGGTGTGGTGCGGCTCGCGCTGGCGGTCCGCCCGACGACCGCGTGGACGACGACACGGCTCGCCGTGACGGTCTGCGCCGTGATGACGGCCGTCGCCGACAACGTGCTGCTCCGCGGCCTGCCGCACCCGGACGGCTCGGTGCTCCCCTGGGCCGACGACGTCGTGCACATCGTCGGCCCCGCGCTGGTGCTCCTCGACTGGCTCGTCGCCCCGGACCGCGTCCGGCTCCCCGTCCGACTGCGGACGGTCGGCCTGGTGGCCGCCGCGCCGGTCGTGTGGCTCGTCGTCACGCTGACGCGGGGACCCTTCACCGGGGACCAGGCGAGTGACGCGGTCCACTACTACCCGTACGGTTTCCTGGACCCCGACACGTCCCGGTACGGGTACGCGTCGGTCGCCGCGTACGTCCTCGCCCTCCTGCTGTTCCTCACGGTGACCACGCTGGCGCTGTGCTGGTCCACGCGGCTGCGCTGGCATCCGCGACCGTCGACGTCGCGCCGTCCCGGGGACGGCGTGCGCGAGTGAGCGGTGCTGGACGGAACCCGCGCCGGGGAACCGCGGCGAGGACCCCCACGGTCCCCGCCGGGCGGCCCCCAGCGGGACCCGGTTCCCCGGCACGGCCTCCAACGACGGGCCGACCCGAACGGCCGCGTCCGCACCAGGATCCGCGACACCGGTCGGTCGTGCATCGGTGGGACCACCGGACACCGACCACCGGCGACCGGCCCCTCGGCCCGGCCCGCGCCGGTGCAGGAACCGGTGGGAACCCTGAGGGAGAAGCCGGTGCGGCCACCGAAGATGCTCGCATGACGCATTCTCATGTGAACGATCCCGACGTGTCGTTCGACGGCAGCACCGACCCGGTGACGACGAGCACCCCGGACCGCGACGAGGACGTCCGGCCGGACGAGCAGCACGCGCAGCCCCGCAGCGACTGGTGACGAGCGCGTCCACCAGTCCTCCCCGTGGTCGCACGGATGCGACCACGAGCCGTCCGACCCGATGCTGCTCCTGTCCGTCGACCAGGTACGGGCACGGAACAGGCGCGCAACGCGCACGGAACGTGAGGACGTGCAGGTCGGATGCAACGAGTACTGGACATCGCGGTCTGCGGTGGCGGCATCGCGGGCCTCGCGACCGCGCTGCTGCTCACCCGCGCAGGGCACCGGATCCGTGTCCACGAGCGCGACGCCGACGCCGACGCCCGTGACCAGGGCGGGAGCATCGGGATCGACGGTGCGCTCGGCCGCGTCGTGCTCCGACGCATGGGCCTGGACGCGGCCTTCGCCGAGATCGCCCACCCCGAGGCAGCGGTCGGGCGGCTCGTCGACGCCGCGGGGACCGTGCTGCGCGAGTCGCCGGGGGTGACGGACTCCGGCGACGCCGAGGTCGAACGGCCGCGCCTCCGTCGTCTGCTGCTGGACCGGCTCCCTCGCGGCACCGTCGAGTGGGGGCACCGCGTCCGTGCGCTCGAGGACGACGGCGGGCGGGTGCGTCTCCGGTTCGACGACGACACCGAGGCCGTCGCCGACCTCGTCGTCGGAGCGGACGGTGCGTGGTCGCGCGTCCGCGCCGCGGTGGGCGGGACCGAGCCGGTCTACAGCGGGATCACGTTCCTCGACCGCCGGTTCCCGGACGTCGAGCGGGACTTCCCGCGCGTCGCGGAGACCATCGGCCGGGGCACGCTGTTCGCCGCCGACAGCGGCCTCGGCGTGATCGCGCAGCGGATCGGGCGGAACGCGCGGGTGTACGTCGCGTTCCGCGCGGAGCTCGCACGCGTGCGCGAGACACCGGTGCAGCGGCTGCGCGCCGGACTCGACGCGGCGTTCGACGCCGCCGGATGGGACGCGTCGCTCCTGGAGCTCGTGTCCGCCGGCGCCGAACCGGGGGACGGTCCGTCCGGTGTTCGAACACCCGGCCGGCCACCGGTGGGCGAGTCCCCTGGCGGCGACGCTCGTCGGCGACGCGGCACACCTGCAGTCCCCGTTCTGCGCGCTCGGGACCAACGGCGCGCTGCTCGACGCCGCCGACCTGGCCGACGCACTGGACGGCGCCGCGACGGTCGACGAGGCACTCGTCGCCTACGAGGCGAGGATGTGGCGGCGAGCGGCCCCGAACGCGGCCGCGGCGCACCGGAGCCTCCGGTGGTTCATGCACGACGACTCCCCGGGTGAGTACCTGCGCCGACGCGACGGTCACACCTGTCGCCCCGCACCGGCCGGGCTCGCTGGACGAGCCGTGGTCCCCGGGGGCCGTCGCGGCACGGTGGGTGACCGACGACTCCGGCCCGGTCCCCCGTGCGGGTCGCCGACGACCCGTGTGATCACCGATGCCCGGCCGGGGCGGGCGCGCGACGATGCACTCGGAAGGCGCTCCGGTGGTGGAGCGTCGGAGAGGAAGACCGATGGACCTGCCTTCGTATCGAAGGCTCCCGGATCCTGGTGACCGGAGCGAACGGCGGACTCGGGGTCGAGTTCGTCGACCAGGCACTCGCGCGCGGCGCGGAGCGGGTCTACGCGACCACGCGGACGCACCGTGACTGGGACGACGACCGCGTCGTGCCGATCGCGCTGGACGTCGACGATCCCCGGGCCGTCGAGCGAGCGGCCGAGGTGGCGCACGACGTCACGATCACCGTGAACAACGCGGGGATCGCCTCCCTGGAGCCGCTGGCGACCGGTGACGTCGACGTGCTGCGCCAGGTCGTCGAGACCAACCTCTGGGGCGCCCTCGGCGTCGCGCGGGCGTTCGCGCCGGTGATGGCGACGAACGGCGGCGGCACGCTCGTCAACGTGCTGTCGGCGGCGAGCTGGGCGCACCGGCTGGGTGCCTACAGCGTGTCCAAGGCCGCGCTCTGGGCGGCGACGAACGTCCTGCGTCTGGAACTCGCGCCGAGCGGCGTCCGCGTTGTCGGGGTGCACCTCGGCTTCACCCGCACGCCGATGCTCACGAAGTACGACGTCCCGATGCCGCCCATGGGCGAGGCCGTCGACGTGGTCCGGTCGGCGTACGACCAGATCGAAGCGGGCGCGCTCGAGGTGCTCGCCGACGAGCGCAGTCACACGGTCCGGCAGACGCTGGCGCTGCCGCTCGGAGAGGCGTACCCCGAGCTCGAGCAGCTCGGACTCCTCTGAACCGAGGACCCGAGCGGACCGAGGACCCGAGCGGACCGAGGACCCGAGCGGACCGAGGCCCCGAGGACGAACCCCCGCGCGGGCGCCGACGTCAGCGGCCCCGCCGGGCCGGCGCCCCCACGGCCTCGATCGCGTCGGCTGCCCCGCGCGTCCCGTCCTCGGCGGCGAGCGACGACCGGAACGAGCGAGCCTGTCGGCGGGCGTCCGGCCCGAGCAGGGGCCGGATCGCCTCGACCAGGCGGGCGCCGGTCAGCTGCGCGAACGGCATCCAGGTCCCGAGTCCGCGGTCCTCGAGACGCTGCCCCCAGAACGGTTGGTCGAACGACACCGCGCAGACGACGCTCGGGATCCCGGCGGTCACTGCCTCAGCCGTCGTGCCGGCGCCCCCGTGGTGCACGGCCACGACGCAGCGCGGCAGGACCGCAGCGTGGTCGACCGACCCCACGACCCGGACGCGCTCGGAGTCCTCCCGGTCGCCGAAGTCGGACCAGCCGGCGCCGATCAGCCCGCGGACGCCGAGCTCGGCGCAGACGCGGTCGACGAGCGCCGTCATCGCGGCGGGGTCCCGCACGGGCATGCTCCCGAACCCGAAGAAGACCGGCGGTTCCCCGGCGGCGAGCCACTCCTCGAGCCGTCCGTCGACGCCGGCGTCACCCCAGCGGGCGTGGTCGTGCGCCGTGGCCCGCGGGAACCCGGTCAACGGTCGGATCGGCGACCAGTCCCGGAGCTCGGGGACCAGCAGGCTGCTGTACGCCTGCACCTCGAGGTCCGGCGGTGGAACTCACCCCGGTCCTCGGGACGCCGGGTGAGTCCGAGCGCGCGGCGGAAGTCGCCGAGGTACTCCGCGTTCGCGATGCGGTCGCGGCGAGCGGCGATCCGGTGGGTCACCAGGTTCACCGCACCGGGGAGCCGAGCGGTCGACACGGAGAACGCGGGGAAGAACCGGTTCGACCGTCGCGGCGAGTGGACGAGGGCGACCACGGGGATGCGCGCGACGCCGGCGATGTGTCGCACCTCCTCGAGCGTGAGGTGGTTGCCGACGATCACGTCCGCACCCGAGCTCGCCGCGATCACCGCCGGGAAGAAGGTCGGCGCGATGCGCTGCTTGAACGCGGCGATCCCGGTGAGGTACGCGCGGGTCCCGCCGGTCCGGAGGAACTCGCTGCCGTCGTCCGACCGCAGGAAGGCGCGGATGTCGACGCCGAGCGGGACCGTGTCGAGGCCGAGCGCGCGGCCCATCGGGACGAGGTCGTCGGCGGTCGCCAGGACGACCCGGTGTCCCCGGCGGTGGAGTTCCGCGGCGACCAACGCAGCGGGTTGGACGTCGCCGCGGGTGCCGGGTGTGATGAACGTGATCTGCATCGTGGCCGGAACGGTACCGAGCAGCACTCGACTCCACCCCCGTGGTCCCACTGAGCGTCGGGTGGCCCGGGTGGAACCACGGACGACCAGATGCCGCGGCGTTCCTACAGTCACGACATGCGCACGCACACACCCCTGCCCGTCGACGAACTCCCTGACACCGACCGGCTGCTCGACCGGCTGCGGGACGCCGCCCCGGCCATCGACGAGGACGCCTCCGTCCCCGCGGACCTCCTGACCGAGCTGCGGACGAGCGGACTGTTCGAGATGCTCACGACCCCGCCCGACGGCTCGCCCCGGGTTCCGCTCCCCGCCGTGTTCCGCACGTACGAGCGCATCGCCCGCGCCGACGCCTCGATCGCGTGGCGCGTGTGGAACGGCAACTTCGGCTTCCTCCACGACCTTCTCGGACCGGCCGGGCGAGATGCACTCCACAGCGGCGCGCGGGACGGGACCCCTCGGTTCGCCAACGCGGGACAGCCGGGTCGAGCGCGGAGGACTCCCACGGGGTGGCTCGTCGACGGGCGGTGGCCGCTCGTGTCGGGTGCCGACACGGCCGACTGGTTCGTCTTCGGGGCGCTGGCAGAGGACGGCGATGCGCCGGGAACGGTCCTGCGGACGCCACTGCGCGCCGACCAGGTCAGGATCGAGGGTGACTGGGACGGCACCGGTCTCCGCGGAGCGGGCAACCGGGTCGTCGTCGCCGACGGTGCGGCCGTGCCCGACCACCTCGTCACCGTCATGCGTCCCGCACCGGGTTCCGCCGAGCCCGACGGGTTCACGCCCCTGCTGCTCGTGGCGCCGGGCGTCTCGGCAGTGACCCTGGGGATCGCGCGTGGCGCGCTCGACCTCGCCACCGAGCGCCTGCGGGAGGATCCCCGGCGGGGTGCCGACCCCGTGCACCGGATGGGCCTCGCACGCGCCGACGCCTCGCTCCGGGCCGCGCTCGGCGGGCTGCTCGACGCGGCGGCCGTGGTCGAGCGGCGGCGGACCGCCGGCGAAGCGGTCCCGCCCCCGGAGCGGGCCCGGACGATGGCGAGCATGTTCCACGCGGCCGAGGTCGCGTCGCACGCGCTCCAGGCCGCGGCCGCGTTGGGCGGCTCGGCGTCCCTCCGTCGGGGCTCCGCGCTCGAGCGGGTGGCTGCGCGACGGCGCCACCGCACTCCGGCACGGCAACCAGTCGGCCACGGGCTACCCGGCAGCGGGTGCCCTCCTCATCGCGGACGACGGGCCGGGACCGTGCCGTGGAACCGGGGGGTGACGGACGGGAGGCGCGGGGCGGGCCCGCCCCGCGCCTCCCGTCCGTCAGCGGTGCCGGCTGTCAGCAGTGCTGTCCGTCGGCGGTGCCGACGGTCAGGTCCAGTCGCCGTCGTCGGTGCCCAGGTGCTCGCGTCCGACGGACGTGATCGGGACCGTCGCGAGGCTGGTGAGGCCGATCTGGAGCAGCGTCGCGCGCGAGACGCCGACGCGGCCGAGCGTGGAGCATGCCCTCGATGACCGCGCAGAAGTAGGTCCCCAGGGCCTCGGCGTCGGCGTCGGCCTCGATCTCGCCGGCGGCCTGCGCGTCGACGATGCACGCGACGTAGTCGGCCCGGATGGCGTCGAACGCGCTCGCGACGGCCGCGGCGACCTCGACCTCGCGGCTGGAGAGCTCGACCGCCGCCCGCAGGAACAGGGAGGGCGGCGCCTGGCCGGCGCCGTGCTCGACCGCGGCGGAGACGAGCACGGTGCGGATGCGGACGATCGGGTGCTCGGCACTCTGCAGGCTCGTCTTGACGGCGTCCACCGCCTCGGCGGTGTCGCTGGAGGAAGGCCCGCATGAAGAGTTCCTTCTTGCCGCCGAACGCGTTGTAGAGGCTCTGGCGTGCGAGGCCCGTCGCTTCGAGCAGGTCGTCGAGGGACGTGCCGGCGAAGCCCGTCTCGGCGAAGGTGCGCCGCGCGCGGTCGATGACCTCTGCGCCTCGTCGAACATGCGTGGTCGTGGCATTCGCGATCCTCCTCGAACCGGTTATTGACTGAAGCGTCCATTATGCCCTATCGTTCTGGACTAAGCAGTCAACAACTAGGAAACGGAAGCACATCATGGTCGGAACACTGAACGGCAAGACCGCACTCGTGTCGGGCGGCACCTCCGGGATCGGCCTGGCGGTCGTCCGTCGGTTCGTCGCCGAGGGAGCCCACGTCTTCGTCACCGGACGACGCCAGCAGGCGCTCGACGCCCTCCGCGAGGAGTTCGGCGACCACGTCACGCCGGTGCAGGCCGACGCCACCGAGCCCGCGGGCATCGAGACGGTCTTCCGGGCCGTCGCAGCGCGCGGTGCCGGTCTGGACGCGGTGCACGTCAACGCGGGCATCGGGGAGTTCAAGCCGCTCGCCGAGGTCACGGCAGCGGACATCGACGAGACCTTCGGCACGAACGTCCGCGCCACCACCCTGACGGTCCAGGGCGCGCTGCCGTTCCTCGGGAAGGGCTCGGCGATCGTCGTGACGGGCTCGTCGTCGGCGTCCGGCACCGAACCGGCGTTCGGCCTCTACGGCGCCTCGAAGGCCGCCGTCGCCACCCTCACCCGGACCTGGGCGGCCGAACTCGCGCCGCGGGGCATCCGGATCAACACCGTCGTGCCCGGCCCCACCGAGACGCCCGGGCTCAAGGGCCTCGCACCGCACGACCCGGACGCGCTCCTGGCCGCGATCGCCAGCAAGCTCCCCTTCGGCCGCGTCCTGCTCCCCGAGGAGGTCGCCGCAGCCGTGCTGTTCCTGGTCTCGGACGAGAGCTCGGGCATGACCGGCAGCGAACTCGCCGTCGACGGCGGCAGCACGATCGTCTGACCCACCCGGCCCCGCCCCACGACGGGACACCGCCGCGACCGCACCCGCGGTCACGGCCACCACCCGGACGTGCCCACGTCCGGCAGGAAGAGGAGGAAGAACATGTCACGCACACACCGCAACGGGTGGTTCGGGGTCGCCTCGGTCGCCGTCGGGTCCTTCGGGACCGTCCTGTCCGAGTTCCTGCCGATCGGGCTGCTGCCGTCGATCTCGGCCGACCTGGGCGTCCGGATCAGCACCGCCGGGCTCATGGTCGTCGTCACCGGTCTCGCAGCCGCGGTCGCCGCACCCGTCGTCACGGTCGCCACGTCCGCCTCGACCGTCGCGTGGTCCTGATCGGTCTCAGCGCCGTGCTGGTCCTCGCCGACGTCGTCGCCGCGATCGCCGGGGTCTTCCCGGTCCTGCTCGTCGCCCGGGTCCTGCTCGGCGTCGCGCTCGGCGGGTTCTGGGCGATCGGCGCGGGGATCGCCCTCGCCTCGTCGCCGCGAAGGACACCATCCGAGCCACGTCCCTGATCACCGCCGGGATCTCGATCGCCACCGTCGTCAGCCTCCCCCTCGGTGCGCTCGTCGCCGCCTTCTCGACCTGGCGGCTCGCGTTCGTCATCGGCGCCGCGCTCGGCGTCGTCGCGCTCGTCCTGCAGCTCGTCGCCCTGCCCGCGATCCCCTCGCAGCAGCGGATCCGCGCCACGGCGCTCACGAGCCTGTTCGGTGTGCCGCGGGCCCGTGTCGGACTCGTCGTCGCCGCGTTCCTGTTCGCCGCGCAGTTCGCCGCGTACACCTACATCAGCCCGTTCCTGCAGGACGTCGCGAAGCTCAGCCCCGACGTCGTGTCGGTCGCCCTGCTCGTGTTCGGCGTCAGCGGCATCGTCGGCAACTTCGTGGCCAGCGCGACCCTCGACCGCTCGGTGCTCGGCACACTCGTCGCCGGCGGGCTCGCACTCGCCGCCGCCGTCGCGCTCCTCCCCCTCGTCGCGCACCTGTCCCTCGCGGTGTTCGCACTGCTCGTCGTCTGGGGACTGGTCTGGGGCGGGCTGCCGCTCGGCCTGGCAGACCTGGATGGCGGGCGCGACGCCCGAGGGCGCTGAGGCCGGACTCGCGATGTTCGTCACGATCATCCAGGTCGCCCTCGCCGTCGGTTCCACGCTGGGCGGCGTCGCGGTATCGGTCTCGGGGCTCGCCGCCGACTTCGGGTTCGCCGCCGTCGTCGCGCTGCTCGGTTCCGCCGTCCTGGTCCTGCTCGGCGTGCGCTCGACCCGCAGCCGGCTGGCCGTCGCACACCAGTAGCCCCAGCACCCCGCCGCCGGCCGCACCGGACGACGGGCACCACGCGCCGACGCCGACCCGGACCCCGGGCCGGCGTCGGCGCGCGTCGGCACGTGCGGGTGCTGCCCGTGGTCAGGACGCGCGGATCGGCGGGGAGTCCCCGCCGGCCGTCCGGTCGCCAGTGAGCCGGTACTGGTGCGCGTAGATCACGAGCTGGACGCGGTCGCGGAGGCCGAGCTTGGTCAGGACACTGCTGACCTGCGTCTTGATCGTCGACTCGCTGACGAACTCGATCCGGGCGATCTCGACGTTCGTCCGGCCCGCCGCGACGTGGTCGAACACGATCCGTTCGCGGGGTGCGAGCGAGCGGAACGCCGCCGGCGCCGGGGGCGCGTGGGTCCCCGACTCGAGTCGCAGGAGCGCGGCGAGGTCATCCGGGCTGACCACGGCGTTCCCGGCGACGACGGTCCTGATCGCCGTCAGCAGGGCGTCCGGGGTCGCGTCCTTGAGCAGGAAGCCAGCGGCGCCGAGCCGGACCGCCTCCGCGGTGGCATCGTCCACCGCGAACGTCGTCAGGACGATGATCTTCGTCGCGATCTCGGGGCCGTCGTCGCCGAGCAGACGCCGCACCACCTCGACACCGTCCAGCCGTGGCATCCGCACGTCGAGGAGGGCGACGTCCGGCACGGTCTCCCGGATGAGGTCGACCCCCGCCTCGCCGTCCGCGGCCTCGCCCACGACCTCGATGTCGGCCTGCTTGTCCAGCATGAAGCGGAGCCCGGCGCGGAACAGTTCCTGGTCGTCGACCAGTGCGACGCGGATCACGTGGCCGCGCCGTCCGGAGCCACCGCGTCGGGGTCCGCCGAACCCTCGACCGACAGCCGGACACGGGCGACGAAGCGCTCGTCGTCGGTGATCGTCTCGAAGGCGCCGTCGACCTCGCGCGCGCGGTGCGCCATGTTCCCGAGCCCCCGTCCCGACCCCGGTTCGGCGTCCGGTGACGTCCGGTTCTCGATCTCGAGCACCACGACGTCCGGCCACCAGGTCTCCCGTACCGACACGACCGCGGCCGCGTCGCCGTGCCGCAGCAGGTTCGCGACCATCTCCTGCACGATCCGTCGGGCCACCGCGCCCTCGCGTGCGGCCAGCCGCCCGCGATGCCCACGGACGGCGTGCTCGACCGTGAGCCCGGTCTCGCGGAGGCGTTCGACCACCTCGGCGAGGCCGATCGCGTCCGTCGCGCTCGGCTCGGCGTCGATCCCGGCCAACACGTCGCGGACCTCGTGCAGGGAGGCCCGCGCGGCCGCGGCGATGTTCCCGGTGATGCGGTGCAGCTCGTCCGGGTCGTCCGTGAACGCCGCGGAGTCCGCCTGCGCCACGATCACGGCCAACGAGTGCCCGACGACGTCGTGCACGTTCCGGGCCATGTCGGCGCGGAGCCGGTCTGTGCGGGCGGACTCCGTCGCGTCGACCGCGCGTCGTTGCGCCCGCTGCCGCAGCGCCGTCTCCGGCCACGGCGGACCGGCGCAGGCGCACCGCCAGCCCGACCGACCACGCGACGAACAGCACGGCAGCGGGCCCGACCAGCGCCGGCCACCGGGTGTCGGGGTCGTTCGCGATCCCCGCCACCAGGCGGCCGCCGGCGAACGAGAAGTCGTATGCCGCGTAGGCGCCGCCGACGACGGCCCCGACGGCACTCGCGATCCGCAGGAGCGGACCCCCGTACAGCGCGAGGCTGTACACGACGACGACGTACGTCAGGACCAGCGGCGTGAGCCCGTCGCCCGGGAAGGGCTGGAGGACCACCAGGAGGAGCGTCGCGGCGGTGGTCAGGGCCGGACGGCGGCGCACCGCCACCGCGACGAACCCCAGGAGGAGCGCGACCGGCGAGGGGACGCCGAACAGGAAGGGACGCACCACGAACGGAGCGAACGAGGCGCCGACGATGGCCAGCCCGAGCAGGACGTCCGCTGGTGGCAGCTGCCGGAGGAAGGACTCGACCGCCCGCAGGGTGGGGACCGCGCGCTCGGTCACACCGCCCTCGTTCCGTTCCACCAGCGAACCGTATCCCGCTCCGGACGCACCGGACATCGTCCGATCGGGGGAAGACCGGTTCGCCCGGTCTCCGGATGAGGGTCACCGTCGGGGCCGATCCGGTGACGGGGTCCCCGGCCGTAGCGTTCCGGGATGCCGACCGACACCGTCCTGACGTCCACGCCCCGCCCGACTCGATCGGCCACCAGCCGTCGACCCGTGGTCGCCCTCGTCGTGGCAGCCGCGACCGTCGTCCTGGTCTTCGCCCTGCTCCCGTTCCTGCCGCACATGCTGCCGGTGGACTTCCTGGTCTACCGCGACGTCGTCCCGGTGCTGCTGCGCGGCGGGGACGTTGGACGCCGGCAACCTCCGCGCCCCGGAGCTCGGCCCGGTCGGCATGCCGTTCACCTACACGCCCTTCGCCGCGCTCCTGTTCACGCCGACGGGCCTCCTGCCGTGGTACGCGGCCTTCGTCGGCTGGACCGTCCTCAGCGTCGCGATCCTCCTCGTCACGGTCCTCTGGTCCGCAGGGTGCCGGAGCGCCGCCGACGTCGGGTACCGGCACCTCGGGCTCTTCCTGCTGGCCTGCAGCACGACGGTCGCGGTGCAGCACCTCGTCTACGGCCAGGTCAACCTCCTGCTGATGGCGCTCGTCCTCGCGGACCTGGTGCTGCCGGACCGCATCCGGGGCCACCGCCGCCCGACGGGCCTCCTCGTCGGCATCGCCGCAGGCGTGAAGCTGACGCCGGCCCTGTTCATCGTGTACTTCGCGGTCACCGGGCAGTGGCGCCGACTCGGCTGGTCGAGCGCGGCGTCCGTCGCGACCGTGGCGATCGGGGTCGTGGTCGCACCCACGGCGAGCCTCCACTTCTGGACCTCGACCGTGTTCCACCTGTCCGACCGGGTCGACCTCACGGGGAGCGCCTCCGCCTCCTCCGGCAACAACTCGGTCGCCGGCGCGATCGCCGGGCTCGCCCCGGACTGGACCGGCCTGACGACGCCGCTCGTCGTGGTCGTCGGGATCGCCGGACTCGCGGTCGCCGCGATGGTGCACCGGCGTGGCCGTCCCGTCGCAGGGGGTGCTCGTCATCGGGCTCCTCGCGCCGATGCTCTCGCCGATCAGCTGGATCCACCACTGGGTGTACCTGTTCCCCGCCGCGCTCGTCGCCCTCCGCGCCGTCGAGGACCGGCGGACCCGCACCGCGATCGCCGTCGGACTGCTCCTGCTCGTCGTCCCGGGGCCGAGCTTCGCCGACTTCATCCAGAGCGACGCGCCCTGGGCCGCCGCGGTCGCACCGGTCTGGCGGGAGTCGCTCCTGCTGTGCGGTGCCGGCCTGATCGCGGTCCTGGCGACCACGTCGCCCCGCCGGACGGCACCGGACCGGCCGCTCGTGACGAGCTGATCCCGCGGTCAGCGCGTCGTCCCCCGCCCGGCCGGGTCGGTCGGGTCGGTCGGGGTCGGGTCAGTGGTTCCGCGGTGGTGGAGCGGCGGGTGCCGTGGACACCATCGACCATGACCCCACCGACACCCCTGCCCCGGTCCTCCTCCCCCGTCCCCATCGCGGGCGCATCCGTGTTCGTCACCGGCGCGGACGGCGGACTCGGCGCGGAGTTCGTGGCCCAGGCGCTCGACCGGGGCGCCGCGGTCGTCCACGCGGCGACGCTCGAGCCCCACCGGTGGTCGGACCCCCGGGTTCGTCCCCTGGTCGTCGACATCCGGGACGGCGCGTCGGTCGAGGCAGCCGCCACGGCCGCTGCGGACTCGAGGATCGTGGTGAACAACGCCGGCACGGGCTCCGCGGCGTCGCTCGTCACCGGTGACCTGGACCAGCTCCGGGACGTCGTGGAGACGAACCTGTGGGGGTCCCTGCGCGTGGCCCGCGCGTTCGCGCCCCTCCTCGAGGCGAACGGCGGCGGCACGATCCTCAACGTCCTGTCCGGGGCGGCGTGGGACCACTGGTTGCGGTCCTACAGCGTCTCGAAGGCGGCGCTCTGGGCGGCGACGAACGGCATGCGCCTGGAGCTCGCCCCGCGCGGCATCCGGGTCGTCGGGCTCGTGCTCTCGTTCACCGACACGGCGATGCGCCGGACCTTCTTCCCCGGGATGCCGGACGTGAACCGGCCCGCCGACGTCGTCCGGACCGCGTACGACCGGTACGAGGCCGGCGCGCTCGAGATCCTTGCCGACGCGCACTCGGCAGCGCTCAAGGCCGCGCTCGCCGAGCCCCTCGTCGAGGCCGCGCCCGACCCGGAGTGACCCGGTCGTCCGGACGTCCGGTCGTCAGTCCTCGTCGCCGACCAGACGGACCCGACCGTCGCGCAGCTCGACGACGTGGTCCGCCATGGCGATGACGAGCGGGTCGTGGGTCGCGACGACCGTCGCGACCCCGCGCTCGCGGGTGAGGGCGACCACGAGGTCCATCACCTGCGCGCCGGTCTCGCTGTCGAGCTGCCCGGTTGGCTCGTCCGCGATGAGCACGCTCCGCGGGGACACGAGTGCCCGGGCGATCGCGACCCGCTGCTGCTGACCGCCGGAGAGCTGCCCGGGGCGCTGGTTCTCGTGCCCGTCGAGCCCGACCGAGGCGAGCGCCCGGGCGACGCGCTCCACTCGCTCGCCGGCGTCACGTCGGGCGATGCGGAGCGGGAGCTCCACGTTCTCGGCGGCCGTCAGGGTCGGCAGCAGCCCGAACTCCTGGTGCACGAACCCGACCATGTCGCGGTGCAGCTCGACCAGCTCCCCCTCGGTGGCGGCGGCGACGTCGAGGTCCCCGATGCGCACGGCACCCGCGGTCGGACGGTCGAGCCCGCCGAGCAGTCGCAGGAGCGTGGACTTGCCCGCCCCGGAGCGACCTCGGACGACGAGGAGCTCACCCGGCCGGACGGCCAGGGAGACGTCCTCGCAACCCACCACCCGCGCCTCGCCGGCACCGTAGTGGCGGGTGAGCCCCTCGGCGGTGAGGATCGCGTCGACCACGGCCTCAGGCATCGTCGTGCTCCGTTCGGTCGTCGGCCGCCGATCGCGGCGCGTCGGGGGCGGTGGGGTGTGCGTCGTCGCCGCGGTACACGCCGACGTGGTCCGGCCGCATCGCCAGCCGGACGCGGTCCCGCAGGCCGAGCCGGTCGACGTAGTCCTGCGGGAGCTGCAGCCGACCGGCACGGTCGACGAGGGCGAACTCCTGGGCGTCCCCGTCCGGCGCGGACCCGGTCGTCGTCGACCGGAGCGTCTCGGTGGACGTCCGCCCGTCGCGGATGCGCACGGTCCGCTCGACGTGCTCGGAGACGGCGGCGTCGTGGGTGACGATGAGGGTCGTCGTCCCGGTCTCGCGGTTCACGGTGCGGAGCGTCTCGAGCAACTGGGCGCTCGTGGACTCGTCCAGCTCACCGGTCGGCTCGTCCGCGAGGAGCACCGACGGGCTGTTCGCGAGCCCGACGGCGACCGCCGCGCGCTGCCGCTGACCACCGGAGACGTCGGCGGGTCGACGCTCGAGGACGTCGCCGAGGTCGAGCAGCTCGACGAGGGTGTCCAGGCGCCCCGCACGGTCACGCGTCCCACCGATCTGCATCGCGAGGAGCACGTTGTCGGCGATCGTCAGGTACGGCACCAGGTTCCGTTCGGTCTGCTGCCAGACGAAGCCGACGACCCGCCGGTGGTAGTGCAGCCGGGTCTTCCGCGTCATCGTCGTGAGGTCCACGCCGGCGACCAGGGCGGAGCCGGCCGTCGGGCGGTCGAGACCGGAGAGGATCCCCAGGAGGGTCGACTTCCCCGAGCCGGACGCCCCGACCAGCGCGACGAGCTCACCGCTCGCCACGTCGAGCTCGAGGCCCTGGAGCGCCTGCACCTCGACGTCGTCGGAGACGTAGATGCGGACGAGCTCCCGGCAGTGGATCGCTCGGTCCGGTCCCACGGCGGGCAGTCCGCTGCTGGCGGTCGGCGTCGTGTCGGTCATGCTGCACTCCTGTCGTCGACGAGGGCCGGCCGTCGCCGGTCGGAGAGGACCGCGGCGACCGTCGCCACCGAGGCTGCGAGTCCGAAGCCCAGGGCGGTGGCCACGACCGGCAGCGGAGCCGGCCACACCGTTCCGGAGCCGGGGACGACGGCCGGCACGACGACGATCGCGGACAGCAGACCCGCCACCGTCCCACCGAGCACCCCGGCCACGCAGCGTGGGATCAGCTCCCACACGGTGACCGCGGTGCGGTCCCGCCCGGACAGTCCGAAGGTCCTGAGGAGCCCACTCCGACGACGCCGCTCCGGCGCCGCGGCGACCACCGTGATCACGACGGCGACCGCGGTGAGCACGGCCGCGAGGGCGAGGCCGCCGACCACCACGGTCGGTGCACCGCCGACCAGGACGCTCCGGTCCAACCCCGTCGTCGCCCCCGTGGTGCTGGCGGTCGCCGCCCCGACCGCGCGGAGCAGGGCCGCGGCGACCACGCCGGTCCCGGTCGCGAGGACCACCGCTCCGAGCACCCAGGCCGGTGCGCTCCCGCCGCGGGCGTCCTCGGCGGTGCCGACGAACGCTGCGGCGCTGCGGTCCCGCACCAGGCGCGCGGTCCAGCGGACGAGCGTCGGGCGGAGTCGGAGGAGGACCACCACGAGGACCGCGGCGACGAGCAGCGGCGCGGCGACCACGAGCGGGTCGCCGACGATCGACTGCGGTCCGGCGCCGTTCGGTGCCCGGCGGAGCACGGCGACGGCTGCGGCGACGGCCCCGGTCACGACCAGCGCCTCGAGCACCCACCGGAACGGTGCCGCCCGTGGTCCGCGGACCTCGACGGCCTCGGCGACGGCGACGACCGCAGCGACCGCCGGCGGCAGGACGATCCCGGCCAGACCCGCTGCGAGGCCTGCGGCCCACGGCACGTGCGGCAGGACGGCCACGGCGACGAGCCACCCCACCACCGCGGCCGGGACGGTGGCGACCGCGGTCTCGACGACGGTCCGCAGCACCGTCGCCCCGCCACCGGTCCCGCGCGCCCGGAGGAGGGCACGGTCCGGCCGACGGCGGGCGACGACGACGGACGTCGCGAGGACGACCACGACGAGTGCGACGCCGAGCGGTCCGGTCGCCGACACCGCCAGCAGTTCCCCGGACGCCGCGGCGCGCTGCTCGGCGATGGCGAAGAGCCGGGGCAGGAACGAGCTGAAGCGCAGGACGCGCAGGTCCCCCGCCGGGGTGGTCACCGTCGGCGGGTTCGCGAGCAGCCGGTCGAGGCCCGCGCTGATGGCCGGCTGGCTCGCCGTCGAGATCGATGCGGTGTCGAGGTGGTACCAGGTCGCGACGTCGGTGCCGCCGAGCTGCGGACCGATCTGCGGCCAGGTGCTCGGATCGACGAACACGATCCCGTGCCGCATCGGCGTCTGGTAGATGTCGTAGGTCACGGACGTCCGGCTCCGACCGGGATCGAGCGCCCAGAAGTCCGAGTCGGTCGTCCGCGGCGACACGAGCCCGACCAGCCGGGCGGTGATCGTCCCGCCGGCCTGCGCGAGCTGCTGCTCCTCGCCGACCCGCCAGTGCATCTCGTGCGCGGTGCGCTCCGTGGCCGCCACCTCGAGCACGGTGTCGGCGCCGATCGTCGTGGCTGGAGCGGGCCAGTGCCCCTGCACGAGGCGCGAGTCCGCGCGCAGCCCCGGGTAGGCGTCGATCCGGTACCCGGTGTGCTCGGTCAGGCCGCCCCGCAGTCCGCTGGCGGCGAACTCGTCGATGGAGCCCTTCAGCGGGGGCCCGGAGTGCAGCCCGACCGCCCGGCCCGAGACGTGCCCGTCGTCGAGGAGCGCGCGGAGTGCCGGCGCCGTGTGCGCACGCGCGGTCCGGAGTCGGTCCGGCAGCGCGTTCCAGATCCGCGGGAAGAAGTCGCCCGGCGACGACACCGTGTCGTCGACGGCGAGGGACACGCCGGCAGCCGGGTCGCGGAAGGACGGTGACGCGCTCGCGACGGTCCGGTTCAGGTCGGCGTCCAGGAGGGACGTCACCAGTCTCGGGGTCCCGACCGCTGCCAGGGTGGTCACCGCGACGAGCACCGCGAGCGCCAGCAGCGCCGCCGCCTGGTCGGCGAGCGACCGCCGGACGAGACGTCCGGGCCAGGGTGCGCTGCGCCCGCGACGCGCCGTGTGCCGGGCGCGACCGGTGCCGTGGACGCTCATCGTGCCTCCCGTCCGGTGCGGCCGGCCGCTCGACGGACCGCGGCTGCGTGCGCGGCGGTGACGACCACCACGGCGACGACGACCAGCGCGACGACGACTCCGACGTCCCACCACGCCGGGGCGAGCAGGACGCCGAGCCCGACGGGCGCGCGCGGCGCGCTCGCCCGGACCGCGGCGACGCCGACCAGGCCGGCGGCCGCGACACCGGCCACGAGGCCGGCGACGAGGCCGAAGGTGCCGGTCAGCGCCGGACCGATCGCGCGGAGACACGACTGCTGCGACGCCGAGGCCCCGACGATCCGGAGTCCCAGCGCTTCCTCGCGACGGCTCCGGGCGACGGACACGGCCGTCGCGGCGAGGATGAGCACGGCGCAGAAGAGTGCGGCAGCGGTACCGGCCAGCAGGGCGAGGACCACCGAGCGGGCGAAGGGTGCCTCGAGCGCCGTGGAGGGGACCGTGAGGGTCGCGTCCGGGGCGGCGTCGGCGACCAGGGAACGGGCGGCCGCGTCGGCAGCCCAGACCTCTCGGATGCGGGGAGGGCGCTGGGACGCGGCGAGGACGGCCTGGTCCAGTGTGGGGAGGTCGGCCAGGTACGCCGCTCCGCCGTCGGTGCCGGGGACCGTCGGCGCAGTGCCGACGACCCGCGCGCGGAAGCTCGCCCAGTCGCCGGCCACCGAGACGCTGTCGCCGACGGCCGCGCCGCTCGACGCGCTGGCCAGCACGGGGACCACGCGCCCCGTCACGGGCATCAGCCGGATCGCGGAGCTGCTCCCGGACTGGGCCGCGAGCTGGAGCGATGCGGCGTGGACACCGATCGGGCCGGACGCCGCGCCGCTCCCCGCGGACGCACCGGCGCGGAGGCCGGAGGCGTCGTAGGCGTCCGGCGCGGCCGTCCAGGACCGGCTCGGCAGCGCGACGGCGACGTCGTCGACGGCGAGGGACCCGACGGCGAGGCTGACGCCGGTCACGTCGGCGTCGCCACGGAAGCGGAGGTCGAGCGCCGCGAGTCGCCAGGGGCCGCCGCTCGGCAGGGTGGCGCGCAGTGCCTGCGCCGTCGGACGGCCGCCGGTCGGCAGCGCTCCCGCCGCCGTCGTCACGGGTGCCACGTCGCCGACCCCGTCGACGACCCAGGCGACGGCCTGCACCTGGACGTCCGCGCCGACGACGGGCGTCGGCGCGACCGAGCTGCGGATCCCGATCTCCAGCGTGCTGGCCGCGCGGCTCCGGCCGGTTCCGAGCTCCACGCCGGGCAGGCTCTGGCGCAGCCCGCGGACCGTCTCCGGGACGTCGAGGGTCCGTGGCGAGACCGGGAGCATCGCGGGCACCGCGGAGGCGTCGACGCCGACGACCTGCACCGATCCCTCGGCCTGCGCGGCGTCACCCGTGGTGCCCGTCACGCGGAGCACCGGCCGGACTCCGCGGTCCTGGGCACGCTGGTCGCGGACGCCGACGGGCAGGAGGTCGGACACCCCGTTCAGCGGGATCGGGCCACCGACGTCCGCCCGGAGCGCGGCACCGTGCTCGATCCGGGTGCTGTCGTGCAGGAAGCCACGGGTGGAGGCGTCGACGGTGGCGCTGAGGACCCCGGACGCGACGGCGAGCACCAGCAGCGCCGCGGGCACGAACAGCCGCCGGCCGTCGCGCGCGGCGAGCCGCAGGCCCACCGGGCGCACGAAGCCGGTGCGACGCTCCGCCAGGCGAGCGAGCAGCGCCAGGGTCGGCGGGAGCAGGAGCGCCCCGGTCACGGCGAGCGCCGTCAGCAGCGCGGCGGGGGCGACGACGGCGAGCGCGTCCCCGGCTGCGGCGGCGCCCGGGCTGCCGTACCGCCAGACGGCGACGCCGGCGAACAGGTCGAGCAGCGCGACGAGGGCGCCGATCCGGGCAGCACCGACACGGGACGCCCGATCGGCGGGACGAGCGTCGGCGGACCGCGCACGTCGGCCGGCCGCCAGTGTCGTCGCGGCGACCGTCAGCACGGTCACCGACGCGGCCGCGACGACGACGTCGACGCTGGTCGCCGCACCGGCGATGCCCCAGCGGTCAGCAGCCCAGAGCGTGCCGGCCGTACTGCCCACCGCGGCACCGATCGCACCGGTGACGAGTCCCTCCAGCCCTGCGAGGCCGACGATGCGGGCGTCCGAGGCACCGCGTGCCCGGAGCAGCCGGTCCTCGGTGACCCGGGCCCCTGCGAGCAACCGACCCGTCAGGAAGAGCGCGACCGCGCCGGCGATCACGACGATCGACAGCGGGACGGGCGCGGCGGCACGGACGGCGGACGCCGCGGAGGCGAGCACCGCCGCATCGGCACGCACGGTGGCGGCGTGCCGGGTGGTGGTGCCGCCGTCGACCGCGAACCGCTCGGCGGCCGCGGACGGGAGCCTCGTGAACCCGGACCTGCAGACCGCTCAGGTCCTCGGCGGTGATCCGGTCCGCATCGGCGCTGACGCGCCACTCGGACGTGTCGCCGCGGACCTCGGTCCGGACGTGCACCGGAACCGCACCGAAGGTCCGCGTCACCAGACCCCGGAAGGCGCGGCCCTGGCTCGTCGGGTCCCCCGACGCCTCGATCTCGAGGGTGCGTGAGGCCACGGGGATCCCGTGGAGCGCGCTCCCGCAGGTCCGTGGTCGGGGCCTGGAGGACGAGGACGAGGGTCACTCCCACGACGGCGGCGAGGACCGCGGCGACGAGGGTGACGACGAGCAGCAGTCCTGCCCGGGCGCGGGACCGGAGGAGCCACGGGCGGATCGCGACGAACATGCTGCCCCTTCCTGGTTCGGCGAGCGGCAGGTGGGGCCGTTCGTCCGCGCGACGATCGCTCGGGTCTTCGGTGGTCGGGACAACGTTAGGGAGTTCGAGGGAGCCGCGCGTCGTCCTCGGCGCAATCTCCGTGTTTCCACTGGCAACACCGACCGTGCCGGGCTCGAACCCCCGAACTGGGGGCCTCTCGGGCGGTGCTTGTCCGCAGAACCGCTGACGCTGTCGGCTCCGTCCGCTGGCTACCGTCGCCCCGTGCCCACAGACAACTGGTTCGTCCGACACACGCGTGCGCGGTCGCTGACCGCGACCGTCGCCCTCGTCGCGCTCGCGGCACTGCCCGGTGCAGCGCTCGTCTCCTCGTCCACCGCGGCCTCCGCCGCGACCCCCTCGACCACGGCCGGGAGCGGGACCACCTCGGAGGATCCCTCGTCCCCGCCGCCCGCTGCCGCGAGCCCGGCACCGTCCGGGTCCGCCCCCCGCCGTCGACGGCGTCCACGTCGGCGCCGGCTCGTACGCGCCGACGCCGCCGGACTCGATCTCCGACATCGGGGACGTGCAGGCCTTCCTCGGCCAGAAGGTGCACGTGGACCCGTCCATCGCCGGCAAGCCGGTGCCCTCGAACCAGTGGTGGACGAGCATCGTGCACAACGGCAACGGGTTCTCGGGCGACCTCTGGTCGAACCCGTTCGTCTCGTCGAACAGCGCCGCCGGCACGAAGGTGACGTACCCGGACTCGTGGAACGCCGACGGATCGCAGATGGTGCAGAACCACGCGATCACCGTCTCGGGCGCGGTGGACGCCGCCGCCCTCCACGGACCGGGTCCTCGCCGACTTCGAGCATGGGATCCCCTCGGGCTGGACCGCCACCGGCACCGCGTTCACCACGCTGGGCGGGACCGGCGCCGGCCAGTCGAAGGTCGTCGGATGGAAGGACTCCGGCTACCTGACGTCCTGGGGCGCCAAGAACGGCGACGCGGCGACCGGCACGCTGACGACGGCGCCGTTCACCATCGACCGCTCCGGCATCGCGTTCCTGCTCGGCGGCGGGAGCTACCCGGACCCGGGCGTCGACGAGGCCGAGCTCCTCGTGGGCGGCAAGGTCGTCGCGACCGCGACCGGCAAGCAGTCGGAGCAGCTGGCGTGGACGAGCTGGGACGTCAGCGCCTACCGGGGGCAGCAGGCCCAGATCCGCTTCGTCGACCAGACGAAGGGCGAGCACGGGCACCTCATGGTGGACCAGGTGACCCTCACCGACAGCCGCGCCGACATCGCCGACCACGGCAGCACCGCGTTCTCCGCGACGGAGAACGACGCGCTGCGGTGGGGCGACTGGAACGTGAGCTGGCGGATGCCCCAGAAGGGTGACGGCGGCCAGTACATGGACGTCACGAGCGTGCAGGGCGAGCCGTACCAGTGGTTCGAGTACCACGACGAGACCCCGCGGATCACGACGGAGTCCGGCGCGACGTTCACCGACGGTGACGGGCAGCCGATCACCTTCCCGTTCACGGGCAACAGCTTCGAGGTCCGGCAGAGCGGACACGTCTTCGGCGTCCACGCCGCGGACGGCACGACCTTCACCCTGACCGGGAACACGATCGACGCGACGACCGGCACCTGGCTGGCGGTCAGCGCGGTCCCGAAGAGCGGCCTGACCCTGGCGCAGCTGCAGCAGCACGCCGGCGCGATCCCGCGCGACACCCGGATGGACTACTCCTACGACTCCGCGAAGGGCATCGTGCACGAGCAGTGGAAGGTCACGACCGACCTGCTGCAGGGCTCCGACCACAGCGTGGTGCAGGGCTGGCTCCAGCACCAGGTACGAGGACGGCACCACGAACTTCTCCCTCACCGGGGCGGAGTACGCGACCCCGCGCGGCACGATGAAGACCGCCGTGGGCGGGGACGACTGGACGATCGACTACCCCTTCGAGGGCATGACGCCGATCGCCGGGACGCCGAAGGGCGCCGCGTCCGACCCGGTGCTGCAGAAGTACCTGTCCGACTACTCCACGATGCCGACCTGCACGGGCGACACCTACTGGCAGGGCAAGTGCCTCGAGCAGCTCGCCGAGTACATGACGGTGGCGAAGCAGATCGGTGACACCGACGACGCCGCCAAGATGCAGGCGACCCTCGAGACGTCCCTCACCGACTGGTACACGTACACCACCGGCGAGAAGCAGGACTTCTTCGCGCGGTACCCCACCTGGGGTGCGCTCGTCGGGTTCGCCGACTCCTACGGCTCCGGCCAGCTCAATGACCAGCACTTCCACTACGGCTACTTCGCCGTCGCGACCGCGCTGCTCGGCGCCGTCGACCCGGCGTGGGTGAAACAGTACGAGGGGATGGCCACGCTCGTCACGAAGGAGTACGCGAACTGGGACCGCGACGACGACGCGTTCCCGCACCTGCGCACCTTCGGCGTCTGGGCGGGCCACTCGAACGCCGCCGGCGTCTCGTCGCCGCAGGGCCAGAACCAGGAGTCCTCGTCCGAGGCGATCCAGTCCGAGGCCGGACTCTTCCTGCTCGGCACCGTCCTGGGCAACGAGGACATGCAGGCCACCGGTGCGATGGAGTACGTCAACGAGCGCCTCGCCGTCCGTGACTACTACCAGAACGTCCACGGCAACCCGGACTCGGCGACGTACGACGGCAACGGCGCGTTCCCGAGCCAGTACCAGCACCCGCAGGCCGGCATGCTGCAGGACTGGGGACAGGCGTGGTCGACGTACTTCGACGGTGACGCCGCGTGGAAGGGCGGCATCCAGTGGATGCCGACCGCACCGTGGTTCGGCTACTTCGGCTGGGACAAGGAGTTCTCGGCCTCGATCCTGAAGACGATCCTCGAGGAACGCCCGAAGGAGCAGGGGGAGGCGGACGTCAAGTCCGCGAACCAGGACCACATCCAGATGCTGACGAAGAAGTGGTACGGCATCGGCACCTACGGCTCCGTCGCGATCACGAAGGACCAGAACGCCGCGATCGGCGAGCTGGAGGACGCGATCCGATCCGCCGAGAAGAACCACCCCGGCTACGCGACCGCGAAGACCGCCGAGAACCCGCTGTACGACCCGTCGACGGACACGCTCCTCGTCTCGGTCGACTCCACGGGCAAGGTGACCTTCCCGAAGGAGCACTGGACGCCCACGACGCTGCCGGCATCACTGGTCCCGACCGAGATCTCGGCGGCGGAGGCCGACGCGAAGCCGAGCCAGTGGACGCACGCGTCGCCGCTCATGCCCTACCTGTCGACGAACTACACCGCCGACACGGACACGGTCGACCGGCTGTACTCGTTCGACCCGACGCACTACACGCCGGGGGTCGACACGGCCCGCGCCGCCGGGGTCATCAGCGACATGGGCGACGCCCTCGGCGAGGTCGTGCTCGGCTTCCTGCTGCAGTACGACCCGGCGACCTACGCCGACATCCACGCGGCGCTGTGGAAGGCGAAGGACGGCGCGGTCACGGGCAAGTCGATGGCCGGCATGAACTACTGGCAGGGCATGTCGAACCTGACGCTCGGCACCGAGTCGACCACGCGGCACACCAGCGACCCGCTCAGCCAGGCGTTCCGTGACGCCGACGGCAACTGGTCGTACGTGCTCGACAACGTCGGGGACACGCAGCAGTCGTACGACGTGTACGAAGGCACGAAGGTCATCGGCTCCGTCGCGGTCCCGGCCCACACCCAGATCACGTCGCACCTCGACGCGCACCTGGCGAAGGTCGTCGTCGGGACTGGACGGCAGCCCGAAGACCCTCACCCCGGGTTCCCGCCACCACCTTCACCGCGACGGCTACGACCGGTACGGCGCGACGATCCCGCTCGACCACGTGCAGTGGACGTCGAGCACCGGGACCGTCTCGTCGTCCGGCGTGCTGACCACCGGCGCCGCGGTCGACCACGCCACGGTCACCGCGACGGTCGGTTCGACGAGCGACGGCTACGCGTTCCGGGTCGCTCCCGCACCCGTGCTGACGAGCATCGACGTCACGCCCGGCTTCCACCGGGTCGTGGTGGGCTCCGCCCAGCGCTTCGCCGCCGCCGGCGCCGACCAGTACGGCGACCTGTTCGCCCTGCCGTCCAGCACCACCTGGTCGTACACCGGCCCGGGGACGATCGCCGCGGACGGCACGCTCACCACGAGCGGCCCCGGTGCCGGGTACGTCGTCGCCACCGCCGGATCGGTCGAGGGCGGCGCCGTCGCCTCGTCGGTCGCGTCGATCCCGGTCGCGAGTGCCGGTGCCACCGCCACCGCGACGTCGAACACCGTCGGCAACAAGCCGGCGAACGTGCTCGACGGCAACCCGTCGACGCGGTGGGAGAGCACCCAGGGGACCGACGACGCCGACCTGACGATCGACCTCGGCAAGGAGACCGACGTCGCGCACGTCCACATCGACTGGGAGACGGCTGCCGCCAAGCAGTATTCCCTGCAGGTGGCCGACGCCGCGTCCGGTCCCTGGACGACGATCACGACGGTCAGCAAGAAGGACGCCAAGCCGGACGACCTCGACGTCGCCGGCACCGGGCGCTACATCCGGATGCACGGCATCACGCGTCTGACCAGCTACGGGTACTCCATCCTCGACCTCGCGATCTCCGGCACCCCCGCCGAGGCCGCGATCACCCCGACGCAACTCCTCGTGTCGCCGCGCAGCAGCGCGGTGCTGCCCGGCGCGACGGCGGAGCTCGGCGCGTACGCCTTCGACGGCAACGGCTTCGGTGGTCCGGTCGGGTCGGACGCCTCGTGGTCCGTCGCCGGCGGCGGGTCGGTGGACGACTCGGGCACGGTGACGGCCCCGGCCGACGCCGGTGCGACGGCCACCGTGACGGCCACGGTCGGCCCGCTCCACGGGACCGCGACGGTCACCGCCGTGCGGAACGAGGCCCCGGCCCCGACCGCTCCGTCGGGCACCTCGCGTGACGTCGCCGTCGGCAAGGCCGTCAGCACGTCGTCGGCGGAGCGCGGCGACCTGTCCGGGGCCCAGGCCGTCGACGACGACCCGTCCACGCGCTGGGCGAGTGCCGCGCGCGACGGCGAGTGGATCACGGTCGACCTCGGCGAGGTCCTGCCGATCGACCGGGTCGAGCTCGACTGGGAGGGTGCGTACGCGAAGACGTACCAGCTCCAGGTCCGCGACAGCGCCTCCGACGACTGGCGGACCGTGGCCGACGTGACGGGCGGTACGGGCGGTGTGGACACGCACGACCTGCAGGGCGTCCAGGGTCGCTTCGTCCGGATGCTCGGTGGGAAGCGGGCGACCGCCTACGGCTACTCGCTCTACGCGGTCAAGGTGTTCTCGACCAAGGGTGCACCGTCGCCGGACCTCGCCCGGAACGCGGTGGTGACGGCCTCGAGCAGCGAGTCCTCGTCGGTCGGACCGCGCAACGCGGTCGACGGCGACGCGACCTCCCGCTGGGCGAGCGGCCACTCCGACGACCAGTGGCTCCAGCTCGACCTCGGGACGGCACGGACGCTGCGCTCGGCGCACATCGACTGGGAGGGCGCCTACGGGTCGGCCTACCGGATCGAGGGTCGGAACAGCAGCACCGACGACTGGACCACGATCGCGTCGGTCACCGACGGTGACGGTGGGGCGGACGACGTGACGATCTCCGGCGACTGGCGGTACGTCCGGCTGCACGGCGTGCACCGTGCCACGCCGTACGGCTACTCGGTGTACTCCCTGCAGCTGCGCTGGACCGGCAGCGCTGACCGGCAGCGCTGACCACCAGCACGACGCCCCGCTCGTCCGCACGGACGGGCGGGGCGTCGTGCGTCCGCCCCCGCACACGACGGGCGACGACGTCGACGGCCGGACCCACCGCCCTGCGCGACCAGCGGACGGCCTGGAGGCGCGTGACGGCGCCGTCCCGCGCCTCCCGTCCGATCGTGGCCGGTCGCGGAGACCGGTGGAGTCACGGATGCACGCGACGGAGCGCTCGACCAGGGTGGGCGGGTGCCCCTCTCCACCGAGCCGTCCCCGACCGCACCGCTGCTGACCACGTCCGAGGCCGCGCGCCGCGCGGTCGCCCGGCTCCTGCTCGCCGCGCTCACGGTCGAACGGCGTGCGTCGGGCGACGACCGGCTTCGGCGCTTCCGCGACACCCGCCGCCTGATCGGTGCTGCCCGCGAGGCGGGCTTCCCGTGACCTTCCTCGCGGAGGCCACGGGCATCGGTACCGGCACCCTGCACGCGCGCACCGACCCGTCCGGTCCGATGGCCGTCGAGCGGTTCCTGGACCTCCTGCCGGACGCGGTCGCGGAGCGGGCGGCTGCCGCTCTCGGTGGCACTGCGCCGGACCGACGGTCGACGACCGAGTTGCTCCGCTGGCTGGTCGTCGACGCGGACCGAGCCTGATCGGAACGGTCCGCGCCGCGACGTCGCTCAGGCCAGGTGGCCGCCGCCGTCGACGTGCAGCGTGGTCCCGGTGACGAAGGTGTTGTCGACCGCCAGGAGCACCGCGGAAACGACGTCGTCCGGTGTCCCCACGCGTCGTGCCGGGTTCGTCGCGGCGGTCGAGGCGAAGAAGTCGCGCTTGCCGTCCTCGCCCATGAAGTCCCAGAGGCCGGAGTCGATGATGCCGGGCGACACCGCGACCGCGCGCACCGGGGCGAGCTCCACGGCGAGCGCCTCCGCCATGAACGACACCGCGCCGTTCACGGTCGCCATGACGCTGAGTCCGGGCGCGGGCTTCCAGGCGGCGACGCCGGAGAAGAGCACGAACACGCCGCCGGGACGCACCGAGGGCGCGAGGTGCTTCGCGAGCAGCATCGGTCCGACCACCTTCGCGTCGAACGCGTTGCGGACCGCTGCCTGGTCGAGCGACCCGACCGGCCCGTTCGCCGAGCCCGCGCGGCCAGCGAGACGACCGCGTCGAACGGCCCCGATGCGGTGAGTGCGGCGATCGTCTCCTCGTCGGTGACGTCGGCGCGCACGACCGGTACGTCGCGGAGCGCTCGGCAGGCAGCGCCGCCGTCGCACGCTCCGGGTCACGTGCCCCGATGATCGGCTGGTCGCCGCGCTCGAGCAGGGCCGCGGCGATCGCGTGACCGATGCCCGAGCCGCCGCCGACGAGCAGGATGCGCTTCTGGTCGTGGTTCGTCATGGTGGGTTCCTCCCTGGTGCCTGGTGCGCGGCGGTCGCCGTGCACCAGAGGAGGAACGACCGGCCGCCGCCATCGGTTCCCGAAGTCTCCTCGATGTTCTCTGGGTCAGCCATAAGATGCTGACGATGGCAAACCTGCGTGCGTTCGAGGTGTTCCTCGCCGTGGTCGACGCCGGCTCGATCCTCGCGGGCCGCCCGCACGCTGCACCTGACGCAACCGGCCGTGTCGCACCAGATCGCGTCCCTGGAGCGCGAGCTCCGGGTGTCGGTCCTCGATCGCGGTCGCCACGGAGCCACCCTGGACGGCGGCGGGCCGGGCCTTCGCGCCGGCGGCACGGGTCGCGGTCGACGCCGCCCGGCGGGCCGAGGACGCCGCACGGGGACGCGTCGCGCTGCGGATCGTCGTCGCGCAGTCCTTCACCGAGCCGTTCATCGTGCCGGTGCTGCGCTCGTTCCACTCCTCCGGGCGCCTGCTGCCCCGTCTGACCGAGGGCGCGAGTGCCACCTCGATGGTCGAGGCCGTCCGCCGGGGTGACCAGGACCTCGCCGTCGTGCCGGGTCCCGTCGTCGCGCCCGACCTGGTGGTGCGCTCCGCCGGACACGAGGAGATCGTCGCGGCCGGCGCGCAGGCGCCGTCGGTCTCGCTCGACGTCGTCGCTGCCGGTCCCTTCATCGGGATCGACCCCGCCAGCGGCTACGGGCAGTGGCTCATCGAGACCCTCGCGGGGCGAGCCGTGTCACCGGTGACGACGGTCGGGTCGCCCCGCGCCGCCGCCGCACTCGCCGGGGCGGGGCTCGGCGTCGCCGTCGTGCCGGTGTCCGCGGTCGCCGGCGACCACCCACGAGCACCGCTCGACCCGCCGCTCCACCGAGACGTCGCGGTCGTCGCGCGGTCGGTCGGCCCGTGGGACGCCGTCGCCGGTGCGCTCTCCGACGCGGTCCGCAGCGCCGGCTCGTGACGGCCGCCCCCGCCGGCGGAGGCCCGCGGCGACCGGCCGGTCAGGCGTTCCAGAGCCAGTTCGTCCGGTCGTAGTGGTGGGGTGAAGCCCGAGCGCACGAGGTTCCGGTACGAGGGGTTGCTCGTGGACAGACCCGTCTCGGCCGCCAGGAGCCGGCAGCCGGCTTCGACCGCAGCCGCGCGGCGCGCGGTGAGGATCGCGGCCTGCACGCCGCGGTTCCGGTGTGACGGCAGCGTCCCGCCGGTGTTGATCGAGGCGACCTCGCCGACGACGTGCACGGCGCCGGCCCCGACGAGCTCATCGCCGTCCCAGGCGCCGAACACCCGCGCCTCGGGGTCGTCGAACACCCCGCGGAGCATCGGCGTGAGATCAGGGTCCGTCATCCCGAAGGCCTCCCGGATGATCCGCGCCCAGGCCCCCGTGTCGTGCGCCGTCAGCTCCCGGACGTCGAGGTCGGTCTCCCCCGGCACGAACTCGTCGACCGGGCACGCGAACTTGGCCCACGACGGGCTCGCCGTCAGACCCAGTTCCGCGCAGATGGCGTCCCAGTCGTCCGGCAGCACCTGTGGTGCAACCGCGACCAGCGCCGACTGCCGCCCCGACGCACGGAAGAACGCGAGCACGTCGGTCAGCACCGCACGGTCGAGCGGGACGTCGAAGCCGAGGCCGATGCTCTTGCTCCAGTAGCCCGTCGGGTCGCCGGCCATCGCCGCGGCCGTCGCGCCACCGTACCTCGCGGTGCGGATCCCGAGGGCCTCCTGGTCCGGTGCCGACGCCCCGCGAGGAACCGCAGGAAGTAGTCGGCCTCCGCCTGCTCGATCTGCTGCACGTCGGCGATGGGAAGGGTGCGAAGTGACACGGAAGGCCTTTCGTTGGGGAGCCCCTCGAGGGCCCGTTCGCGTCACCGGCGGATCCGGCGGCGGCGAGTTCGATCAGGGCGTCCCGGACGATGTCGACCGGTCCGGCAGTGCGTCCATCCGGTCACGGAGGACCGCAGTGCGACGACGCAGGATCCCGTCGCCCAGGACCCGCCGGACGGCAGCCCGGACCCGCCCGGGCGTCGGGGTCCCGGTGCGGAGGTCGATGCCGCACCCCGCCCACTGCACCCGCGCGGCGATCTCCGGCTTGTCCTCGGTACTGCCGGCCACCACGAGCGGACTCCCGCCGCGAGCGCGCGCTGGACGCCACCGAATCCGCCGTTGGTGACGAACGCATCGCACCGGGGAAGGAGCTCGTCGTAGGGCAGGTACTCCTCGACACGGGCGTTCGACGGCAGCCGACCGCCCACGGCACGCACGACCTCGTCAACCGGACGACCACCGGTGGCGACGACGACCAGGACGTCCTCGTCCGCGAGCGCACGGAGCGTCGGGACGACGAGCCGCCCCAGGTCGTGGTTGTCCATCGTCCCCTGCGAGACGTGCACCACCGGCCGACCGGAATCGAGGTCACCCCACCACGCCGGCAAGCCGTCGGCGCGGACCCCTCTCCGGCGGCGCAGCGGACCGACGAAGCGGACGGTGTCCGGGAGCTCCCGGCGCGGGTACTCGAGCTCCGCGATACTGAGCTGGAACAGGCGATCGTAGGAGCGGTACGGGTAGTCGGAGAACGGCATCGTCGCGGGTGGCTCGCCGACCTCGGCGAGCGCTTCGTCCACAGCGACCCCGATGGGCCCCAGGGGCCCGCGGAGGACGAAGGCGTTCAGCGCACGGTTCCGGAGGCGGCCGACGACCGACCGCGCGGGCGGGAGCACCAGTCCGAACGGTGCGGTGTCGACGCTGGTCAGGACGACCGGAACCGGTGACACCCCGACGACCGGCAACCGCTCCGCAGCCGGACGCGACGCGTACGGGGCCAGCCCGGTGAAGGTCGCGTCGCCGATGATCCCGTCGAACCGCTGCGACGCCAACAGCGCCTCGACGGCCCGCCACTGCCCCGGAGCACGCGGGCGAACATGCCGATCATGTCCTGGCGCACCGCCGCGAGCCCCTTCGCCTCGCCACGACCGGGAAGCCAGGCGTCCAGGTCGCTGTCGTCGAAGTCGACCTCGGCCGGCAGCGGCGCGAAGGCGAGACCCGACCGGAGCACGGCGTCCTCGTACCGACGGCCGGTCAGGACGGTCACCGCGTCGCCGCGTTCCACCAGCTCCTCGTCCGAAGCTCGATCACCGGTGTGACGTGGCCGTGCACGGGTGGCGAGCAGAGGAGGTAGGACGGCACGATCGCGATCGTCGCAGGCGCGCGGCGGCGACCGCATCAGCGGAACTGCGCAGGCTGGCTGCAAGGTGCGGGGGACCTGCGTCGGAATGGTGCCGTGAACGAAGAAAACCCCCGCGTGAACGGGGGCTTTCTGTGGCGGTACCGGTGGGATTTGAACCCACGGTGGAGTTGCCCCCACACATGTTTTCGAGACATGATCCTTCGGCCGCTCGGACACGGTACCGGGAAAGAGTTTACACGATCCGGGAGGCCCGTCGCACCACCGCAGGTCGGCTCGCCCTCCACAGGTGGCCGGTCTCCGACCCCCGCCCACAACTCGCGCTCGGCTCACCGGGCACCTGGTTGCGCGGCGTACCGTGCCAGGAATGAGATCGCGCACCCTCATCGCCCTGCTCACGTCGATCGGCGGCGGCCTCGCCGTCCTCGGTGGCGCGACGTTCGGCGCCCGCGCCGGCGTCCGCGGGCAACGCGCCGCCGCTCGACGCGTCGTCGACATGCTCCCCGTGCACGCGGACTGGTGGCGCGAGCGCCTGCAGCACGACGGGCAGATCACCTACCTGGCGATCGGCGACTCGGCTGCGCAGGGGTCGGGGCGAGGAACCGCACCGCGGCTACGTGGGGCTGCTCGCACGCCGGATCCGACACCGTTCCCGCACCTCGGTCCGCGTCGTGAACCTCAGCGTGTCCGGGTCGACGACGTGGGGCGCTCGGAAGGACCAGCTGCCGAAGCTCCGCCACTACTCGCCGGACATCTGCACGGTGTCGATCGGTGCGAACGACATCGCCGACTTCCACCCGGACAAGTTCGAGCGGAACATCCGCGAGATCTACGGCGCCGTGCCGTCCCACGCCATCGTGGCCGAGCTGCCGTGCATGTTCGTGCCCGACCGTGAGCGGAAGGTCGCCGTGGCGAACGAGATCGTTCACCGGGTGGCCGACGAGTTCGGTCTGACGGTGGCGCCGCTGCACACCATCACGAAGCGCGTCGGGCTGCGTCGGACGTTCTTCAACAGCTACGGGGACCTGTTCCACCCGAACGACCGCGGGTACGAGATCTGGGCGAGCGCGTTCGAGCCCGCCGTCGACGCGCGCGTGGACGTGGTCGCGGCGATCCGGCACTACCTCTCCGCGCGGAGGCAGAGGACCTCGGCGCCGGTGCGGGCGCGGTGGCGACGGCACGTGCCGAGCAGGACGTCGAGGGCGCAGAGGCACTCGACCACGCCGACCGTCCCGGGCGCATCGACCGACTCCGGCAGCGCATGACGGGGTCGGTCCCGATCCCCGGAGCAGGGCACGACGACCCGGACGACCAGTCCGGTGGTGTCGGCGGCACGGCTTAACCTGACGAGCATGGCGCGCCCCCAGTCTCTCTACCGCTGCACCGAGTGCGGCTGGACCAGCATCAAGTGGGTCGGCCGCTGCGGCGAGTGCCAGGCCTGGGGCACCGTCGAGGACACCGCAGCCGCCACGGTCAGCGCACGCGGGACGAGCGCGGTCGCGGTCGCCGGCAACCGGGTCGCGCGCCCGATCACCGAAGCACGTGGCACGACGGTGCAGCGCTGGCAGACCGGCATCGGCGAGTTCGACCGGGTGCTCGGCGGCGGCGTCGTGCCGGGTGCCGCGGTCCTGCTGTCCGGCGAGCCCGGCGTCGGCAAGTCGACGCTCCTGCTCGAGGTGGCCCTCACGCGCGGCGGCCTCCGGCAAGCGCGTCCTCTACGTCAGTGCCGAGGAATCGGTGGACCAGGTCCGTCTCCGGGCCGAACGCACGGGGCCATGCACGACGACCTCTACCTGGCGAGCGAGGTCGACCTCGGCGTCATCATCGGTCAGATCGACCAGGTGCGCCCGATCTCCTCATCGCCGACTCGGTGCAGACGATCTCGTCGAGTGCGATCGACGGCATCGCCGGGGGCACGTCACAGGTGCGCGAGGTGGCGTCGACCCTCATCCGCATCGCGAAGGACCGCGCCCTCCCCGTCCTGATCGTCGGCCACGTGACGAAGGACGGCACGATCGCCGGCCCACGGCTGCTCGAGCACCTCGTCGACGTGGTGTGCCACTTCGAGGGGGACCGGCAGACGGCACTCCGGTTCGTCCGCGCGCTCAAGAACCGCTTCGGCCCGACGGACGAGGTCGGGTGCTTCGACATGGCCGGCGACGGCATCCACGAGGTCCCCGACCCGAGCGGACTCTTCATGTCCAAGAACGGTGCCCCGGTGTCGGGTACCTGTGTGACGGTCGCGCTCGAGGGGCGTCGGGCGCTGCCGGTCGAGGTGCAGGCGCTCGTCGTGCCGAGCTCGGCGCCGCAGCCCCGCCGGGTCGTGAACGGCGTCGACTCGTCCCGGGTGGCGATGCTGCTCGCCGTTCTCGAACGACGTGCCGGACTGAAGCTGTCCGACGCCGACGTCTACGTGTCCACCGTCGGCGGCATGAAGCTCACCGAACCCGGCGCGGACCTCGCGATCGCACTGGCCCTGGCGAGCGCCGCACGCGACCGCCCCTTCCCGCACTCCCTGGCCGCGGTCGGCGAGATCAGCCTTCGCCGGCGAGATCCGACCGACGACGGGCACGAAGCAGCGCGCGAACGAAGCCGCACGGCTCGGGTTCACGACCGTGCTCGGTGCCGATTCGCAGCACCTTCGCGAAGCCCTGCGCGTCGCGTTCTCCCTCGCCAGCAGCGAGCGGGAACGCGAACTCGACCGCGCCTTCTGATCGACGTCGGACCGGCCGGCGACCTGAGCCACCGACCGTGACACGCCGAAGGACGCGAACCGAGCAGAACGGTTCAGGCGCGCAGTGCGGCCAGCAGGTCCTCGGGCGTCGCCTGCATCGTGCGGTCCGGCGATGTCGAAGAACACGCCCCCGAGCGAGTCGAGGTGCGCGGCGAGGAACTCGCCGAGGCGCGCGCCGTCGTAGACCATGACCTGCCGGATCTCGTCCGGCACCATCGCCGTGTAGGCGTCCGCCGACGAGAACAGCAGCAGGATGCGCTTCTCGGACCCTTCGCGACCGAAGACCCGCACCTGCATGTCCTTCTTGCCGGTGACGAGCCGGGGGACGATCACGATGTCGTTGCGGAGCGCGAAAGCCACCGCTGCGACGTCCTGTTGTGCGAGGGCTTCCTCGAGCTGTTCGCTCCGGAAGCGCTGTTCCTTGTCTGCCATCACCCCCTAGTCCACCAGATTCACGACGGTTCAGCGACTCGGCTCTTCCCTTGCGGCCGTGAGCCCGTGTTGGTACCAACCGCTTCGGCGGGAGTCCATCGTTCTTCCGGTGCCCTGCACCTCGAGCGCCATCGGTCACTGGCCTTCCCCGGCCGCCTGGCCCCGAACCCGTTCCGCCCGCCCACGCCGCGGGGCGCATCGATCAGACAGCAATCGGTTGTCGGATCGGCGGTAGCAAGTACCGCTTCGCAAGACAGGCAGCGAAAATCTCGCCTGGCAAGAAAGTAAGGAACGCCATCATGGCAACTGGAACCGTCAAGTGGTTCAACAACGAAAAGGGCTTCGGCTTCATTGCGCCGGACGACGGCAGCGCTGACGTCTTCGCCCACTTCTCCGCGAGCGGTGGCAACGGCTACAAGTCGCTCGAGGAGAACCAGAAGGTGGAGTTCGAGATCACCGAGGCCGTGAGCGGCCCGCAGGCGGAGAACATCACCGTCATCGGCTGATCACCCTCAGTTGAACGGGCCTCGTCGTCCTCTGGACGGCGGGCCCGTTCTGCATCTCCGGTCACCTGAGTCGCGAGGCCCGGATGACGGGAGCGGAGACCACGGCCGCTCCCCGACACAAGCGAGAACCCCGGCCTGGGCCAGGGGTTCGACGCCGATCGGGCACTCCCAATCCACTTGAGGAGAGGCTAGCGGCCCGCGAGGCCCCACGCCTAGTCGAGGATGAACTGCACCGAGTCCTTCGACTCCAGGTTCCCCACCGCGACCTGCAGGTGGTAGCTCGCCCCCCGGCGGTCACCGACGGCCGCGACGAGTCGCACGTCGACGTCGACGAGCGCGTCCGGTCCCACTCGATCGCCGGCGTGGTGAGCGTCTGCCCGGCCTTGATCGTGACGTCCTGGTTCGTCCCACCGGTCTGGCAGTCCTTCGACGACCAGTACTGCTCCTCGCCCGAGCTGATGGTGAGCACCCGCTGCGCGGACCCGAGGTCCATGTGGCACGACGCCGAGCCGGTGTTCTTGATCGACATCGCGATCTTCGGGTCCTCCGTCGGCCCGTAGGCGGTCTTGTCCACGACGGGGGTGAGCTGCACCTGGTCCTTCGCGCAGGTCGCCCCGGCAGCAGCGGCCCGGGACGGCGCCGCCGACGGCGTGGCGCGCGGCGTGGCCGGAGCCGACGACCCGGACGACGACCCGGACGACGGCGCAGCGGCGGCGGTCGACGCAGCCGACGACCCAGCCGAGGACGACGCCGACGCGGACGCGGACGGCTCCGCCGAACTCGCCCCACTCCCCCGCCCGACGACGATCAGCACGACGACGACCACGATGAGCAGCAGCACCCCGACGACGGTGGCACGACGGCGCCAGTAGACGCCCGGTCTCTCGGGCCCGACGGGATGACGCAACGACGACATGCGCACAGGGTAGACAACGGCGCGCACGCGACGAGGCCACCCCGCCGAGCGACGCGGGAAAGCGTCAGAGGATCTTCAGCATGCGGGTGTTGCCGAGCGTGTTCGGCTTGACCCGGGCGAGGTCGAGGAACTCGGCGACCCCTTCGTCCGACGACCGGACGAGTTCGGCGTAGACGTCGGGCGAGACGACGCTCTCGCCGATCTCGAGGTACCCGTGCTTCGTGAAGAACTCGACCTCGAAGGTCAGGCAGAAGATGCGCGCGACACCGAGCTCGCGGGCGTCGTGCTCGAGGGCTTCGAGCATCCGGTGCCCGACCCGCTTGTGGATCCAGTCCGGGTCGAGCGCGAGCGTGCGCACCTCGGCGATGTCGTCCCAGAACACGGCGAGCGCTCCGCACCCGATCGGCACGCCGTCGGGGCCCTCGGCGATCCGGAACTGCTGGATCGAGCCGTAGAGCGCGACGTTCTCCTTGCCGAGCAGGATGCGGCGGTCGACGTAGGGCGCGATCAGCCGCTGGATGTGCGGGACGTCGGAGGCGAGCGCCGGGCGCACCAGGATGCCGTGGTCGTCCCGTTCGTGGAACGCGTAAGCTTCCCGTGCTCAGTCATCCGGACAACCATAGCCGGGCGCGCGCGAGCGGCACCCGGCGACCGGGGGACGCCGCCCTGGACGGCGCCCAGCCTCCGCCGCCTACCGTCCACACCATGCCTCAGATCATCGAAACCGTCGACGTCAACGTCCCCGTCCGTCAGGCCTACGACCAGTGGACCCGCTTCGAGGAGTTCCCCCACTTCCTCGACGAGGTCGAGAAGATCGTCCAGGTCGACGACAAGACCACCGACTGGACCGTCAAGGTCGCCGGTCAGGAGCGCGAGTTCCGCGCCGTCATCACCGAGCAGCACCCCGACGAGCGTGTCGCCTGGACCGTGAAGGACGGCGAGACCGACCACGCCGGTGTCGTCACGTTCCACAAGCTGTCGGACAACGAGACCCGTGTGACGGCGCAGATCGACTGGGAGCCGTCCGGCTTCCTCGAGAAGCTCGGCTCCGCCGTCGGCGTCGGCGGTCACGCCGTCAAGAAGGACCTGCAGAACTACAAGGAGCGGGTCGAGAACGCCCCGACCGAGCCCGGCTGGCGAGGCGACGTCCAGGCGTAGGACGCAACCCCGGATCGGACTGGAGGCGCGGTGCCAGCTGGCACCGCGCCTCCAGTCCGTCCACCGGTCCCGCCCACGGCGCACGGATCGCGTTCCCGGTTTCGGCATCCCCCCACGAAATGCCGACCTGACGGGCGGGCCGGACCCTGGCAGAGTGGTCGAGGCTGGCCGTCGCGCTGGTCCAGTTTTATCATGTCTGAGACAGATGTAAAGGGTGGGACGACGTGATCGAGTACAACGACGACGACGCGCACCGGCGCGAACTCTCCCGGAAGCTCCAGCTCCTGATGGACGTCGTCGAGGCGAACTCGGGCCAGCGACCGTCCTACAAGGAGATCGCCGCCGAGATCGAGACGCAGGGTGTCTCGATGAGCCGGCCGCGCTGGGGGTACATGCTCGGCGGCAACGGACCCGCCGTGCGCGACCAGCGGCTCCTCGCCGCCCTCGCCGACTACTTCGGCGTGCCGGCCGAGTACCTGACCGATCCCGCGGGCAGCACCGACGTGCCGGAGCGGGTGCAGGCGCAGCTCGAACTCGTGCTCGAGCTGCGGAAGCGCGAGGTCGTCGCGTTCGCCACGCGCCGCCTCGGCGAGTTCGCCACGGCCGACGAGATCCGCGACTTCACCGAGCACGTCCGGCGCCTCGACGAGTCCGGGGGGCGCATCGTGACGGCGTTCCGCGACCGGCTCGGCGCGATCCGCCGGCAGTCCGACGCGCGCCGTCGGGTGGAGCGCCTCGGACTCCCCCGCCGACTGTCCCTGCCCGAGCTCGTCGAGCGTGCGGAGTCCGCGCTCGGCAAGCCCATCGCGGTGCGCACGGCGGACCTGCCGGGCGACCTGTCGGCGCGGCTGATCCAGCGCGCCGACCACGCCCTGCTCGAGACCCGACCCGACCTCTCCGAGCGCTCCCGGGTCGCGTGCGTCCTGCACGAGCTCGCACACGTCTTCATGGACGACCGCGGGTGCGACCACCAGGCGTACACCGGGCTGCTCACCGGACGGACCGCGTTCACCCGTTCGCTGGACACCCTGCACGAGCACGAGGTCGAGCTCGTCGCCGACCAGCTCGCGCTCCGCATCGGACTGCTCGACCCGGACGGCCAGCAGCCCGGGATCTTCCCGGTGACGCTGCACGTCTGGGGCTCGCTCCCGGTGTGGTTCATCCTGCTCGTGCTCGTCGCACGGCTGTGGCTCGTGCGCACGCAGTCGGCGAGCGTGACCTGGCTCATGGTCTGCTGCGCCTTCGTCGCGGTGGGACTGACGATCAACCAGTCGGACGTCCTGACCTTCCTCGCCGCGGTCACGCACGAGCCGAACGTCGCCGACCCGCTCGGTCGCTGCCTGATGGTCTGCGGGCTGTTCGCCCTCGCGCAGTCGGTCGAGGCGGCCGCCAGCTCGGCGAACCTGCTCCGACCGAGCCGGTTGATCGGCTGCGTGGCGGTCCTCGTCGCCCTCGTCGTGCTGTTCTCGCTGATCGACGCCCCGCACCCGACGTCGTCGTTCATGGCGGAGTACGGCGACCAGTGGCCCACCGCGTTGTACTCCGCGGTCGAGATGACCTACATCGCGATCGTCATCGCACGGTCGGCGCTGGCGGTCCTCCGGGCCTTCCGCACGGGTGACCTCGGCCGGACCTACTGGCCGTTCGTCATCGGCGCGGGTGCGATGGTGCTCGTCGCCGTGATCGCCGTCGCCCTCGACGCCGTGCACGTCCTGGGCGCCGATGCCGCGATGCGGGTGCTGTCGGCCGTGTACGCCCCGGTGTTCCTCACGTCGATGGTGCTGCTCGCCGTCGGCGCCGCGGGCGGGGTGCTCCCGGACGCCGCGCGGGAGTTCCGCGACTGGCGCCGGACCCGTCGGCGCTTCCGGGTGCTCGAGCCGGAGCTCCGACGCCCTCGAGACCCAGTCCGGCAACCACGGCCTGTACTTCACGATCGTCTGGCAGCGTCGCCAGTGGCGGAGCCGCCTGCACCGGCTGTCCGTCGAGCTCGAGGACCGCGCGCGCGAGGCCGGACAGGACGTCCCGGCGGTCGCCGCACCCACCACCGGACGCACCAGGGAGACCACATGACAGGCGGACGCTTCGCCGCACTCGGCAACCACCGTCGGCGCGGCCGGTACGCTCGGGCTCGGGGCCCTCGTGGCGCGTCGGCTGATCGTCCCGACGCCCTACACCGCGACGGCCACGGTGCGGAGCTCCTCCGCCACCGAGGTCGACCTCGTCGAGACGCGGGACACCCGCCTGCCGGGCACGTACCGGCTCACGCGCGACGGGCACGACGTCCGCGTCGGCGAGGTCCTGAGCCCCGACGCGGACGGCGTCCGGCGTCGAACGGAGTCCGCCGCGGCCGACGGTGAGTGGACCTGGGACGCGATGCTGTTCGACGACGCCGCGGACACCCCCGGTACCGAGCCCGTCAGCGCCGACACCCACGTCGTGCACGTCCACGGGCAGTCCCTCGGACCGCGCCAGGTCCTCCGCGGCCTCGGGGTGTGGCGCGGACTCGGGGCGACGTCCGAGGTGCTCGACACCACCGACCTCCCGCTCCGCTCGCTCGACCCCGTCGCGGTGGACCGCATCGTCGCCGCCGTCCGTGCCGCTCGGACTCGCGGCGCCGCCCGAGTCGTGCTGCAGGGGTGGTCCGCCGGTGCGCTGGCGTGCTCCGTGGCCGCGACGCGTGAACCGGTCGACGGGATCGTCGCGGTGTCCCCGCTCCTCGACGTCCGGTCCGCCCTGCGCGGTGCCGTCGGGGCGGCGCGACTCCCCCGCTTCGTCGGCACCGTGGCGGCGCGCATCGCCACAACACCCGTGGTCTCCCGCCTCGCCGGAGCTGCGCAGCCGGTGGGGACGACCTCGTGGCAGGACACCCGGACGCCGACCCTCGTGCTGCACTCCGAGGCCGACGTGCTGGTGGCGGCGGACGACGTCACCCGGCTCACCCGACGCCGCGACGTGCGCGCGGTCGCGTTCCGAACGGCGCCGCACACGCTGGAGTGGAACGAGGACCCGGAGCGCTGGGAGACCGCGGTCCGCGAGTTCGCCGCCACCCTGCGCGCCTGACACCAAGGCCCCGAAACGAGCAACGGCCCCGGTCTCCGAGGAGACCGGGGCCATCGGCGTCTCGACCCGTTGGGGGGGAACCGGTCGATCGCTGCGCGCGAGGTGTTGGGGGGAACGCCTCACGCAGTCCTCACCGTACCCCCGGAAGGGGGTCGGCGGACACACGACGCGCACACAGGACGTCGGAACGACGGAAGGCGCGGTGGCAACCGGCACCGCGCCTCCTGTGCGGACGTGTCCTAGGACTCGATCTCGCCCTGCGGAGCGTCGGCGGCCTCGACCGCTGCCGCCCCGGCGAGGACCTCTTCGCGGCCCGGCTGACGCCCGGTCTCGAACTCGAACTTGCCGTCGGCGAAGTCGACCTTCACGTGGTCGCCGGCGTTGAGCTCACCTTGCAGAATGTGCTCGGACAGCTGGTCCTCGACCTCGTGCTGCATCGCGCGGCGGAGCGGGCGTGCGCCGAGGGACGGGTCGAACCCGACCTTGATGAGCTGCTCCTTGGCGGCGAGCGTGAGCTCCACCGTCATGTCGCGGTCGAGCAGACGGTCCGACAGACGCTTCACGAACAGGTCCACGATCTGCAGCAGCTCGGGCTGCGACAGCTGCGGGAACACGATCGTGTCGTCGACGCGGTTGAGGAACTCGGGCTTGAAGTGCTTCTTCAGCTCCTCGTTCACCTTGCCGCGCATGCGGTCGTAGCCGACGGCCGAGTCACCCTCGACCTGGAAGCCCACCGGGCCACCGGCGATGCCCTGCGAACCGAGGGTTCGTGGTCATGATGATGACGGTGTTCTTGAAGTCGACCACGCGGCCCTGACCATCGGTCAGACGACCTCTTCGAGGACCTGCAGCAGCGAGTTGAAGATGTCCGGGTGGGCCTTCTCGATCTCGTCGAACAGGACCACGGAGAACGGCTTACGGCGCACCTTCTCGGTGAGCTGGCCGCCCTCCTCGAACCCGACGAACCCGGGAGGGGCACCGAACAGGCGGGACACGGTGTGCTTCTCACCGAACTCCGACATGTCGAGGGAGATCAGCGCGCCCTCGTCGTCGAACAGGAACTCCGCGAGCGCCTTGGCGAGCTCGGTCTTGCCGACGCCCGTGGGGCCGGCGAAGATGAACGAGCCCGAGGGGCGGTTCGGGTCCTTCAGGCCGGCGCGGGTGCGGCGGATGGTCTTGGACAGGGCCGAGATGGCCTCTTCCTGACCGATGACCCGCTGGTGCAGGGCCTTCTCCATGAAGACGAGACGCGAGGTCTCCTCTTCGGTGAGCTTGAACACCGGGATGCCGGTGGCCTGCGCCAGAACCTCGGCGATGATGCCCTCGTCGACGGTGCCGGACGCGGCGACGTCACCCGCACGCCACTGCTTCTCGAGGCGGGAGACGCTCGCCGAGGAGCTTCTTCTCCTCGTCGCGGAGCGAGGCGGCCTTCTCGAAGTCCTGCTCCTCGACCGCGGCTTCCTTCGACCCGCGGACCGTCGAGATCTTCTCGTCGAACTCGCGGAGCCCGGCGGCGCCGACAGGATCGACAGGCGGAGGCGTGCGCCGGCCTCGTCGATCAGGTCGATGGCCTTGTCGGGCAGGAAGCGGTCCTGCACGTAGCGGTCCGCCAGGCTCGCCGCGGCCACGATCGCGCCGTCGGTGATGGACACCTTGTGGAACGCCTCGTACTTGTCGCGGAGGCCCTTGAGGATGTTGATCGCGTGGGGCAGCGACGGCTCGTTGACCTGCACCGGCTGGAAGCGACGCTCGAGTGCGGCGTCCTTCTCGAAGTGCTTGCGGTACTCGTCGAGCGTGGTGGCACCGATGGTCTGGAGCTCACCGCGGGCGAGGAGCGGCTTGAGGATCGACGCGGCGTCGATCGCGCCCTCGGCAGCACCGGCACCGACGAGCGTGTGGATCTCGTCGATGAAGACGATGATGTCGCCGCGGGTGCGGATCTCCTTCGTGACCTTCTTCAGGCGCTCCTCGAAGCCCGCCGCGGTAGCGGGACCCGGCGATGAGCGACCCGAGGTCGAGCGAGTAGAGCTGCTTGTCCTTCAGCGCCTCGGGCACGTCGCCCTCGACGATCGCCTGGGCGAGGCCCTCGACGACGGCGGTCTTGCCGACGCCGGGCTCACCGATCAGGACGGGGTTGTTCTTGGAGCGGCGGGAGAGGATCTGCATGACCCGCTCCATCTCCTTCTCGCGCCCGATGACGGGGTCGAGCTTGCCGTCGCGCGCAGCCTGGGTGAGGTTCCGACCGAACTGGTCGAGGACCTGCGAACCCTGCTGGGCGTTCTGCTGCTGCTCGCCGCCGACGGCGACCGCTTCCTTGCCCTGGTAGCCGGACAGCAGCTGGATGACCTGCTGGCGGACCCGGTTGAGGTCGGCGCCGAGCTTCACGAGCACCTGGGCTGCGACACCCTCGCCCTCGCGGATCAGGCCGAGCAGGATGTGCTCCGTACCGATGTAGTTGTGGCCGAGCTGCAGCGCCTCGCGCAGGGACAGCTCGAGCACCTCCTTGGCGCGCGGCGTGAACGGGATGTGCCCGGTCGGCTGCTGCTGGCCCTGCCCGATGATGTCCTGGACCTGCTCGCGGACGGCATCGAGCGAGATGCCGAGCGACTCCAGCGCCTTCGCGGCGACGCCCTCGCCCTCGTGGATGAGGCCGAGGAGGATGTGCTCGGTGCCGATGTAGTTGTGGTTGAGCATCTTCGCTTCTTCTTGAGCGAGGACGACAACACGACGGGCTCGGTCGGTGAATCTCTCGAACATGTGTTCTCCCCTTGCCGGACTCGTGGAAGTCCGGTGACGTACATCGAGAGTAACCAGCGCTCCCCCCGGTGGCTGCCCCTGTTCGCCGTGGGCGTGACCCCGTTGCGGGTTGTGCGCGGTGGGCGGACGGACGGCGCCGGAGGCGCGTGCGGGCCCGCCACGCGCCTCCAGGCCGCTGGTCTGGTCCGGTCGACTACGCCCGCCGCGCTGCGCGACGGACGGCCCGTCGGAACCGGCGCGGCTCGACGCCGAGCTGCTCGAGCACGTCGTGCGCGGCGCCCATGAACGGGTCGTCGATCCCGTCGAGCACCGCGAGGACCACGTGGTGCGGCCGACCCGCGCTGCCGGGTCGGCGAGCTGCGCCGCGCGGGCCAGGACGCGGGCCGCGGCCGGGGTGCAGGCGACCCGGTCGGGTGCGTACGGCGTCGCTGAGCGTGCTCCGACGAAGGCGTTGCTGGCGGCGCGGACCCGGTCCGGTGTGACGCCGTGGGTCTCGAGCACCTGTCGGAAGCGGGCATGCCGGAGCACAGGGTGACGGCGGCGAGGAGCAGGTGCTCGGCGTCGAGGAACCCGAAGCCGGTCTCGCGCGACTCCTGCTCGGCGAGGAGCACGATCTCGCGGCCGTGCCGAAGGGTGGGCACGGGGACGGAGAGCGTGGCGACCTGCATGCATGCAGAATATCGCACATCTGTGATGAGAACCAGGGCTGTTCGGGACGAGGTCGGTACGATTCCGACATGGAGCAGCCCGTCGTCGGCCTCGTCGTCCACCCGACCAAGAACGTGCAGGAGTTCGGTCCGGACCCTGCAGCGCTGGAACGCGTCCGGACGGGGACGCCTCGTCGCCTGTCGCGCCGACGCCCAGCGCATCGGCGGCGGCGTCGACGTCATCGGGGACGAGGACTTCACCGAAGAGGTGGACCTCGTCGCCGCGCTCGGCGGCGACGGCACGATGCTCGGCGCGATGCGACTCGTGGCGAAGCGACCGGTGCCGGTCCTCGGCGTGAACTACGGCAACGTCGGCTTCCTCGTGGAGATCGAACCGCCGGAGCTCGAGGCCGCGCTCGAACGCCTCTCCGCCGGCCAGTACCAGCTCGAACCGCACCACGCGCTCGAGGCCAGGCTGTTCTGGAGCGGGGCGCGCACCGACTACCTCGCGTTCAACGACCTCACCATCGTGCGGCGACCGGGCGCGGGCCAGGTGTCGGCGGACCTCAGCGTCGGTGGGCTCGGCTACGGCTACTACCGCGCGGACGCCATCGTCGCCGCGACCCCGGCCGGGTCCACCGCGTACAACTACGCCGCCGGTGGTCCCGTGCTCTCCCCCCGCGCCGTCCGGCTCCGCGGTGACCCCGGTCGCGCCGATGGCGGGGATCGACCGCGCCGTGGTGCTCGCCGCCCGCGAGCGCTACCGCTTCGACATCGCCGAGGGCACCCGGAGCGCGGCGCTCGAGGTCGACGGGCTCGTCGTCGGCGAGGTGGCGACCGGTGCGCAGCTCGACGTCCGGCTCCGGAAGGACGCCGGCAGCGTGGTCCGCCTCGACGCCGAGCGGCACGGCCGGACCGGGCGGGTGAAGCTCAGCCTGCTCGACCTGCCGGTGCGGCCGGACCAGCTCATCGAGCCCATCCCGCAGGACCTCCGCCAGAAGCTGGGGCGCGAGGTCGAGGAGTAGCCGGGGAATAACCACCCTGGGTGGTTCGGTTCCCCGGGCACACGCCCGAGGAGGCACCCCATGGCCAGCAGCAGCTCGACCCGTCCGAAACTCGCACTGAACACCTTCGGCATCGCCTTCGGGACGGCCGGGATCGCCGGCACCTGGACAGCCGCCGGCGCCGAGCTCCACGCCCCGCAGGTCGTCGGCGAGGTCCTCTGGATCGTCGCCGCGGTCGTGCGGGTGACCACGATCGTGCGGTACGCCGTCCGAGCCGGCGGGCTGCCCGGCGTCCGCGACGACCTGCGGCACCCGGTGTTCGGTCCGTTCGCCGCACTCGTGCCGGCCGTCGGCTCCTGATCAGCGCGCACCTGGCCGGGTGGCTGCCGGTGGTCGGCGCCGCCGGGGCCTGGGCGACCGCCGCCCTGTCGACCGCCTTCGGCGCCTGGTTCGTCGCGTCGCTGCTGACCCTCGCCACGGGAGCCGGGGACGCTGCACGGCGGCTACCTGCTGCCGACGGTCGCGGCGTCGCCCCTGACCGCGCAGTCCCTCGGCGGCGATCGGACAGCAGACGCTCGCCGTCGGGTTCTTCGCGACGGGGATCCTCTTCTGGCTGCTCATCGGGGCCGTGCTCTTCGCCCGACTCGCCACCGGGCCGGCTCTCCCGCCGCCCCTCTTCCCGACCCTGGCGATCCTGTCCGCTCCACCGGCCGTCGCCGGCAACGCGTGGTGGACGATCACCGGCGGTACGTGGTCGACGGTCGACACCGTGCTGGTGCCCACGATGGTGGCGTTCCTGCTGCCGCACGTCTTCCTGGTCCGGCGGTACCTCCGCACCGGCTTCGCGATCGGGTTCTGGGCGATGACGTTCACCGCGGCCGCGAGTGCGACCTACGGGGTCCGCGTGCTCACGACGACCGGTCTCGGCGTCGTCGGGACGGTGGCCGCCTGGGTCGTGGTGGCCGCGGCGACGCTGCTCGTCGGCACGATCGCCGTGCGTTCCGTCGGACTGCTCCGCGCTGGCCGCGTCCCCGCACGCCGGGCGTCCTGACCGGCCTCGCGCTCCGGCCCCCGGAGATCGGACGGCCCGCCCAGGCAGTGCCTGAGCGGGCCGTCCCATCACCCCACCGAGTCGCCTTCCCACGGAACGACCCGGTTCCCCGAGCCAGCGCTCACGCGCCGGCCGAAGTGTTCTGACCTCAGTCGGTCAGGTACAGCTGCATGTCCTGCGAGACCGCCTTGGCGAAGAGGCGGAGCTTGGCGCGGGACTCCACACGGCTGACCGCCTGGCGGGTCGTGTGGACGATCTTCGAGATCTCGTCGAGCGTCATCGGCTTGTCGTCGTCGAGGCCGTAGCGCATGCGGATCACGTTCGCCTCGTCGCTCGGGAGCTCGGCGACGATGGAGCGGATGTCGCGGTGCAGGAGCGTCGTCTCGGTGAGCTCGTTCGGGCTCGCGGCGTCCTCGTCCTCGATGAAGTCGCCCAGCTCGCTGTCGTCCGAGTCGCCGACCACGGTGTGGATCGAGACCGGCTCGTGCGAACGGCCCTTGAGGTCGACGAGTTCCTCGACGCTCAGCGCTCAGCTCGGCGGCGACCTCGTCGGGCATCGGCGCACGGCCGAGGTCGACGGTCAGGTCGCGTTCGGTGCGCGAGATCTTGTTGATCAGCTCGACGGTGTGGACCGGGATGCGGATCGTCCGGGCCTTGTCGGCGAGACCACGCGAGATCGCCTGGCGGATCCACCAGGTGGCGTAGGTCGAGAACTTGTAGCCCTGCGTGAAGTCGAACTTCTCGACCGCACGGACCAGGCCGAGGTTGCCCTCCTGGATGACGTCCATGAACGGCAGGCCACGCTGCGAGTAGCGCTTCGCGATGCTCACGACCAGGCGGAGGTTCGACGTGATCATGCGCTCCTTGGCGCGCTCACCGTCGCGGACGAGCCAGCGGAGCTCGCGCTGCAGGTGGTCTTCGCGAGGTCCTTCTCGGTGTTGAGCTTCTCTTCTGCGAAGAGGCCCACCTCGATGCGGCGGGCGATCTCGGCCTCTTCCTCGGCGGTGAGGAGCGAGAGGCGGCCGATGTGGCGGAGGTAGTCGCCGACCTGGTCGACCGAGGCGCCGCGGACACCGGCGAGCTGCTCGTCGGCTTCGACCTCGGTGTCGAGCGTGGTGGTCTCGGTGGTGGCGGCGGAGGTCTTCGCTGCTGCCGTCTTCTTGGTGTTCCGGCGCGCGGTGGTGCCAGTGGTCGTCGTCTTCGGTGCTGCGGTCGCGATCGTCATGATGACTCTCCCTGCGTTCGACGGTGTTGGCCTCGGTGGGGTGATCACGAGTAAAGCGGTCACGAGGTGTACCCCACAAACCGATCCGATCGATTCTCAGGCTTCTCCGTGCTTCGCCATCGGAACCGTCCCCCACGGGGTACACCACGACGTCGGTCCGGTCCCCCATCTGGCCGCAGATCGGCCTGGATTCGCCGTGTTTCCGGCGTTGCAGAGATGTTTCGCCCGGGTTACCGGCCGTGTACCCCGCGAAGTTGCGTCCTCTGGACACGAGAAAGGGGTACGGCGGCCGGGATCGGTGTGATCCGGTCGTCGTACCCCGAAAGCGGAGCGGTGGGGGTCACCAGGACGGTTCGAGCCACCCTTCGCGGCGCTTCGAGACCTCGAGATCGGCGTCACGGTCGAACTCGTCGTACTCGCTCTCGATGTCGCCGACCATGCTGCGGCCGGTGAAGACGGTGCCGCGGTTCGTGCCGACGGCGCTCTCGCCGTTGACGGCGGCGATCGGGCCGCTGACGTCGGCGCTCCGGCCGGCGAGGATGTGCGTGATGGACATGCGGTCGATCGTCACCCCGCGACGCGTCGTCCGGGTGAACGGGCGGTGACGATCCCCGGACGGTCAGACGTCGATGTCGTCCTCGTCGCCGTCCGACCAGACCGCGTCGTCGCGGGCGGCGTCGGTGAGCGCCGGGTGCCCGAAGGCGTCGTCGGTGTCGAGGTCGTCGAGGCCGTCGAACGGCTCAGCCGGCTCGAGCGGCTCGGCCGGCCCGACCGGCTCGGCTGCGGCGTGCATGGGCGACAGCGTCACACCGCGCGGTGAACGCCGAGTGAACCCGCGTGCGGAGCTACTCGGCGGAGGCCGGTGCCGGCGCGGGGACGCCGTGCTCGCGCTCGAACCGGGCGCGCTCTTCCGCCTCGACCTTGGCGTACACGGCACGCTCGCTGCGGTCGGCCCGCATGATGGCGCGCATCACGAACCAGAAGATGAGGCCGACGACGACGGTCGGCGTCAGGGCGAAGATGATCCCGGTCACGACTCCATGCGGCACCCGAGCATGGTACCTCGCCCGACTGGGCTCACTTCACGAGCGGGAACAGGATCGTCTCGCGGATGCCGAGCCCGGTGATCGCCATGAGCAGGCGGTCGATGCCCATGCCCATGCCACCCGACGGCGGCATCGCGTGCTCGAGCGCCCGCAGGAACTCCTCGTCGACGCGCATCGCCTCCGGGTCGCCCCCGGCAGCCAGGCGCGCCTGGTCGACGAAGCGCTCGCGCTGCACGACCGGGTCGACGAGTTCGAGCAGGCCGTCGCCAGTTCGAAGCCACGGACGTAGAGGTCCCACTTCTCGACGATGCCCGGACGGGTGCGGTGCTCGCGGGTGAGCGGGGAGGTGTCGACCGGGAAGTTCATCACGAACGTCGGGCGGTCGAGCGAGTCGATGACGAAGTGCTCCCAGAGCTCTTCGACGTACTTGCCGTGGGTGGCGTGCGCGACCTCGACGCCCTCGGCCGCGGCGAGCTCCTTGCAGCTCGGCCAGCGGCATCTCCGGCGTGATCTCGCGACCGGCGGCCGACGACAGCGAGCCGTACATGTCGATGCGCGGCCACTCGCCACCCAGGTCGTACGAACTGCCGTCGGCGAGGGTGACCTCGAGCGGCCCGCCGGTCACCGCACGCGCGGCGTTCTGCACGAGCTCCTGGGTGAGGTCGGCCATCTGCTCGTAGTTGCCGTAGGCCTGGTACGCCTCGAGCATCGCGAACTCGGGCGAGTGGGTCGAGTCGGCGCCCCTCGTTGCGGAAGTTCCGGTTCACCTCGAACACCCGGTCGATACCCCCGACGACCGCGCGCTTCAGGAAGAGCTCCGGGGCGATGCGCAGGTACAGGTCGGTGTCGAAGGCGTTCGAGTGCGTGACGAACGGACGCGCCGAGGCCCCGCCGTGCTGGGTCTGGGCATCGGGGTCTCGACCTCGAGGTACTCGTGACCGGCGAACGTCTGGCGGAGCGACGCCATCACGGCGGCACGGGCACGGACCGTGGCCCGTGCGTCCTCGCGCACGATGAGGTCGAGGTAGCGCTGGCGGACCCGCGTCTCCTCGTTCAGCTCGTTGTGGAGGTTCGGCAGCGGCAGGATCGCCTTCGCCGCGATGGCCCACTCGTCGACCATGATCGACAGCTCGCCGCGGCGCGAGGAGATCACCCGGCCGTGCACGAACACGTGGTCGCCGAGGTCGACGAACTCCTTCCAGCGCGCGAGGGACTCGTCGCCCACCTCGGCGAGGGACACCATCGCCTGCACACGGGAGCCGTCACCGGACTGCAGGGTCGCGAAGCAGAGCTTGCCGGTGTTGCGCGAGAACACGATGCGTCCGGCGACGCCGACGACGTCCTGGGTCTCCTCGCCGGTCTCGAGGTGCGCGTACTGCGCCCGCAGGCCGGGATCGTCGTGGTGATCGGGAGCTCGGCCGGGTAGGCCTCGATGCCCGACTCGAGGAGCTTCGCCCGCTTGTCGAGCCGGACCTGGCGCTGCTCGCTGGTCTCCTCGGCTGACAGGACGTCTGCGGCGGTCTCTTCGCTCATGCTGGTGCGGCTCCGATGGTCGTGGGGGTCGCGTCGATGCTACCCGCGCGCGGGGTCCGACCCGAATCCCGCCCGTCCCCGGGCCCCGGTGCGCGAACGCCGACGGAGCCCGGCGCAGGCCGACCCTGGGCGCGGAGCACCAGGAGCGTCACCGACGACCCGGCGTACGCGGCCGCGATGAGGACCGAGGTGACCAGTCCACCGGCGTCGACCGCCGAGGTGGTCAGCCCGCGCGCGACGACCGCGTCGACCAGGAAGTACGCCGCGAGCAGGAACCCCACGACCGGCCCCGCGGTCATCCGCCACCACGCACGGGGCGGCTCGACGGGTTCGTCCGGCCCCCGGAAGACGCGCACGCCGACGACGACGATCGCCAGGGACCACAGGGCGCCGATGAACGGCACGAGCGCCCCGGGCAGCCCGAGCGCTGCCAGCAGCAGCATGCCGAGCACCTCGATGACGACGGCTCCGACGACGTAGCCGACCTTCGCTTGGGCGCCGAGGATCCGGAACGGCTTCGTCCTCACAGCGTCGCCTGCCCGTCGGCCGCGGCCAGCGCGTTCTCGACCGCCGACCGGACCAGTGCCCCGAGGACCCGGCCGGGGTGCTCGACCCCGATGCCGTCGAGCGTCCCGGCGGACTGGTCGACGATCGCCGTCGAGAAGCTCACGGCGGCACGGACGGCATCGGCGTACGCGGGCCGGTCCTGCTCGGCCACGACGAAGGGCTCCGCGCCCATCTCGACGACGAGCGCCTGCGCGATGGGGAGCACCGGGGACGGCGCGGTCACGGCGCAGTAGGCGTCGCGGAGCCGGGAGAGGTCGACGCTCGTGCCGGTGAAGGCCATCGCCGGGTGGATCGCGAGCGGGATCGCGCCGGCAGCCATGGCCGGGCGAGGATCCCGACGCCGTGGTCCGGGCTGGTGTGCACGACGAGCTGTCCGGGCTGCCAGATGCCCGCCTCGGCGAGCCCCTGCACGAGGCCGGCGAGCTGGTCGTCCGGCACGGCGAGGAGCACGAGTTCGCTCCGCTCGACCAGGTCCGGCGTGGCGAGGACGGGTGCGCCGGGGAGCATCGCCTCGGCGCGGTCACGCCCCTCGTCGGACACGGCGGTCACCCCGACGACGGCGTGCTCCGCGTCCGCCAGGGCGGCGCCGAGCACGGGCCCGACGCGTCCGGCGCCGACCACGCCGACGCCCAGCCGGCCTCGCCTCATCGTGCGGCTCCCGGCTGGCGGGACGGCACCCCAGGGCGAGTCGGGAGGCACGGTGCCGGTCAACAGGGTCGGCTCGGCTCCGCGCACCGCCGGGTCCGCCCCGGTAGGGCTGGTCGTGACGGTCGGCGCGGAACCGGCGGGGGCGGTGGACGCGGCGTCCTGCGGGACCGCGGCGTGCGCGCCGGGCCGCGGTCGGGCCTCCCGCTCGCGCCAGCGGTGGAGGTGCCGGCCGCAGCGGCCTCGACGGCGCGCTCCGCGGTCTCCGCCCAGCAGACGCTGCGCGTCGCGCGCGTCCAGCGCACCGACGCTTGCCGACACGGGGCCCTGCACGGTCTGCACGTGCACCGAGGGGAGCCGGAGCGCACGTTCGAGCGGCCCCTGCGAGACCTTGATGCTCGGCACACGGGCAGCGGGACGATGACGAGCGACCGCCAGACGGCGCCGAGCCGGAGCAGCACCGCGCCCGGCACGAAGCGGTAGCCGTTGCGGCGGAACGCGAACGGCCGGAGCCACGCACCCCGGCGGGGAGTGCACGAAGCCGCCGCGGTCGCCCGTGGTGGTGAGGCTGTCGTCGACGACGTTCACGGCCTCGGACGACCCCTCGCGCAGCTGCTCCTGCGAGGCCGCCGGCCCCATCACGGCGGCGCCGACGAGGCCCGGGAGGATGATGTCGAGGACCTCCGCGGACGTCCGTCGCGGTACCGACGGGCAGCACGATCGAGGACACCTGCTGGTTGCCCGACGCACCGTTGCCGGCGTTCGTCGCGCGGTTGATGCGCACGTCCCACCAGCCGAACGGCCGCCAGAGCAGCGGCTGCGACGCTCACGGCGTGGATGCGACCCGGCGGGAGCGTCCCGTTCGACGTGGACACCAGACCGAAGCCGATGCGGATGCCGTCGCGGGTCTCGGCGATCGCGTACTGCAGCGAGCGGGAGAACTTCCGGACGTAGTACCCGCCGGCGCCGATCACGGCCGGGAACAGGCCGAACAGGATCCCGTACTCGCCGGTGAGCGCGACGCTGACGATCATCGCCGCGACGGCCAGCAGGATGAACACGGTCGTGCCGGAGAGCAGCATCGACGCGATCAGTCGCCCCGGGTGCACCTTCACGATGCGGGTCAGCGTGCACGGCCGAGGGTCGAGCTCGGCGCGAAGACCTGGTCGACCCGGTCCTGCAGCCGACCGTTCGAGGCGCGGGCGGGCCGTGACCGCTGTCGGCCTCGTCCTCCTTCGCGCCGGAGGCGAGCACGAGGATCCGCTGCCGCAGGTCGTCCGCTGCCGTCGTGCCGAGGTAGGCGAGCTGCACGTTCGCGTCGTTGCCGGCCTGGGCGATCTCGAGCTTCGCGGTACCGAAGATCCGCGGGACCAGCGGGCGCGAGATGTTGATGCCCTGGATCCGGTCCAACCGAGCCTTGCGGTTCGTGCGGAACAGCACGCCCGAACGGACTTCGACGATCTCGCCGGTGACCCGGAACTCGTGCATGCGCCACGACAGGTAGAACAGGCCGATCAGCACGACGAGCAGCACCACGATGCCGAGCAGCACCCAGCCGACCACGCCGTGCTCGTAGACGTAGCGCACCGGGTCGCCGTCATCCTCGGGGCCGCTGCCGGGGATGAAGAACTCGACGAGCTGGTCCCGCAGGCTGTTGAGCACGTACCCGAGGATCACGATGAGGAAGATGCCGCCCTTGAGCAGCGGCGTCAGCGGGCGCAGGCGGTGCCACTCGCCGTCGGTGAGCGGCGCTGCGGCGGCGGCGTTGCCCCGCGCGGACGGCGGCGTGGGCGGCGGCGGACCGGGTCGGAACGTCACGACGACCCCTACAGCCCGGCGCGACGGGACTCGGCGAGCTCGACGAGCCGGTCGCGCAGCTCGTCGGCGTCGGTGAACGGGATGCCCGGGATCCGGACGTTCGTCGACGCGGCCGCCGTCACGAACTTCAGCTCGTCCAGCACGCCGAGCACGCGGTCGAGCGGCCCGCGGTTGACGTCGACGAGCTGTATGCGGCCGTACGGCACGGCCGTGAAGCGCTGCCACATCAGGCCGCGCCGGAGCACGAGGTCGTCGCCGCGGAGTGCGTACTCCGATCGCCCGGACCCGTCGCGGGGTCAGGACGGCGGTGACGGCCGCGATGACGAACACACGATCGCGATCAACAGCCAGACAGTGCCGGCGGTGCGACCGAAGCCGCCGCTGACGACGCCGATCAGGACGCAGCCGGCGGTGACGACGACCCCGATGACGACGGTCGTGAGGAGCTCGGTCCAGACGAGCTGGGGGACACCCGGTTCCAGGTGGTCCCCGTCAGGCCGAGGCCCGGCTCGCCGAGTCGCTCACGCGGCATCGCGGTCTCCTGCGGTCTGGTCGGTCGACGCACCGGGTCAGCAGCGCCTGCGTCGTGCCACCCCGGGGAAGGTCGTCGTCGTCATCGTCACCGGGCGGCGCGATGCACATCCGCTCTGCCACGATGGCGCACACTCGTCAGCACGAGCCCACCCCCGACCGCCACGGCGTTCGGCAGGACCGAGCCTAGCGAAGGAAACGCGGAGCGGGTCAGGAGGTAGCAACGAGCAGCCCGGCCGCGAACCCGCCGAAGAGCGCTCCGGCGATGCTCGACGCCTTCGCGAGCACGACGACGCGGATCGCGTAGAGCGGGTCCACCGGACGCTGTCGGGTCGCGCCGTCGCGCGGCGTGCCGGCGGACGGGGCGCGCCATCAGGACGACGGCGATGCCGATCAGGGCGAGCGTGACGCCGAGGGGCGTCGCGAGGAAGAGCGGCGGGGCCTGCCGCGAGGCGAGGACGGCGGCGAGCGCGAAACCGGCCACGGCGGCCACCACGGCGACGCTGATGAGGGTGGAGGCGCGGGTCGGCTTCACGTTCGGGCCTGCGTTCGGTCGGCTGTCGCGGGCCTCGGAGGCGTGGGTCGGCTCGTCGAACAGGCGCGGCTCGTCGACGCGCTCGGTGTCGTCGCCCAGCGCGGCGAGCAGGCCGGCTACCGGTCCGGCCTCGGGCAGCACCGCGTCGGGGTCGGCGTCGAGCCACGGCGCGAGCACGAACGCCCGCTCCTCGGCGCGCGGGTGCGGGACCGTGAGCGTCTCGGTGTCGAGCGACAGCTCGCCGAACGCCACCAGGTCGAGGTCGAGCGTCCGGTCACCCAGCGCACCTCACGGGTGCGGCCGTTGGCGTCCTCGATGCCGTGCAGGGCGTCCAGGAGGAGCTGCTGCGGTCGCGAGCTCGGTGTCGACGACCACGACGGCGTTCCGGTACCGCGGCTTCGTCGCGTCGGGGCCGTCGAGGGTCACGGCGATCGACTCGACCTCGCGGCTCGACGCCACCGGCCGGACCCCGGGCAGTGCGGCGATGGCCGATGCCGCGGCACGCAGCGTGCTCCCCGGTCGCCGAGGTTCGCGCCGAGGGCGACGACGGCGCGGCTCACTTTTCCTCCTCCGCGCGGTCGGCGGGCAGGGCGCCCCCGCTGGTCCGGCGGATCGTGATGGAGACGTCGGTGAAGGGCACCGTGATCGGCGCCTGCGGCTTGTGCACCGTGACCTCGGTCGCCAGCCGCGCGGTGCGTGAGCACGGCGGCGGCGATGCGCTCGGCCAGGGCCTCGATGAGGTCCACCGGGTCACGTTCGATCTCGGCGACGACCCGCTCGGCGAGCACGCCGTAGTGCACCGTGGCGTCGAGGACGTGGTGCCGGAGGCCGCACGGGCGTCCACCTCGACCGCGACGTCGACGACGAAGTCCTGGCCGCCGGCGCGCTCGTGGTCGAACACGCCGTGGTGTCCCCGGGCACGGACCCCGGTCAGTTGGATGGTGTCCCTCACGATCGAGCTGCCCTCCAGGCGTCCCAGACGTCGAGCACGGCACGGGTCGGTGCCGGGTCGTGCACGCGTGACAGTGCCACGCGCCGCGTTCGGCGGCGAGCAGGCTGATGGCGGCGGTGGCGAGGTCGCGGTCCTTCGCGGGCACCGGCAGCGCTGCCGACCCCGTCGAGGAAGCGCTTCCGCGACGCTGCGACGAGGACGGGCAGCCTGACGGAGGCGAACCGCTCGTAGCCGGCCAGGATCTCCCAGTTCTGCGCGCCCTGCTTGGCGAAGCCGAGGCCGGGGTCGATGACGACCTTGCCCTGGCGCACGCCCAGCACGATGAGTTCGGCGACGCGGAGTTCGACCTCGCGCCGGACTTCCCCCTCGACGGCGTGCGCGTACTCGGCGTTCCGGTACATGCGGCTCGCTGTGCCCGCGCCAGTGCATCACCACGAAGCCGGTGCCGGTGTCCTGCACGACCCGCGCCACGTCGGGGCCGGCCAGGCCGCCGGAGACGTCGTTGACGATCACCGCGCCGAGGTCGACCGCACGCTCGGCGGTGGCGGCGTTCATCGTGTCGACGCTCACCGCGATGCCCTCGGCGACGAGCTGCTGCACCACCGGCAGCACGCGACGCTGTTCGACCTCGACCGGCACGCGGTCCGCACCGGGACGGCGGACTCGCCACCGACGTCGACGAGGTCCGCGCCGGCGGCGACGAGCGCCCGGGCATGCTCCACCGCGGCGTCGCAGGCCTGGTGCAGCCCGCCGTCACTGAACGAGTCCGGGGTGACGTTGAGGATGCCCATCACCCGGTGCCGTCGGACGTCGGCGTCCCGCGCTCGCGCCGACGGCCGGTCACGACCCCCGGCACCGGTGCTGGTGCACGAGGTCGATCGCGACCGTCGGCGGTTCCGGCGGCAGCGGCGCGCGCCTGGCTCACCTCGGCGAGCCGACGCGACTGTCTCGTCGGCAGGTCGGTCAGCGCCGGCCTACGCGGGGGCGATACCCGGGTTGCCGAACGGACGGCGACGGGGCTTCGACGACTCGGTGTCGGACGGCTCGGCTGCGGTCGACGCGGCCTTGCCGGGGACCCCGATCGCGGGCAGGTCGCTGACCGGGCGCTTGTCGCTCGACAGCCACTGCGGGCGCTCCGGCAGCTTCCGGACGTCCTTGAAGATCTCCACGAGCTCCGGGGCGTCGAGCACCTCTTCGAGGAGCCCGCCGGCCAGGCGGTCGAGGATGTCGCGGTTGTCGTTGAGCACCTGGTAGGCCTCGTCGTGCGCGGCCTCGAGCAGGGCACGGGTCTCGGCGTCGACCGTCTCGGCGATGTTCTCCGAGTAGTCGCGGCTCGTCCCACCGCCCATGTCCCGACCGACGAACGGCTCACTCGACCCGGAGCCGAGCTTGACGGACCCGACCGCACGGCTCATGCCGTACCCGGCGACCATCTTGCGCGCGGTGCCGGTGGCCTTCTCGATGTCGTTCGACGCACCCGTGGTCGGGTCGTGGAAGACGATCTCCTCGGCGACGCGGCCGCCCATGGCGTAGGCGAGCTGGTCGAGCAGTTCGTTGCGCGTGACGGAGTACTTGTCCTCGAGCGGGAGCACCATCGTGTAGCCGAGGGCACGGCCGCGCGGCAGGATCGTGATCTTCGTCACCGGGTCGGTGTGCCGCATCGCCGCCGCCGCGAGGGCGTGGCCGCCCTCGTGGTACGCGGTGATCAGCTTCTCCTGGTCGGACATGATCCGGGTGCGGCGCTGCGGGCCGGCCATCACGCGGTCCACGGCCTCGTCGAGCGCGCGGTTGTCGATGAGCTGCGCGTTCGAGCGTGCCGTCGGGAGCGCGGCCTCGTTGAGGACGTTCGCCAGGTCGGCGCCGGTGAACCCGGGCGTCTTGCGGGCGAGGAGCTCGAGGTCGACGCTCGCGGCGAGCGGCTTGCCCTTCGCGTGCACCTCGAGGATCTGCTTGCGGCCCTGCAGGCCGGGGGCGTCGACGCCGATCTGGCGGTCGAAGCGGCCCGGACGGAGGAGCGCGGGGTCGAGCACGTCCGGACGGTTCGTCGCGGCGATGAGGATCACGTTCGTCTTGCCGTCGAAGCCGTCCATCTCGACGAGGAGCTGGTTGAGCGTCTGCTCACGCTCGTCGTTGCCACCGCCGATGCCGGCACCGCGGTGGCGGCCGACGGCGTCGATCTCGTCGATGAAGACGATGGCCGGGGAGTTCTGCTTGGCCTGCTCGAAGAGGTCACGGACACGGCTCGCACCGACACCACGAACATCTCGACGAAGTCCGAACCGGAGATCGAGTAGAAGGGCACGCCCGCCTCGCCGGCGACCGCACGTGCGAGCAGCGTCTTGCCCGTTCCGGGAGGGCCGTACAGCAGCACGCCCTTCGGGATCTTCGCGCCGACGGCCTGGAACTTGGCCGGCTCCTTGAGGAACTCCTTGATCTCCTGGAGCTCCTCGATCGCCTCGTCCGACCCGGCGACGTCCGCGAAGGAGACCTGCGGGTTCTCCTTGTTGTTCATCTTCGCCCGGGACTTGCCGAACTGCATGACCTTCGAGCCACCGCCCTGGGCGCTCGACAGGAGGAACCAGAAGAGGGCGCCGATGATCAGGAACGGCAGGATGATGCCGAGCAGCGAGAGGAACCAGTTCCCCTGCTGGACGGTGTCGTTGTAGCCCTTGGGCAGGTTCGCGTCGTTGACGGCCTGGATGACCTCTTCACCGCGCGGCGTCGAGTAGTAGAACTGCTCGTGCGCGTTGCCGTCCTTCAGGGTGAGGTCGACGCGCTGCTCGGTGGAGTTCACCACCACCGACGAGACCTTGCCGTCGGAGAGCTGTTCGAGGCCCTTCTGCGTGTCGATCTGCTGTGTGCCGGACTGGCTGATCACGGCCCAGCCGATCCAGATCCCCACGATCGCAATGAGCACGTAGATGTACGGCCCGCGGAGGATGCGCTTGAAGTCCATGTGATCCGGGCAGAGCGCCCGACACCTTCTCTGCCGAAGTTGCGTGGACGTCAGCATACGGCGGCGATTCTGTGGCGAGAAATGGATGTCCTCTGCGGGCGAACTCACAACCCGTCCGGAGTGCGCCGGACGTTGGTGCCGAGCGTCAGGGAGTAGACGTGCGGGGCGAGGACGCCCACACCGCGCAGGTTGCGGTAGCGCTCGTCGTAGTCGAGGCCGTAGCCGACCACGAACTCGTCCGGGATGTCGAAACCCACGTACCGCACGTCGACCTCGACCTTGGCGGCCTCGGGCTTGCGGAGCAGCGCGACGATCTCGACGCTCGCGGCACCGCGGGACTCGAGGTTCTGCTTGAGCCACGAGAGCGTCAGCCCGGAGTCGATGATGTCCTCGACGATGAGGACGTCACGCCCGTGCAGGTCGGTGTCGAGGTCCTTGAGGATCCGCACCACGCCCGACGACTTCGTGCCGGAGCCGTACGACGACACCGCCATCCAGTCCATCCGGGCCTGCATCTTGAGGTGCCGCGAGAAGTCCGCCATCACCATCACCGCGCCCTTGAGGACACCGACGAGCAGGGGATCGCGCCCCGCGTAGTCACGGTCGACCACCGCGGCGAGTTCGGCGAGCTTGTCGTCGATCTGCTCGGGGGTGAAGAGGACTTCGGACAGGTCTGCCTGGACGTCGGAGAGTTCCACCACCCCAGCCTAACCGGCGGTGAACTGCAGGCGGTCGCCGGTCCGCGATGCCTGGACACCCGGCAGGTCGATCGGCCCCTGTCCGGTCCAGTCCGTGACGAGCCGGCACACCTCGAGCGTCTGGACGCGGGACAGCGTCACGCCGAACTCGCTCTCGACCGCGAGTCGCACCAGCCGCTGCCGGAGCGCGGGCGGGTTCGCGTGCAGGGCACGCGCGGACAGCGAGATGCCGGCCTCGGAGTGCTCGGCGATGTCCTCCGCCATCTCCTCGGCGAAGTGGTCGAGCGCTGCGGAGTCCTCGCGGAGCTGGTCCGCCGTCCGGGCGAGGGCCTCCGGCACGCCGGCACCGAGCTCGCGCTCCAACGCGGGCATCAGCGTGTTCCGCACCCGGACACGCGCGAACGTCGGGTCGTCGTTCTGCGGGTCGTCCCACGGCACCAGTCCGGCCACCGCGCACGCCTCGCCGCGTCGTGTGCCGACGGAGCCCGAGGAGCGGCCGCCCGTAGGCCGGACCGGCATCGCGCCGCGCCAGCGGCGCCATGCCGGACAGCGAGTCCGGCCCGCTCCCGCGGGCCAGGCCCAACAGGACCGACTCGGCCTGGTCGTCGAGGGTGTGCCCGAAGAGCACGAGTGGTGACCCCGTCTCGGCCGCGACCTCCGCGATCGACGCGTGTCGTGCCTCCCGGGCGGCCCCTTCGGGACCACCTGCGGACCCGACGGCGACTCGACGGACCGTCACCGGTGCGAGTCCCAGCTCGGATGCCTGCCTGGAGGCGCGGCTCGCCACCGCCTCGGAGCCCACCTGGAGCGCGTGGTCGACGACCACCGCCCCGGCGCGCAGTCCCTGTTTGGGTGCCTCGAACGCGGTGGCCGCGGCGAGTGCGAGGGAGTCCGGTCCGCCGCTCAGCGCGACGAGCACGAGGTCGCCCGCGCGCACGACCGATTCGTCGAGGGCCTGGGCGAGGAGCGTCCGGACCGCGCGACGGGCGTCGGCGACCGCGGGATCCAGCCGGGGACGCGGAGTGTTCACCCGGTAACGTTAGCCGCGCTTTGTAGTTCAACCGACAGACCAGGAGCACACATGGCCGCGTACGACGTCGTCGTCGAGATCCCCAAGGGCAGCCGCAACAAGTACGAGGTGGACCACGAGACCGGTCGCGTCTACCTCGACCGCGTGCTGTTCACGTCGTTCGTGTACCCGACGGACTACGGGTTCTTCGAGAAGACCCTGGCCGACGACGGTGACCCCGTGGACGCGCTGCTCCTCCTCGAGTACCCGACCTTCCCCGGCGTGGGCGTCAAGGTCCGCCCGGTCGGCGTCTTCAAGATGAGCGACGAGGCCGGCAACGACGCGAAGGTCCTCGTGGTCCCCGCGAAGGACCCGCGCTGGGCGCACATCCAGGACATCTCGGACGTCGACGAGCAGACGAAGGCCGAGATCGCGCACTTCTTCGAGCGCTACAAGGACCTCGAGCCGAACAAGTGGGTCAAGGCCGAGGGCTGGGGCGACGCCGCCGAGGCCGAGGCGATCGTCACGGCCGGCCAGGCCGCGTACGTGCCGACCGGTCACTGACGGTCCGCGGGCTGCTCGCCCGCCACGGGATCGCACTCGTACGAACAACGCGCCCCGTCCTGACGGGGCGCGTTGTTCGTCTCGGGGTGCGGTGCGGCGTCTAGAGCGAGCCGCTCGGACGGGCGACGTACGGCAGGAGGTCGCCGGGGGTCCAGATCGCCCGCTCGACCACGCCGACGCGGACGTTCGCCGCCTCGACCATGCGGCCGTTCCCGGTGTAGATCGAGTCGTGGTACCCGCCGGAAGCGGCGCCGTTGCTCGAGTAGAAGAGGATGTCGCCGGGCTGGCGCTGGGACATCGGGACGAGTCGACCGATCGACTTGAAGTAGTTGTACTGCCAGACGACGTTGTTCGCCGCCGGTGGCGATCCCCTGCGAGCTGTACGCCGCCATCACCAGGCCGGAGCAGTCCCACCGCGAGGGGCCGGCGCCGCCGAACTCGTAGGCGTCACCGATCTGCGCCCGGGCGAAGGCGATCGCTCCCGCGGCTCGCGACGGGGTGCTCGGCGCCGGCGCGGGTGCGGGCGGCGCGCTGGGCTTCGGCGCGGTCGGCTTGGGGGCGCTGGGCTTCGGTGCGCTGGGCTTCGGCGCCGCCGGCTTCGGTGCAGCGGGCTGCGGCGCGGCCGGCTTCGGCGCCGTCGGCGTGCTCGCGCCGGCGCCGCTGCCCGGCGAGGTCGCGGGCCGGCTCGGCGTCGAGCCGCCGCCGGCGCTCGGCGCGGTCGACGAACCGCCGCCGGCGCTCGGCGAGTCCGCCGAACCGCTGCCACCCGTCGCGGTGGTCTGCGCAGCGAGCTGGGCCTCGGCCTGCGCCGCACGCTGCTGCGTGAAGTACGCGCTCTCGGCGGCGACCGTCGACCCCTTGAGGAACGCCAGCTGCTCGAGGACCTCTTGCTGCTGGCTCTGCGCCGCGGTGAGCTGCCCCTGGGCCTTCGCCGCGGTGTCGTTCGCCGCGTCGAGTGCGGTCTTCGTGGCGTCCGTCGCCGTGGCGAGGGCCTTCGTGGCCTGGCGCTTCTGCGCGGCGAGCGCGTCGACGGTCTTCTCGTCGGCCTTCGCCTGGGCGAGCACGGTCGCCGAGCGCTCCGAGAGGTGGGTCATCGTGCCGACCTGGTAGAGCAGGTCCTTCGCGTCTTGGCAGCGTCCACGAGCATGCTCGTCGACAGGTCGCCGCCGCCCGTCCGCGAGAGCTCCACCACGAGCGCCGCGACCTGGCCGGCCGACTCGTCCGCCGATCGCTTCGCCCGCTTCGACTGCGCGCTCAGGTCGTCGAGCGTGGACTGGGCCTCCTGCTGCTCCGACGCCGCGAGGGCGTAGGTCTGCCCGGCCTGCTGGACCACGATCCCGGCCTGGTCGGCACCGTCCTGCAACGAGGACAGCCGCGAGGCGAGCTCGTCGACCGTCTGCTGCTTCTCGGCCTGGTCCGCCTTGGCCGCCTGCACGTCCGCCCACGACGGGGCCTCCGACGGGGTCGCCCCTGCTGGTCCGGCGAGCCCCACCGACAGCCCGATGCCGAGCAACGAGACGGTGGCGATGCCGCAGGCGAGGGAACGCGCAGGCTTCTTCATGTGGTGTCAGGGCCTTCTCGGGCGCGCACACGGTCATACCGAGATCCCCCGCGCTGCCATGAAGGGGACCGGGTCGACGGCGGAACCGTTGATCCGGGTCTCGAAGTGGAGGTGGCACCCGGTCGACCAGCCGGTCGAACCGATCTTCGCGATCTGCTGGCCGGCACTGACGTGCTGGCCGACGGACACGAGGATGCCGCCGTCGACGATGTGCCCGTAGGCGGTGGAGATCCCGCCGCCGTTGTCGAGCACGACCTCGTTGCCGTAGCCGCCGCCGTTCGCCGCGAAGGTCACGGTGCCGGAGTGCGCGGCGTAGATCGGGGCGTAGCAGGCGGGAGCGAGGTCCACGCCGGCGTGCAGGGCCCGGTAGTGCGTGTAGGGGTCGACGCGGTAGCCGTACGGGCTGGTCTGGTAGCCGCCGGCGGGACGCACCCAGCCCGACGAGTTCGGCGATCCGCCGCCGGAGCCGCCCGAGCTCGTCGCCGCCGCCTTGGCTGCCGCAGCTGCAGAGGGCGGCGAGTCGCGCCTTCTCGGCCTTGACGCCCTTGTTGTAGCGCGACTCGACGTTCGACTCGTTCGTGGTGAGCAGCGTCAGCTGTGCCTCGAGCCGCGCCTGGTTGTCGCTCTGCGCGTCGACGACCGACTGCGCGTCGTCGGCTGCCTGCTGGGCGGCCTGCATCTTCTCCTGCGCCGCGTCGGCCAGCTTGCCGAGGGCGTTCTTCGCGAGGTCTGCTCGGTCGGCAAGGCCCTGCGCGACGCCGCGGTCCTGGCTCGCCTGCGAGTAGATGCCGTCCGCCTGCTCGCTCAGCTTCGACATGGCGCCGAGCTCGTAGAGCAGGTCGCCCGACTTCGACGGGTGCGTGAGGATGTCCGTCGTCACGTCGTTCGCGCTCGCTCGGCCGAGCTGCGCGGCGAGCTGGCCGGCCTGCTCCTCGGACGCGGCGGCGGTCTTCTCGGCGTCGTCCGCCTGCTCCTGCAGCTTCTGCTGCTTGAGGGTGGCGTCGTCGTACTTCGTCTGCGCGTTCTGGTACGCGGTGCCGGCTGCCTCGGCGGACTTCTTCGCCGCGGAGGCCTTCGTCGACAGGTCAGCGATGAGCGCCTTGATCTCGGTGACCTTCGCCTGCTGCGCCGACTTCGACGCCTTCGCCTTCTGGACGTCCGACCAGCTGGGTACGACGCTGCGCTGGCCGACGTCACCGGAGCCAGTGCTCCGAGCGTGCCGACGGTGAGCGCGACGGCGACCGCGGCGGCGACGACGCGGCGGCGGGGACGGGGGCGGAGTGAGAGCGATGGTGGGGTCGACATACATCTCGATTTCGTAACAGCGCGGCAAGGCTCACGCACGTAACACTGTTAACAAGCGCAACAGTAACAACAGGTGTCGCACCCGCACACCCCCTCGCACGAGGGGGTACGGGACCGACGACGATGCTCGCATCCGATCATCGACAGCACGAATCGGGCCTGGAGCCCCAGGGTGAGTGAAGCCCTGCGGGGTCGGCGCGCCCGGACGCGACACGCCGGGGATTCCGCCGCCACGGCACCCGATTTGTGAAAACCCGCAGTCCATCCGTATGCTTGTCCATCGGTAGCGCGAAGCACCGCTTGCGGCCCTATCGTTTAGTGGCCTAGGACACCGCCCTTTCACGGCGGCAGCACGGGTTCGAATCCCGTTGGGGTCACTTCCTTCGGAGTGAGCAAGCAAGCAGAGTGGTACCGACAACAAAATATGGCCCTGTAGCGCAGTTGGTTAGCGTGCCGCCCTGTCACGGCGGAGGTCGCGGGTTCAAGTCCCGTCAGGGTCGCCACGGCTGGATAGCTCAGTTGGTAGAGCGTTCGACTGAAAATCGAAAGGTCCACGGATCGATGCCGTGTCCAGCCACGGTGAAAGGCTCCCCTGCTTCGGCAGGGGGCCTTTTTTCGTGCGCGGTGCGGCTCGCGTCCGCGCTACGCCTCGCGGGTCTTCGGGCTGCTGTCGTTCGTCTGCGCCGGGTCGCGCTCGACCACGGCCCCGAGGGCGTCGTCGATGCGCGACATCAGCTCGGCCGGGATCTCGACCCCGGCGGCGCCGGCGTTGTCGTGCACCTGCTCCGGTCGCGATGCCCCGATGATCGCGGACGCCACGTTCTCCTGCACGTTCTGCAGCACCCACGCGACGGCGAGCTGCGCCATCGACAGGTTCAGCTCGTCGGAGATCGGCTTGAGGTCCTGCACGGCGGTGAGCACCTCGTCGCGCATGAACCGCTTGATCATGTCGGCGCCGCCCTTGTCGTCGGTCGCGCGGGAGCCCTCGGGCAGCGGCTGACCGGGCTGGTACTTGCCGGTGAGGACGCCCTGCGCGATCGGCGACCAGACGATCTGCAGATGCCCGAGCTCCTCGGACGTCGGGACGACCTCGCCCTCGATGACCCGCCAGAGCGCGGAGGTACTGCGGCTGGTTCGAGATGAGCTGCACCCCGAGGTCGTCCGCCGAGCTCGTGGCCGGCTCGGAGCTGCATCCGCGGTCCACTCGCTGACACCGATGTACAGCGCCTTGCCCTGCCGGACGACGTCCGCGAAGGCGAGCATCGTCTCCTCGGAGCAGGGTCTCGTAGTCGAACCGGTGCGCCTGGTACAGGTCGACGTAGTCGGTCTGCAGGCGCTCGAGCGACTCGTTGATGGACTCGAGGATGTGCTTCCGGCTGAGGCCCGTGTCGTTGTGGCCCTTCGGACCGGTCGGACCGAACACCTTCGTCGCGATGTCCTCGAGCGACTGGCGCCGCGCCTCCCCCTTGAGCGCCTCACCGAGGACGGTCTCGGCGCCGGTGTTCGCGTAGACGTCGGCGGTGTCGAACGTCGAGATGCCGACGTCGAGCGCTTCCTGCCCGGACGCCCAGGCGATGGCTGCGTCGTTCTCGACCTGGGAGGCGTGGGTGAGCCAGTTGCCGTAGGTGATCTCGGAGACCTTGAGGCCCGAGTTGCCGAGGTAGCGGTACTCCATATGTGCGTGTCACTCCTGTCGTGGCCGCATCGGTGCGGCTCGGTTCGTGACGGTAGTCTCCCGGATCTTCGCCATCCCCAAACCACGTCGCGAAGCCGGTACGGTGAAGTATCAGTTGGCTGGCCGGGCAAGACCCGAACCCCGGCGATGTGGCCTGGGCCAGGGATCGTTCCGGGGTCTTCGGTGGAGAGTCTACATGGGAGGGGCGTGCCGGCGAGGACGTGCTGGTGTCCGGGGATTCAGCGGCACTCCGCTGGTCTCCTCACGGAGGACTGCCTGTCCTCGTACACGACGGTCGTCGGGCAGCGCCGACGGGGAAGCTTCTCGCCTGTACGAGTGGAACATCAAGGCTGCCTCGCGCGTGATGGCACTGACAGGCGTGGTCGAGGTGATCACTCGGAACGCTCTCGATCGCGAACTGCACGCGTAGGCAGGAAGGCGACCGGAACGGGGGCAGTGGCTTGATGCGGTTCCACTGGACGGTCAGAAGCGTGCAGACCTCGCGAAGGCGCGATCACGGGCGTCTCGCAAGGGCCGCTGCGATGGAGGTGCACGGTCGCGTGGTGGCTGAGTTGACCTTCGGTTTCTGGCGGTACCTGGTCGAGGTCGAGGTACCACACCTCGCTCTGGGTGCCGGATCTCCACCGAGCCTTCCCGCACGGCCCAGCCGATCTCCGCGTGCAGGCGCAACGAAGTGAAACGCCCGGTTGCAGCAGCTCCGACCACGTGCGCAACCGCGCAGCTCATCACGAGCCGATCCACGAGCCGGGACCTGCGCCGGGATCATGGTTACGCCGTCGAGCTGCTTCGGCTGGATCCATCCGCGCGCCGCGCGATGGGCGGGTGATGGGGTCCGGGCTGCCGGAGGCGCTGGATGCCAGGCCCAGCGCCTGAGGTGCAGGATCGGAAGGAGTGCGGCGCAGTGGTGCGTCGCCGGGAGCGAAGGAGCATCCACTGTCGGGACCGAGCGTGCTGTTCATCGGCGGCAGCGGGGTCATCAGTGCCTCGTGCGTCCGCGAAGCTCGTCGAGCAGGGGTTCGAGGTGAGCCGTGCTCAACCGGGGGACTACCGGGGAGCAAGGCCCGATCCCGGAGGGTGTGACGCGCCTCCAGGCCGACGTGTCGGACCGCAGCGCACTGGCGAGGACGTGCTCGGCGACCGCCAGTTCGACAGCGTCGTGAACTGGATCGCCTTCACGCCGGACCAGGTGCAGGCGGACGTGGACTTCTTCGCCGGACGGACGCGGCAGTACGTGTTCATCAGCTCGGCCTCGGCGTACCAGACGCCGGCCACGCACCTGCCGATCACCGAATCGACGCCGCTGAAGAACCCGTACTGGCAGTACTCGCGCGGACAAGATCGCCTGCGAGGAACTGCTGATGGCCGCATACCGGGAGCACGACTTCCCGGTGACGATCCTCCGGCCGTCGCACACCTACGACGAGACGAAGCTGCCGCTGACGGGCGAGGTGGACAGCCGTGGCGCGGATGCGTGCGGGCAAGCCGATCATCATCACGTGGGCGACGGCAGCTTCGGCTGTGGACCCTCACGCACAGCCGGGACTTCGCCGTCGGGTTCACCGGGGCTGACTCGACCGGGGCGAGGCGATCGGTGAGGCGTTCACGATCACGAGCGACGAGGCGCAGACGTGGAACGCGATCGCGGCCGACATCGCCGCGGCGGCCGAAGTCGACGACCTGCGGATCGTGCACGTCCCGGCAGACGCCATCAACGCCGTCGACCCGGAGTGGGGTGCGGCGCTGCTCGGCGACAAGGCGAACAGCTCGGTGTTCGACAACAGCAAGATCCGGTCGCTCGTGCCCTGGTACCGGCCGCGGACGCCACGTACCGGCACGGCGTGCGCGAGGTGATCGCCTGGTATGAGGCGCACCCCGAGGAGCAGGTGGTCGACGAGCGGCTCGATGCCCTGATGGACGAGCTGGCGGAGCGCTGGGGCGGTCTGAGGTCGGGGCGTCGGGGGGACGTCGGGGCGTCGAGGGACGTCGGGGCGTCGAGGGAACAGGAATCGTCGGCTGGTCGGGATCGACTCGGACGATTTCTGCTCCCTCGACGGGCGCGCCGGCCCGCGCGCCCGCGGCTCAGCGCGCGCCAGCACCTCGCCGAGGGTGCCGATCGCCAGGCGCACCTCGTCTCGTCGGTGACGACCAGGGGCGGCGCGAAGCGGATCGTCGACCAGTGCCGTTGTCCTTCACGAGCAGCACGCCCCGGTCGGCGAGGTCCTTCGCGATGGCCTTGCCGGTGCCGAGCGCGGGGTCGATGTCGATGCCCGCCCAGAAGTCCGGCGACCCGGTGCGAGACGACCCCGGAACCGAGCAGGTCCGTCGAGCAGCCCGCGCAGGAGCGGTTCGCCGTCGAGCGCCCGCTGCTGGAACGTGCCCTCGTCGAGCATCGCCACGACCTCGGACCCGACGGCCGCCGCGAGCGGGTTGCCGCCGAAGGTGGGACCCGCTCGCCCGGACGCAGGACGCCGAGCACGGCAGCCGACCCGACGACCGCGGACACCGGCACGATGCCGCCGCCCAGGGCCTTGCCGAGCGTGACGAGGTCCGGTCGGACGTCGACGCGCTGCACGGCGAGGTGTGCCCGGTGCGGCCGAGCCCGGAGCGGATCTCGTCGGCGACGAAGAGCGCACCGAACTCGTCGCAGATCTCGCGGACGGCGGGGAGGTACGACTCCGGCGGGATGACGACACCGCCCTCGCCCTGGATCGGCTCGAGCAGCACGGCGACGACGGTTTCGTCCATCGCCTTCGGGCGGAGGGCCGCAGCGTCGCCGTACGGCACGGTGCGGAAGCCCGGCGTGTACGGCCCGAAGTCATCGTGGGCCGAGGGGTCGTCGGAGAACGAGATGATCGTCGTGGTGCGGCCGTGGAAGTTCCCGGACGCCACGATGATGGTGGCTCCGCTCGGCCGGCACGCCCTTGACGCGGTAGCCCCACGCACGGGACACCTTGATCGCGGACTCCACGGCTGGCCCCGGCGCGCGGGTGTTCATCGGGAGCACCACTCGGTGTCGGTCAACGACGCGAGCGCGGACGCGAACTTGGCCCGAGCTGGTCGTTCACGAACGCCCGCGAGGTCAGCGTGACCCGGTCGAGCTGGGCCCGGGCGGCGTCGAGCAGCCGCGGGTTGCCATGGCCGAAGTTCACCGCCGAGTACGCGGCGAGGCCGTCGAGGTAGCGCTTGCCGTCGACGTCCGTCACCCAGGCGCCCTCGCCGGAGGCGCTGACGACGGCAGCGGGCTGCAGTTGTTGCGCGAGGGCACGGTCCTCGACGAGCGAGCGCGGCGGTGTTCGTCCCCAGCGCGCTGGTCATCAGGCGCCCCGTGCGACGGAGTTGCCGGTACCGACCGGGTGCAGGTCGAGCGTGCAGCACTTCACGCCGCCGCCGCCGAGCAGCAGCTCGGACAGGTCGACGCCGATCGGGTTGTAGCCCTTCTCCTTGAGCTGCTCCGCGAACGTGGTCGCGCGGGAGGCGATCACGACGTTGTACCCGTCCGAGTAGGAGTTGAGCCCGAGGATCGCGGCGTCCTCCTCGGTGGCGATGATCGCGTCGGGGAAGCGCTCGCGCAGGATCGCCAGCGACGGCTCGTCGAAGGCGCTCTCCAGGTAGGCGATGTTGCTCGTCCCGTCGACGGAGGGCTCGGGGTCGAGCACGGCGATGGCGGTGTCGAGATGGTAGAAGCTCGGGTTGATGGAGCTTGAGGGTGACGACCTCGCGGCCGTAGATCTTCGCGAGCTCCTCGTGCGAGGTGCTGTCCGAGCGAAACCCGGTGCCGGCGAAGATCGTGTCGCCGATGAGCAGGAAGTCGCCCTCGCCCTCGTTGGTCTCCTCGGGCTCGGCGACGGTCAGGCCAGCCTGACGGAACCAGTCCATGTAGGCCGGACCCTCGGGCTGGCGCTCGGGGTACTGGAACTTCGCGCCGTAGGCGACACCGTCGAGGACGAACCCGCCGTTGGCCGCGTAGACCATGTCGGGCAGACCGTCGATCGGGTCGATGTACGAGATGTCGAAGCCGAGGCCCTCGTAGACGTCGACGAGCGACTGCCACTGCTGGACGGCCTTCGACGTGTCGGTGGGGTCCTCGGGGTGCATCCACGGGTTGATCCGGTAGCTCACCGTGTAGAAGTCCGGCTTGCACATCAGGATCGTCCGCTTGGTCGCGGTACGGGCCGGTGCATCGGTGGTCGAGGGTGCGGTGTTCGACATCAGTCCTCCACGAGAAGGGACCGGGGCCCGAGCCTGCCAGGAACCGAAAGGGAACGAAGGAGAGGTGCTCCGGCGAGATGCAGGCTCACTCGCCGTGGCGGACCAGGTCGACGCCGATCACGAGTCTAGACAGAACCGTCCGAGGGGTGCAGCAACGGGATGCGAAACGCCGTGGCACCCGCGGTCGGGGCGCGCACGTTTCGTGCGCAGAACCCCGGGCCGTGCAAGAAGCTTTCCGCGTAGGATGGTGTCAATGGATTCGCTCGACCACCGCATCCTGGACCAGCTCCGGGAGAACGCCCGTGCCGGCTACGGCGACATCGGGTCGGTGGTCGGACTCTCGGCCTCGGCCGTGAAGCGCCGGGTCGACCGGCTCGTCGGCGACGGGGTCATCCAGGGCTTCACGATCAAGGTCGACCCCGCTGTCGAGGACCGCGGCACCGAGGCCTGGGTGGAGCCTCTACTGCCGCGGCACCGTCTCCCCCGACGAGCTCCGGTCGCTGCTCGACACCGTTCCCGAGGTCATCGACGCCGGCACCGTCACCGGCAGCGCCGACGCCGTCGTGCACATGCGCTCGAAGGACCTCCTCGGCACTCGAAGAAGCGCTCGACAAGGTCCGTCTCGCACCGCAGGTGGACCACACCTGCCCCGCGATCGTGCTCTCCAAGCTGGTCAGTCGAGAGACCGCGTAGCGTCCCGGCCATGGGACGGAAGACGGTCTGGAGGCGCGGCTCGGCACCCACGGGATCGCGCCCGGCCCGACAGCTGGTCACCCTTGCGAGCGTCGCCTACCTGGCGAACTGCCTCTGGGGCGCCGCCGTCGCGGTGCGGCTGATCCGGACGAAGAAGCTCCGCGTCGTGCACCACGGCCTGTTCGTGGTGACCGCGACCCTGACCGGCGTCGCCGCGACGACCCTGGTGTGGACGCGGGACCGGTCGGCGCTGTTCCTGTTGCCGGCACTCGTTCCCTTGGCGGTCGCTCCCACGCACGAACCCCCGCTCCGGAGCACACTGGAAGGTCGCGGTCGCCGCCGCACCGTCCTACCTGGGGGCCGTGCTCGCACGCAGGCGATCAGAGAGGTGAGCAGTGGAGCTCTTCGAAGCGATCCGACGGCGGCGCACGACGAACGGGGCGTTTCCCTGCCCGACCCCGTCTCCGAGGAGCACCAGCGGCTCCTGATGGAGCTGGCCGGACGGGCCTCCCTCGCAGCTGAACAGCCAGCCGTGGCGATTCGTGCTGGTCGAGGAGCGCGCCACGATCGACCGTGTCGCTGAGATCAGCGGCAGCTCGATGACCCGGACGATGGCCGAGGGGACGTTCTTCGAGCGGTACAAGCCGTACTTCCGGTTCTCACAGGCCGAGATGGACGCGCGGCGTGACGGGATGCTGTTCGACAAGCTGCCCGGACCGCTCAAGCCCTTCACGAAGCAGGTGTTCACGAAGCGCGGGCAGCTGCTCATGAACACGCTCCGGGTGCCGCAGAGCCTCGGCGAGGAGAACCGGAAGCTCGTCGCCGGGTCGCCGCTGCTGCTCGGGGTGATGCTCGACCGGCACGAGTACCGGAAGGAGGAGCTGTCCGGCTTCTACTCGGTGTTCAGCATGGGGGCGGCGATGGAGAACATCTGGCTCGCGACGACGGAGCTCGGCCTCGGCATCCAGTTCGTGTCCTTCCCGATGGAGACCCCGGGCGCGTGGGAGGAGATCGAGGACCTGCTGCGGGTGCCGGACTCCCTCGAGCTGATGGCCGTCTACCGGATCGGGTACCGTGCCGCCCGAGCGCCGTCGCCCCGCGATCGACTGGACGTCGAGCGAGCGGAAGCGCCCGTCGCAGTACGTGTTCCGCGGTACCTGTGACACCCCGCAGCAGGGGTGGGACGACGCGCCGGTGGCGGGGCACATCGCCCCGGAGGCGACCACCTCGTGACCGCGACCACGCCCGCCGGGGGCACCACCGCGCCTCCCCGGCCGCCGCCCCCGGCCTGACCGGACGCCCCTGGATCGAGCAGGCCTGGCGCGACGTCGTGTTCGCGCACTGGCGCGTCGACGCGTCAGCGGTCGCCCCGTTGCTGCCGGCCGGTACGCGGCCGGACACCCTCGGCGTCGACGGCGTCGACGACGGCGCGACCACCTGGGTCGGCCTCATCTGCTTCCGGTTCACGGACACCCGGTTCCCGCCGGTGTCCGTCGGCTCGGTCGGCGACTTCATCGAGGTGAACGTCCGCGTCTACACGGTGGACGACCGCGGACGGCACGGTGTCGTGTTCCTGTCCCTCGACGCCGGCAAGCTCGCCCCGACGGTGGGCGCGCGCGTGGCGACGGGCCTGCCGTACAAGTGGGCCGTCGCCGAACACCGCCGGCCGGCACCGGACCGCGTGGCGTACGCGATGCGGCGGCACGGCACGCACCTGCGATCGCTGCTGGACGTGCGGGTCGGGACGACGGTGGCGGAGCCGACCGCGCTCGAGACCTTCCTGACGGCGCGGTGGGGCATGCACGTGCGACGGCTCGGGCGGACGCGGTTCTGGCCGAACGAGCACGAGTCGTGGCCGTTGCACCGCGCGTCGGTGGTGTCGCTGCGGGACGACCTGGTCGGTGCCGCGGGGCTGCCGTTCGCGTTGACGGACCTGGAGCCGGACTCGGTGCTGTACTCGCCGGGGGTGACGACCCGGTTCGGTCTCGGGCGCTGACGGCGATCGCTGGGACCGGGCGCGGTCGTCGTCGGTACGGTCCGGTGTGTGAGCAGTGCATCCCAGGACGTCCGCCGCCGTGCCGGGTGGCTCCCCGCCGAGCAGTCCGGCCTCGAAGCGTGGCTCCGCGGGCGACGCGACCGTCTCGCCGACCGCGACCCCGACCAGGTGCTCCACCCGGCGGTCGCCGCGCTCCGTGACGTCATCGAGTCGGACCCGGTCCTCCGGATGGAGGCGCACGAGATGATCGCGCAGGTGCCGAGCGGCCGGCAGTACGCCGAGCGGCACCTCGAGAGCGTCGAGGAACTGCTGGAGCTCGTCGACGAGGTCATCCGGAGCGCGCCCGAGTGGGGCGAGGAGCAGATGGTCATGACGCCGCTCGACGGCATCCTCGACTGGACGAAGGCCACGCCGGCCGGCTTCGCCTTCTACCGCGACCCGCGGGTCAACGACGCGCTGCGCGAGGTGCTCCGGGCCTGGTGCACCTTCCTGTCCTCGCCCGAGTCCGCCGACGTCATCGTCGACACCCCGGACGGCTGGCGGAGCGACGCCGCACGTCGGACCGTGGGCATGGACCAGTTCGAGCACGACCCCGACGACGAGCACTGGGGCTTCGCGTCGTGGAACGACTTCTTCACCCGACGGTTCCGGGACGGCGAACGGCCGGTCGCCGCACCCGACGACGACGCCGTCGTGGTCAGCCCGTGCGAGGCCACCCCGTACCGGATCGCCAGCGGGGTGCGCCGTCGCGACGAGTTCTGGGTGAAGGCCGAGCCGTACTCGCTCGACGAGCTCCTGGCCGGCGACGAGTCCGTGGACGCCTTCGTCGGCGGCACGGTGTGGCAGGCCTTCCTGAGCGCCGTGGACTACCACCGGCGGGTACAGCCCGGTGTCCGGGAAGATCGTGAACGCGTGGGTGCAGCCCGGCACGTACTACTCCGAGGCCGAGTCGCAGGGGCCGGACGCCGCCGAGCCGACGCTGTCGCAGGGGTACCTGGCCCACGTCGCCACCCGCGCGATCGTGGTCATCGAGGCGGACGACGCCGACCTCGGACTCGTCGCCGTCGTCTTCGTGGGGATGTCGGACGTGTCGTCGTGCGTGATCGGCGACGGCATCGAGCCAGGCGCCCGGGTCGCGAAGGGCGACGAGCTCGGGTACTTCCAGTTCGGCGGGTCGACGGTCTGCGTGCTGTTCGGCGAGGGTGTCGTCGAGTCGTTCTCGCTCGAGGCGATCCCGCAGGCGCCCGACGAGGACGCCACCCTGGTGCACGTCCGCTCGCACCTGGCGACGGCCCGTCGGGGGACAACGGCTGAGTGATGCCGCGCCGCCCCTGCGTACAACTGGGCCCATGACTCGAGTGGCAGTGGTGACCGGTGGATCCGCAGGACTGGGACGGGCGACCGTCCGCGAACTCGCGGCACGAGGGTGGGACGTCGCGGTCCTCGCACGCGGGCGGGACGGGGTCGACGCCGCGGTCGCCGAGGTCGAGGCCGCCGGACGCCGGGGGCTCGCACTGGTCGCCGACGTCTCCGACCGCGACGCCGTCGAGGCCGCGGCCGACCGGGTCGAACAGGAGCTCGGGCCGATCGACCTGTGGGTCAACGGGGTGATGGTCGGCGTGTTCGGCCGGTTCCTCGAGACCGCGCCCGAGGACTTCGAGCGTGCCCTGCACGTCACCTACCTCGGCTTCGTCAACGGCACCCGCGCCGCGCTCTCGCGGATGGTCCCCCGCGACCACGGCCAGGTCATCCAGGTCGGGTCGGCGCTCGGCTTCCGCGGCATCCCCTTGCAGGCGGCCTACTGCGGCGCGAAGCACGCGATCGTCGGCTTCACCGAGTCGGTCGTCTCCGAGCTCATCGAGCAGGGCAGCCACGTGCAGGTGTCCCGCGTGGACATGCCGGCGCTCAACACGATCCAGTTCCAGTGGGTGAAGTCGAAGCTGCCGCACCACCCGCAGCCGGTCGCCCCGATCTACCAGCCCGAGGTCGGCGCCCGGGCCATCGCCGCCACCGCCGAACGCCCGCGCCGCCGCACCTGGGTGGGCGAGTCGACGGTCTACACGATCCTCGGCAACCGGATCAGCGGGCGGTTCGCCGACTGGTACGCCGCGAAGACGCTCGTGTCCGGGCAGCAGAACCCGGAGAAGGACGGCCTCGAGATGCAGGACAACCTCTACGAGCCGGTGCCGGGTGACCACGGCGCGCACGGGGTGTTCGACGAGTCGGCGCACGCGTGGTCGCCGCAGACCTGGTGGGTGGAGCACCGTCGGCTCGGCAACGGGCTGCTCGGAGCGGTCGTCGGTGCGGCCGGGGCCGTGGGCGCGGTGGTACTCGCGGCGGGACGTCGACGATGACCCGGGGTCCGAGCCGCGCGCGGATCACCGCCCGTCGGCGCGCGGTCGAGATCGCCCGCGCCGGCCTGGGCGTCTGGCACCTGGCCCGGGCGACGCGGTCGGACGACCCGCACGTGGTACTCGACCGGGTGCTCGGCGTCCGGCAGCTCGCGCAGGCCGCCCTCGTGCTCCGCGCCAGCAGCGCCGAGGCGCACACCCTCAGCGCGGTCGTCGACGCTGCGCACGGCGCGACCATGGTGCCCCTCGCGCTCGACCCGGCACGGCGGCGGTTCGCCGTCGGTCAGGCCTGGATCGCACTCGTGCTCACGGTGGCCGAGGTGTGGGCTGTCGGACACGGTCGCCGCGCCTGACGCCGAGACCGCGGCCGCGGCCTGTCGGGGGTCGTCGGTAGCGTCCGGACATGGCCACCACCTACCTCGTCGCCTCGTCGCTCGACGGCTTCGTCGCCGCCCCCGGTGACGACCTCGACTGGCTCCTGCATTTCGGCTTCGAGCCGTTCCAGGAGCACCACGACGCCTTCTTCGCCGGCGTCGGTGCGATCGCGATGGGGTCGACCACGTACGAGTGGCTGCTCGCGAACGACGACACCTGGGCGTACCCGACGATGCCCACCTGGGTGTTCACCTCGCGCGAGCTGCCGGTGCCGGACGGTGCCGACGTGCACTTCGTCGCGGGGTCCGTCGCCGACCACCAGGCGACGCTCGAGCACGCCGCCGGGGAACGCGACGTGTGGGTCGTCGGCGGCGAACTCCTCGCGGCCCAGTACCAGGCGGCGGGTCTGCTCGACGAACTCCGGGTGACGGTGATGCCGATCGCGCTCGGGGCCGGCGCGCCCCTCGCCGGTGGCCGCACCGACGGCGGTGTTCGAGCTCGTCGGGCTCACCCCGTTCACCGGCGGCGCCGTCGAGCTGCACTACCGATCTGCGCACGCACGGACCTGATCCCGACCACCGCGGCGTAGCGTCCACGGCATGAGCGACAAGGAACAGACCGAGCCCGTCATGGACGGCGCCACCGACGCGACGAACCACGAGAAAGCTGCGCGGACTCATCGAACAGGTCGACCACGACCACCACGGCGAGGGCGCCGGCGCGATGGCCGACCACCTGCGCGACCGGATGGACGAGACCGGCGTCGAGGACGAGGACGCCGGGGGACGCCCAGGACTGACCCGGTCCGCCCCTCGGCCCCGACGGGCGGCCGACGGGCGGCACCGCTCACGCGAGCCGAGGCGCGGCTCACGCGAGCCGAGGCGCGGCTCACGTGACGTGTGCGCGGAACGTGCGCAGTGCCTCCAGGTCGGCGGCGTCGAGACCGGAGCGGCCCACGAACCGGTCCACGTCGAACCCGTCGAGCGCCCCGCGGAAGGCCCCCTCGACCGTCGTGCCGTGCTCGGCGCAGAGTGCCTCGATCTTCTCCTCGGTCGGCGGGACCCCGATCGACGCCAGCAGTGCCGGTGCGTTCTCGACCGTGACGAGGTAGTCGGCGACGACCGCCGCCGGTTCGACCTCGGCGATGGTCAGGAGGGCGAGGGCCACGATGCCGGTGCGGTCACGGCCGCCGGCGCAGTGGAAGAGCACCCCGCCCGGCTCGGCCCGTGCGATCACCCGCAGTGCTTCGCCCGTGCGTTCCGGCAGCTCGTCGAGGTGCGGCCCGTAGTACAGGGTGCCGACCAGGCCGGTCTCCCAGTACGCCGACCAGAACGACGGCGCGACGTCGAGGCCGTCGTGGTCGACGACGACGGTGGTCAGCCACTCCGGGCGGACACCGGTGTCCTTCGCGGTCTCCGACGGGGCCCGCAGGTCGACGATCGTCCGGATCCCCGCGTCGTACAGCGCCTGCCACCCGTCGAACGTCAGCCGGTCGACGCCCTCGGACCGGAAGACCCGGCCCCGCGGGGTCGTCCCGCCGTCCAGAGCGGCAGCCCGCCGAGGTCGCGGCCGTTGAACAGTCCCTCGGCGTGCAGGGTGCGCGGGTCGGACATGCAGCTCCGTGAAGTCGGGGTCGAGGTCGCCGAAGCGGTGCGCCGTCACGGACACCGACTGTTCGCGGAGGAACGGCAGCATCTCGATGAGCCCGGCCTCGACCACGGGGGCGTCGTGGATCGCCACGTCGATACTCGCGCCGAGGGGCTTCCTCGAGCGCGAGGGGGTCTCCGCCGACCAGACGGATCCGGGCTCCCGGTCCGCCGAAGGCCGTGTGGGCCGGACGTTCCCGACCCTGCGAGAGCACGACCTCGAGCGCGTCCTGGGGCTCGTCGTCGCCGGTCGACCAGGACTCCTGGAACACGGCGCCGGACGCCGCCCGACGCAGGAACTCGTCGTCGGACTCGACCAGGCTGTCGACGACGTGCAGTGGGGACCGACTGGAGGCGAACAGCTGCGTGAGCGGACCGGGGAGCGGGCGGGCGCTGCTCAGCAGGACGTGGGCGCGGGCCGCCGTCGCGGCGACGAGCACCCGGCCGAGGTCGCCGATCGGCGCACCCTCGGCCTGTCGGACGATCACGGACTGCGGCCGCCACCGCAGCACGTTCCGCTGCACGACGAGCCCGGACGGCGTGCGACACCCCGAACTCGGTCGCCCGCGCGCGCACGTCGCTGAGCGCACCGGCACGCACCTGGTCGAACTCCTCGAACGACAGACCGCTGCGGGCCGCTTCGATGACGGCGGTGACCCGGGGCGGAGCCCGTAGCTGGATGCTCTTGTGGACGGTGCGCGGAAGAGGCTCCCACCGGCCGAGGGTGGCGACGTACATCGAGCCGCCGGGCTTCGTGCCGGTCCCCACCGCCGAGCCCTTCCAGCCGCCGAGCGGCTGGCGTCGGTCGACCACACCGGTGACCTCGCGGTTGACCGCCGGGTTGCCCGCCTGCACGCCGGTGATCCACTCGGCGACCTCGTCGGCGTCGAGCGGGCGGATGTCCGCCGCGAGTCCGGAGTCGGTCCCGTTCTGGATCGCGAGGGCCTGCTCCAGGGTCTCCGCCCGCATGATGCCGAGGACCGGGCCGGGTATCTCCGTCTGGTGGAAGTCGCTGCCGGGGCGCACGCCGTCGCGGATGCCCGGTGACCACAGCCGCCCCGAGTCGTCGAGGGCACTTGGCTTCACGACGCCAGCTCTCCCCCGGGCGAGCTCGGTGAGGCCGGCGCGGAGCGTGCCCGTCGGCTCGGCGATGCGGAGCGGTCCGACCTGCGCGGTCGGGTCGTCCGGCCATGCGACCCGCAGCGTGCAGGTGGTCATCGACGAGCTGGCGGCGGAAGCGCTCGCCTCTCGCCCACGGACCCGACCAGGACCACCAGGGACGCGGCGGAGCAGTGCTGCCCGGCGTGCCCGAACGCGGACTCCACGATGTCCTGCACGGCGAGGTCAAGGTCGGCGCTCGGCGTGACCACGACGGCGTTCTTGCCGGTGGTCTCCGCCGTCAGGGGCAGGCCGGCGCGCCACCAGCGGAACGACCGGGCGGTGTCGGTCGACCCGGTCAGGATGATGCGGTCGACGGCCGGGTGCGCGATGAGGTCGCGGCCGAGCTCGTTCTCGTCGAGGTCGACGAGTCCGAGCAGGGAGTGCGGAACCCCCGCGTCCCAGAGGACGTCGGCGAGGTGAGCCTCCGCAGCGCTTGGCCTGCGGTGCGGGCTGGAGGACGAACCCGCCGCCTCGCGGCGAGTGCGGCGAGGACCCCGCTGGCCGGGATCGCCACGGGGCCGTTCCACGGCGACGCGACCACGGTGAACGGCGGCAGCGAATACCGGGCGCCGTCGCCGTCGAGGTCCGCCAGACGGCGGGCGCTGGCGGCGGCGTGGTGCGCGGAGTCGACCGCCGCGCTCGACCTCGGTGTCGGCGTCGGCGAGGGTCGCGCTCGGTCTCCGCCGCCATCACCTCGATCAGGTCGGCCCCGTCGGGTCTCGGAGGCGTGCGCGATGAGGCCGAGGAGCTCGGCCCGGTCCGACGGATCCTGCCGCCCCCAGTTGACCCCGGCCTCGGCGTGTCCGGGCGACGATGCGCTTCGAGCGTCGAGCGGCCTGGCGACCTTCGCGCCGCGGATGGTCTGCGCACCGAGCCGCGACCGGGGCACGCGGCGGAGGACGTCCTGGAGCGCCACGAGCGGTTCGCGGCGATCGACGGGTCTGGTGTCGGGGACGTCTCCGGAAGGCATCGCGGTGGAAGACCGGCTCGCCGACGGGCCGGCGGCGGTCCTGCGTCCTGGCGGGTGGCTGCTCGGCACGGGATCCGGCGCGTCGAGCGCCCGGACCGCGGCGAGCCAGCGGCCGCGCGCACGCTCGAAGGCTGCCTCTGCTGCGGGCGTCGATCTCGGTGGCACTCGCCACGAAGTAGCTACGGGGGCGGCGCTCTCCTGCAGCCGCCGGGCGAGGTACGGGATCGCCGCGTCGAACGGTCCGGCTGCACGACGGGCGTGGAGAGCGTGATCCGCCCGACGCCGAGCGCGCACGGCGTCGGCGTGGGTGGTGGCCATGCTCGAGCAGCATCATCCTCGACGCCGACCGCGTCGGTCACCCCGCGCCGCTTTCGGGCGGAGCACCCACGCCGTGGCCAGGGTCGAACAAGCAGTGCTCCGGCGACGCCGATCTGGACCGCGCTCGGTGCGCTCCGGCGAGAGGGCGGCGTCGAGCATCCGGAGGTACGCGGTGTCGGTCTCCTGCTTGGAGCCCCACGTCGCCAGCGGCCACTCGCGCAGGATCGCGGTCGACCCATCCCGTCCCCAGGTACGCGCCCTTGACGAGCCGGACCGAGACCGGCGCACCGCCCTGGCCCGGCGCGCGACGGCCCACTCGGTCAGGGACTCGAGCGCCGCTGCGGTGTCGGGCAGGTACGCCTGGAGCGCGATGCCGGCGTGCAGTCCGACGAACTCGTCGCGGTCGAGGAGCGTCCGGAACACCGCGAGCGTGACGTCGAGGTCGCGGTGCTCCTCGGTGTCGAGGGTGACCGACTTCGGGACGGGCGCCGACGCGGCGAGCCGGAACAGCGGCACGAGCTGGTCGACGGCACGCTCCACCGTCCGCTCGAACGCCCACGGCGACATCTGCGGCAGGACCGAGCGCACCGTGATCGAGACGTAGTCGACGTCGTCGCGGGCGAGGAGGTCCATCAAACCCTGCAGCTGCCGGCCGCTGCCGGCGGTGCCGAGGACCGCTTCGCCGAGGAGGGTCACGCTGAGCCGGGTCCCCGGTCCGGCGACCTTCGCGAGCGCGGGCCCGAGCTTCGCCGGGGTGGCGGCGCGACGACGAGGTGCCCGGTCATCCGACGCAGGATCTTCCGCGCCGTCGGCACGACCGCCCACGGCGCCATGGTCGCGAAGCCACCGCCGAACGTCACCGCACCGCGGAGGTACCAGGCGAGGGCGTCCGGGACGTCCTGACCGACCTTCTCGAGGTTGCGTGCCACGACCTCGGTCCTCCGGACGGATCACCTTGTCGACGAACCCGCGGGTGAAGCCGAGCCCCTGCTCGTCACGGAGCACCGCCGCCAGACGCGCGGCGCCGGGCTCCGGCTTGGCCCCGGCGGACGCCGCCGTCCACCGGCGCACGAGGGCGACGGCGTCGTCGGTGCAGTCCTTGGGGTCGGGCGCTCGGCATGCCTCGATCGTATGCCGAGCCCCCGACCCCACCTCGGAGGAGCTGTGCGTGCCCCCGAGCCTCATCCGGACGCATGATCCCCGCCGCCACGGGGTCCGAGGTGGATACGCTGGCGCCATGTCGAACCCGGGGCCGAAGGCCACGACTGGGCCACGTGGACGCCTACCACGACGTCTGGCGACGGCTCGATCGGGCGCTGGACCACGCCGTGCAGCAGGGCGCGGGGATCTCGATCCCGAGTTCGAGATCCTGATCGGCCTGCACCGCGACCTGGAGCACCGGTTGCGGGTGCGCGACATCGCCGCGGGCATCGGCTGGGAGAAGTCGCGCGTGAGCCACCAGGTAACGCGCATGGTGGCGCGCGGGCTGGTGGAGCGCGCGGACTGCCCGACGGACGGCCGCGGCAGTTGGGTGGTGATGACGCCGGACGGGCGTCGCGCGGTCCTCTCCGGCATCCGCGCGCACACGGGTGCGCTCGAGGACCTGTTCTGGAGGCCCGTGGGGACCGACGCCGAGACGCTGCGGTCCGTTCCCGCGCGGGTCCAGGACGCCATCGGCCCCGACCCGGAGCCGGCTCCCGCTCTAGCTACGGGACCTGCCGCTCCTGGATGTCGGGCGCGAACCTGCAGGCACGACTCGACGGCCTCCTGGAACTCCGGCTCCTGCGATCGCTCGTAGGTGCCGCCGAGCACGCCGTTGTCCTGCCCTTCGAAGTCCGGGTAGCCGTGGTCGCGGATGCAGCTCGCGACCTGCACGTTCTGCCGCTCCCACTTCTGCTTGTCAGCCTCGCTCGTGCCGCTGATGCCGAGCCCCTTGCTGCACGCACCGCCGGCCTCGACGAAGCCCTGCTCGTCCGTGCCGCTCGGAGCCCGCAGCGCACCAGAGCGGACCTCGTCGTCGCTGGGGTCCTGCACGTCGAACCTGGCATCGCGCATGCAGGCACCCTGGTCGGCCTCAACCTCGTGGTGCGCTCGCTGGCCGGCGGTGCTGCCGGTCGTGGTGTCCGACGAGCAGGACGCCAGTGCGAGCGGCAACGTGACGGCGACGACCGCCGCTCCGAGGAGCGAGCAGCGGGTGGGTGCGGGTGCGGTGGAGCGATCGTGTGCGTGTCATGAGGCCACCAGCGGGACGGTGCTCGGTCCTCGTACCGCCGGCGATACACCGGCGAAACCCAGGCTCCGGACACGACGAATGGCGCCACCCCGCGGGGCGGCGCCGTGTCGTCGGATGGGTGTTACTTGATCTGTGCGGTGATGGTCGCGACGCCCACGAGGAGGTTGGCCTTGACGGCGTCGGTCTTGAAGGTGCTGTTGAGCAGCTTCGCGGCGTCGGCGGAGACGTGGACCGTGGTGCCGGTCAGGATCGCGTTGTCGCCCTCGAGTTGCAGCGGCTTGAGGGTGCCACCGTGCAGGGAGAACAGGTACGTTCGCGACGGCGACCTTGCCGTTGACCAGGACGTCACCGTAGAGCTTGGACGAAGCCCGGGTTCACGACGAAGTTCTCCAGCGTCACCGTGGTGTCACCGGCGGAGAGGGTCAGCCCCGAGTCGTCGTGGTTCAGCAGGCCCTGCACGTACGGGCGGTAGTTGCCGTCCGGCGACCAGTGTACGTCACCGAACCCGAGGTGATCGGGAACGGTGACCGAACCGTCGGCGAGCTTGGCGTTGCCCGAGACACCCGGGGTCAGCTTCAGCGCGGTGAGCGCGCCGGTAGCTCTTGTCGAGCGCCACGGCGGTGTTGCTGTCGACCTCGGGACCGAGGCCACCGGGCCGGGGATCTTCGGAGAGCTGGAGGACACGGTGTCGTCGGCCTGCGCGGCCGAGACACCGAACGCTGCGCCGCCGAGGACGAGCGCGCCGGTCGTGGCGAGGGTGATCGAGGTCTTGAGTGACTTGCGCATGAGGTTCATTCCTTTGCTGGGCCGCGCTCGGCGCGATTTCCCCTGTGGACACGCCGAACACACCCCGTGCGAGGGTGGAGAACCAGCAACGTGCGGTTGGAAAGGCCCGGGTGTTTCCCGGTTGATGCAGGTGACTGGCACTCGGCAAAGGGTTTGGAGCAGTTCTGCGTCGTTATCGTTCTGTTATCGAAGCGGGGGACGACCACGTGCCAGGCTCGTGGGATGCAGCACCAGCAGTCCGTCCTCATCGCCGGGTGCGGCGACCTCGGCACCGAGACCGCCTCCGCTTCGCCGCGGAGGGGTACGCCGTCACCGGGCTCCGTCGGAACGCCGACCGCATCCCGGCACCCATCGTCGGGCGGAGCGTCGACCTGCGGCGCGAGGTCCCCGAGGTCGCTCCGGACACCGCCGTGGTGGTCGTGGCGTTCGCCGCCGGTAGCCGCGACGTCGACGAGTACCGCGCCACCTACGTCGACGGGCTCCGCAACGTGCTGGACGGCACGACGCCTCGGCCGCCTCCCTGCGCCTGCTCGTCGTGTCCTCCACGGCGGTGTACGACGTCGACGGCAGCACGGTGACCGAGGAGACCCTGGTCCGCGGTGGGACCCTGACCGCTCAGGTGCTGGTCGAGGCCGAGGCGCTGCTGCGTGCACGTGCTCCCGACGCGGTGCTCGTCCGGCTCTCCGGCATCCACGGCCCCGGTCGCGAACGGCTCGTCGACCAGGTGCGGTCCGGCGCCGCCCGACTCGCGCCGGGCCCCTCACCGCACACGAACCGGATCCACCGCGACGAGTGGCCGCGGCCCTCGTGCACCTCGCGGGCGTCGGGACCCCGCCCTCCACGTACCCGGTACCGACGACGAACCCGCCCGGCTCGACGACGTGCTCCGGTTCCTGGGCCGACGAGCTCGGGATGCCCGAACCGGCGCGGGGCGAGGGCGGCGGGCGCCAGGCCGGTGGCGACAAGCGGCTGTCGAACGCGCTGCTGCGGTCCACCGGCTGGGGACCGGTTGCACCCGACGTTCCGCGAGGGCTACCGCGCCGTCCTCGCCGGCACCGGGACGCGCCACCCTGACCCGCCGCCGCTGACCTGCCGCGCGACCCCGCCTAGTGGTGGCGGTGGTCCTGGACGTCATCCGCGGCCCGAACGACGGCTTCCGGAACCCCGAGCCGCCGATGAGCCGCACGATGCGCCCCCGGTGTCCCCGCCACGGTTCGAGCAGTTCGAGCATCCCGTCGTCGTCGACCGGGCCGCCCGTGAGCGCCCACCCGACGAGGGCCGGCACGTGGTAGTCGCCGACGCTCGGGGAGTCCGGGTCGCCGTGGGAGCGCTGCGCGGTCTCGGCAGCCGTCCACCCGATGCCCGGCACCGACTGCAGGCGCGCGGACACGACGGCTCCACCGCGGCCGAGCGACAGCGTGCGCTCGAGCGCCGGGGCGACGCGGACCGCCCGCATCACCGTCGCCGACCGGCCGACTGACGCCACAGCGCGGTGCCACTCCCAGCTCGGATCCGCCCCACTCCTCGGACGTGGCGACCGTCATCCCCGCGGTGCCGGGCCGGGCGCCGGTGTGTCGTGGCGACGCAGCAGGTACCGCCACGCACGCCAGGCCTGCCGCGAGGTGACCTTCTGCTCCATGATCGCCGGCACGAGCATCGCGAACACGGTGTTCGTCCGCAGCAGCCGCAGGCCGAAGCCGGTGCCGGGCTGCCGCCAGAACGCGTGGCCGGACACGTCGAGGTCGGACCAGTCGTCGCCACGGCCGAGCAGGTCGGCGGCGTGCTGGACAGCCCAGGACGCCCCGCTCCCATGCCGACACCTCGATCGTGTCGCCGCTCGGCCGGATCGCCACGGAAGCGGGGGCCGGCGCGGCGTCCGGAGCGCGAGCCAGACGGAGCCGACCACCGCGAAGGCCGGGTCGCCGGAGCCGCGCTGCAGGGGCCGCAGGGTCGACGGACCTCGCGCCTCCAGGCCGCAGACCGTGTCGACGCGGGTCGCCTCGCCGGACGCACCCGCATCGCCGGCGGGCGGCGTCGGGGACGAGGCGGAAGCGAGCAGGGACACACCGGGATGGTAATGCGCAACCACCGTCAGTCATGATGGGGGCTGTCACACCACTACCCGACGACGGAGTTCCCATGCGCATCGGCATCCTCACCTCCGAGGCGACTGCCCTGGCCTGAAACGCGGTCATCCGCGTGATCGTGCTGAAGGGCATCGCGATCTACGGCCACGACTTCGTCGGGTTCCGCGACGGCTGGCGCGGCGTCGTCGACGGCGACATCGTCCCCCTCGGCCGCAAGGACATCCAGGGCATCGCGAAGCAGGGCGGCACGATCCTCGACGAGCTGCACGAACCCGTTCGAGGGACCCGAACGGCGGCGTCGAGAACATCTCCGGCGATCGCTGGAGCGGCATGGCATCGACGCCATCACCGTCGCGATCGGCGGCGAGGGCACCCTGGCCGCGGCGAAGCGCCTGACCGACGCGGCCTGCAGATCGTCGGCGTCCTGAAGATCATCGACAACGACCTCGGCGCGACCGACTACACGTTCGGCTTCGACACCGCCGTCGCGATCGCGACCGAGGCGATGGACCGCCTCCTGCACCACGGTGAGTCGCACCTGCTGCATGGTCGCCGAGGTGATGGGCCGGCACGTCGGCTGGATCGCCCTGCACTCCGGCATGGCCGCGGGCGTGCACGCGATCCTCATCCCCGAGCAGAAGACGAGCATGGAGCAGATCGCCGCGGTGCGGGCCGCCTACGACCGCGGACGTGCGCCGCTGGTCGTCGTCGCGGAGGGCTTCGTCCCGAACGAGGACAACGCGCACACCGAGCGCGGACTCGACGCCTTCGGCCGACCCCTGGCTCGGCGGCATCGGCGAGCGCCTCGCGCTGTTCATCGAGGAGATGACGGGCATCGAGACGCGTGCCACCACCCTCGGCCACATCCAGCGCGGTGGCACGCCGACCGCGTACGACCGCGTGTCGACGCGGCTCGGCCTGGCGGCCATCGACGCCGTGGTCGAGGAGCGGTGGGGACGGATGGTCGCGCTGAAGGGGACGGACATCGAGCCGCGTCAGTACGTTGCGCGGACGCGCTCGGCGAGGCTGAAGACGGTGCCGCAGGCGCAGGCACGACGAAGGCCGCCATCATGTTCGAGGTAGGCGGAGAGCGGGGCGTGGTCGGGGTCGGGGTCGGAGTCGGGTCGTGGGCCGGGTCGAATCGGGCGTACTCGGTCGAAACGGGCGTAGCTGGATCCGGAACTTCACGCCGAGTACGCCCGGTTCCACCGACCATCGCGACCGTTCTGGGGAAAGAACCGACGGCAGCCTGGAGGCGCGGGTAGCGTCCGGACCGCGTGACCCGCGCAGTCCTCGTCTCCAGTTCCACCGCCCCCGCCGTCACCGAGATCGACGTCCCCGATCCCGGGGAGGGCGAGGGCGCTCGTCGACGTCGCCTACTCGAGCGTCAACTACAAGGACGGTCTCGCCCTGGCGGGCGACCCCGGCGTCGCCCGTGTCGACCCGCTGGTGCCCGGCATCGACGTCGTCGGGACCGTGGCCGCGCTCGGGCCCCGCCCGTGTGCACGACGTCCGCATCGGCGACTGGGTGACGCTCAACGGCGCCGGACTGGGTGAGACCCGGCACGGTGGGTGGGCCGCCCACGCGGTGGTGCCGTCCGCCCTGCTCGTCGTGCTGCCCGAATCGGTGCCCGAGGACTTCGCGGCCGCGATCGGCACCGCGGGCTTCACCGCGGCGTTGAGCGTGCTGGCGCTCTCGCGCTTCGTCGAGCCGGGCGACGGACCCGTTCTGGTGACCGGGTCCTCCGGGCGGGGTCGGCTCGGTACGCGATCCCCCTCCTCGCCGGCCGCGGCCACCAGGTGACCGCGTCGACCGGTCGGACCGCCAACGCCGAGTCCCTCCGGGTGCTCGGAGCGGCCGAGGTCGTGGACCGCGGAGCCTTCGCCGAGCGCGGGAAGCCGATGCAGAAGGCGACGTGGGCGGAGCGGTGGACAGCGTCGGCGGTGCAACCCTGGCGAACGTCCTCGCTGCGACGGTGGGGGGGTGCCGTGACGGCGTGCGGGCCTGGCGCAGGACGGCAGGCATCCCCACGACGGTGCTCCCGTTATCCTGCGCGGCGTCTCCCTGCTCGGGATCAACTCGGTGGACGCGCCGCTCGATGTCCGTCGTCGAGCGTGGGAGCTGCTCGCCGACGAACTCGACCCGTCCCTGCTCGCCGGGGTGACGCGCACGGTCGGACTCGAGGAAGCGATCACGCTCGGTCCGGAGATCGTCGCCGGACGCGTGCACGGCCGGACCATCGTCGACACCTCCGCACGTGAAACACTGATGTACTGTTATTCCACAAACGCTTGCATATTGACACAGTTAGGGGTCGGCATTCCGCACGTCCGACTTGTGAGGCGTACTGCATGCCGGTCCGAAGTCCACCGTCGAGAACTCCCCCCGCAAGCTGCTGCGCGACGTCGTCTACGACAAGATCACTCGCCGAGGCCCGCGACGGCTTGCTGCAGCACGGCGAACGGCTCAACGACGACGAGCTCGTCGAGTGGCTCGGCGTCAGTCACTTACCCCCATCCGCGAGGCGATCGCGAAGCTCGTCGACATCGGCCTCGCCGTCGAGATGGAGGCGAACCGGTACACCCGCGTCGCCACCCCGACCCTCGACGACTGGGTCATCGCCACCCGTGCCATGACCGGGTTCTTCGAGCTCAGCCTGCGCTGGGGCGTCCCAGTACAGCGACGCCGACGTCACCGCGCTCGAGAAGCTCCTCGACCGAGCCGACGGGCTGCGCCGGGTGCGCGACCACGGGTTCAGCGGAGCCGTGACCGAGATCTTCGAGTTCGCCATCGCCCACTCCGGCAACCTCGCTCGTGCAGGTCGCCGCCGAGGGAGCGCTCGAGCGCGTGCGGTTCACGCTCAACCCGACGCCCGCGTTCGAGCAGTACGAGTCGGAGGCGTTCTTCTCGATCCTCCGCGAGGCAGCTCGAGGAACGCGACGGCGAAGACCGCGGCCAGGCCGGCCGGGCACTCACCCGGAACTTGAGCAGCACATCGAGGCCGTCCGCAACCGGCCCGGAGCTGACCGTGGCGGACGAGCAGTCGAACGGCGGCACACGCCCTCTGCTCGACGAGACCTTCGCCGACGTCCTCGGCAGCGTGCGGGACGGCACCCTCGCCGAGGACACGGACGGCCACGACGTGCTCGCCCTCTGCGAGCGGTACCACGTGGGCCCGGCCGCGCTCAACGGTGTGCTCCGTCGGCTCCGCGAGATGGGGCTCGCCACTCGCTCCGACGGGGGCGACGGTCCGCTTCACCCACCTCGACCCCGTCACCTGGGCCGAGGGGGAGCTGGATGCTCGTCGGCCTGGTCGAGGTCGCCATGCAGTACGCCCCGGTGGCGTCCGACGACGACCTGCAGCACTACGAAGACGTCGTCGCGCGCGCGCCCTCGCCGCGCTGCGTCCGAGCGCGGGGACGAGGCCGACCCCGCGGTGTTCGCGACGATCCGAGTTCTCCAGGCGGAACGCACGCCGGACCTGCTGGTCGCGCACCTCCTCCGCCAGGCCCTGGCCCAGGTGCGGTACGGGCTGGCCATCGCGGCACCGTGGCAGGTGACTCTGGCCATCGAGTCGTGGGTCGCCTCGTCGCTCCAGGCCCTCCGCTTGCGCGACCGAAGCAGTGCCGAACGCGCAGCCCATCTTCGCCCGGCTGTGGGCACACCACCTCGAACACTCACGACGACGTGGGGGCTGGAGCCGCAGGCACTACAGAGCCCGACCGGGGCCAGTTCGTCGGACAAGCACTGGTCCGACTGGCAACCGGACGACCCGTGGTTCGAACTGCTCGGCTCCCTCCGGGACGGCTCACTCGGAACCCGGACAACAGTACACCGCCCGGGGGCTGTCCGCCCGGTTCCGGATCCCGGTGCCGCGCCTGCTCCCGATGCTCCGATCGACTCCGAGGTCATCGGGGCTCCTGTCCGGCCCGGGGACGGTCTCGACGGCAGCGTCTCCGTGACGACGCCGACGCTGACCGACTGGTCCGAGACGCTCGCGCTCCTGCTCGGGCTGCAGGGAGATGTGCGCGCGGACGAGCGTCGCCCGCCTGACGGACGACGATCGGGAGCAGCTCGGCGGCGATCACCCTCCGCATCCGCCGTCAGGCCCGCACGAAGGACTACGCCTACACGAGCACGCTGCTCGAGGCTCAACCCTTCTTCGCGGCGCACAGCCCGAACCGGGCGATGCGCCACCTACCACCACGGTCGTCATCTCCCGGCTGGCCTACATCCTCCCTCGAGCCGCCCCCGTTCCGGCAGTGGGGAGATCGAGGACTTCCTGCAGCTGATCGAGGAGGCCGTGCGCAACGGCGAGCCCGACATCGCCTCGGAGGCGTGCCACGCCCTCGCGGTAGCCCACTTCGACGCGCACATCGCCGACGTCACCGCCCGGTACGAGAGCATGGAGTCAGGAACACGGTCCTGATCGAGCGCCACCGCGTCCGGAGTGACCCGGTCCGGCCGAGAGCCTCCTGCACGACATCGACCTGACGGTGCGGCGCGGGGAGCACTGGGCGCTGCTCGGCCCGAACGGCGCCGGCAAGTCGACGCTGCTCGCGATCCTCGGCGCGAACGGGCACCCCACCGCCGGCGAGGTCGAGGTCCTCGGCCGACGACTCGAGCGTGTCGACGTGCAGGAAGCTCCGCACGCACAATATCGGACACGTCGATCCCCGGCACTTTACGTCATCGCTCCTCACCGTGCTCGAGACGGTCCTCACCGGGCTGACGGGCACCACCGACCTCATGATGCGGTGGGAGCCCACGGCCGCGCAGGTCGCGAGCGCGGAACGGCATCGCCGACGTCGGGCTGAGCCTCCGGCGCGACGCCCGCTGGCCGGTCCTGTCGCAGGGCGAGCGGGGCCGCGCGCTCATCGCCCGGGCGCTCATGTCCGAGCCGCAGCTGCTGTTGCTCGACGAGCCGGCGACCGGGCTCGACGTCGCCGCACGGGAGCACCTGGCTCGAGACGGTCGACGCGCACTCCGGCACCGGCACCCGAGCTCGGCAGTGTGGTGATGACACCACCTCGAGGACCTCCCCGCTTCCACGTCGCACGCGATACTCCTCCGCGAGGGCGCGGCCGTCGCGCAGGGCACCTCGGACGAGGTCATCACGTCGTCGGCCGTCTCCCCCACGCGTTCGACTTCCCGCTCGCCATCCTGCGCGCGGAGAGCGCCTGGCCGCACGCCGCGCGTCCTGGGCCGACCCGCGCCTCCAGGCGCGCACATCCCGGTCTCGGCCGTTCTCCACAGGTTGCAGAAGGCACGACTTCTGTACGGGCCCTCAGGCGGGTTTATCCTCGCCGCGTGACCGAAGCGGAGACCACCGAAGCCGGACCGACCGACGCGCGTCGGCTCCGCGCCTTCCACCAGGTCCTCGTGGAACACGGCAGTGGCGAACAAGCCACACGAGCTTCCTTCTGGTTCGGTCTGACGTTCTGGGCCTACCTCGAGACGCGGTCCTCGTGCTGGCGACCGGCATCATCGGCGGCACGTACATGCTGTTCGTCGCGTTCTTCGGCATCTTGTTCGGATCTGATCGTTGGACCGGCACCGCAAGCACCGTGCGATGGTGCTCTCCGGCGTGATCACCCTCGTCGCGTTCTCCGTCGCCGCGGTCGTCTACCTGTATGCCCGGGCAGGACGACGTCGCCGACCTCGGTCGCCCCTGGTTCTGGGTGTTCGCCGCCGTGGTGCTCGCCGGCTCCGTGGTCGAGAACCTGCCAACATCGCCCTGTCGACCACGGTGACGCTCCTGGTTCCGGTCGAACGGCACGCGAACGCGAACGGCCTGGTCGGCACCGTGCAGGGCGTCGCGTTCATCGTCACGAGCGTGTTCTCCGGGCTCGCGATCGGTCTGCTCGGCATGGGCGGCACGCTACTCACTCGCCCTCGTGCTGACCGTCGCCGCCTTTGTGCACCTGCTGACGATCCGCATACCCGAGGGGCCGAACCTGCCCGCGAGCCCGGTCGGGTGCGGGTGTTCGACCTCGCCGGCAACCTGCGCACCGTCCGGGCAGTCCCCGCCCTGTTCGCGCTGATCGTGTTCTCGTCGTTAACAACCTCATCGGCGGCGTCTACATCGCCCCGATGGACCCGTACCTGGCCCTGACCGCTCTTCTCGGTCGAGGTGTGGGGCATCGTGTTCGGGGTCGCGTCGATGGGGTTCATCGTGGCGGCCTGCTCATCGCGAGGGCTTCGGACCTCGGGCGGAACCCGATCCGGACGATGCTGTTCCTCGTCATGGTGATGGGTGCCCTCGGCAGTCTGTTCACCGTCCGCGAGCAGTGGTGGTGGCTGTACGCCGTCGGCATCTTCCTGTACCTCGTGCTCATCCCCGCGGTCGGAGGCAGCGGAGCAGACCGTCATCGAGGAGGTCGTGCCAGTTGGAACGCCAGGGCCGCGCGTTCTGGCTTCGCGCAGGCGTTGAGTCGGCGGTCGGCCTGATCACCGCGTTCCTGATCGCCCCGCTCGCCGAGTTCTGGATCATCCCGACCGCTCCGGTCCGACTCCGGGGCGCGGCGTGGAGCCCCTACTACGGCACCGGCGAGGCGCGAGGCATCGCGGTGGTGTTCTTCTTCGCCGGGATCGTCATATTCGTCGCGGCGGCGCTGGCGTTCGCGAGCCGGTCGTACCGCACGTTGTCGCGGGAGTACGGCACGGCGGTCCCGTCGGAGCCTGGCCACCGTCCTGAGGCGCCGTGACCCCATGCGAACCTGGTTGAATGGCGCGCCAGGTGTCCGCGGCTGTTGTCGGGGAGGGCTCCGGCACCGCACACCGGTGCCCCCGCCGCGGACCGCAACGAGGGGGAACCACCGATGACGAACACACCGCCGCCGTACCCGGGCCAGGGGCCCGACCAGCAGCCGGGCGGGCAGCAGCCGACCGGGCCGGCGCCGGGGCAGCCGGGCGGGCCCACCCGGGACAGCCTCTCGTACGACCAGGCCGCCGCCGGCCAGCAGCCGTACGCACAGCCCGCGCCCGGCCAGCAGCCGTACGGCACAGCCCGCACCTCGGTCAGCAGCCGTTACGCCCAGTCGGCCCCCGCCGGCATGCCGGCACGCCCTGCCGCCGAAGCAGTCGCGCGTGAAGCGGGTCCTCATCAGCATCCTCAGCATCGTCGTCGCCCTGGTCGTCGCGTTCTTCGTCCGCCAGGCGATCACCGCGGCGTTCGGCGGCTCGACGGAGGACAAGGTCTCGAAGGCCGTCGAGCAGATCCGCGACGAGAGCGACCTGCCGAAGCAGGTCGACTCCGTGACCACGGGACGGGCATCGAGGCCGAGGGCACCCCGCGATCCACTACGACTACACGGTGTCGTCGAACGTCGACCCGGCGCGGTCGATCACCACGGCTGCACGTCCGCGACGCCGTCGGCCCCACGCTGTGCTCGACGAAGGAGACGAAGCGGCTGCTCGACGACGGTGTGGACATGCGGTACACCTACGCGTTCGACGACTCGTCGAAGACGCTCGACGTCACGTTCACGAAGTCCGGACTGCTCCTGAGCGGAACGGCCCCGGTCCGACGCGTCCGACCCCCGTCCGACGCGGCCGGCCCCGTCGAGCGTCAGGACGGGGGCTGGCCGGAGCCGACCGGCTCGGGTCCGACGCGGGCTACTCCGTCGCGGAGGCCGCAGCCTGCCCGGCAGCCGGCAGCGCGTCGAGCACCCGCCCGACAAGCGCGCTTCCGTCGTGCCGCCGTCGACGAACCACGCCTCAAAACACACTCGGCGGCAGGGTCACCCCGGCGTCGAGCATCGCGTGGAAGAACGGCGCGTACCCGGAACGCCTGCTGCGCCCCGGGCGTCGTCGTAGTCGCGCGGCGCGGTGATGTCGGTGAACGCGAAGGAGAACAGGTTGCCGGCGTGCTGCACGGTGTGGGCGACGCCCTCGGCCGGACAGCGCCTCGCTCGTCGCGGCGGCGATCGTCGCGGCGGTCCGGTCGAGGTGGGCGTACAGCGCGTCGGCGGTCGCGGCCCGGAGCGTCGCGATGCCCGCGGCGACCGCGAGCGGGTTCCCGGACAGCGTGCCGGCCTGGTACACGGGGCCGAGCGGGGCGAGGAAGTCCATCACCTCGCGGCGGCCGCCGACGCGCGGCGAGGCCATGCCGCCGCCGATGACCTTGCCGAACGTGACCAGGTCGGGCTTCCTGCCGGCGCCGTCGGGGACGACAGCGGACGCCTGAGCCCCCACCAGCCGGCCGGTCCGACACGGAACCCGGTCAGGACCTCGTCGACGATGAGCAGTGCGGCCGTGCGACTGGGTGATCTGCGCGAGGGTCCGGTTGAACCCGCGCTCGGGGGCGAGGACGCCCATGTTCGCCGCGGCGGCCTCGACGATGACGGCGGCGATGCGCTCGAGCATGCTCGTCGAACGCGCGGCGGACGGCGTCGAGGTCGTTGTACGGCAGCACGAGGGTCTTGCGCGGCGGTCTCGGCGGTGATGCCGGCACTGCCGGGGAGCGCCAGCGTGGCGACGCCCGAGCCGGCCTCGGCGAGCAGGGAGTCGGAGTGGCCGTGGTAGTACCCGGCGAACTTCGTCGAGCAGGTCGCGGCCAGCGGTGAACCCACGGGCGAGACGGATCGCCGTCATCGATGGCCAGCCTCGGTACCGGTGGAGACCATGCGGATCTTCCTCGATCCGGCCCGTCCCCGTCGACCGACACCCGCTGCTTCACGAGTTCGGCCAGCTCGGTCTCGCCGGGGGTCGACGCCTCGAACGAAGAGGCCGCGCGCGGCCGTTGCCTGCTGCACGGCCTCAACCGTGGCGGGGTGCGCGTGGCCGAGGATCGCGCGTTTCCAGGACGCGACCAGGTCGACGTACTCGCGGCCCTCGCGCGTCGGTGACGTAGGCACCCTTCGCCGTGGGTCCAGGAAGCGCGGCGTGCCACCGACGGAGCCGTAGGCCCGGACCGGCGAGTTGACGCCGCCGGGGATGCTCTTCTTCGCCCGGCCGAACAGCTGGTCGTTGTGGTGGTCGCGGTCAGTCGGTCGGGAGGCCTTCCCGGTCGAGGGATGCCGGCGACGCCCGCCGTGCTGCCGGAGGTGCGGAGTCCCGCTTCCTCGTTGAGCTTCCGGGCGATGTCGACGGCGAAGTAGGTCAGGATGGCGTCTGACGCCGGCGCGCTTGATGCCGACGAGCGACTCCATCGCGGCGGCGTCGCGATCGTCCACCCGTTCTGCGCTGCCGCGGTGATCATCGCGTACTCGCCGGAGATCTGGTACGCCCAGACCGGCACGGGCGAGGTCGCCGCGGGTCTCGGCGAGCACGTCGAGGTAGCTCATCGCGGGCTTCACCATCACGATGTCGGCGCCCTCGTCGACGTCGAGCGCGACCTCGCCCAGCCCCTTGTCGACCGTTCGCGGCGTCGATCTGGTACGTGCGGCGGTCGCCGACGAGCAGCGACGACACCGCCTCGCGGAAGGGACCGTAGAACGCCGAGGCGTACCCGGCGGCGTAGGCGAGCAGCGCGATCCCGCTGTGCCCGGCGCCGTCGAGCGCGGTCACGTGCGGCGGCGATCTGGCCGTCCATCATCCCGCTCATGCAGATGAGCTCGGCGCCGGCCTCGGCCTGCGCGACCGCCATGTCGCGGTAGCGCAGCAGGGTGGCGTCGTTGTCGATGGAGCCGTCCGGCGGCGAGGACACCGCAGTGCCGAAGTGGTCGGTGAACTCGTCGAGGCACAGGTCGGACGCTGCACGACGAGGGCATCCCCCACCTCCTGCCGAGCGACGCGGATCGCCACGTTGAGGATGCCGTCCGAGGTCGGTGGCTCCGGAGCCCTCGGGGTCCTTCGTGGTCGGTTGCCGGACAGGTTCAGCACCGCCGACCCCGACCTCCTGGCAGCCGACACCAGCGCGCGGCGGAACGAGTCGAGCGAGTACTGCACACCCGGCATGCTCGAGATGTCCACGGCGTCGGTCGCGCCCTCGCGGATGAACATCGGCAGCACGAGCTCGGCCGGGTGCAGCCGGGTCTTCATCGACGAAGTCGTCGCATCGCGGGGGTGGCACGGAGTCGACGGGGGCGGACCTGGGGGAAGCGGCCGGTCAGCGAGTGGCGCCTTCCTGTTCGGGGGCCGGATGGTGCGAGGGTCTCGACGACGGCGTCGAGCAGGGCTCAGCGGATCGCGCGCCGGCGACCACGTGGACGGGCAGTCCGGCGGCACGGGCGTCGTCGGCGGTCCCGGGGCCGATGCAGGCCACGACGGTCCGGGGGTCGAGCGGGCCATGCGGCGCGCCACCTGACGAGCGACGCTGCCGCTCGTCACGAGCACGGCATCGGGCGGGGGTCGAGGCTGATCGGCTCGTCGCCGGTCCCCACGGTACGGTACGCGACGACGTCGTCGACGTCGATCCCCCGGGCGACGAGGCCCCGCGCGAGCGTCGGTGCGGCGATCTCGGAACGCGGGAACAGGACGGTCCGGGTGGTGTCCGGCAGCGCCGAGGCGAGCGCCGCCGCGGACGCGTCGTCGGGCACGAGGTCGACGCCCCAGCCCGCAGCACGCACGGCGCGGGCGGTCGGCTCACCGACCGCCGCCACCCGCAGGTCGGACGGGAGGCGCGCCACCGCGTTCCGCCAGGACCCGCACGGCCGTCGCACTGGTCACCACCAACCACCCGTACCCGGCCACCCCGGTGCCGTCACCGGTGTCGGGTGGCGAGTCGCGCCTCCCGGCACCGCCCTGGGCGACCAGCCGACGGACCGCAGCGTCGAGGGCTGACGCGTCCGTCGGTGCCGCGTCCGCGATGAGCGGGACGACGACGGGGGCGAGGCCACGGTCTCGCGCGGCCGACGACCCGTTCGCCCCACGCGCCACCACGCGGGACGAGGACGACCGGAGCCGGTCGTTCGTCCGCGCTGGTGGCGACGGCGTCCGTGGCGACCTACTCCCCGCGGGCGTCGCGAGGCCCGGACCGGCGGTGTGCGGTCCGTCCGTGGTGTCCTCGGCGACGGACGTCGCGAGGTCGGCGAGGTCCGCGGCGCCGTTCTCGAGGAGCTCCGCGGCGACACGGCCGCCGACCTCGAGCGCTTCGTCGAGCCGGTCCTGCGCCGAGCCGTCGAGCACGGCGGCGTGCGACGCCGTGCGGGTACTCCGAGCCGTCGGGCCGGTAGACCGTGGCGGAGACGAGCAGCATCTCGGCGTCGACGATGGCGGTCGCACCGATCGGTGCCGAGCAGCCGGCCTCGAGCTTGGCGAGCACCTCGCGCTCGGCGGTCACGGTCAGCCGGGTCGGCGCGTGCTCGATCTTCTTCAGGGCCGCGACCAGGTTCCGGTCCGTCTCGTCCGCTCGAGTCTCGATCGCGAGCGCACCCTGACCGGGGGCACTCGGCCAGAAGCCGAGGTCGAGCATCTCGGTCGCGGCGTCGAGCCGCTCGATCCGCCCGAGACCCGCGGCGGCGAGCACGACGGCGTCGAGGTCGTCGTCCACGCGACCGAGGCGGGTGTCGATGTTGCCCCGGATGTCCACGACCTCGAGGTCGGGCCGCTTCGCCTTGAGCTGGGCGACACGACGAGGCGATCCGGTGCCGACCTTCGCCCCCTCGGGGAGGGTCTCGATCGTGGCGGCGTTCCGGGCGACCAGGACGTCGCGGGCGTCGGCGCGCTTCGGCACCGCGGCGATCGTGAGCCCCGGGTACGGCGCGGTCGGCAGGTCCTTCAGCGAGTGCACGAGGACGTCGACCTCACCGGCGACCAGGGCTTCGCGGAGCGCACTGGCGAACACCCCCGTGCCGCCGAGGCTCGCCAGCGACGCGCGGTTCGTGTCGCCCTCGCTCGTGACGGTGACGAGCTCGACCGGTCGACCGGCAGCCTTCGCCAGGCGGTCCGCGACGTCCTGCGACTGTGCCACCGCGAGCCGACTGGCACGGGTGCCGAGCCGGATCGGAGCGGGGGTCGCGCCGGCGTCGGTCACGGTGCCAGCCCGGCCGCGGCCGGCTTGAACCCCGCGCGCACGTTCTCGCAGCACCCCGGACGGCAGACGTCGTACCAGGGGCCGATGTCGGTCAGCGCCGGGCGCTCCGCGGTCGGCGTGCCGTTGACGCGCTCGAGCACGAGGTCGACCAGGCCGGACACGTACGCGGGGTCGACGCCCGGCGTCTGCGTGCGGAGCGACCAGAAGCCGAGCTCACCGGCGGTCTCCGTCGCTTCTTCGTCGAGGTCCCACATGACCTCCATGTGGTCGCTGACGAAGCCGAGCGGGACGATGAGCACCGCGCGGGTCGAGGCCGCCCGCGAGCTCCTCGTTCATGTAGTCGTTGATGTCGGGCTCGAGCCACGGCTGCGAGGGCGGCCCCGACCGCGACTGGTAGACGAGCTTCCACGGGGGCGTCGACGTGCCACGGAGGGACTCGTGCTCCGGCTGCTCGAGCAGCTCGGCCCACGCCTGGTCGAGGACGACCTGGGCGACGGCGAGGTGCTGCGCCTCGTACGCGCCGTGCTCGTCGAAGCCGCGGTAGTCCGGCCCGGACTTGGCGGCGTCCGTCGACGGGATCGAGTGCGTCGAGAAGAGGATGTGCAGCTCGGTCGAGACGTCGAGGCCGTCGTTCTCGGCGATCGCGCGGGCGATGCCGTCGCGGACGCCGTCGACGAACGGGCGGACGAACCCGGGGTGGTCGAAGAACTGCCGGACCTTGTCGATCTGGATGGTGTCGACCAGGCCGGTCTCGGTCAGCACGCGGGCGTAGTCCTCGCGGTACTGCCGGCAGCTGGAGAACGACGAGTACGCGCTCGTGGCGATCGCGATGAGCTTGTTGTAGCCCTTGTCGGCCGCCTCGGTGAAGGCCTCTTCGAGGTAGGGCGCCCAGTTCCGGTTGCCCCAGAGCACCGGCAGGTCGATGCCGCGCGATGCGAGTTCGCCCTCGAGCGCCGCCTTGAGCGCACGGTTCTGCGCGTTGATCGGGCTGACGCCGCCGAAGTGGCGGTAGTGGTGCGCGACCTCTTCGAGGCGCTCGTCCGGGATGCCACGGCCGCGGGTGACGTTCCGGAGGAAGGGGATGACGTCGTCCTGGCCCTCGGGTCCGCCGAAGCCGGCGAGCAGGATCGCGTCGTACGCGGTCGGGACCTCGACGTGCTCCGGACCGGACGCGGCAGCGGGCGTGGCCGCGAGGACCTGGCCGTTCGTGATCATGCTGGTATCGGTCATGACAGCACCTCCGGGAGTTCGGCGGTCGTCACCCGACGACCGGTGAAGAACGGCACTTCTTCGCGCACGTGCATGCGCGCCTCGGTGTAGCGCAGGTCGCGCATCAGGTCGACGAGGTCCACCAGGTCCGGGCTCTCGAGCGGCAGGATCCACTCGTAGTCGCTCAGGGCGAAGGTGGCGATCGTGTTGGTCAGGACACGGCGGTACTTCGCGCCGGCGATGCCGTGGTCGCGGAGCATCGCCGAGCGCTCTTCCTCGGGCAGCAGGTACCACTCGTAGGACCGGACGAACGGGTAGACCGTGATCCAGGCCTCGGGGTCCTTGCCGCGCAGGAACGCGGGGGTGTGCCGCTTGTTGAACTCGGCCTCGCGGTGCATCGCCATCGCGTGCCACACGGGTTCGGCGTCCTGGAAGAGGCCGGTCCGGCGGATCTCGCGGAGCACTGCCTGGATCGCCTGTGCGTCGTCCCCGTGCAGCCAGACCATGACGTCGGCGTCGGCCCGGAAGCCGGAGACGTCGTAGAAACCGCGGATCGTGACGCCGCGGTCGGCGGCGGCGGCCAGGACCGCGTCCAGCTCGGCCACGGCGTCGTCGCCGACGCGGTGGATCGGCCCGAGCGGCCGGCGGAACACCGCCCAGAGGGCGTACGCGGTCAGCAGGTTCGGGTCGATGCCCGAGGACGGGTCCGTCTCGTGGACGGGCGACGACGACGCGGGTGAGGACGACGCGGTGGAGCTCATGGAATCCATTGTCCTATCGGTTGCCAGGGGAAAGGCTTCGACCCCCTCAGCCGAGGGAGCTCGCACTCCTCACCGGCGACCACCGATCGGGCGGTCTACCGCCGTCGGAGCACCGTCACGACGATACCCCCGACCACCGCCACACCCGCTGCGAGCCCGGCCAGGTACGGCACCGGCTTCTCGTCGATCCCACGCTTGACCTTCGACGCCGCGATGCCGATCTGCTTCGGCACGTTGAGCTTGTCCTCGATCGCGTCGAGGGTGTCGAACAGCTGGGCTCGGGTCGCCGCGACGCGGTCGGCCAGGTCGTCGTGCTGATCGGTCACGTGGTTCCTCCGGAGGTGGTGGGGTTCGGGCGCCGCGGGGAGGCGGTCGACGGCTAGAAACGGCCGCCGACGTCCGGCTTGCGCGAACCGTACTGCGTCGGTGGGGTCGGCTTCTTGCCGAGGCCCTTCACCGCGTTGACGTCGCTCTTGACGCTGTCGATCGTGCGCTTCGGCGTGAGCGGGAGCCCTTCTTCAGGCGCTTCCAGCCGAGCAACCCGAGGATGCCGGCGACGATGAGCATCAGCACGGCGATGAGGATCGCGGCGAGCCACGCGGGCATCACGGTCGCGAGGCCCATCACGGCGGCGGTGAGCAGGACGCCGATGGCGTACAGGACGATGACGAGCGCGCCCACGAGCAGACCCGCGGCGAGGCCGAAGATCTTCGCCTTCGTCAGCATCTCGGCCTTGAGCAGGTTCAGTTCCCCCCTGACCAGCTCCTTGACGAGCTTGGGGACGTCACCGACCAGGCCGAACAGCGAACGCGGCTTGCGGTCGCGGGTGTCCGTCATGAGGTTGCGTTGTCCTTCTTCTGCCCGACCTTGCGGACGACCTTCTTGGTCTGCTCACCGACGAACTCGGCGACGTCCGGGGTCTTGTCGGCGACGAATTCCTCGGCGACGTGGACGCCCTTCTGGACGCCGTTGCTGTTCCAGATCTTGCCGCTGACGGTCTTGATCTGCTCGTACCGCGCCCGTCCGGCTCGCGATCCCAGGACGTACCCGAGTGCTGCGCCGGCGACGAACAGGAGCTTGCCTCGCATGTGCGAATCCTCCGTTGGGTCAGTGTGCGTGGTCATGCGCCGAACGGAATACGTCCGGCGTTCCTGCAACAGTAGCCCTCCACCACGGTGCGGTCCGCTCCGGGAATCCAGGATGCGTCCAGCGGCCGTGCGCGATGGCCGCCACGATGCTCCGCCAGACCCTGCCCCGACGAGGCCTCGCCGATGCCGACGACCCCCTCGGCCAGGCCGGCGGCGGTCGCGTCCGGACCGTTCCAGCGGACGCTGGCCGCGCTCAACACGACGGCGCTCGGTGCGACCGGGGACGCCGAGCAGGGTGGACGCGTCGCGGGTGGCGCGCAGGTCCCGGTGGCGTCCGTGGGGTCGACCGAGAGGCTCGTGGCAGGCTCCGCTTCCGATCGCTCGCCACCGTCGTGTAGCTGAGTCGCAGACGACGTGTCGGCCCGCGGCCGCCTCGGCCAGCCACGGCCACTTCACGGTCGCGTGCGTGATCGCCTTCGCGGCGACGCCCTCGGCGTCGGGGTGCACGAAGCATCCCCAGTGCCCGCGGTGCGGCGCGTCCAGCTCAGGCTGGTCGACCACGAGCGTGACGAGGCTCGATCCCCGTACGCGCGGCAGCGGTGCCGCGGGCCGGGTCGGGCGCGTCGAGGGCGAGGACGTGGTCGGCGTGCAGGCGGCTTCGGGCTCGCCAGTCGGCGCCGACGACCGACCGACGTGCTCCTCGATCGCGGTCGCCCGGGTGTGCAGCCGGACGTCGACACGTGGGTCTCCATGTCGGCCACGAAGTTCGTCCACCAGCCGCACGGTGCCGCCGCGGATGCCCTGCACGGCGGACCCGGCGGGTGGCCAGGGCACTGAGGGCGAGCACGGCCCGCGCCAGCGAACCGTCGCGGAGCAGGGCTGCGCGCAGGCCCCGGCGCCACCTCGGTCCGGGTCGAGGTGGTCGCGGTCGTCAGTACCGCGCCCGCGACGATCGGCACGACCAGGTCGTCGAGGACCCCGGTCCCCCATGCGCTTCCGGACGAGCGCACCGAGGCCGAGGTCGCCTTCGCCGACGAGCGAGGGCAGCAGCGAGGAGTCCATCTGCGCCTCGGGCGCGGCCTGCTGCTTCACGACCGCGATCACGTCCGCCGCCATCGGGCTGCAGGGGATGCCGAGCAGGCCGGTCTGCGGGATCAGGTGGACCCCGCCGGTCAGGGTCCATCAGCCAGGCGCCCCGCGGGTCCGGGGTGGTGATGTCGTTGCCCAGCTCAGAGATTCGATCGCCAGGCGCCCCACGGCGTTGTTGCGGGTCGCGAACAGGTCGGCCGCCATGTCGAGGTCGAGCCCCGCCACGTATGTGCCGGCGGACCATCCCGCCGAGCACGCCGGAGCCCTCGACCGAGACACCACGTGGGCGCCGCCCTTCGCCAGGTCCCGCGCGGCGACGAGTCCGGCGACCCCGCCACCGACCACGACGACGTCGAGGTCGCGCTGCGGCCCGGGCGCACCGTCCAACCCGCTCCGCCGAGCCCGTGCAGCAGGCTCGACGATGCGGGTGAGGACCGCGGGGTCGGTCTCCGGCGGCACCACCGTGGCCGAGGTTCACGACGTGGGCACGGGCGGCTCCGCCCACGGACGACGTCGCGCACGTAGGACCGAGCACGTCCCACGGGGCGGCGAGCATCGCCGGGTCGATGTTGCCCTGCACGGTAGACGGCGGTGCCGACGCGGCGGACGGCCTCGTCCAGCGGCAGGCGCCAGTCCACGCCCACCGCGTCGACGCCGACCGTATCGGTGCCGAACGTGGTCATGTAGTACAGCACCTCGCCGCTGCCGACGCCGAAGTGGATGCGCGGGACGTCGAGGTCGGCGACGAGTGCGAGGGCCGCGGCGGAGTGCGGGGCGACGGACTGCACGTAGTCGGCGCGGGAGAGAGCACCCCCACCCACGAGTCGAAGAGCTGCACGGCCGAGGCACCGGCCAGCACCTGGGCCCGGAGGAACGCCCGGATCACCTCGGCAGCCCAGCCAGCGCAGGCGCGACCAGGTCTCCGAGGTCGGCGTGCATCAGGGTGCGGCGCGCGGATGTGGCCTTCGAGGGGCCGCCCTCGACCAGGTACGCGGCTTGAGGGTGAACGGCGCCCCGGCGAACGCCGATGAGCGGGGTGTCCCCGAGCTGCTCGACGGTGCGCGCGACGGCCTCGCTGATCAGGGCGAGCGCGGCCGGGTCGAGCGTCGCGAGGGCGTCCACGTCATTGGCCGCCGAGCGGATCGGGGAGCCGAGCACCGGCCCGCGGCCGGGGACGATCTCGACGTCGACGCCCGCGAGCTTGATCGGCACGACGATGTCGCTGAAGAAGATGCCGGCGTCGACCCCGTGCCGACGGACCGGCCGGTAGCGTGATCTCCGGAGCGCGCCATCGCCGGGTCGAGGCAGGCGTCGAGCATGGCCGTGCCGACCCGCAGTTCGCGGTACTCCGGCAGGGACCGTCCGGCCTGCCGCATGAACCAGACCGGCAGTGTCTCCGGGCGGTCGAGGCCGCGGGCAGCGCCCGGACGAGCGGCGACCACGACGTGCATGCCCGAGACGAGAAAGGCAGGTGCGAGGCGGGCAGGGCGGTAGTCGGTGCGTCGATCACGGGACGATTCTACCGCATCGGCAAACAGAGACGTATCCCGAGCACGCACGATGCGAACGTGAGTCGGAGCCAGATGCGAGTTACCATGGAAGACGTGCTCGGTCAGTCTCACGGCGTCGCACCGCAACGCCAAGCTTCGGACCTCCTGGAGCGACTGAGCATCGGCGCACCGACCGCCGCGAGCTCGTCTCGTGACGGACTCCGACAAGTTGGACGGAGCCGGCCGTCCTCGCCACGTGCAACCGTCTTCGAGGCCTACCTCGACATCGCGGGCGACGACCGCGACTCCGCCGTCTCGGCCACCGTCGATGCCGTCGCCGCCGCCAGCGACCTCGACCCACGCCGAGGTCATCGACTCCGTGCGAGGTGCTCGACGGCGAGGACCTCGTGCAGCACCTCTTTCGCCGTGTCGAGCGGCCTCGAGTCCCTGTCGTCGTCGGCGAGACCGAGATCTCCGGGCAGGTCCGGCCGTTCCCTCGAGGACGCCCGCTCCAACGGCACCACCACCTCCGACCTCGAGCGCTCTCTTCCAAGAGGCAGCGCACACCCTCCGCGGCGTGAAGACCTCGCACCTCGGATCGGTGCCGCCGGCCGCCCGCTCGTGCGCCTCGGCCTTCGAGCTCGCGTCGTCCCGCATCACCGACTGGGGCCAGGCCCGCGTGCTCCTCGTCGGCACCGGCGGCTACGCCGGCCACCGACGATCGCCGCCCTCCGCGACCGCGGCGCCGCGCACATCCAGGTCTTCTCCCCTCCGGGCCGCGCGCCCTGGTTCGCCGCGAAGCACGACCTCGTCGCCGCACGCGACCTCCGTCAGGCGATCGCGACGAGCGACGTCGTCATCACCTGCACGTCGAGCGAGGTCCCCGTCGTCGGACCTCGCCGACCTCGACGACGGCGTCCGTCGCATCGTCATCGACCTCGGCCTCCCCCGCAACGTCGCGCCGGACGCCGCCGACATCGACGTGCGTCGAGCTGCTCGACCTCGAGACCATCAGCATCCACGCGCCGGTCGCCGAGCTGAACGCCGAGTCCGAAGCTCGCCGCGATGGTCGACGACGCGGTCTCCCGGTTCCGCGCCCAGGCCCTCGAGCAGTCCACCACCCCGGCGCTCGTGGCCTTCCGCAAGCACGTCTTCGACATCCTCGACGACGAGATCGACCGGGCGAAGCGCCGTGGGTGACGCCGACGGCGAGTCCGTCGAGCAGACCGAGCGTGCGCTCCGGCACCTGGTCGGCGTCCTGCTGCACCGACCGTCCGTCCGCGCTCGTGAGCTCGGCCGTGCGGGTCGCGGCGAGGAGTTCGTCGGCGCGCTCGACGCGGTCTTCGGCGTGCGTCCCGAGCTGGAGGCTGAGCTGCCCGCGCCCGTCGTGCCGTGCTCGCGGAGCGCACCGCGCCCGAACGGTCCGTCACGGACCGGGCCGACGAGGCGGACGCGAGCTGAGCCTCCCGGCCGTCCCACCCACCCTGCGCGTCAGCGCGCTGCTGCTGGTGCGTGACCGACGTGTCCTGATGGTGCGCGCGCGAGCACGTGACGTCCTCTACCTGCCCGGCGGCAAGGCGGAGCCGCACGAGACCGACGTCGAGGCCGCGATCCGCGAGGCCCACGAGGAGACCGGGCTGCAGGCTGACGGCCGACGACGTCGACGCGTTCGGCACGGTCACCGAGCCCGCCCACGGGCAGGCCCCCGGAACGATGGTCGCGATGGCGCTGTTCCTGGTCCGGCCTGGAGGCACGCTGGACTCCGCCACGCCCGTCGCCTCGGCCGAGGTGGACGAGGTCGAGTGGGTCACCTCCGCGGATGCGGACCGGTGCCCGCCGGCGGGCGTGGAGACCGCCCGCCGCCTGGTGGCGGCGGAGCTCATCGACTAGCGATCAGGCCTGGTCGCGGTCCGTGTAGTGGCCGACCTCGCCGTCGGGGGTGGGTTCCACCTCGCCCGGGATGTCCGACTCGACGTACTCGCCCTCGCCGTCGCCGCCGTCCGGACGGACCTCACCGGGGATGTCGCTCGAGACGAACTCACCGGCGGGCTCGTTCGTACCCGCAGGGGTCTCGCCGGGGATCTCGCTGTCCGTGAAGGCTCCGGCGCGGGGCTCGACGCCGTCCGACCGGCCCTCGTCGCCGCGTGCCTGTTCGTGCTTGCTCTGCCGTGTCGACCTCGCTGCCCGAGCGCCTCGCGCGCGTGCACCGGAGTGTGCTCGTGACGGCTGGACGTCGGCCGAGTCGTGTACCCCGGGGCGGTGATTGCGTTGGATCATGCAACAACGCACGGCGGATCTCCGTCCTGCTCGGCACCGGCATCGTCGCCGCGGCCCTGCTCGCCGGCTGTTCGTCGGGTGCGGACGGCACCCCGACCGCGACGGCGACGGCGACGGCCACCGAGACGGTCACGGCATCGCCCTCGTCCGAGGCGTCCTCCACGGCGTCGAGCCCGGCAGCCCCCCCCCCCCCCCCCCCCCCCCCCCCCCCCCCCCCCGTCGGCGTCGTCACCCGCCAGCGCGCCCTCGGCCTCCGGCGGTGGCGGCAGCACGTGCGCCGCGACGTCGCTCGCGGGCAGCATCGAGGCCGGCAGCGGCGGTGCCGCCGGGAGCACGTACGTCCACCTCGTCCTGCGGAACACCGGCAGGCGACCTGCACGCTGCAGGGCTGGCCGGGGTCTCCTTCGTCGGGGACACCGACGGCACCCAGCTCGGCAACGCGGCGAAGCAGGACCGGGCCTCGGCACACCCCACCGTGACGCTCGCCGCCGGGCAGCAGGCCGTCGCGCCGCTGCAGATCACGAACGCGCAGAACTACCCGGCCGGGCAGTGCGACCCGGTCTCCCCCGACGGGTTCCGCGTCTACCCGCCCGGGTCGAAGCAGTCGCTGTTCGTGGCCGCCACCGAGTACACGGCCTGCCGCTCGACGGACGTGTCCGCGCTGACGGTGCAGGGGTTCGTGCCCGAGGGTCAGGCTGCCGACTCGACATCGCCGGCGGCGTCGGGTCAGGACTCAGGGTCGCCGGTGACAGTACCGCTCGTCGCCGTGTCCCAGCCCACCACCCCGGACCTCGTCGACGCCGCCGCACGCCTGCTCGGACGGCCGCTGACCCTGGTCCGCGAACTCACCGGCGGACAGCACGCCCGGACGCTGCTCGCCGCCGCCGACGCCGAGCGCGTCGTGGTGCGGATGTTCCCGCGCGGCGACGACTCGGTCGCCCGCGAACTGGCGGTGCTCGCCCGGCTCGGTCCCCTCGGTCGACTCGCACCGGCCGAGCTGGCTCTACGGCGACCTGGACGGTCACGGGGTCATCGTGACCGAGGCCGTCCCCGGCGCGGCACCCGCACCGACCCTCGACCCGGTCGTCATCGGCGAACAGCTCGGTGTCGCCCTCGCGGCGATCCACCGGCCGGACCCGGCCGGGCTGCCGGACGAGGACCGCGAGCCGACGAACCGCGCCGGTCGCCTGGCTGCCGTCGCGCAGGAGGCGTGGCGCGAGGCCGACCTCGACCGCGTGCTCACCCACGGTGACTTCTGGAGCGGGAACACCGTCTGGGACGGCGACCGGCTCACCGGCGTCGTGGACTAGTCGGGCGCCCGCTCGGCACCGCGTGGCGTGGACCTCGCCTGGTGCCGGCAGGACCTCGTGCTCCTCGGGGCTCCCGAGGCCGCCGAGCGGTTCCTCGCGGCCTACGAGGGAGCATCCGGCCGCCGGGTCCGTGACGTGCACGCCTGGGACGTCGTCGCCGCGGCCCGTGCCGACACGTACGTGGAGACGTGGGCGCCGAACTACGCCGGGATCGGACGCCCGGAGATCGACCGCGCGGCTGCTCCGCGAGCGCTTCGACGCGTGGGTGGACACCCTGATCGGTGGTCGGGTCGCCCGCTGACGCAGCGCTCTCGACTCAGCGTCGGGCGGGAGCGTGCACGGCCTCGAGCACCTCGGTGCCCATGGTCCGCAGCGCTTCGATGACCGCGAGCCGGCGCTGCAGCGAGGCGTCGTCGAACGTCACCGTCACCGCGTAGCTCACGGACGACCCAGGCCCCCGGAGGATGCCCGCCTCGGCTCGCCACGCCCGTGCTCGACCCCGTCACCGAGACGACCTAGCAGCCCGTGGTCGAGCGCGCGGTGCGCCAGCGGTCGAGCCCGAAGGCACCGGCGACGAGGCTCAGGTCACTCGCGAGCGACAGCCAGCCGAGCACCCGGTTCGAGACCGCCTCGTCGACGACCTCGCCGAGCGCGAGCCCGCGCATCAGCCAGCTGAGCTCGCCCGTCGGCGCGACCGACGTGTCCGGCGCGTCGTCCGGCCCGCGGCGGTCGCGCACCCGGTCGATGAGGGCGAGTGCGCTCGATCCCCAGCGACTCGGCACGCTCGCGGACCGCGTCGATCCCGACCGTCGACAGCAGCGCGTTGGTCGCCCAGGCGTCGGCGTTCGCCCCGACCAGCGTCGCGAGGTCGGGCACCTGCATCGTCGGTTCCTGCAGGAACTGCTACAGCCCGGCACCGGTCGCGGTGTCCCGGGCCATCCGCCTGGCAGCCGATCGCCGTGCAGGCCACCGTCCTCCAGTCGCGCGGCGACCTCGACGAGCAGCAGCACCCGTCCGAGGCTCGCCACGGGCTGGACGAGGGTGTCGTCGACGGCGAGCAGGGCCTTGCCGGTCGAGGTGTCGATGACGGAGGCACTGACGGACGCACCGTCCCTCGGCCAGCGTGCCCAGCGCCTCCAGGGTGGCGGCGAAGTGGTCGTCCGCACCTCCGCGGTGGCGACCGTGCGGACGACCGCCGGCGCCGCCGGCGTGCTGTCGTCGACGCGACCGTCGAGCCGCTCCCGGCTCCGACGGAGCCGCGTCGGGCTCGGTCATCACCAGATCGCGACGCGCTCGGCCGGGTCGAGGTACATCGCGTCCCCCTCGGTCACGCTGAAGGTGTCGTAGAAGCCGTCGATGTTGCGGACCACCTGGTTGCAGCGGAACTCGTTCGGCGAGTGCGGGTCGATGCTGAGCAGGCGCGCGGCTTCCTCCGGACGGATCGCCATCCGCCAGGCCTGTGCCCAGCTCAGGAAGAACCGCTCGGCACCGGTCAGGCCGTCGACCACCGGCGGCTCCTGGCCCTCGAGCGAGAGCAGGTACGCCTTCCAGGCGATCGAGAGGCCGCCGAGGTCGCCGATGTTCTCACCGATGGTGAGGGCACCGTTCACGTGGCCGTCCGGCACCTCCGTCGGCACGAGCGCGTCGTACTGGGCGATGAGGGCCTTGGTGCGCTCCTCGAACGCGGCACGGTCCGCCTCGGTCCACCAGTTCTGCAGCCGGCCGTCGCCGTCGTACTGCGAACCCTGGTCGTCGAAGCCGTGCCCGATCTCGTGCCCGATGACGGCGCCGATCGCCCCGTAGTTCGCGGCGGCGTCACGGCCGGCGTCGAAGAACGGGAACTGGCAGGATGGCCGCGGGGAACACGATCTCGTTGAACCCCGGGTTGTAGTACGCGTTGATCGTCTGCGGGGTCATGAACCACTCGTCGCGGTCGATCGGCTTGCCGATCTTGCCGAGCTCGCGGTCGACCTGGAAGCTCGCGACGGCCCGGACGTTGCCGATGAGGTCGTCCGGGGACACCGGCAGCGCCGAGTAGTCGCGCCACTTCACCGGGTAGCCGATCTTCGGCGTGAACTTGTCGAGCTTGTCGAGCGCACGCGCACGGGTCTCGTCGGTCATCCAGTCGAGCGCGGTGATGCTCTGCCGGTACGCCTCGACGAGGTTGGCGACGAGGTCGTCCATCGTCGCCTTCGAGGTCTCGTCGAAGTGCTCCTGCACGTAGATGCGCCCGACGGCCTCGCCCATCGCACCCTCGACGAGGGAGACGCCGCGCTTCCAGCGCTCGCGCTGCTTGGGCGCACCGGTGAGGGCGGTGCCGTAGAACGAGAAGTTGGTGGCCGAGAACGTGCTCGTCAGGTAGGCCGCGGATCCGCGGATGACCTGCCAGCGGAGCCAGTCCTTCCACATCTCGAGCGGTTCGCCGTGGAGCAGCTCGGACAGCCCGGTGATGAAGGACGGCTCGCGCACGACGACCGTCTGGAAGGCACCAGCGGGGCGTCGATCGACTCCCACCAGTGCTGCAGGTGGACGTCCACGGCGAGCGCCGCCACCTCGGCCCAGGACAGCTTGTTGTAGGTCTTCTGGCTGTCGCGGGTCGTACGTTGTCCCAGTGCCGGGCGGCGAGCGCGGTCTCGAGGGCGATCACGTTGTCGGTGCGCTCACCGCCGTCGGCGAACCCGGCGAGCGGGAACATCGCGGCGACGAACTCGCGGTACTTCGTCCGGATGTCGGCGAAGCGCTCCTCGCGGTAGTACGACTCGTCGGGCAGGCCGAGGCCGGACTGCTCGAGGAAGACGACGTAGGACTCCGGGTCGCCCGGGTCGTTGTCGACGAAGAGTTGCAGGAAGCTCGGCAGGCCGATGCGCTCGAAGCGGCCGACCATCCGGACGACCTCGTCGACGGACTCGATCGCGGTGATGTCGGCGAGCAGGGGCTCGATCGGCGCGGTGCCGAGGGCCTCGAGCCGTTCCTCGTCGGTGAACGAGGTGAAGAGGTCGCCGACCTTCCGCTCCTCGGTCCCCGGGGCCGCCTGCTGCGAGCGCTCGATGATGTCCTGCACGGCGAGCTCGGCGGCCTCGGCCAGCACCGTGAACGAGCCGTACCGCGCCTTGTCGTCCGGGATCGGTGTGGCGTCGATCCAGGAGCCGTTCACGTGGCGGTACAGGTCGTCCTGCGGGCGGACCTCGGCGTCCAGCTCGTCGGTGTGGATGCCGGAGGTGCGTGCGACGTCGGTCATGCGGTCCACGATAGCCACCGCCACCCTGATCGAGGGTGTCAGCGGCGGTGCGCTCCGCGGCGTCGGAGGAACCGGGCTGCGCCGAGCCCGGTGAGCCCGAGCGCGAGGAGCGTGGCGCCGACGCCGAGCGGCAGGCTGGGGTCGTCGCCGGTGTACGCGAGCTGCTTCGTCGCCCCGACACTGATCCGTCCGGCGGCGATGTGCTGCGCGGCCGGGTGCGTGCCGACGGACACCCCCGCGTCCGGGACGTCGACGGGGTCGGGCGCGGGACGGACCGGCAGCTTCGGCAGCACCAGGCGGACGGCTCCCTGCTCGACGCCGTCGATCCGCTGCCGTGCGACCACGACGTCGGCGGGCAGGACCCGCGCGCGGGACGACGAGCTCCCAACCGTGCGTGGTCGTGGTGGCGATCGGGTGGCCGTCCGCGCCCGTGACCGGATCACCGTGGTCGTCCTCGAGTGCGACCACGCCGCCGGCCTCGCCGGTGCCGGAGAGCTTCACGGAGCCGTCCGGGAGGGTCTCGGCGTGCCCGGTGAGCGCGATCGGCACCGTCACCCGTGCCTGGGTCGTGCCGAGCGCGACGGAACCGTCGTACGTCGTGACGGTGATCTCGTGGAACCGCGCGGTGAGCGGGAACGGCACCTGCGCGTGCCAGTGGGTGTCCGGCCCGGCGGTGACCGCCAGCGGGTGTCCGTCGGCGTCCAGCACCGGGCCGTCCTGGTCGGAGAAGCGCAGGGTCGTGCCGGCGGGGGCACGGCCGGCGAGCGCCACGCGTTCGGTCTCGCGCGATGCCGCCGCTTCCGTGACGACCGCCGCGCCGGAGATCGTGTAGACCTCGTCGACGCCGCCGTTCTGCGTGCCGTCGAAGTACTGGAAGGCCTCGACGTGGTGCTGCCCGAACGAGAGTGCGCGGAGCGAGACGGACCACCGTCCGTCGGCGTCCGCGTCGGTCTCGCCCACGGTCGTGCCGTTGTCCTTGACGACGAGGTGCGCCTTCGGGTGCCCGTCGCCGTCGATGCGGATCGTGCGTCCGATGCCGTCGACGGTGGCCCGCATGCTCGGCGGCGTCAGCGTCAGGAGCTCCACCGGCAGGTCGATCACGGATCCGGAGACCTGCGACGTCACGCGCACGACCCGTTCACCCCGCCCGACGCGGATCGCAGCCGTCCACGAGCCGCCCGGACCGGCCTCGGTCCACGTCGTCTCCACACCGTCACCGGCGATGCCGATGCTCCCGCCGACCGGGCCGGTGCCGCCCACGGTGACGATGCCCAGACCGTGGTCGATCGAGCGCACCCCCGCGGTGAAGTCGGCGGTGGGGTTCGCCTTCCCCGGCGCGGACGTCGCCGACGAGGATGCCACCGACGAGGACGGAGGTGCCGCCACGGCGACAGAGGCCGCGGCGAGTGGCGACAGTGCGACGGGCGGCGACCGCGACGGTCGCCAGGGCGCGACGGCCCGATCGGACGGGGTGGGACGGCTCGCGCATGGGACTCCTCCGGTAGCACTCCACACACCGTATACCAGTGTCGGAAGCCGTGTCACCAGGTGCCGTCACCCGCGCTGGTGTGCCGGTACGGTCGTCGCATGGGACTTCCGTGGAAGCTGCACGGGGACGGCAAGACCGTCTCGGCGACGACGATCGTGGCACCGGACGAACGGCTCACCTGGCCGCGGACGATCGGGCTCGGCGTGCAGCACGTGGTCGCGATGTTCGGCGCCACGTTCCTGGTGCCGCTGCTGACCGGGTTCCCGCCGTCGACGACGCTGCTGTTCAGCGGCATCGGCACGATCCTGTTCCTGCTCATCACGGGCAACCGCCTGCCGAGCTACCTCGGCTCGTCGTTCGCGTTCATCGCCCCGATCGGTGCGGCGACCAAGATCGGCGGCATCCCGCTCGCCCTGTCCGGCATCATCGTCGTCGGCGCACTGCTCGCGATCGTCGGACTCGTCGTGCACCTGGCGGGCGCCGGGTGGATCGACCGGTTGATGCCCCCGGTGGTCTCCGGCGCGATCGTGGCCCTGATCGGCTTCAACCCCGCGCCGGCCGCGCGGGACAACTTCACGAAGGCCCCCGTCGTCGCGGTGATCACCCTGGCGGCGATCATCCTCGTCACCGTCCTGTTCAAGGGGCTGATCGGTCGGCTGTCGATCGTCATCGGCGTGCTGATCGGGTACGTCGCGGCACTCATCGGCGGGCAGGTGGACTTCTCGAAGGTCGGCGAGGCGAAGTGGATCGGTCTGCCCGAGTTCACCGCCCCTGCCTTCGATCCGGGTCAGATCGCGATCTACCTGGCCTTCGTGCCGGTGGTCCTCGCGCTCGTCGCCGAGAACGTCGGCCACGTCAAGGGCGTCGGGCAACTCACCGGTCGTGACCTCACGCCGCTCACCGGCCGGGCCCTCTTCGCCGACGGCGTCTCGACCGTGCTGGCCGGTGTCGGCGGCGGGTCCGCCACCACCACCTACGGCGAGAACATCGGCGTGATGGCGGCCACCCGCGTCTTCTCGACCGCCGCCTACTGGGTCGCCGCCATCGCGGCCGTCCTGCTCGGCCTGTCGCCGAAGATCGGCGCCGTCATCTCCTCGGTGCCGGCCGGCGTGCTCGGCGGCGCCACCACTGCGCTGTACGGCCTGATCGGCGTCATCGGCATCCGGATCTGGGTCGAGAACCGCGTCGACTTCTCGAAGCCGAAGAACCAGCTGACGGCCGGCATCGCCCTGATCATCGGCATCGCGGACTTCACGTTCACGTTCGGCCAGGCGAGCTTCGGCGGCATCATCGTCGGCACGATCGCCGCGATCGTCGTCTTCCACGTGATGGATGTCATCGGCCGGGCACGCGGCACCGACGAGCCCTCGACCGAGGTCGCCGACCCCGCACACGCCGCCACCGGCGCCGTCCCCGCGGAACCGCGCGCCGACTGACGCGACCGGTCGGGCGAACGCGCGTCCGGCCTGACGACGTGGGACCACCGGACTGGAGGCCCGCGGCGGCGCCGCCACGGGCCTCCAGTCCGTCACGAGGTCGCGCCCACCCCGCCCGGCGACGACGGGTCGGCATCGCCGACAGAATGGGTCGGTGCACCGACCGACGCGACCCGCTGTGACCGCTGAGCGGCGCGCGGTCGACCGCGACATCGTGCGGCTGGCGGTGCCCGCGCTCGGAGCGCTCGTGGTCGAGCCGCTGTTCCTGCTGACCGACACCGCGCTCGTCGGGCACCTCGGGGCGACGCCGCTGGCGGCCGTCGGGCTCGCGAGCGCCGTGCTGTCGACGGTGACCGGGCTGCTGGTGTTCCTGGCGTACTCGACGACCCCGGCCGTGGCACGGGCGCTCGGTGGTGGCGACCGTCGCGGAGCCGTGCACGCGGGCATCGACGGGATGTGGCTCGCGCTCGTGCTGGGGGTGGTGCTGGCGCTGGTCGGGTGGCCGCTCGCCGGGCCGCTCGTCGACCTGTTCGGCGCCTCGGCCGAGGTGTCGGCCGCGGCCACCGCGTACCTGACCATCTCGCTGATCGGGCTGCCCGGCATCCTGGTGGTGACCGCCTCGACCGGACTGCTGCGTGGGCTGCAGGACACGAAGACCCCGCTCGTCGTCGCGACCATCGGGTTCGTCGCGAACGGGTTGCTCAACGCCGTCCTGATCTACGGCGCCGGCTGGGGCGTCGAGGGATCTCGCCGCCGGCACCGTCATCGTGCAGTGGGCGATGGCCGTCGTCTACGTGCGCATCGCGGTGCGGGCCGCTCGGTCGTCGGGGGCGCCGCTGCGACCCGGCGCCTCGGGCGTCGCCGGGGCCCTGCGGTCGGGGGCCTGGCTGTTCCTGCGGACCGCGTCGCTGCGGATCGCGATGCTCGCGACCGTCGGGGCCGCTGCCGGGCTGGGGACCACCGGGCTGGCGACGACGCAGGTCGGGCTGACGGTGTTCTCGACGCTGGCGTTCGCGCTCGACGCCCTGGCGATCGCCGGGCAGGCGCTCGTCGGACACGGACTCGGCGGACGTGACCCGGAGCGGGTGCGACTGGTGACGCGACGGCTCGTGCTGCTCGGGATCGCCGGCGGTGTGCTGCTCGGGGTGCTGACCCTGGCCGTGAGCGGGGTGCTCGGGCCGGTGTTCTCGGACTCGCAGGCAGTGCGGGACGCCCTGCCCGTCGTGCTGGTGCTCATCGCCGTCGGGATGCCGGTCGCCGGGTACGTCTTCGTGCTCGACGGAGTGCTGATCGGTGCCGGGGACGCGCGGTACCTGGCCATCGCCGGCGGTGTGAACCTCGTCGTCTACCTACCGCTGCTCTGGTGGGCCGGTGGGACGCTCGCGGGGCTGTGGGCGGCGTTCGCCCTCGGGTACATCGGGGTCCGGGCGGTGACGCTCGGGGTGCGGGCGCACCGGCGCGGGTGGGTGGAACAGGCGTTGGCGCGGTGACGGAAGTGGAACAGGCGTTGGTGCGGTGACGGAACCGGTCGGCGAATCGTCGAGCCCACGTGCACCGAGAGCCACACCTTCGGAGCGGAACCCCGGAAACGCTTCTCGATCGGCACGAGCGATTCCGGGGTCCCGGGTTGTCGGTCAGCTCAGGACGGCCTACCGACGGGCGACACTGACGATCCCTTCGGTGATGGTCGCTCCGGGGTGCTCTTCGCGGTAGCGCCGGACCTCCGTGGTGTCCACATCGCCGACCGCTCCGATCGACGCGTTCCCGATGATCCTGGTGTCGAAGGCGACAGAGCAGAGCGTCGCCAGGGCGATGATCCCCGCGTAGACCGGACCGAACAGGCCGAAGGCGACGATGGCTGCCGTCAGCCCGCAGATCGTCACGATCGCGGGGCGGTACGGCTTCACGAGAAGCACTTCTGCTTGACTGCGGCGATGCCGAGCAGCTCCGCGCCCAGGGCCGCCGCAGCCCCGCCCAGCGCCTGGATCTTCTCCCATTTGAAGGACGCACCCCAGAACAGCTTCACGGCCTTGGCCACTCCGCCGAGGCCGTCGATCAGCTTCTTGATCTTCAGGATCTTCGCCGCCGGGATCGCCGTCGACGCGATGAGCCAAGCGATTGCGCCGGCGCACCCGACAAGGTCTGCTCTGGACTCCCGCAGGACCTCCGGGTGGTTCGCCACGAGCCACGCTCGCAACGCCGCGTCCCCGGCGAGCAGGACGGATTCGGGGATCCGGTCGATGAACTCGAGACCCTGCGCCAGCTCTGTGGCGTGCAGACCCAGGTCCTCAGCGATGTGCGCCGTTGCTGCTGGCGGCGGCGCGGACGCTGCCCGCGCCGGCGCTGCAGCGAGCATCGAAGCGAGCATGCCGGCCGCGAGAACGGCGGCGATCGAAGTCCTCGTGATCGGAAGAGCGGTGAACAACGTCATTGTGATCTCCTTCGGCATCCGACGCCCCTCGCCGGATGACCAACATCTTGTCGTTGACCGCTGAAATACACAATACCGGTGAGCGAGTTCCGGTCCTGCCCACCCAGGTCGATGTCTCGCAAGCCCAGGAGTCAGCGGGACTCCGCGTCGCGCACCGGCCCCGTCGTGTCCCCGATCCGCAGCTCGGACCGGAACGCCGCAGGCACCGGCTCGTCCCCCTCGAGCATTGCGAGCGCGGCACGAGCGGCAGCGCGGCCCTTCTGCTCGAACGGCTGCACCAGCGTCGTGAGCTGCCGGATCGGCGTCCGGTGGAGCAGGCTGCCGTCCACCGTGATGCCGTCGAACCCGACGACGCTCACGTCCTCGGGTACCCGCAGCCCGGCGTCGAGCGCGGCCGAGATCACCCCGACGGCGATCAGGTCGCTCTGCGCGATGACGGCGGTGGGGCGCGGGCCGTCCGGTGCGAAGAGCTCCGTGCCGGCGAGACGACCCTCTTCCACCGAACTCCCCGCGGTCTCGATCGCGACGGCGTCCGGGTAGACGCCGCGCACGCCACGAAGGCGTTCGAGCGTGGTGTGGGCGACACCGGCGGCTTCACGTTCGGCGTCGACCGGCCCCGAGCGCCGCGCGGCATCGAACGGGAGCGCGACGATGATCACCGCGGTGTGCCCGAGGTCGCGCAGGTAGGCGGCGGCTCGGCGCGAGGCCTCGCGGTTGTCGAGGTGGATCGGCACGGCGCCCTCGATCTCGTCCGCCTCGATCGCGACGACCGGGATCTGCCGACGTCGGAGGACAGCGACAGCGGGGTCGATCCGGACGTTGCACCCGACGAGCACGACGGCGTCCATCGGGGCGTCGACGATGGGACCGGCGCCGTGCTCGTCGTCGAGCGGACTGCGGACGAGCAGCAACGAGACACCGGCAGCACCGGCGACCTCGGCGATGCCGTCGAGCGTCAGGACGTTGACCGGGTCACGGAAGGCGTCACTCAGACGCTCGTCCATCACCACACCGATGACGCCGGAGCGACCGCGGCGCAGGGAACGAGCACGGGGATCGGGGCCGCCGTACCCGAGCTCGGCGGCGGCGGCGAGGACTCGGGCCTTGGCGTCCTCGGACACCGGGCCGAGACCGCTGAAGGCGAGCGAGGCCGTCGACGGCGCGACACCAGCAGCACGGGCGACCGCGGCCAGGGTCGGGCGCGACGGACGTGCGACGCCGCCGCGGGAAGGCGACGCGCCGGGTCCTGTTGCCGGTTCGTCCATCGCCCGTTAGCGTAACCGGAACGAACGGTCGAATCGATTCGACCACCGAACGACACGCACAGCACGATGGGATCAGCATGACGACGACGTCCGCCCGCACCACCCCGAGGACACGGGCCTGGATCATCGCGGTGTTCGTCGTGTTCACGCTCTCCGGGCTCGACATCGCGACCTGGCTCGGCCGGATCCCGAGCGTCCGCGACGCCCTCGGTGCGAGCACCTTCGAGATGGGCCTGCTCGTGCTCGGCATGGCGGTCGGCTCCATCGGCGGGCTGACCTTCGCCGGGCACATCGTCGCGAAGCTCGGCGCCCGTCGGGGCGTGCAGGTGGCTGCCGCATGCCTGGCGGTCGGCATGGTGTTCGCCGGCATCGCGGTGACGCTCGGCTGGGGCTTCGCAGCCATCTGGATCGCCCTCATCGCGTTCGGGTTCGGCAATGGCCTGTGCGATGTGTCGATGAACGTCTCCGGCGCCGCGGCGGAGAAGGCCGGCGGGCGCACGATCATGCCCCTGTTCCACGCCGCGTTCAGCCTCGGCACGCTCGCCGGGGCCGGCCTGGGAGCCCTGGCGGAGGCCCTCGAGATCCCGGTGGCGTGGCACTTCATCGTCCTCGTGGTCGTCACCAGCGCCGCCATGCTCGTCGCCGTCCGAGCGTTCCAGGACGAGCACCGCTTCGCCGATGCCGAGCACATCGCCACGGACACCAGCCCGGTGCCGACGCAGGTCACCCGCTGGCAGGTGTGGGCGCAGCCGTCCACGATCCTCATCGGCGTGATCGTGCTCGGCATGGCGCTGGCCGAGGGCTCCGCGAACGACTGGCTGCCGCTCGCGATGATCGACGGCCACGGGCTCGACAACGCCGCGGGCGCCGCCGTGCTCACCGTCTTCCTGGCGGCGATGACCGTCGGTCGCGTCGCCGGCAGCCCGCTCATCGACAAGTTCGGCCGGGTCCCGATCCTGCGGATCAGCGCCGCCGTCGCGGTGGTCGGCCTCGGCATGCTCATCTTCATCGACAACGTGCCGCTCGCGATCGTGGGCGTCGTGCTCTGGGGCCTCGGCGCCAGCCTCGGGTTCCCGATGGGGATGTCCGCCGCGGCCGACGACCCGCGCACCGCCGCGCTGAAGGTCAGCGCGGTCGCGACGATCGGCTACGTGGCGTTCCTCGCCGGCCCGCCGATCATCGGGTTCCTCGGGGAGCAGATCGGGCTCCTCGGTGCACTGCTCGTCGTGTTCGTCTTCATCATCGCGGCCGGACTGGCGTCCGGAGCCGCTCGTGAGACCGGCGCCGCCGCCAGGCCGACCCGACGGGGACGCGACACGGGTGCCGGAGGCGAGCCGCGCCTCCAGGCCGACCGCGCCGCCGACCGCAGGTAGGCTTCCCGGCGTGCGTCTCGTCATCGCCCGCTGCTCCGTCGACTACGCCGGTCGGCTGTCGGCCCATCTGCCGCTCGCCACCCGTCTCCTCATGCTGAAGGCCGACGGTTCGCTGCTCGTGCACTCCGACGGCGGCAGCTACAAGCCGCTCAACTGGATGAGCCCGCCGTGCTCGATCGAGATCACCGAGCCGGACGACGAGCAGTCGAGCGCCGGCATCACGCAGGTGTGGACGGTCACGCAGAAGAAGACGCAGGACAAGCTCATCGTGTCGCTGTACGAGGTGGTGTCCGACGAGACCCACGACCTCGGCGTCGACCCGGGCCTGGTCAAGGACGGGGTCGAGGCGCACCTGCAGCAGCTCCTGGCCGAGCAGATCGAGCTGCTCGGCGACGGGCACACCCTGGTGCGCCGCGAGTACATGACGGCCATCGGTCCGGTCGACATCCTGGCGCGCGACGACGCCGGGGCGAGCGTCGCGGTCGAGATGAAGCGCAACGCCAACATCGACGCGGTCGAGCAGCTGACCCGGTACCTCGAGCTGATGAACCGCGACCCCCTGCTCCGTCCGGTGCAGGGCGTGCTGGCCGCGCAGACGGTCGCGCCGCAGGCGCGCACCCTCGCCGAGGACCGCGGCATCCGCGTCCTGGTGCTCGACTACGACGCGATGCGCGGCATCGAGGGCGGACACACCCGCCTGTTCTGAGGGCGGGCCTGGAGGCGCGGGTCGACTCCGCCACGTCGGCTCGGCACCGCGCAGATAGGGTGGGGAGGACATGACCAGCCCGTTCAGCGCCATCCTCTTCGACCTCGACGGCACCATCAGCGATTCCGCTCCGGGCATCCTCGAGAGCCTCACGTACACGTTCCGCAAGGTCGGCGTGCCGGTGCCCGACCACGACACCCTGATGTCGTTCGTCGGTCCGCCGATCATGGACACGTTCAAGACGGCCATGGGCATGGACGAGCAGCAGGCCGAGCACACCCTCGCCGTCTACCGCGAGCACTACTTCTCGCACGGTGCGCTCGACTCCGAGATGTTCCCGGGGATCGACGTCGTGCTGCGGACGCTGCACCAGGCCGGTCTGCCGATCTCCACCGCGACGAGCAAGCCCGAGACCCCGGCGACGTACATCCTCGAGCACTACGGGCTCACCGGCGACATCGACATCATCACCGGGGCGAGCGACGACGAGGTCCGGAGCTCGAAGGCCGACGTCGTCGAAGAGGCCCTGAAGCGCCTCGACGCCCGCGGTTTCGACATCTCGCGTCCGGTCCTCGTCGGGGACCGGCTGCACGACGTCGAGGGCGCCACGGTGCACGGCGTGCCGGTCGTCTTCGCCGAGTGGGGCTACGGCTCCCCGGCCGAGGCAGCGGGCACGATCGCCACCGCGGCGACACCGCTCGACCTGCTGCCGATCCTGCTGCCGTGACCCGCACCGTCTCGACGGGCCTGCGCGGTGCCGCGTGGTTCCTGCCCGCCGCCATCGTCCTCATCGCGCTGAACTTCCGCGGGCCGATCGTCGCGACGGCTCCGGTGATCGGCGACGTCCGGGCCGACCTCGGTCTGACCGCCACGATCGCCGGCCTGCTGACGACCATCCCCGTGCTGTGCTTCGCCCTCGCGACGCCGTTCGCCAGCTGGGTGATCGCGAAGGCCGACCCCGAACGCGCCGTCTCCCTGTCGCTCGTCATCGTGCTCGTCGGCACGGTCGTCCGGTCGATGCCCTCGGCCGCCGCGCTGCTGATCGGCACCGCGGTCATCGGCATCGGCATCACGATCGGCAACGTGGTGATCCCGGTGGTGATCCGCCGGGACACCTCGCCGGAACGCGTCGGCCTGGTCACCGGCGTCTACACGTCGGCGCTCAACGTCGGGTCGATGATCACCTCGCTCGGCACCGCACCGATCGCCGCCGCGTGGGGCTGGCCGGTCGCGATCGCGGTCTGGGCGGTGTTCGCCCTCATCGCCGGCGTCGCGTGGACGTCCGCGGTCGGAGCACGAGCCGCCTGGATGCGCCCGAGCCGCGCCGCCGCCGAGGAACCGCTCCCCGTGACCGGACCGATCGACCAGGTGCTCGACACCGGAGCGATCCGGACCGTCCGTGCCGCGCAGGCCGCGCAGGTCGCATCGGAGCCCGTTCGTCCGGCACGCCGCCTCATCACCTGGGGCCTCACGCTGGCGTTCGGCGGGCAGGCCTTCTCGTACTACGCGCTCACCGCGTGGATCCCGACGCTCCTGCACGACGAGATCGGCTTCTCGAAGGCGTCGTCCGGCGCGAGCTCGTCGGTGTTCCAGATCCTCGCCGTCGTCGGGGCGCTCGGGGTGCCGATCCTGGCCGCGAAGTGGCGCCCACGCGCGATCATCGCCCTCGTCGCGTTCCTCTGGCTCGCGATGCCGCTCGGACTGCTCTTCGCCCCGCAGCTCTGGCTCCTGTGGTCGGTGCTCGGCGGAGCAGCCCAGGGCGGCGGCATCACGGTGATCTTCATCGTGATCGTCCGGATCGTCTCGAGCGACGCGGACGCACGGCGGATGTCGGCGTTCGTGCAGGGCGGCGGCTACCTGCTCGGCTCGGCGGGACCGCTCGTCGCCGGGTCGCTGCACGGAGCGACCGGGGGACTGGACGGCGCCGCTGCTCGTCGTCCTCGGCGCGGTGCTGGTCCTCGGCGTCGTCGGCACGTTCGCCGCGCGTCGGGTGTCGTAGCGCCGGTCGCTCGTCAGCCCTGCTCGAGCACCTCGCGCAGGGACAGCGGCCGACGCCCGGTCACCCGCTCGACGTCGCCGGAGACCCGCGCGAGCGCACCTTCGGCGATCGCCGTGTAGGTGCTCACCCACGCGTCCGCCTGCCACGGTTCGGGGTTCCACTGCGCGCGCGACGCGTACGCCTCGTCGAGGGTCTCCGGGTGGTAGGTGACGGTCCGGCCGCGCACCTCGGACACGATCGCCGCCGCCTGCTCGAGGGTGATCGCCGCGGGGCCGGTCAGCTCGTACGTCCGGTCGAGGTGGGCTGTCGGGTTCCGGAGCACCTCGGTCGCGACGCGCGCGACGTCGGCGCGCGCGACCGCCGCCATCGCCCCGTCGCCCGCCGGTCCGCGGATGACCCCGTCCTCGCCGACCAGGTCCTCGACGAAGTCCAGGTAGAAGGCGTCCCGCAGGAACGTGTGCGCCATCGACGTGGCGCGGATCGCCTCCTCCGTCGCCCAGTGGTCGCGGCCGAGCGTGAAGGTCGCGTCGGCCGCGGCGCCCGTGAAGGACGTGTACACGACGTGCTGCACGCCGGCGGTGGCCGCCGCGCCGACGAAGGTGCGGTGCTGCGCGAGACGGTCCTCGGCCTCGGCGCCGGAGACCATCAGCAGCACGTCGACACCCTCGAGCGCCGCCCGGCTCGCCTCGGCGTCGGCGAAGGTCGCCACCGCGACCTCCGTTCCGGGGAGCTCCGGAGCGCGCGACGCGTCCCGCACGATCATGCGGAACGGCACGCCGTCCGCGGCGAGCGCGCGTGCGACGGCCCCGCCGATGTTGCCGGTCGCGCCGGTGAGTGCGATGGTCATGGTCGCTCCTGATCTGTCGGGTCCACCGGACGTGTGGTCACGTCCGGACCGTCCTGGAGGCACGGATCACCGTGCGCGCGACCCTCGCCGCGTTCCACGCCGTCGACCTCCACCGCCCAGCGGCGGGCCGCCTCGTGGTCGCGTCCGTGTCGCATGTGGCGGCCGACGAGTCGGTCGACGCGGATCGTGTCGTCGACGGCGCAGAACCACGTCTCGGTGAAGAGGTCCGGGAGCGCCGACCACGGGGCCGTCTCGTCGAGCAGGTAGTTGCCCTCGGACACGACCAACCGGGCCGACGGCGGGACGGGGATACTGCCGGCGACGGGCTCGTCGACGCGGCGGTCGAAGTCGGGCGCCCAGACGACCGGCCCGTGGGGTGCTCCGTCGACCGGCCCGTCGGGTGCTCCGTCGACGAGCCGGCGCACCAGGGCGACGTAGCCGTCGGCGTCGAAGGTGTCGATCGCGCCCTTGCGGTCGTGGCGGCCGAGCGCGTCGAGGGCGGCGTTCGACAGGTGGAAGCCGTCCATCGGCACCTGCACCGCCGTCCCGGCGCCGAGGGCGTCGTCCACCGCGACCACGATCCGTCGGGCGAGGGTGGACTTGCCGGCGCCCGGTGCTCCGAGGATGCCGAGCACGACGCGACGGCCGCTGCCGGCGAGTCCGACCGCGCGGGCGACCGCTTCGTCGACGGACATCTCGGGCGCGGTCACGCCTTCATCCTGGCAGAGCCGACCGACGGGGCTCCCGGCACCGGACGTCACGGGCGACGACAGCACTTCGTCGCGATGTCGGATCCGGACCGCGATCCCCGGCTTCTGCCGTCCGGATCCGACATCGCGGGAAACCGGAGCTCCGGAGCTCCGACGATGCCGAGCACGACGCAACGGCCGCTGCCGACCAGGTCGACCGCGCGCACGCACTCCTCCCGGCGCCGTTCGTGGGTCTGCTCGCCGGGTGAGCGTCAGCGGGTGAGCGCGCCAGCCCAGCCGAGGGCGATCGGGACGATCAGACCGTGCCGGTGGTGGGGCAGGTCCGGGATGGGCATCCAGGCGGCCTCGTCCGTCGACCCGTCGAGCTCCGACCGCAGCGATCCGCCGGTGATGGCAGCCCGGAAGACGACCTGCACCGCCTTCATCGGGCGCCCGTTGGCGTGGATGCGACGCTCGGCGGGCACGATGTGGTGGCGGACGCCGAGGAGCGCACCGACCGAGGCCTCGAAGCCGGTCTCCTCCCGGATCTCGCGCACCACGGCCTGCTCGACGGACTCGTCGAACTCGACACCGCCGCCCGGCAGCGTCCAGGTGCCCGCCTCGGGGAACCGGAGCTTCGCGAGGAGCACGCGGTCACCCTCGAGTGATCACGCCGTAGGCGGCGAGCCGGGTGTCGTAGTCCGTGTACTCCATCCGCCGACCATGCCAGCAAGGCCGTCCCGAACGACTCAGCCGCGCCGGACACGCCCGGTCGCTGCGGCCGTGGTCAGGACAGCGTCGTGACGGATCCCGTCGTGGGCGTTGCGGCAGCGGCAGCCGCCCAGCCGACGCGCATCCGCGTGACGGCGCGGTCGAAGCCGGCCAGCGGGTCGGTGTCGTCGCGGACCATCGACTGCAGCTGGAGTCCCTCGTACAGGGCGACGAGCTGCTCGGCCGCGTGCCGGGGTGAGGTCCCCCGGGGCTCCCGTCCGGCGACCACGTCCCGCACGAGCGCGAGGGTGATGTCGTCGAACGAGCTCGTGTACTGGCCGCGGAACCACCCGGCGGCGGGGTGCTCGGGGTTCGACGCGGCGCTGAGCAGCGCGGTCCGGAGCCGGACGAGCGCCGGTTCGTCGAGGCCCGCCTCGAGCCGGGCGCGCAGGTACGCGACGGTGCCGGAGCGTTCGGCCACGACCCACAGGGCTCGTCGGCTGCCGTTGTTCCACCGGTCCATCACGGCCACGACGAGGAGCTCCCACGACGGGTACGCCCGGTGGACGTCGGCCTCGGTGACCTCCGCGTGCGCGGCGACCTCGGCCGGACCGACGGTGTGGAAGTCGGATGCGCGGTACGCCTCGATGGCGCCCGTGACGACGCGGGCGCGCAGATCGGCATCGGACTCGGACATGCCGTCGATTCTCCGGCCCGCACGCCCGCCCCGCGAGCCGCCTGTTCTGGGGCGTCCGGGCCGGACCGTCAGCCGCGGTCGAACGCCAGCGTCTCGTCGTCCTCGGCGGTGACCCGGCCGGTGCGCGCGAACTCGGCCCAGATCGCGCGGAAGGCCCGGCCGCGCCGTTCGACCTCGGGCCAGTCCCGCTCCGGCACGAACCGGGTGCCGGCCCAGGCCTCGCGGCCGCCGAGCAGCAGCGGCAGGTCGCTCATGTGCACGGCTCCGGTCGGCTTCGTCGTGACGCCCCGGTGCAGTCGGTACGCGGTCGCCCGACCACCCGCCGCACGGTAGTCGCTCCGCGAACCGTCGGGCGTCGCGTCCGTAGATCACCTCGGACAACGGGCGGACGACCAGCCAGCGCAGGAGCGGGCGCACCGCGCGGAGCTTGGCGACCGAACGGAGGACCGGGACGAGCGGGACGTACATCCCCGTCTCGTCGGAGCCGGAGCCGATCAGGACGTCGACGTCCGGCGCGACCGCGCTCCACGCACGGTCGAGGTCGCGTTCCGCGGGCAGCGGCGCGTGGCCGTACTGCGTGCCGAACGGCATCCCGCCGGCCAGGCCGTACGGAGCGGCCGCCTTCGTGGCGACGGCCTGTCGTTCGAGCAGCTCGTCGAGCGGGGTGGCCGGGTGCACGACCCCGATCGCCTTCGTCATCGCCCGGTTCATCCGCGCCCGACCCCGCGAGAGTCCGAGCGGTGCGCTCTGGATGATCGCGCGGCGGAAGAGCCCGGCCGTCCCCTCGCTGATCATGAGGTGCGCGGCCGCGTCCCCGCCGGCGGACTGTCCGAACACGGTGACGAGGTCCGGGTCGCCGCCGAACGCCGCGATGTTCCGCTGCACCCAGCGGAGGGACTCCGCCAGGTCGAGCAGTCCGAGGTTCGCGGGGACGGACTCCCCGTCGCCGAGGAACCCGAGGATGCCGAGCCGGAAGGTCACCGACACGAACACGACGCGCTGTTCGGTCACGAGGTCGCGCGCATCGTAGATCGGCAGGTCGCCGCCGCCGATGACGTACGAGCCGCCGTGGATCCAGACCATGACGGGCAGGCGTTCGCCGGGCTGCACGTCGGCCGGCGCGGTGATCGACAGCTGCTGGCAGTGCTCGTCGACGACGAGGCCCTCGACCGGCCGGAGCAGCTGGTCGACGAACAGCGCCGTCGGCTGCGGCGCGACGGGCGACGGCGAGGTCGCCGGGTACGGCTCGGTGAACGTCGGCATCGGCTCCGGTGGCGCGAACCGATCGGCGCGCGCGTACGGGATCCCGAGGGCGCGGACGACGCTCCCGTCGACGACGCCGGTGACGGGTCCGGCGGGTGGTTCGAAGGTCAGCGAGGCGGCGTCGAGCATCTGCTCACGCTACCGAGGTGACCACACGGCAGCCTGGAGGCGCGGGGCGGGCCGGTCACGCGCCTCCAGGCCGTCGTCAGTCCCGTCCGGTGACCGGACGCAGCGAACCCGACGCCGCGAAGGCCGCGACGAACAGGACGGCGACCAGCCAGAGCGCGCTCAGTGCGCCGACGTGTTCGGCGATCGCGCCGACGACGGGAGGACCTGCGAAGTTCGCGAAGTAGCCGATCGACGCCACCACGCTCACGCGCGCGGCCGGGTTCGGGCCGCTCTGGGCCGCGGCCGACATGCCGAGGGGGAAGCCCATCGAGACCCCGACCGCCCAGAGCACCACACCGATCAGCGTCAGCCACCAGCTGTCCCCGACGATGAAGAGGACCACACCGACGATGCCGAGGGCGGTCGTCCAGCGGATGGTGGCGACCCGGCCGAGTCGGTCGACGACCGGTCCGGCGAACACGCGCGTGGCCGCTTCGGAGACCGCGAAGGCGGTGAAGAACAGCGCGCCCACCGCCGCGGTCTGCCCGTGGCCGTCGGTGGCCGCGAGGGCGAGCCAGTTGTTCGCGGAGCCCTCACCGAGTTCGACGCCGAGCATCACGACGCCGATGAGCAGGAGTCGCACGTCCGCCCACCCGCGTGCCCACTGTCGCGAGGCGCTGCCCGCGGCTGAGCGTGGTGTCGGGCGCCTCGGCACGGCTGCCGTCCGGGATGCCGCGCATCGCGACGACCCCGACCACGAGGATGACGACGGCCTCCCCGAGGAGCTGGGCCGACGGGGTGATGCCCAGCCACGCGCAGAGGGCGGCGATCCCGGCGCCGAGGGCCGCGCCTCCCGACCAGGCGGCGTGCATGAGCGGGAGCAGCGTGCGTCCCGCGAGCACCTCGATGGCCGTGCCCTCGACGTTCGCCATCACGTCCAGCGCACCGATGCCGGCGCCGGCGATCACGAACCCGACCGACGCCAGCGGCGCGGAGTGCAGGGCGGCCGCGGTGCCGATGACGCTGATCGCTGCGGGCACCAGCACGACGACCGCGGTGAGCGCGCGTCGGCTGCCGAGCCGGCGGAGGAGCGGTGCCGCGCTGAGCAGACCACCGATCGACCCGATCGTGACCAGGCCGAGCATGAGCCCGATCGTTCCGACGTCCACGCCGAGTTCGACGCGGAGCTCGGGGAGACGTGGGCCCCAGGCAGCCAGGCTCACCCCGCCGATCGCGAAGGCGGTGATGACGGCGTTCCGCCATCCGGCGAGCTGGCTGCGGTCCACGTCGACCGACGGAGTCGTCATGTGACTAAAACTACACACCGGGTGGCTTCGGGGGTAGCGTCGTACCCGATCTCGCCGCGGAGCATCGCTCCTCGACGGGCCGCGACACCCAGTCAGGACCGAAGGAGCCTCTCGCAATGCCCACCACCTCTGTGCAGCTGTACTCGCTGCGCGACGCCGTCGCCGAAGACCTCGACAAGGCCATCGCCCGCGTCCGTGAGATCGGCTACGAGAACGTCGAGCCCTACGCGTTCGTCGAGCGTGCAGCCGACCTCGAGCGCGCCTTCGCCGCCACCGGCCTGAAGGCCCCGTCCGGCCACGTCGCCGTGATCGACGCCGACGACACCGCCCCGATCTGGGACGCCGCCGAGCGACTCCGGATCCAGACCGTCATCGACCCGTTCATCCCGACCGACCGCTGGCAGACCGCCGACGACGTCGCGAAGATCGCCGAGCGCGTCAACGAGCTCACCGCCGAGGCCGCCTCGCGCGGGCTGAAGTTCGGGTACCACAACCACCAGTGTGGAGTTCACGAACAAGGTCGACGGCCGTACCGTCTACGACCTGTTCGTGTCGCAGCTCTCACCCGAGACCGTCCTCGAGGTCGACACCTTCTGGGCGACCGTCGGCGGCGCCGACGCTCCCGCGGTCCTGAAGGGCCTCGGCGACCGGGTCGTCGCGATCCACGTCAAGGACGGCAAGGTCGACGGTGACATCCGCACCGCGCTGCCCTCGTCCGAGAGCGCCCTCATCGTGCCCGAGGCACTCCAGCGTGCCTTCGAGAACCAGACCCCGGCCGGCCAGGGCGACGTCGACGTGGCCGCGATCCTCGCCGCGGCGCCGCAGGCCATCCGCGTCGTCGAGTTCGACGCGTACAAGGGCGACGTCTTCGAGGGCATCACCGAGTCGCTCGAGTGGCTGAAGGCCAACGACAAGTGAGCCGCGTCGGGATCGGCATCATCGGTGCCGGCAACATCTCCACGCAGTACCTGGAGAACCTGACGAAGTTCGCCGACGTCGAGGTCCGCTTCGTCGCCGACGTGCTGCTCGACCGTGCGGCCGCCCAGGCGTCCGCCTACGGCGTCGGTGCGTCGGGCAGCGTCGAGGAGCTCCTCGCCCGTGACGACGTCCAGATCGTGATCAACCTGACGATCCCGGCCGCACACGCCGAGGTCGACCAGCAGATCATCGACGCGGGCAAGCACGTCTGGAGCGAGAAGCCGATCGCGACCGACCACGAGTCGGCCGCCGCGGTGCTCGAGTCGGCGAAGGCGAAGGGGCTCCGCGTGGCGACCGCCCCGGACACCGTGCTCGGTGCGGGCATCCAGACGGCGCTCCGGGCCATCGCCCGCGGTGACATCGGCGAGCCGCTCTCCGCGACGACGCTGTTCCACGTCCCCGGACCCGAGGCGTGGCACCCGAACCCGGACTTCCTGTTCGCGAAGGGCGCCGGGCCGCTGTTCGACATGGGCCCGTACTACGTGACGACCCTCGTGCACGCGTTCGGCACCGCCTCGCGCGTGCAGGCCGTGTCCTCGAAGTCGCTCGAGCGCCGGACCATCGCGTCCGGTCCTCGCGCGGGTGAGACGTTCCCGGTCGAGGTCCCCACGCACCACGCCGCCCTGATCGAGTTCGCCGGCGGGCAGTCCGCCCAGTCGACGTTCTCGTTCCAGCACGCGCTGCCGCGGATGGGCTTCGTCGAGATCAACGGCACGCTCGGCACGATCTCGCTGCCGGACCCGAACACCTTCGAGGGCTCGTCGCAGCTCTGGCGGTACGGGCAGGACGAGCCCGAGACACTCGAGGCCGTGGGCTCCACCTGGGGTCAGGGCACCGGTGTCGTCGAGCTCGCCCGCGCGATCGCCGAAGGCCGTCCGGAGCGCGCGTCCGGTGCGGTCGCGCTGCACGTGCTCGACGTGCTGCTCGGCATCCGGGATGCCGCCGAGTCCGGTTCCGCCGTCGACATCACGTCGACCGTGGACCGGGTCCCACCGCTGCCGGAGGACTTCGACCCGGCCGCCGCGGTGCTCACCGCGTAGGGGTCACGCCCCGCGTACCGGAACGGCCGGGTCCCGATCGGGACCCGGCCGTTCCGTGCACGCGGATCAGGCCGGCGGCACGATCTGCTCGAGCAGCCGTAGGACCTTCTCGCCGTCGACGGCCTCCGGGTCGAGCAGCCACTGCACCTGCAACCCGTCCGATGCGGCGATGCTCAGCGACGCCAGGTCGACCGGGTCCAGGTCGGCCCGGATGCGTCCCGCCGCCTGGTCCGCCTCGATCAGCACCGCCAGGTCGGCCCGGAGCCGGGTGAACCGCTCCCGCATGAACTCCCGGGTCGCCGGGTTGGCCCTCCTGCACGGCATCGGCCGCGAGGGTCGTGTAGAGCTGCACGAGCCCCGGGACCTCGCGGTTCCGCGAGGCACTCTCGCGCATGTCGCCGATCGCGGACTTCATCCGGTCGGGGGCGCCCTGCTCGCGCACCTCGTGCTCGCGGTACACGGCGAGCAGGAGTTCGTCGCGGTTCGGGAAGTAGTGGCGCAGGGCCGCGTGGGTGATCCCGAGCGCGTCGGCGACGGACCGCAACGACGAAGCGTCCACACCGTGGTCGGCGACCATCCGGATCATCTCGTCGAGGATCTGCGTCCGGCGCTCGGCACCCTTGCGGTACCCGCCGCGTCGCGGCGGGGCCGCTTCGTCGTCGGCCGGGTGGGTCATCCCCCCCAACCTACCGCTGGAAGTTACCGCTGGAAGGTTTTTTCCGGGAGGCGCGTGGGGACCGGTGCGGACCGGTCCGGCCCACGGGACGCCCGGCTCGGCGACCGTCCGGTTCAGGAGTCGTTGGGCTCCGCGTCGCCGTCCGGGTCGACCACGTACTCGTCGACCGGGGCAGGGGCGCCGCCGACGAGGGCCTCGGTGATCTGCGCCAGGCAGCGGGCGAGGACGTCGTTCTCCTCGGTGGACAGGTGGTCCATGACCTCGACGACGGCTTCGTGGAAGGGCGCGTACGAGGCGTCGATCTTGTGCGCTGCCTGGACGGTGGGCTCGAGGACCTGCGCTCGGCGGTCGGTGGGGTGCGGGACACGGCGCAGGTACCCCTTGTCGGCCAGCCCGTCGACGATCTTCGTCACGGAGGCGTTCGACACGTTGAGCATGACCGCGAGGTCCTTCGGGCCCATCGCCCGGCCGTCTCGGTGGGCCTGGAGCATGTACCGGACGGCGAGGAACTCGTTCTTCGTCAGGCCGCTCTCGGACCGGGCCTGTTCGAGCTGCTGCTCCTCGGCGTGCTGCAGCCGGAGGAGAGCATCGACGGCGACCTTCGCGGCACGCGACCGGGGCTCCCGGGCGTAGAGGTGCATGTGCTCACGGCGGACGACGGTCAACGGCATGTGTCGGGGGTTCTCTCTGCCTGGTGGAGGTGCTGCGCGGCGCGGTCTTACGCAGCCGGCACGTTGAAGAAGTCCGCGTAGGACGGCTCGGAACGACCCGACAGGAGCGACGGGTCCTGGATGCGTCGTTCGATGTAGGCGTCGATGACGGCGGGGTCGGTCAGGCCGACGCGGGTGTGGGTCCCGCCGAGCCGTGCCTGGCGCGGCATCCCGGTGTACGTGCTGTGCATTGCGATCCCGCCTTCCTGCGTCGTGCTGTCCCCTGCGGACGATCAGAACTATTTCACGACGTGAACGATCAGTGCAACGAACCTTTTCGGTTCTGTACGGTTCGCGCATCGAACAGTTCCGTGTGCATGAACTACCGGGCTCGTCGTCATCGGCGTCAGCGGTTCCGGAGGAGCGAGGCGGCCGCGGCGGGGAACCACTGCCCGGCCGCCGGTCCGCCGTTGCACGTGCCGTCGCTCTCGCCGGGCAGCTTCACCCAGAGCAGCGCGTCGAGGCCGGTCGAGTCGTCCACCACCGTGGGGTCCTGCCCGAGCCCAGCGGTCAGGGAGTTGCACCAGACGCCCGTCGCTCCCCGGCCGTTCCGTGAAACGTCGATCACGAAGTGCCCACCGATCAGGCGCCGCAGCTGCTCGCCGTATGACCGCTCCCCGCCGTCGCGTACGAGTTTGAGACGTTCAGCGCGAAGCCCCGCGCCTCGGCGACCCCGGCGTCGCGCAACAGCGTCGCCATCGTGGCCGGCGGGATCCAACCCTCGTGCCCGGCGTCGATGTAGACCGCGACGCCGGCAGCCGCGAGCCCGTGCACCGCGGTGCGGATGAGCCGGGTCCGCTGCGTCGCGTCGGCACCCGGGCAGGACGACAGCTGGGCGAGGGCGTCCGGCTCCACGATGACGGCGGCACGTTGTCCGCGGAGCGTCTCGGCCAACACGCGGTTCCACGTGCCGTACGCGCCCGGTGTCAGCCCCCCGGCGGAGAAGCTCCCGCAGTCGCGCCCGGGGATGGCGTAGGTGACGAACACCGGGGTGCGGCCCTGAGCCGACGCGGCGGTGAGGTGGCGCTGCACGGTGGTCCGCAGGGCGGCGGGCGACAGTCGGTCACCGAGCCAGACGCTCGACGGTCGGGCGGCGATCGTCCGGGCGACCGCCGCGTCCGAAGTCCGGCCGGCCGCGGCGAGCGCCGTCGCCTGCCGGGACGCGGTCGTGTCGGCGGGGCGGTACAGCCCGCCGGCGAACACCTCGGAGCCGCGGGCGCTGGCGGACGGCACCGGCCCCACGGCGGTCACGGCGACGGTGGCCAGCAGCACGGCGATCGGCAGTGCGAGGGTGGAGAGGCGGGTGCGGAGGTGCGACATGGCGGCCTCGGTTCCTGGTCCGTGGGCGAGCGTGGTGAGTGCTACCCGTCGAGGGTCCCTCCTGCTCCCCGGAGCCCGTCACCGTTTCCCAGCCACGACGGAGGTTCGCAGGTGTCGCCCGGCGGCTCCGGAAAGGAAAACTCGGCCCCAGAGGGGCCGAGCGGTATCCACGAAGACTACCAGTGCGGTGGGCGCCGGATGTGCTCGATCTGTTCGGGGAGTTGCGCGCCACGGATGTCAGCGTCAGTCAGCCGGTACCACCAGTGGCTGCCGACACCGTCGGAACCGTCCCCGTTCAGCTTCCCGGCTGGGTATCCAGGCGTCGGGTTCACGAGACCCACGGGCACGATCGTCCGTACGTGGCGCACCGGGAACTCCAGGTCGCTGTCGTTGCTGACGATGATCGCGCCGTCGACCTCACCGGTCAGGACGTCGATGAGCAGGTGTGACGCGACGTTGACGTCCGATCCCTTCTCCTCGCGCCGCGCCACCGAAGCCATGAAGGACGCTCCGGGGACATCCGACCCGGTGTCGTCCCGGACCTGGAGGGCCAGCTCGCGGTGGTCAGACGGGGTCGACCCCGGCGGTCGGGCGTCGCCAGCGGTGCAGTGGCAACCCGAGCGACGTCGTTGCCCAGCGCGATCTCGTCAACCGTCCCGTGACGCCGCAACGCTCGGAGGTACGTGTCCTGGTCCCGCTGACCAGCTGGGTTGTCTGCGCCGCTGACGCGGGCTGTGCAGTAGACGACGCGGGTGATCTCGGCGCCCTGCCAAGCGCCTCCGGGCTCGCCCAGCAAGGCGGTGGCGAGTGCCCGCAGGTCGAGCCACCGCCAGCCCGGGGTCGAGCGTCCGCAGATGCCCCGAGCCCCGTAGTAGAGGTTGAAGCCGTCGATGTAGACCCCGATTCTCATGCCGAGCACCGTACCGACGACCGCGACGGAGACCGGATCACCTGTGGAGAACCCCCGCCCCGTCGGTTCCGAGCGTCTTCTGAGCGTTCTCTTGGCACTCCCAAGGGTCGAGTGCTAAAACATGTGCCAGTTGAGTCGAGGGGACTCAACAGCAGACACGAAGGAGTTGATTCCGATGACGATGAACTTCGACCCGTTCCGCGAGCTCGACCGTCTCGCTGGTTCCCTCCTCGGGGCCACCGGGCCGCGCTCGATGCCGATGGACCTGTACCGCACCGGAGACCACTACGTCCTCGACGTCGACCTGCCGGGCATCGACCCGGGCTCGGTCGACATCGACGTGGACGGCTCGCTCCTGACCATCCGTGCCGAGCGCACCCTCGGTGCTCCGGAGGGCTCGCAGTGGCTCACCAGGGAGCGGCAGCCGGGCACGTACGTCCGCCAGCTCACGCTGGGCGACGGACTCGACGCCGAGCGGATCACGGCCGGCTACGACAACGGGGTGCTCAGCGTCACCATCCCGGTCAAGGAGTCCGCGAAGCCGCGCAAGATCGCGGTCACCGTGGGCGGCGGTCGCGAGCAGCTCGCCGTCGGGGCGGGCAGCGCCGGCGAGTAGGAGCGACGTCGGTGCTCGAGCTCCTCAACGCACTCGCCGCGGTCCTCGCCGTGACGGTGGCCCTCACCCTGACGAGCCTGGACCGACCGGTCGCCATGCTGCTCGGCCTGACGGGCAGCTTGACCGGCAGCTTCCTCGGCGTGGGTGTCGGCGCCCGCGGCGTGGGACCACTCCGTCGTCCTGCCGTGGGGCGCGAGCGTCGTCGGCACGGTGGCAGTCGTGGCCGGTTGGGCCGCGGTGCGCGCCTACTCGGGGTTGTTCACCGCTCCGGACGGCTCCGCGGACGACGCGGCCAGGAGGCACTGACCCGGACACCGCGACGGCGGGCGGACGGACGGAGGTCCGACCGCCCGCCGTCGTTCGTCGTCACTCCTTGTTGAGCTTGTCCTGCACCGCGCCGGCCGTCTTCTCGACGATGTTCGGCAGCTCGGTCGTGCCGTAGAAGCGCGAGTCCGGGTGGGTGGGCGGCGGCATCGGCACCGACGAGGTGGGGCCGTCGTGGTACGAGTACTCGCCCTTGCCGTCGAACGAGGGGCCGCTCGCCCAGGGCCCGTTTCCGGCCTCGGCGCCGTCGGAGAAGTTCAGGTACTGGTAGCTGAACTCGGTGTGCTCCTTCGACTGCGGGAACTTGTTCGGCACCGGGAAGTCCTCGATGCCCTTCTCGCGCAGCTCGGCAGCGGCGGACGCCCACATGTTCTGGTGCATGGTGTCCCGGGCGATGAGGAAGCCGAGCAGGTCCCGGACGCCCTTGTCGTCGGTCATGTGGTACAGCCGAGCAGCCTGCACGCGGCCCTGCATCTCGGCGTTCTCGTTGGCCGTGAAGTCGGCGAGCAGGTTGCCGCTCGCGGTGATGTACGAGCCCTGCCACGGGTTGCCGTTGCTGTCGACGGGACGCGCACCGGCGCCGGCGACGATGGCGTGCTGGACGTCGGTCCCACCGACGATCGCCGCGACCGTGGGGTCGTCCTGCAGGGCGTCCTCGGTGATCCCGAGGGGGCTCTTCTCGAGCAGCTGCGCGATCATCGTCGCGAGCATCTCGACGTGCCCCATCTCCTCGGCACCGATGCCGAAGACCAGGTCGCGGTACTTGCCGGGCATGTGCATGTTCCACGCCTGGAACTGGTACTGCAAGGCGACCGAGATCTCGCCGTACTGGCCGCCGAGCACCTCCTGCAGCTTGCGGGCGTAGACGGCGTCCGGCTTCTCGGGCGTCGCCTTGAACTGGAGTTCTTGCTTGTGGAAGTACAAATCGTGCTCCTTCGTTCGTTCGGTCTTCGGGTCAGAGGATCGGGGTGCCGCCGGTCACGGCGACACGAGCACCCGAGACGTAGCTGCCGTCGTCGCTGGCGAGCAGGACGTAGACCGGCGCGAGCTCGGCGGGCTGGCCGGGTCGGCCGAGGGCGACTGCTTGCCGAACTCCTCGACCTGTTCCGCCGGCATCGTCGACGGGATGAGCGGCGTCCAGATCGGCCCCGGTGCCACGCTGTTCACGCGGATGCCACGCTCGCCGAGCATCTGTGCGAGCGCTGCCGACAGGTTCGCAACGCCGGCCTTCGTGACGTCGTACGGCGCCAGGGTCGGCTTCGGGTTGTCCGAGTTCACCGAACTCGAGCCGATGATCGACGAGCCCGGGCCGAGGTGCCGCAGCGCCGCCTTGACGAGGTGGAAGTACGCGCTGAGGTTCGTCGCGAGGGTGTGGTCCCACTCCTCGTCGCTGATCTCCTCGAGCGTCTCGTGCGTCATCTGGAACGCCGCGTTGTTGACCAGGACGTCGATGCCGCCGAGTTCGGAGACCGCCTGGTCGATCACGGACCGGCAGTACGCGGGGTCGCTGAGGTCCCCGGGGAACAGGACTGCCTTCCGGCCGGCTTCCTCGACCCACCGCTTCGTGTCCTGGGCGTCCGCTTCCTCGTCGGGCAGGTAGCTGATGAGGACGTCGGCACCCTCGCGGGCGAAGGCGATCGCGACGGCCTTGCCGATGCCGCTGTCGCCGCCGGTGATGACGGCCCGCTTGCCGGTCAGCTTGCCGGAACCCCGGTAGGACTCCTCGCCGTGGTCGGCCTTCGGCGTCAGTTCCTGGTCGCTCCCCGGTGGCTGCTGCTGGTCCGTCATGTCGCTCCCTTCGTGGCGGTTCTCGACGTGCAGGGGCGATGGTCGGCGCGCGGCTCTGAGTGCCCGTCCGGACTGGACGAATGACGCGGTCACCGTGGCCGGATCGCGCGGTGCACCGATCGCGACCGCGGCGGACGCGCGCACCACGACCGGCATAGCGTGGGCGCGTGGACCTCGAACTCAAGAACCGTGTCGCGCTCGTCGTCGGAGGGAAGGGGTACATCGGCGCAGCCGTCGCCGATCGGCTCCGTGCCGAGGGGGCGACCGTCGTCGTCGCCTCCCGCAGCGCGGACGCCGCCGACGGCGTCGCCATGGACACCGCGGACCAGGCATCGGTCGACGCCGGTGTCGCCCGGGTGCTCGAGCAGCACGGCCGCATCGACGTGCTCGTCGTGACCGCCGCACCGAGTGCCGGCACGCTCGACCCCGCGCGGAAGTCCGACCCGGCGCAGGTGCTGTCGGCGATCGACGGCAAGGCGCTCGGGTTCCTCCGCGTCGCGAACGCCGTCCTGCCGGCACAGCGCGAGGCCGGCCACGGCCGGGTCGTCGTGGTCAGCGGGCAGAACGCCTACCTGTCCGGCAACATCACCGCGTCGCTGCGGAACACGGCGGTGAGCGTCATCGCGAAGAACCTCGCCGACGAGCTCGCCGGCTCCGGCGTCACGGTGAACGTCGTCAACCTCGGGGACGGTCACGGACACCCCCGCCGCCGAGGTCCAGCGTGGTGCGGGCGGCGAGTCCAGCCCGCAGCAGATCGCGGACCTGGTCGCGTTCCTCGCCTCGCCGCTGTCCGCGGTGTCCGGCGAGTCGATCTCGATCGCGCACCGGGTGCTCGGCCAACTCACGATCTGACGGCTTCGGCCTTCCGGGCGACCACGTTCGGTCGTGCGGGTGATGTACCGAACGCTGATGTACCACATTCTTTTGGTATGCAGCGTTCACGACTCCACATCCTCGCCACGACCATCGCCTGTGCGGCCACCCTGACCATCGCCGGATGCGCCACCGCGGCGATCCCCGGTGGCACCGCGGCCCCACGCACGACCGCGGTCTCCTCGGACACGTCGAGTGGTGACAGCGGTGAGGTCGCCGGGGTCGCGGTGACCGGCGCGGACGGGTACGCCGAGCGGAGCCTCCCCATCGACGAGATCGCCGACACACCCGCCGTCGCCAACCTCGTACCTGAGCTCCGCAGCGCGGTCACACACGCCACGGAAGCCGCGCGTGCCGACGGGGTGACCGTCCTGATCAACTCCGGCTGGCGGAGCGCGCGGTACCAGCAGGCGCTCCTCGACCAGGGCATCGAGGAGCACGGATCGCTCCAGGCAGCACGCCGTTGGGTGAACACGGCGGAACGGTCCACGCACGTGACGGGGAACGCAGTCGACGTCGGAGCGTGGGACGCCGCGGCCTGGATGCAGGAGCACGGACCGGAGTTCGGGCTCTGCCAGACCTACGCGAACGAGTCGTGGCACTACGAGTTGTCGACCGAACCCGGTGGCGAGTGCCCCGCGATGCTCGATGACAGCTCCGAGGGATGACCGACACGCAGCGTCGGCTTTCACCCGGTGGGATGAACCCCTTCCACCCCCTGGTCCGATGTGCCGACCCCCGCGTTTCCCGATGCTGGTGTCATGGAGACCTCGACCAAGCACACGATCGCCACCCTGTTGCTCTGCGCCGCGATCGTCGTCGTCACGGCCGTCGCCCTCGTCGCGATGTCGCCGATGCCGTGACCGCCGTTCCGCGCCCTCGTGCGATGATCGAGCCGTGACGGACCGGCGCACGTTCATCCGGCCGCTCGCCACCCGATCGATCGTCGTCGACGTGGCCTGGGCGGCGCTCGCTGCGCTCGTCTTCCTGCTGCCCATCGACCTCGAGCTGCAGCACGCGAGCCTCCTCGCGGTCCTCGCGGCGGCCGTCGCGATCGCGCTGCGGCGGGTCTCGCCGACCGCGGCGATGGCGATGATCGTCGTGCTCGGGGTCGTGCAGGTCGGTGGCGGGGAACGCCCGTCGCTCGTGGACCTGGCGATGTTCGTGGTGATCGGCACGACGGCCGTCGTCGGGAGCCGCGGCGAGGTCGTGGCGTCCGGCGTCCTGGCGTTCGTCGCCGGCGTGAGCGCGACGGTGTACCTCGCGTCGACCGGCTTCCGCTTCCTGCTCCTCATCAACGGGCCGCGCGACCAGGCGTTCCTCGCGATGGCCGCACCCGTCACGGCGCTCCTCGGCGTCTGGGCCGGCGGGATCGCCCTGCGGGCCTTCCGGTCCCGCGACCGTGAGTCCGAACGACGGGCCGATGCCGAAGCCGCAGCGTTCCGCGCCGAGGCCGTCGCGACCGAGGCCGCCGCCACCGCCACCCGTGCGATCGACGAAGCCGAGTCGGAGCGCATCCGGGCGGACATCGCGCGGGACGTGCACGACGTCGTCGGGCACTCCCTCGCCGTGATCATCGCGCAGGCCGACTCGGTGCCGTTCCTCGACGACGAGGCCCGCATCCGCGAGGTCAGCGCCACCATCGCCAGCACCGCCCGGAGCTCCCTCGTCGAGGTCCGACAGGTCCTCGGGCACATCGACGGCTCCGGCACGGACACCGACCCGGGGTCGCTCGACGAGATCGTGCAGGGCATCCGCGAGGCCGGGGTCGACGTCGACCACAGCCGTCGCGGAGCGCTCGTGACGCTCGGCCCGGACAGCGGGACCGCCGCACGCCGTGTGTTGCAGGAGATGCTCACGAACGCGCTCCGGCACGGCGCCCCGGGACACCCGGTGGTCGTCCGCGAGACCTGGCGGAGCGCCGACCTCGTGCTCGAGGTCGAGAACCAGGTCGTCGATTCGGCCGCCGCGGTGCCGAGTACGCGCGGCTCCGGCCGGGGACTCACCGGGATGCAGTCCCGGCTCACCACGCTCGGCGGGTCGTTCGATGCCGCCGTCCTGGACGCCGTGTTCGCCGCGCGCGCCCGCATCCCGTTCGACGTCCATGGGGGGACCATCCGATGACCGATCCGATCCGCATCCTGCTGACCGACGACCAGGCGCTCTTCCGCGCCGGCTTGCGCGTCGTGCTCGACGCGCAGGACGACATGGTCGTCGTGGGCGAGGCGTCCGACGGGGCCGAGGCGCTCGCGCGCATCCCGGAGCTCCGACCGGACGTGATGCTGCTCGACATGCGCATGGCCGGCATGGACGGCGTCGAGACCGTCCGCCAGCTCTTCTCCGGTGCCGTGGACGGTCCGCTCCCGCGCGTGGTCGTCCTCACCACCTTCGGGCTCGACCCTGCCGCGGCCACGGCGATCCGCCTCGGGGCGAGCGGGTTCCTGCTGAAGGACACGACGCCGCCGTTCCTGTTCGCGGCCGTCCGGGCCGTGCACGAGGGCAGCTCGGTGATCGCGCCGAACGACCTGTCACAGCTGTTCGGCGCGGACGTCGAGCGGGCTCCCTCGCCGCAGCCGTCGGAGTTCCAGGCGCTGACCGACCGGGAGCGCATCGTGTTCGGCTGGGCGTCGCGCGGGCTGTCGAACGCCGAGATCGCGGCCAAGGAGTTCGTCACCGAGTCCACGGTGAAGACGCAGATCTCGAGCATCCTCGGCAAGCTCGCCCTGCGCGACCGGGTGCAGCTCGTCGTGTACGCGCACGACCACGGGCTGGCCGGGGCGCGCGGCGAGGCCTGACCCGCCGGACCTCAGCCCGCGGCCGCCGACGAACCTGCGGCCACCCGGTCGAGCCACTCGCCGAGCATCGCGCGCTCGGCGACGGACAGCGCGTCGAGGTCCGACACCGCGGCACGGAGGGTGATGGCCGCACTCGTGATCGCGTCCCCCGCTCCGGCCGGGGCGGACCCGGGTACCAGGATCCGTCCGAGCACCGCCTGGAACGCCTCGTCCGCCAGCCCGGGATCGCGGTCCTCCGGCGCAGTCGCCAGGATCGCCAGCACCGCGCCGGTCCCGGCGGCGTGCACGAGGTCGACCGCGCGGCGCTCCGGAACCGCGAGCCGACCGGCCTCGGCGACCCGCCGCACCCGTTCGGCCAGCAGTGCCGTGCCGGCTCGCACGGCGACCGAGCGACGTCCGCGTTCGGGATCGGCGAGCAGGACGAACAGGTCCGGGTTCGCCAGACCGAAGGCGATCGTCGTCTCCCACCCGGTGCGGAAGTCCTCGACGGGGTCGGTGTGCTCGATGCGTGCCGCCCGGACGGCCTCGGCTTTCTGGGCGGAGAAGGTCGTCATCGCGTGCTCGGCGACGGCCTCGAGCAGCCCGTCCTTGTCGCCGAAGAGCCGGTAGATGGTGGGCGCCTGGACCCCGGCACCGTCAGCGACCGCACGTGTGGTGACGGCAGCGGCGCCCTGCTCGCGGAGCATCGTGCCCGCGACCTCGACGATCCGCGTTCGGGTCCTCGTCGCGCTGCGTGCCCTGCTCGATCACGGAACAACGATAACAACTCCGCGCTATCGCTGTGTTACCGTCGTAAACACAATAGCGTTACCAACGATACGGAGTCAGCATGATCGTCATCACCGGAGCCACGGGAGCACTCGGCGGCCTCACCACCGACCACCTCCTCGAGCACCTCGCCCCGCACGAGCTCGCCGTCGTCGCCCGCGACCCCGGGAAGGCCGAGCGGTTCGCCGCCCGCGGGGTGGAGGTCCGCCACGGCGACTACGCCGAACCGGCCACGCTCCCTGCGGCGTTCGCCGGCGCCGACCAGCTCCTCCTCGTGTCGTCGAGCGACCCGAGCGCCGACGCGGTCGCCCTGCACCGCGCGGCCGTCGACGCCGCCGTGAGCGCCGGCGTCGGACGCGTCCTGTACACGAGCCACCAGGGCGCGGCCCACGGCTCCCCGTTCGGACCGGCCGACGACCATGCCGCGACGGAGGACCTGCTCCGCGACTCCGGACTGCCGTGGACAAGCCTGCGGAACGGCTTCTACGCGCACAGCAGCGCGTGGCTGATGGGGCCGTGGCAGCAGACCGGTCTCGTGTCCGTGCCCGCCGACGGACCCGTGTCGTGGACCGCTCGAGAGGACGTCGCCGAGGCAGCGGCGCGGATCCTGCTCGCCGACCGCACGTTCGACGGACCGGTCACGCTCACCGCGTCCGCCGCGCCGACCTTCGCCGACCTGGCCCAGTACGCGTCCGCGGCCAGCGGTCGGCCGGTCGGCTTCGAGGTCCTCGGCGAGGACGAATGGCTGGACCGCGCCGTCGCCGGTGGTCAGGACCGGCACATGGCCGCGTTCCTGCTCGGGATGTACCGGGCAGCGGCGCAGGGCCTGTTCGCCGGGACCGACCCGCTGCTCGCAGAGCTCCTCGGTCGCGAACCGCGCCCGGTGCAGGACCAGATCAGCTGAGGCCGACGACCTCGTCGAGGATCGACTCGACGGCAGCCGGGTCGTGCGCGAACCGGCCGAGGAACAGCCCGCCGATCCGCCCCTGGCCACGCGTGAGCAGTCCCGGACCGGCACTGCCCCCGTAGACGACCCGCGAACCGGCCAGCTCGGGTCGCGTCGTGAGGTGCGCCGACACCCCGGCCAGCACCTCGACGACGTGGTCGTCGGGGGCCGGGGCCGGGGCGCCGATCGCCCACACCGGCTCGTACGCGACGGTGAGCGGTCCGGCCTGCCCGGCGGCGACCGCCACCGAGACGGCACGGTCGAGCTGCGCCGTCACGTCCGCGATCGCCTCCGACCTGGAGGCGCGGGTCGCCTTCGCCGACGCAGACCAGCGGACGCAGGTGGTTGCGGTACGCCGCGTGCACCTTGCGCGCGACGTCCTCGTCCGTCTCGTGGAACAGGGAGCGCCGCTCGGCGTGGCCGATCTCGACCAGGTCGACCCCGATCTCGCGGAGCTCGGCGCCGGACACCTCGCCCGTGTACGCCCCCTCGTCGGCCCACGCCAGGTCCTGCGCGCCGAGCAGCACCGGGGCGTCGCCGAGGACCTGCCGGACGGGCACGAGCGCGGGGAACGTCGGGATGACGAAGAGCTCGGCCGCACCGGAGCGCACCGCGGGGTGTCGCCGGGCGATGTCCCCGACGGCCGCCGCCCACGACAGGGTGCGGGCGTGCGAGAAGTACATCTTGAGCGACACCCCGACGGTGATCACCGCGCGACCGCCGCCACGATGAGCGCGAACGACACCGCACCCGGGTCGGCCGTGCCGACGGCCTGCTCGGCGTGCGTGCGGGCGCGGCCCTTCTTCGGCATGAGTGCGGCCGTGCCGTCGGCGGCCTCGCGGGCGGCGGTGACCGCCGCTGCCCAGGCCTCGGGGAGCGCGGAGCCGGCGTCGACCCGCTCGCGCAGCACGTCGTCGAACGGGACGAGCGCGTCGACCATCGTCTTGTCGCCCACGGTCGCTCCGAAGGCGAGGACCGCCTCGGTGGCGGCGTGCACCGCGTCCGCGACCTGCGCCGACGACGGACGGGACTCGTCGCCGAGGACGCGACCCAGTGCCTCCAGGGCGGCTCCCCAGATCGCGCCGGACGTGCCACCGGCCTTGTCGGACCAGGCGTCACCGGCGATCCGGAGGACGGATCCTGCTCCGGCCCCGTGCTCGAGGGCGTCGGCGGCGGCGGTGTCGGCCGCGTGCGCGCCGCGCTGCATGCCGATCCCGTGGTCGCCGTCACCCGCGATCGCGTCGATCCGGCCGAGTTCGTCGGCGTGCTCGTCGATGACGGCGCGGACGGCTGCCAGGCCGGACGCCACGCGTCCGGCGACCGCTCGCGACTCGTCGCTGGCCGGGCCGATCGCCTCGGCCGCTTCGTCGGCCGAGGCGACGGACGGGTCGACCCGCTCCTGCTCGATCGCACCGCCCTTCCGGAACGCCGGGGTGTCCGCGGGCGCTGCCCACAGCTGCTCGAGTTCGTCGTCGAGCCAGAAGAGCGTCAGCGAGACGCCGGCCATGTCGAAGCTCGTGACGAGCTCCCCGACCTCGGGCTCGACGATGACCACGCCCGCGTCGGCGAGCAGTCGCTGCACCGACCGGTAGACGACGAAGAGCTCCTCGTACTTGACGCTGCCGAGGCCGTTGAGGATGGGGACCACCTTCTGGCCGGCGAGCGAGACGCCGTCGGGGAGCTCGTCGAGGAGCTTCCCGACGAGCAGCTCGGCCAGTCCCTCGGCCGTCGGCACGTCGGTCTCGTCGATCCCGCGTTCGCCGTGGATGCCCATCCCGATGGCCATCCGGCCCTCGGGCACCTCGAACAGCGGTTCGTCGGCCCCCGGCAGCGAGCAGCCCGAGAACGCGACGCCGAACGACCGGGTGCGGTCGTTCGCCCGTCCGGCGACGGCGGTGACGGTCTCGAGGTCGTCGCCACGCTCGGCGGCGGCCCCGGCGACCTTGCAGACGCAGAGGTCACCCGCGATCCCGCGCCGTTCGTCCGCACGGTCGGTTGGCGCGGAGACGACGTCGTCCGTCACGCGCACGGTCCGGACGGGGATGCCGTCCGCCTCGAGCGTCCGGGCCGCCGCGTCGAAGTTGAGCACGTCGCCCGCGTAGTTGCCGTAGCTGAGCAGCACGCCCCCGCCGTGCTCGGCCGCCCGTGCCACCCCGGCCACCTGCTGGGCGCTCGGGCTGGCGAACAGGTTGCCCATCGCGGCGCCCGCGGCGAGACCCGGCCCGACGAGCCCACCGAACGCGGGGTAGTGGCCGGAGCCACCGCCGATGACCACGGCGACGGTCCCCTCGGGGCTGGTGGTGGCGCGCGCGACGCCACCGTGCACCTTCCGCACCCAGCGCGCGTTGGCGGCGACGAAGCCGTCGGTGGCCTCGTCCGCGAAGTCCGCGGGTTCGTTGAACAGTCGGGTCATCGGCCCGTCTCCTTCCGGTCGGCCGTGGCGACGTGCGAGGTGTCGAGCAGCTCGTCCGCCTTCGCCCCGCGGAAGAACTTCGTGCAGAAGATCATCACCGCGGCCACGAACGCCAGCACCCCGAGCGACACGATGCCGAACGCTCCGCTCTCCGTGGGGACGACCTCGTTGATGGCGGTGCGCATGATCGGTGCCACGAACCCGCCGAGGTTGCCCAGCGAGTTGATCAGGCCGATGCCCGCGGCGGCCGCGGCACCCGTGAGGAACGCCGTCGGGTACGCCCAGGTGATCGGGCCGACGGCCAGGAAGCTCGCGACGGCCAGGGTGATGAACACGATGCCGAGGATCGGCTGCCCGTTCGCGCCGGCCCACGCCGACCCGAGGATCGACAGGCCGGTGGTGATGTAGAACATGGAGCCCCAGCGACGACGGCGACCCACGGTGTCCGCCCGCGAACCGACCAGGTAGCAGGCGACGAGACCGACGAGCCACGGGATGGCCGCGACGAGCCCGACCTGCCAGCCGACGTCCTGCCCGAGCAGCGCGGAGACCTGCTGCGGCAGGTAGAACGTCGTGCCGTACACGGCGACCTGCAGGCAGAAGTAGATGATCGTGAAGTACCAGACGCGGCCGCTGGCCATCGCCTTCCAGATGCCCGTCGGGCCGTCCTCGCTGCGCGCCGTGTCCTCGCGGGCCATCGCCGCGGTGAGGGACTGCTTCTCCCCCGGCTCCAGCCACTTCGCCTGCTGCGGACTGTTCGTCAGGAACACGAGCGCGGCGATGCCCGCCAGCACGGCGAGGATGCCCTCCCCCGCGAACATGACCTGCCAGCCGTGGAACGGGGTGGCCTGGTCGCCGAAGCTGATGAGGCCGCCGGACAGCGGTGCGCCGATCATCTGCGAGAACGGCTGCGCCAGGTAGAAGATCGCGAACATCCGCACGCGGACCTTGTTCGGGAACCACTCGGACAGGTACATGATCACGCCCGGGAACAGCCCCGCCTCGGTCACACCGAGGATGAAGCGCAGGATGATGAACATCGTGTCGTTCGTCGTGAAGGCGAACAGGGCGGCGACGATGCCCCACGTGACGGCGATGCGGGCGAGCCAGAAGCGCGCCCCGAACCGCTTGAGCAGCAGGTTCGACGGGATCTCGAAGATCGCGTAGCCGATGAAGAAGATGCCGGCGCCGAGCGCGAAGGCCGCGTCGGAGATGCCGCGGTCGACGCTGAGCGCCTCCTCCGCGAAGCCGACGTTGGTGCGGTCGAGGAAGGCGACGAAGTACAGGATGACGAGCATCGGCATCAGGTGCTTGGTCGCCTTGCCGATGGCGGACTTCAGGCCGGGGTCGTTCGTCGACCCGAGCGCTGGTGCAGGGGGAAGTGACACGGGGTTCGCTCCTTTGCGAGCACGGTGCGGTTGCAGGGGCGTCCGCCGGCTGGTCGGCCGGCCGGACAGGAGGCACGGATCGCGTCGCGCGTTCGGCGCACGATCCGCAGGCGGCCGGGCCTAGGTGCATGTACAGGCCGCCGTCGACGTTGAGGGTCTGACCGGTGACGAACCCGGCGTCCTCGCTGATCAGGTAGGCGATCGCGGCGGCGATGTCGCGCGGGGTGCCGATGCGGGGCAGGACCCCGTCGGCGGCCATCTCGGCCTTCCGTTCCTCGGAGAGGGTGCCGCCCATGATGTCGGTGTCGATCGGCCCCGGAGCGATCGCGTTCACGGTCACGCCCTTCGGCCCGAGCTCGCGAGCGAGGCCGCGGGTGAGGCCGATCACGCCGGCCTTCGCCACCGTGTACGGCGTCTTGCTGAACGTGCCGCCGCCGCGCTGCGCGGAGACGGAGGACAGGTTGACGATGCGCCCGTACCCGTTCCGCACCATCGACTCCGCCGCGCGCAGGCTCGCGAAGTGCACGCCGTCGAGGTTGATCGACAGCACGCGGTGCCACTCCCCCTCGGGCAGGTCGAGGTAGGCGTGCGCCGAGGACACCCCGGCCAGGTTCACGAGCGCGGTCACCGGTGGCAGCTGCGACTCGATCGTGTCGAACGCCGCCCGGACGGCGGACTCGTCGGCGACGTTCGCACCCGCGCCGACGGCCTGCACGCCGTACTGGTCGCGGAGTTCGGCGGCGACGGCCTCGCTCGCGGCCTGGTCGAGGTCGATGACGCCCACGTTCCACCCGGCCTCGGCGAGGTGGTGGGCGGTCGCCCGGCCGATGCCCCGCGGTGAGGCGGCGCCGGTGAGGACGACGGTGCGGTCCTGGTTGCTCATGCTCGTGCCCCTCAGTGGATCGGCGCCGGGCCGAGGTCGTCGAGGAGCTTCTGCATGGCGACGTAGGCCTTGTTGCGGTAGGCGACGAGTTCCGGCGTGCGGTCGGCCGGCACCTCGAGGTAGCCCGCGCCGGACTTCGTGCCGAGCTCGCCGGCGTCGACGTGCTGCTGCAGCGAGGCCGGGGTCGCGAAGCGCTCGGGCCACCGGGTCTGCAGCGACTCGAAGCAGAACGCGTAGACGTCGAGGCCGGCCATGTCGGCGATCGCGAACGGGCCGAAGAACGGCAGGCGGAAGCCGAAGGTCGTGCGGACGATCGTGTCGATGTCGTCGGGGCTGGCGATGCCCTCGTCGACGATCTTGGTCGCCTCCTCGAACAGCGCGTACTGCAGGCGGTTCAGGACGAAGCCGGTCGAGTCCTTCACGCGGGCGGACTGCTTGCCGGTGGCCGCGACGACGGCTTCGCCGACCTGGATCGCGTGCTCGCCGGTGGTGGGGTGCGGGATGAGCTCGACGCCGGGGATGAACGGCGCGGGGTTCGAGAAGTGCACCCCGAGGAAGCGTTCCGGGCCGGTGACGGCCTCGGCGAGGGACTCGATGAGGATCGTCGACGTGTTCGAGCCGATCACGGCATCGGGACGGGCTGCCTCGCTGATGCGCCGGAGGGTGGCGTGCTTGATCTCGAGCTTCTCCGGCACTGCCTCCTCGATGAAGTCGGCCTGCGCGACCGCTTCCTCGATGGACTCGGCGGCGCTGAGGTGCGCACGCACGCGCTCGACAGCGTCCGCGGGGAAGAGCCCGTCGGCGACGAACTGCTCGGTCTCCCCGATCAGCCGCGCGAGGTTCTGCTGCGCGATCTCCGCCGAGACGTCGGCGATGCGGACGGTGTGGCCGGCGAGGGCGAGGACCTGGGCGATCCCGCCGCCCATGTAGCCGGACCCGACGACGGCGATGTCGAGGGTGCTCATCGAGTTGCTCCTTCGTGCTTCGTGCCCACGCTCGTGGTGGCGAGGACGGATCGGATGTACTGCTGGTTCGTGGCGCAGACGCCGAGGCTGTCCCCGCCGTACTGCTCCGTCATGAGGATCCCGCGGAACCCGTCGGCGACGGCGTCGCGGAGGACCTGGCGGTAGTTGATGAGGCCCGTCTCCATGGTGCTCGGCACGCTCGTCGCCCAGCTCCCCGTCGGCGGCCTCGTCGCGCGTGTAGTTCTTCACGTGCAGGTAGTTCGTGACCGGGAGCGTCTTGGCGAACAGCTCCTTCCAGTCCTCCACCGGGCGGTGCAGGCGGATGAGGTTCGCGACGTCGGCGTTGAGGCCGACGTTGTCGAGCCCGATCTCCTCGATCAGCCGGACCGCGCTGTCCGCGGTGCCGAGGTAGGTGTCCTCGTAGAGCTCGAGCGCCATCGGCAGACCGACCGACGCCGCGTGCTCGCCGAGCTCGCGGAGTCGGGAGACCGCCGCCGCGCGGACCTCGGGGTCGTCCGGGTCCTTCGGGCCCTGCGCGGTCCAGAACCACAGCGCCCGCTGCTGGTCCTCGTTGAACGGCTGGTGGAGTCCGGTCGAGAAGACCTGCATGCCCCACTCGGCGGCCGCGTCGATGGTGCGGTGGGCGTACGCGAGGTTGTCCTCCTCGTGCCCGGGCTGCACCACGCTCTTGCGCTGCAGGTGCACCGACGGGATCCCGACGCCGTGGGCCTTCGCGATGGCGAACAGCTCGTCACGACGGGTCCGCTCGAGGTCGGCCGGCCGGATGTGGCTGTCGGCGAGCTCGGCGAGCGAGAAGCCGACGGCCTCGATCTGGGCGAAGACGTCGTCCCAGACCTCGGGGTCGGCGTCGTGGAAGGCGACGCCGTCGCGGGTGACCGGGGGAACCCGTGCAGGCAGGTGGCGATCGGCCAGGTGTCCGACGTCCAACTGGTGGGGTTCCAGTCCTGGTCGACCCAGTCCTGTGGTGTGCTCACGGAATGCTCCCTTGCATGTGTCGGTTCGGCGATGAACCTCTTTCCTATAGGAAAGATACTCGTATGACGATCCGGCGCAAGCCGGGTCGCGTGATCTGGTGTCTAGCCGGTGTGCGTCGCGTCCGCACGCGAGCGCAACCGAACCGCGTCGATGTGGTGCCGCATCGCCGCGACCGCTTCCGCCGGCCCCGTGCCGAGCGCGTCGAGCACGGCGCGGTGCTCGTGCACGGCCCGGTCGGTGTCGTCCCCGCCACCCTCGATGATCTGGCGCATCCGGTGGACCCGAGTGGTGATGATCTCGGACATCTCCTCGAGGAAGGGGTTCCGCGTCGCGTCGAAGATGAGCTGGTGGAACTGCCAGTCGCTGCGGAAGAACCGGGCCATCAGCTCCTCGGACGCCGACCCGACCCCGACGGCCGCGATCTCCTCGGCCACCGCGGACTGCTCGGCCAGCGCGGCGGTGAGTCGTTCGCGCAACAGGTCGACGTCACCACGGGCGGCGAGTTCGACGGCGCCGCTCTCGACGATGAGCCGGGCGTCGAACAACGCCTCGAGCTGGTCGCCGGCGAGCGGCGGGGACACCCGGTACCCCTTGTTCGCCTCGCGGGTGACGAGCCCGGTGCGTTCGAGCTGCACGAGGGCTTCGCGCACCGGGGTCGGTGAGACGCCGAGGGTCCGGGCGAGGCCGTCGATCGACAGGCGCATGCCCGGCTCGACGTCGTGGCCCATCAGGACCTCGAGCACCCGGTCGTAGACGCGGTCCCGCAGCCCGAGCTGCGTGATGCGCTCCGTCCCGAAGCCCGGCATGGTCGTCGACATGTGTCGATCCTAGAGAATCGACGATCCGACATCGTTGCGCGCGGGCTCAGTAGACCGAGTCGATCCCGAGCACGTCGCCGAGCCCGAGGGTCCGCTGCCCGGTCTCGCACGTGGTCGACGCCGGCTTCATGACGAGGCCGCTGTTCTGCGCCGTGTGCCCGAGGCCGAAGGCGTGCCCCCACTCGTGCGTGGCGACCCCGCGCAGGTCGAAGCGGGCGCCCGAGCACGTCGTCGCGACGGACCACTGCTGCCCCGTCGTGTACCGCTGGTCGACCTCGACGGCGACGCCCGACCGCGACCACACGCACGTGACGGCGAGGGTGCCGGACGGCAGGGAGCCCCACCCGACGACGCTCGCACCGCTCGACCCGCCGCAGCCCCCGGTCGCCGTGACCCCGCTGGTCCTGTTGGTGTTGCCCGCCAGGCGCTCCCCGGCCGACGTGGTGACCTTCTTGCCGCAGGAGGCGATCCCGCCCGTCCAGGCGTCCGCCCCCGCACGGATCGCCGCCGCCCCGGAGACCTTCTGCCCCGCGGGGTTGTAGCTCCAGTTCACCGGCGCGGACCACTTGAACCCGAGCTTCGAGTAGGTCTTGTTCGTGCAGCTCGACGGCTTCGCGGCCGTCGTGGTCGTGGCGGCCTGCGGGGTCGCGGCGAGGCGTGCGCGCAGTGCGGTCCGCTCCTGTCGGACGGCCGCGGGCGAGCCCTTCCAGACCTCGTCGACGTGTACGGCGACCCCGGCGCGTCCGGTGTTCGTGATCGCGACGTCCCCGTCGTCCGACGCCCCGGTCGCCGCCACCGGCAGCGCGGCCACGGTGGTACCGGGCGCGGGGAGGGCGAAGTGCCGACCGTCGGGCAGGACGACCGTGCCCGAGGACACGGCGCAGCCGGTCGCGAGGTCCGCGACCGTGATGCGCTCCCCACGGCAGGTCGGTGCCGCGGATGCCGGCGCCGCTCCGGTCGACGTGACGACCGCGACCAGCGCGATCCCGAGTGCGACCGCCCCTGCGGTCACGGACGACGTCCGCACGATGATGCCTCCTGATCCGGGCGCCGAGCCCGCTCGGCACAACGGAAGACAGTGTGCGGAGCGTCCGGCGCGGGGGTCAACCCCCCGAACTGGCCTGAGCACGAACCCGGGGAGTGTGCCGTCCGGCAGGATCGACGCATGGGATCACGCTCCGTCGTCGTCATCGGGTCGGGCATCGCCGGCGCCGCCACGTTCTTCGCGCTGACACGACGCGGGGCCGAGGTCACACTCGTCGACGACGGTGCCACGGGCCAGGCGACCGCGGCGAGCGCCGGCATCCTGCAGCCGTGGTCGTCGGCGGTCGAGGGCCCGTTCGCCGACCTGTACGTGCGCGGGGCGGCGTTCTGGCCGGAGGTCATCACACGCCTGGCGGAGGTCGGCGTCACGCACACCGACCACCGCCGGAGCGGAGCACTGGTGGTGAACGCGGACCCGGCCGAGGTCGACGCCGCCGAGGCGCGGGTCGAGCGGCGTCGGGCGGCCGAACCAGCGGTGGTGGGACGCGTCGAGCGGCTCCGCGGTGACCGTGCACGCGAACTGTTCCCGCCGCTCGCCGCGGGGCTCGACGCGCTCTGGATCGAGGGCGGCGGCCGGGTGGACGGCCGCACCGTGCGGGACGCGCTGCTCGACGCCGGGGAACGGCTCGGCGGTGCGCGTCGGAGCGGGCGGGCCGTCCTCGAGGGAGCCGATCGAGTCCGGGTCGGCGGCGAACTGCTCGAGGCCGACGCCGTCGTCGTGGCGGCCGGCGCCTGGACGAACGACCTGCTCGACGCCCTCGGTCTGCGGGTGCCGGTCGCGCCGCAGCGGGGGCAGATCACGCACCTGACGCTGCCCGGGGTCGACACCACGCACTGGCCGTCCGTGCACCCGTTGTCCCACCACTACCTCGTGGCGTTCGACGGCTCGCGGATCGCGGTCGGGGCGACGCGCGAGACCGGCAGCGGCTTCGACGCCCGGGTCACGGCCGCCGGGCAGCTGCAGGTGCTGCGCGACGCGCTGTCGATCGCCCCGGGCCTCGCCGACGCGACCGTCCTGGAGACCCGGGTGGGACTCCGCCCGCTCGCCGACGACGCGATGCCGATCGTCGGAGCGGTCCCCGGTCACCAGGGGCTCTTCGTCGCCACCGGGTACGGCGCGGCCGGCCTCACGATGGGGCCGCTCCTCGGGGACGCCCTCGCCCGGCTGGTCCTCGGCGAATCCGCCCCCGAGCTCGACGCCCTGCAGCCGGAGCGCGGACGCGGCTAGGGCACCTGCATGAACCGCGGCGCTCCCCGGTCCCGCAGCCGGAACCCGAGGTGCTGGTACAGGCCGATCGCCCCGGTGTTCCCCGCGGCGGCGTGCATGAGCGGGACCTCGCCGCGCTGCCGGATGCCGTACGCGACGTCGAGCACGAGTCGACGCCCGAGCCCCTGCCCGCGGAACGCCTCGTCGGTGCACACCGCGCTGATCTCGGTCCACCCCGGCGGGTGCAGCCGCTCCCCGCCATCGCGATGAGCCGCCCCTCGCGCTTGACGCCGACGTACCGCCCGAGTTCGATCGTGCGCGGCAGGAACGGCCCGGGCTTGGTGCGGGCGACGAGCTCGGTCATCTCGGGGACGTCGTCCGCCGTGAGCTCGACGGCCTCGGCGTCCGGGGCTCCCTCGATCGCCTCCCCGGTGAGCTGCACGCCGCCGGAGCCCTCGACCGCGTGCCACCCCTCCGGGACGGCGACGGAGGCACCGACGCCGAACACGGCCCCGGACCCGATGAGGGCGCGGACGTCCTCCCAGTCCTCGCCCGTCGGGTGTTCCGGGATGCCGGTCCAGACGGACACGTCGGGCAGGTAGCGGGCGATCTCCCCACGGCGTTCGGCGAACCGGGCGTGCTCCCCGTTGAGCGAGGCGAGCGCCGGGTTGTCGAGCAGTCGGGTCGGGGTGCCGTCATCGGCGATCGTCAGGTCCAGTGTCCGGAGCGCCGCCCCGCGGGGGTCGCCGCCGCGGAACCCGAGGTCCTCGAGCCGTCGTCGGTCCCCGTCGGCCCACCCGGTCGTGTCGGCGAGCACACCGGCGGCGTACCGGTTGCGTGCGCGCTCGACGACGTCGCCCACGTCGGCCACCGTCGCGAGGACGACCTCACCGGGTCGCGTCAGGGTGGTCGGACGGGCGCTGGTGGTCATGCGTCCATCTTCCGTCCGCCGGCGCGGCCGCGACGAATCGTGGCAGCGGTGCCGGCCGGCGTCAGTCGGCTCCGGGGACCGCGACGGCGATCGTGCTCGCGCCGGCTCGTCGGCGCAGGTTGACACCGGCCGCGACCGCTCCCACGACGACCACGGCGAACGACAGGACGGACGCGACGGCCACGAGCGCGGAGAGCGGCCCCCACGCGTACGGTGCCGCGTCGATCGCGAACGCCCCGAACGCCATCGCGAGCACGATCCGTTCGAGTGGGCGCAGCGCACCGCCGACCGGACGCGTGAGTTCGACCGCGAAGAGCATGCCGACGACCACGAACGCGATGCTGAACGGCAGGGCGTGGACGGCCGTGAGCGCCGAGGCCGCGGCGGTCGCGATGCCGAGCCGGGCGACGACGGCGACGACCGTCGTCCCCGTCGCCAGGGACGGGGCGTGCGGGACGACCAGCACCCCGACCCAGCCGAGGACCGCGACACCGGCGAGCGCCGCCACCACCCACGAGTCGGAACCCACGGCGGTCAGGACCACGGCTGCTGTGAAGGCCGCGGTCGCGACCACCTGCACCACGGCACCGACCAGGCGCGGCGCCGACGGCGGGACGAGCGGCAGCCCGGCACGCCGGCGGCTCCGGATGCCGCGGACGAGCAGCACCACGAGGACCACGGTGCCGATGACGGCGAGGACCACCCAGGTGCTCTGCCCGAGGATCTGCTCGGCCAGCCCGAGGGACGACCGGAGGAGGAAGCCGGTGCCGCCCCACGCGATCGACCACGTCAGGCTGCCGATGAGCGACGCCACCGTGAACCGCGGCTGCGGCATCCCGCTGACCCCGGCAGCGATCGGGGTCAGGGAACGGACGACCGGTACGACCCGGGTGGAGACGACGGCCCACGCCCCCCGTCGTTCGACCACACCGATCGCAACGTCCCACTTCTCGACACCGATGGCCCGGACGAGTCGCCCCTTGCGGAGTCGGGGTCCCACCTTCCGGCCGAGCAGGTAGAGGACGTGGTCACCGGCGGAGGCGCCGACGGTCACGCCCGCGATGAGCAGGAGCAGGCCCGGCACGTCGTCGAACGAGGCGCCGAGGAAGAGGACCGCGAGCTCACCGGGGAAGAAGGGCCCGAGGCCCATGACCTCGAGACATGCGAAGACCGCGGCGATCCCGGCACGGAGTGCTTCCGGGGTGTCGCTCGCGGTCTGCGTGATCCAACCGAGGATGTCCATGGCCCCCAACTTATCGCATGTGAAATACCGAAACGTCAGTCGGAGGGATGACCCTGCCCGAGCCGGTCCGCCACGAACTCGACCATCTGCCGCACGAGCCGAGCCCGCGACGACGCCCGTCGGTACTCGTGCCCTCGCCCTCGAGCTCCAGGTACGACACGTCGTGCGACCGGGCCCGGAGCGCCGCCACGACCTGGTGCGCCTCACCGACGGGCACGTTGGTGTCGAGTTCACCGTGCACGACGAGCAGCGGCGCGGTGACGTCCGCGATCGCCCGCATCGGCGACAGGGCCGCGAGCAGTTCGGCGTCGTCCACCGGGTGCCCGTACTTGGTGGCGGCGGCGGCGGCGATCCACGGCTCGGTGTCGCGGTAGAACGTCGCGAAGTCGCTCATCCCGCACACGGCCACGCCGGCCGCGAAGACGTCGGGCGTGAACGCCAGGGACGCGAGGGTCGCGTAGCCGCCGTAGGACCGGCCCTCGACGGCGACGCGGGTGCGGTCCGCGTACCCGTTCGACACCAGGAACCGTGCGCAGTCCACGACGTCCGCGAGCGCGTTCCACCGCAGCCCGAGGTCGTCGGCGTGCACGAAGTCGCGTCCGTAGCCGGAGGACCCGCGGATGTTCGGTGCGAACACCGTCACCCCCGCGGCGGCGAGCGCCTGGTGCTGGGGCGAGAAGGTGGGCCGTTCCTGGGACTCCGGTCCGCCGTGCAGGTGGACGAGCGCTGCGCGCCGGCCGGGAGGCACGGTGCCGGTCGCGTCGTCCGCCTCCGCCGGCGGGACGGTCGGCTCCACGGCCCGGTACAGCCAGCCGGTGATCTCGAGTCCGTCACGCGCCGCGAAGCGCTCGAGGGTGGGTTCGACGAGCGGCACGTCGGGCAGCTCCGGCACGCCGGTGACCCGGCTCCAGGTGAGCGCGTTCGTGTCGAGCCGCCACAGCTCTCGCGGACGTGCGGGCCCCTCGACGGCGAGGATGACGCTCCGGCCGTCACGGCTGAGGACCGGGTCGGTGACGACGTACCCGGGCAGGTCCGGCACGGGGGTGCGCGAGGCGTCGTGCGTGTTGATGAGGTCGAGCTCGCTGCGGCCGTCGACGTTCCAGCCGAGCAGCAGCGTGCGCCCGGCGTCGTCGGCGTCGAGTGATTCGAGCTCGGCGTCGGGGCGCTCGGTGATCGGCCTGGCCCTGCCCCGCCAGCCGTGCGGGCCGACCGGCTGTGCGATGAGCCCGCGGCGGGGCATGCCCGACTCGGTCGCGACGTAGGCGACGAGCGGACTGGTCCTCGCTGGCGGGGGCCGGGCGGAGGAACGCGATCTCGGCCGACCCGTCGGGCTGGTCGGACAACAGGGCGTGGCTCTCGTCCGTGAGGCGGTCGACCGCGACGACGAACTCCTGCCCGCGCTGCCCGTCGCGGAGCACCACGAGGCGCTCCTCGACGGAGAGGTCGAGGATGTGGATGAGCTCCCCCACGGCGAGGTCGTCGCGGTCGCCGGACACCGGGTCGACCAGGTACGAGCGCGCGGGCTGGTCGGCCTCGGTGGACGGCAGGGTGATGACGACCCGGTGGCCGCTGCGGCTCCACGGCCCGAGCTCGGCGTGCTGGTACCGCGAGCCGGCGACCTGCGCGGCGTCGGAGCCGTCGGGGCGGACCACCCAGACCTGCTGCTTCACGCCGCCGTCGGTCGCGATGGCCACGGCCAGCCACTCGCCGTCGGACGACCACGTGACGCGGATCACCGGGTCGTCGGACAACCGGATCCTGGTCGGCTCCGGCAGCGCGCCGTCGACCACGACGTCCTGCACGAACACCTCGGGGGTGCCGTGCCGGTCGCTGACGAACGCCACCCGCCGGGCGTTCCGGGTCATGGTGGGACCCCACGATCCCCAGGCCGCGGCGAGGCGCTCGCCTAGGCCAGCCGCCTGCTCGACGCGGGCCGACGGGCGGGCGTGGGTCGTGCCTCCAGGCCCGCTCACCGCACCCCCTGGTGCTGCAGCCACATCTCGATGAGGCCGAGCTGCCAGAGCGCGTTGGCGCCGATCTCGGTCCGCGTGCTGTTCGGGTCCTGGAGCATCCGCTCGACCGTACCCGGGTCGAACAGGCCGCGCTCCCGAGCCTCCGGTGCGTGCAGTGCCTGGCGGACGCGCTCGAGGTACGGACCCTCGAGCTGCCGGATCGCCGGCACCGGGAAGTAGCCCTTCGTCCGGTCGATGACGGCATCCGGGACGATGCCCCGGGCCGCGCGCTTCATGACGCCCTTGCCGCCGTCCGCCAGCTTCAGCGACGGCGGGATCGCGCCGGCGAACTCGACGAACTCGTGGTCGAGGAACGGCACGCGCGCCTCGAGCCCCCACGCCATCGTCATGTTGTCGACGCGCTTCACCGGGTCGTCGACGAGCATGATCGTGGTGTCGCTGCGGAGTGCGGCGTCCACGCTCGTCTCCGCGCCCGGCCGGGCGAACTCCGCGTCGACGAAGGCCGACGGGGTGTCGTCGTCGCTGCGCCAGCGCTCCCCGAGCAGCCCCTGCAGGGCGGGCCAGCGACGGTCCATGAACACGGAGCGGTAGACCTCGGCGGCCTGGTCGCGCGGTGTGGCGGCGAGCGGCGGGTACCAGCTGTACCCACCGAGCACCTCGTCCGCACCCTGTCCGGACTGCACCACCTTGACGTGCTGCGAGACCTCCTGCGAGAGCAGGTAGAACGCGACGCAGTCGTGGCTGACCATCGGTTCGCTCATCGCCTGGATGGACCCGTCGATCCCGTCCAGCAGCCGCGACGACGGGATCCGGATCTTGTGGTGGTCGGTGCCGAAGTGGCGGGCGACCTCGTCGGAGTACTCGAACTCGTCGCCGGACTCGCCGCCGGCCGACTCGAAGCCGATGCTGAACGTGGCGAAGTCCTGCTGGCCGGCCTCGGCGAGCAACGCGACGACGAGGGACGAGTCGATGCCGCCGGAGAGCAGCACCCCGACCGGCACGTCGGCGACCATGCGGCGTTCGACGGCGGTGCGGAGCTTGTCGGTGAACGCCTCCTGCCAGTCCTGGTCGGACCAGTCGGCCTTGCCGGGGTCGCGCTCGAAGCGGGGCTCCCAGTACGTCTCGTCGTGGGAGCTGCCGTCGGGTTCGATCACCCCGACCGTCGCGGGCGGGAGCTTGCCGACGCCGGACAGGATCGTCCGGGGTGCCGGGACGATGGAGTGGAAGGACATGTACGAGGCGAAGGCGACCGGGTCGATGGACGTGTCGACGCTGCCGCCGGTCCCGTTCCCGGCCAGGATCGCCGGCAGGGACGACGCGAAGCGGAGCCCGCCGGGGACCGGTGCGACGTACAACGGCTTGATGCCGAGCCGGTCGCGCGCCAGCACGAGTCGTCCGCTGGCGTGCTCCCAGATGGCGATCGCGAACATCCCGATCAGGTGCTGCACGAAGTCGGTGCCCCACTCGGCGTACGCGGCGACGATGACCTCGGTGTCCGACGTCGAGTCGAACGTGTGCCCCTTGCCGTGCAGCTCGTCGCGGAGCTGACGGTAGTTGTAGACCATGCCGTTGTAGGCGATCGTGGAGGCCCGCGCGCGGCACCACCATCGGCTGCGCGCCCGCGGTCGACAGGTCGACGATCGACAGCCGGCGGTGCCCGAGCGCGACCGGCCCGCGCGCCCAGAGTCCGTCGCCGTCCGGGCCGCGGTGCACCATGCACCCGGTCATCCTGGCGACGGCCCCGACGTCCGGTGCCGTCCCGTCGAAGCGGATCTCGCCCGCGAGTCCACACATCAGTTGTCTCCCTCGGTGGTGCCGGTGCCGGCGCCTGCGGCCGTGCCGGGCTCGGGTCCGACGATCCAGGTGTCCTTCGCGCCGCCACCCCGTGAGGAGTTGACGACCATGCTGCCCTCCGGCGCGACGCGGGTGAGCGCGACGTCGGCGAGGTGCGTGTCGCCCGGACCGGTGCCGGTGACGTACACGAACGCCCGGAGGTCGACGTGCCGCGGGTCGAGCCCCGCGGGTCCGATCGTCGGGTGCGACGAGAGCTGCACGACCTCCTGCCCCACCCAGCCGGCGGGGTCCGCGGCGATCTGCCGACGTCGCTCGGCGACCTCGGGGGCGCTGGCACTCGGGCCGATCAGGACGTCCCGCCCGCCCTCGCCGTCCACCGGCTTCGTGACGAGTTCGCCGACGCGGTCGAGCACGGAGAGCCGTTCGCCCTCGATGCTCGTGCGGTACGTCGGCACCGACTCGAGCAGGGGCTTCTCGTCGAGGTAGTACCAGATGAGGTCGGGCACGTTGACGTACATGGCCTTGTCGTCGACGAGCGCGTTGCCGGGAGCGTTCGCCAGGTACACGGTGCCGGCCTCGGCCGCGTCGAGGATGCGGGCGCCGAGGTCCGGCGCGTGCTCGTTCGACAGGGCACTGGCGTCGCGGTCGACGCGCAGGTAGAGGGCGTCGAGCACGTCACCGGTCGCGGCCTCGACCACGCGTCCGTCGCGGACGTCCAGGTCGGACTCGGACAGGAGGCGCATCCCGGCCCCGTCGGACAGCCGTCGGTGCTCGTACCAGGCGCCGGCGGCGGGGCCGTCCGACACCAGTGCCAGGACCGGGTCCGGGTTGCCGGTGACCGCGGTCGCGTCGGTGCGGAGGGTCTCGCGCAGGCGGTCGAGGACGGTGTGCGGATCGCGGAGCCGCGCGGGACGCGGGGCGTCCGGCACCACCTCGTCCATCAGCTCGCGGAGGGCGAGACCGTACGCGACGCCGGAGGGCGACCGGACGTTGTCCTCGAGCACGCGCCACCCGCCGAACTCGTTGCGCACGAGGTCGAACCCCATCACCGGCGCGCGGACCGCGGTCTCGGGCAGCCGTGCGGCGTCCGGGTCCCAGCCGTTCGCACCGACGAAGTCGTCCGCGTCCATGGCGCCGTCGGCGACGATCCGCCGTGGTCCGTAGGCATCGCGGAGGAACAGCTCGATCGCCCGGGCACGCTGGGCGAGCCCGGCCTCGAGCTGCGCCCACTCGTACGCGCTCACCGTGCGCGGGACGAGGTCGCAGCCGAAGACCTGCACGCCGCCGTCGACCACGAAGCCGACCTCGTGCTCGCGGGTCCAGACGTCGCGCACCGCACAGCGGTCGATCGTCGTCTCGGCGTCCCAGCCGCGGAAGAAGGTCGCGAGCTCGCGGAAGGCCGGACGGGGACGGGCACCGGGTCCGACGGCCTCGTCGCCCGCGCGGACGCGGTAGGCGGGGATCGCGACGACCGGGTGCTGGTCACGGCCGGACGGCGTGCCGGCGGTGTCCTCGACGACCTGCGTCACGACGTCGTCGAGGTCGCCGCGCTCGGCGTAGGCGGTGCGCTGCCGGTCGGTGGAGTTGCCGCGCGCGAGGGTGTCCTCCAGTAGCTCGCTCACCGTGCCCCAGTCGCCGAGCTCCTCGAGCTCCGGGCGCAGCCGTGACACCAGCTGCCGGACGGCGACCTCGGCCGGGAACCGTTCCGGGTGCTGCCCGAGCCCGAGCAGTTCGCCGCTCAGGCCGCTGCGCGCCGCCTGCCACATCGCCGCGCGGTGCAGGGGCTCGCTGCGCGGGTGCCACGCGGTGCCGGCTTCCACCGCGATCTCGGCCTTGCGCACAGCGGCGCGGAACAGCCCGGCGATGAGGACCGCGTCGTCCACCACGGGGGTGGCGTCGCAGACCCGGAGTTCGAGGGTGGGCGCGTGCGAGGACGGCCGCACGTCGAAGTAGGCCATCTTCTTGTCGGCGATGACGCCCGAGGCGATGAGGTCGTCGAGCACCTTGTCGTACTCGGCCGCGCTCTCGACCCGGCCGAAGCTGCCGGCGGACGGCCAGCGCTGCCAGATGATGCTCCGGAACGAGGCGTACCCGGTGTCCTGCCCGTTCCAGAACGGACTCGAGGCGCTGAGGGCGAGCAGGACCGGCAGCACCGGGGCCACCCGCTGGGCGATCTGCACCGCCAGGTCGCGGTCGCTCACGCCGACGTGCACCTGCAGGCCGCAGATGAGCTGTTCGTCGACCAGCATCCGGTACTGCTCCTGCATCCGCCCGTAGCGGCCGCCGGAGGTCAGCTCGAAGTCGGCGTACTCGGACCGGGGTGCCGTGCCGACCGCCGCGATCGTGACGCCGGCCGGGGCGATCGCCGCGCTCAGCTCGCTGCGGAGGTCCACGATCACCCGGCGCAGGTCGTCGAGGGTCCGCACGACGGGGGTGTTCGTCTCGATGGTCGTGCGCTGGAGCTCGGCGCCGAACCGGTGGGCGGGCAGTCGGGGGAGGAGGCGCGGGGCCTTCGCGGACAGTCGGCCGGACTCGAGGTCGATGAGGTGCAGCTCTTCCTCGGCGCCCAGCGTCAACTCTGCACTCATGTACGGAACCTACTGCTGCGAGCCGCGGGTCCGCCCGCCCCGGGCGAGATCGTCGCACGCCCGAAACAATCCGCGGGGTACACGGGGCTGTGAGCGGGCGCGGCCGGCACCGTAGGAACGAGGGATGCCGACCACCGTGTTCTGCCTCCACGCCCTCGGGTCGAGCTCCGAGGAGTTCGTGGGCCTGCGCACCCGGCTCGCCGGCACCCTCGACCTGGTGGGCATCGACCTGCCCGGGTTCGGTCGGTCGTCGTCCGCGACCGGCACGACCGTCGAGGAGATGACCGAGCTCGTCGAGCGCGCGATCGGGCGGAGCGGCGCGACGGAGTGGGCGCTGATCGGACACTCGATGGGCGGCAAGGTCGCCTCGATCGTCGCCGCCCGGACCGTCGACGGCTCGAACGGGCTGTTCGGGCTCCGCGCCGTCGTCCTGCTCGCCGCCTCTCCGCTGTCGCCCGAGCCGATGAACGAGGAACGACGCGCGACGATGCTCGGCTGGGCAGCGGACGGCGAGATCGGACCGGACGAGGCCGAGACCTTCGTCGACGCCAACACCGCGGCACGCCTGCCCCCCGAGCCGCACGCCCTGGCCGTGCACGACGTGGAGCGGGCCGTCCCGCAGGCCTGGACGGACTGGCTCGTCCGGGGCAGCCGCGAGGACTGGTCCTCCGCGTACCCGCCGAACCCGGTGCCGGCGCTCGTGCTCGCCGGTGCCGAGGACGGCGACCTCGGGCCGGACGCCCAGCGCGAGCTGAACCTGCCGCACTGGCCCGCCGGCGAGTTCGCCGTGGTCCCCGGAGCAGCGCACCTGCTGCCGTGGGAACAGCCGGACTCGGTCGCCGAGCGCATCCGCGACTTCTGGGACCGTCGCGTCGACCACGGACCGGTCGTGCCGGAGGACACCGCGCGACTGATCGCGTCGCCCCGGGTGAGCGCCCGCACCCGCGGGATCCTCGCCGTGCGGGCACTGCCGGACGATCCGGACCGTGCATCCCGAGCCCTGAGCCGCGAGCAACTCGACACCCTGCGCGCCGTCGCCCGGGTCGTCGTGCCGCAGCCCGGTGACCGGACCATCGACCTCGCGCTCCGCGTCGACGACCAGCTCGCCGACGGCCTCGGCGACGGATGGCGGCCCGACGGACTGCCCGCCGACGTCGACGCCTACCGGGCGGCACTCGACGCACTCCGGGCTTCGGCAGCGAAGGGCGACGACCACCTCGCCGATGTCCTCGCGTCGATCGACGCGGGCGAGTACACGCCGGCGTCGGGCGGCCTGGATGCCGCACAGCTGCAGGCGTGGGCCGAGGACGCCGGCGTGGACCTCGCGAAGCAGTGGGTCGCCCACCCGGCGACGATGGCCGAGATCGACTACGACGGCTTCGCCAACGGTGGCGACGGCCTGCGGAAACAGGGCTTCCTGCTCCTCGGAGCCGGACAGCGCGAAGCATGGGAACCGGCAGGAGCCGAACGATGAACCTCTCCGGACAGCGCCACCACGACGAGGACGACGTCGTCGACGTGGTCGTCGTCGGCACCGGTGCGGGCGGCGCACCGCTGCTCGCGACCCTGGCACGCTGCGGCCTGCGGGTCGTCGCGCTCGAGGCCGGACCGAACACCGAGCCGGGCGACCACACCCCCGACGAGGTCGCGGCACCCGGCGACATCAACTGGATGGACGAGCGCATCAGCGGCGGCAGCGCCCCGACCGCCTTCGGACCGAACAACAGCGGGACCGGGGTCGGCGGCTCGACGCTGCACTGGGGTGCCTTCACACCCCGGCCGAACCGGCACGACATCCACCTGCGCACGGACTCGGGCGAGGGCGAGGACTGGCCGATCGACCACGACGAGCTCACCGGCTGGATCGAGCAGGTCGAGCACGACGTCGGCGTCGCCGGACCCGCGCACTACCCGTGGGACCCGGCCCGCCGCTACCGGATGGGTCCGCCGCCCCGGAACGCCTCCTCGGACATGATGATCCGCGGAGCCGCCGCGGTCGGGATCACCGCGACCGACGCACCCGTCGGGCTCACCACCGAGGACCGGCACCAGGAGCACCACGGCCTCCGGCAGGCGTGCGTGTCCTGCGGGTCCTGCCACCAGGGGGTGCCGCAACGGCGCGAAGGTGTCGATGGACACCACCTACCTGCCCGCCGCCGTCGCGTTCGGCGCCGAGATCCGCGCCGAGGCGTTCGTGCACGGCATCGAACTCGACGCCCGGGGCGAGGTCGAGGCCGTCGTCTACCGCCAGGGCGGACGCGACCACCGGCAGCGCACCCGTGCGCTGGTGCTCGCCGCCGGGGGGATCGAGACCCCGCGGCTCCTGCTGCACACCGGTCTGGCGAACAGCAGCGGCCAGGTCGGCCGGAACTTCACGGCACACGGAGCGACGCAGGTGTGGGCGACGTTCGACGAGTCGATGCGCTCCTACCGCGGCTACCCGTCGTCGATCATCACCGAGGACTTCGTCCGACCGTCCGACGCCGACTTCGCCGGCGGGTACCTGATCCAGAGCCTCGGCGTGCAGCCGCTGACCCTCGCCACGTCGCTCGTCCGTGGCGGAGGGCTGCGGGGCGCGGCGCTCGTCCGGGCCATGCGCGACTACCCGAAGATGGCCGGGGTCGGCATCAACGCCGAGTGCCTGCCGTACGACGACAACCGCCTGGTGCTCGCCGACGAGGTCGACGCGAACGGGGTCCCGAAGGCCCGGGTCACGTTCTCCCCCGGCTCGAACGAAGCGGCCATCACCCGGCACGCCGTCCGCACGATGACCGCGATCGTCGAGGCCGCGGGCGGGCGCGACGTCCGGGTGCTCGACCGGACGGCGCACACCGTCGGCACCGCCCGGATGGGTACCGATGCGGCGAACTCGGTCGTGGACGCCGCCGGTCGGTCGTGGGACGTGCCGAACCTCTGGGTCGTGGACAACTCGGTGTTCCCGAGCTCCCTCATCGCGAACCCGGCGCTGACGATCATGGCGCTGTCGCTCCGCACCGCCGACCGCCTGCTGCGCGACGACGCCCGCGCCGACCGCGACGCCGCCCTGTCCCTGGCCTGACCCCCTCCCCCGGCAAGACGCAACGTTGCCGGTTCCTCGCAGCGACATACCGCTGCGAGACTCCGCCGACGTTGCGTTTTGCGGGAGGAAGGGCGGGGCGAGCACGTGGGGGGTCAGCCGCGGGTGCGGGCCAGGCGGCGGTTGAGCGCGCCGTTGAGCAGCGCGACGAGGAGCCCCACCGCGAACACCAGCGTGCCGAAGCAGAGCACCTGCGGCGGCATCCCGGCCTTCGCGGCGCCGTACACGAACAGCGGGAACGTCACCGAGGGTCCGGCGACGAACGACGTGATCACGTAGTCGTCGATCGACATCGCGAGCGCCAACAGCCCGGCGGCGAGCATGCCCGGCGCGAGCAACGGCAGGGTGACGAGTCGGAACGCCTGGAACGGCGTCGCTCCCAGGTCCCCAGCGGCCTCCTCGAGCGCCCGCGAGGTCCCCGCGATCCGCGCCCGGAGCACCACGACCACGTACGCGACGTCGAACGCCACGTGTGTGATGAGCACGGTGAGGAACCCGGTGCCGAGCCCGATCGACAGGAAGAACGACAGTGACGCGGACCCGACGACGATCGACGGCGCGGCGATGTCGGCGAACACGACGGCGTTGACGGCACCCCGCCCGGGGAACTTGTACCGCTCGAGCGCCAGGGCGAGCGGCAACCCGATCGCGACGGACACGATCGCGGCCAGGAACGCGATGACGACCGAGGTGACGAACGCCGCCCCGAGCCCGGAGACGTTCACGAGGTTGGCGTACCAGTAGGTCGTGAAGCCGTTCCAGGCGAAGGACAGCCGGTTCGTCGGGGCGTCGTTGAACGAGTACACGATCATGTAGACGATCGGCACGAGGGTGATCGCGATGACCACCCAGTACACGATGGCGAGCCAGGGCCCGCGGCGGTTCACCCCGTGCCGACGCGGGCGGCCGGCGACGGAACCGGTCACGGGCGAGGCCGGACCGGCGGCGGTGCGGGATGGTGCGACGGCGGTCATACGAGGTCCTCGAGGTCGTCGGTGCCGGACACACGGGCGTAGATGAACAGGATGATGCCGAGCACGACCATGAGCACGGTCGACAGGGCGGCGGCGACGTTGTACTGCTGGTTGCCGGAGTAGGCGTCCTGGATCGCCTGGCCGATCGTGTACGTGTTCGTCCCACCGAGCAGCGCCGAGTTCACCGGGTCCCCCACGGAGTCGATGAACACCAGCAGGACCCCGGCGAAGATGCCCGAGCGGGACAGCGGCAGCGTGGTGTGCCAGAACGCCCGGAACTTCCCCGCGTACAGGTCGTTCGCCGCTTCGCCGAGCCGTGGGTCGATGCGCTCGAGCGCGGCGTAGATCGGCAGCACCATGAACGCGAGGTCGTTGTACGCGTCGCCGAAGATCACGGCGCCACCGGTGCCGAGGATGTGGAAGTCCTTGCCGGCCAGGCCGATCGCCTGCAGCGTCGAGACGACGGGGCCCTGCGACGCCAGGACGAATGCCCACATGTCGGTCCGGATGATGAACGACACCAGGAAGCTGACGAACACGAGCATGAGCAGCGGGTTCTTCCACCGTGGCGACACCCGGAAGGCGATGAAGTACGCCACCGGGTACCCGACGATGATCGTGACGACGGTGGCGGCCGCGCCGTACCAGAGCGAGCGGAGCAGGAACGTCAGGTAGGGCACCTGCGGGTCGACGAACAGGGCCGAGTAGACCCCCCAGTTCCACGTGAACGTGTAGCCGTCGTCCGGGTTGCCCGACATGAGCGACACGATGAGCCCGGACACCAGCGGGATGACGAAGAAGACGCAGAGGTACGCGGTGCCGACGAGCGCGAGGAAGAACGGCGTGCTCCGACGCCGCCCCCGGCGGACGGGTGCCGGCGCAGCGCCCAGCCCCGGTGCGAGCGCCGTCACGACTGCACCACGGCGTTGAAGACCTGGTTCCACTCGGAGTACTCGTCGTAGTTCTCGAACACCCGGAACTCGTGCGACTTCTCGAGGACTGCGTCCGACGGGAACACCAGGGGGCTGTCGGCGACGGTCGGGTCGTCGAGGACGTCACGGACGTAGTCCTCGGCGCCGGGCACCGGGCAGACGTAGTTGACGTAGTCCTCGACGATGCCGGCGGCCTTCGGCGTGTAGTAGAAGTTCATCCACTCGAGCGCCGACACCGGGTTCGCCGCCTGCCGCGGGATGAGCATGTTGTCGTGCCAGGTCATCTGCCCCTCCTCCGGTGTCACGAACTCCAGGTGCGGGAAGCCGGACTGCTGCGCCTGGAACACGTCGCCCGACCAGGCCTGGGTGATCCAGGTGTCGCCGTTCTCGAGCCGGTTGATGTAGCTCTGGTCGTAGAACCCGGTGACGCTCGGCCGGAGCTTCCGCAGCCAGTCCTGCGCCTTCCGCCAGTCCGCGGGGGTCGACGTCTCGGGGGCGATGCCGAGCGCGAGGAGGCCGAGCGAGCCGAGCTCGGTGTTGTCGCTCATCAGCCCGATGCGGCCGGCGAACTCGGGGTCGAGCAGGTCCTGGAAGGACGTGATCTTCCGACCGGTGTACTTCGGGTTGTACGCGAGTCCGGTGAACCCGGTCTGCCACACGACGGAGTGCTCGTTGCCGGGGTCGTAGATCGGGTCCTTGACCGACTCGGAGGCGTGCGCGGCGAAGTTCGGCAGCCGCGAGTGGTCGAGCTTGCAGACGAATCCGTTCTTGATCATCTCGGTGAGCTCGTACCCGTTCGTCATGACGACGAGGTCGTACCCGGTGGCGCCGTGGGCCCGCAGGATCGGGGAGACGGTGGCGTAGAACGTCGCGTTGTCCTGGATGACGGCCTGGTAGTCGACGTCGATGCCCGTCTCCTTCCGGAACAGCGCGAGCGACTCGGACTTGCCGTGGTCGGAGTCGATGTAGAGCGGCCAGTTCGCGAACTTGAGCTCCTTCGTCGCCTTCGCGTCCTTCCAGAAGCGCTTCCAGTCCACGGTGTCGTCGGCCGACGCCGCCGATCCCTTGATGCTGCAGCCGGCCAGCAGCGCCGCCATCGCGGCTGCACCGCCGCCGGCGAGCAGGCCGCGTCGGCTGACGCGTGCCGACGTCAGTCCGCGGAGGACGTCGGGACCGGGCACGCGACTCACGCGACCGCTCCTGCGGTGGCCGGTGCGGACTGGAGGCGCGGGTCGGCTCCGGCGGTGACGGTCGCGTCGGACGCGGGGTGCGCCTCCAGGCCGAAACCGTGGTCGACGCCCCACGTGAGCCAGACCTCGGTGCCGGTCGCGATCCGCGGGCCGCCCTTCGAGTTCTGCGCGAACACCGAGACGCGACCCGCGCCGGGCACGTCGACCAGGTACTGGGTGCTGACCCCGGAGAACGAGACGTCGACCACGCGGCCGGGGCCGAGGATGTTGCGGCCGGCCTCGGGGGTGGGCTCAGCCGCCCGGATCTTGAGCTTCTCGGGGCGGACGCCGACGACCACGCGACCGGAGGTGGCGACTGCCCGTGCAGCCGGGACGGCGATGGTGCCGGCCGCGGTCGCGACGACCAGGAGCTCGCCCTCGGTCCCGCGCACCTCGCCCTCGAGCAGGTTCGACTGCCCGAGGAAGTTCGCGACGAACGCGGTGCGGGGCAGTTCGTACAGGTCCTGCGGGCTGCCCATCTGCTCGATCCGGCCGCCGTTCATGACGGCGACCGTGTCGGCCATCGTCATCGCTTCCTCCTGGTCGTGCGTGACGTGCAGGAAGGTGAGCCCGACCTCGGCCTGGATGGTCTTCAGCTCGAGCTGCATCTGGTGGCGGAGCTTCAGGTCGAGCGCACCGAGTGGTTCGTCGAGCAGCAGCAGGGCCGGCCGGTTCACGATGGCCCGGGCCAGGGCGACCCGCTGCTGCATGCCGCCGGAGAGCTGCGCGGGCCGCTTCGACGCCGACGCCTCGAGCTCGACGAGCCGAAGGGCCTCCTTCGCCTTCGTCATCGGGTCCGGGATGCGGCGGCGCTTCAGCCCGAACGCGACGTTGTCGAGCACGCTCATGTGCGGGAACAGCGCGTAGTTCTGGAACACCGTGTTGACCGGCCGCTGGTACGGCTTCGTGTCGGTGACGTCCTGACCGCCGATCGTGATCGTGCCGCTCGTGGGCTCCTCGAGTCCGGCGACGAGCCGCAGCGTCGTGGTCTTGCCGCAGCCGGAGGGACCGAGCAGGGCGAAGAACGACCCAGCCGGCACGGTGAGGTCGAGGGCGTCGACCGCGGTGTGCCCGGGGAAGGACTTGGTGATCCGGTCGAGCCGGAGGTCCGCGCCGGATTCGGCGAACGTGCCGGTCATTGCCATGGTGCCTCCAGGAGGTGTCGGGTTCAGCCGATGTAGGACATGACGTGCTTGATGCGGGTGTAGTCGTCGAACCCGTACTGGGACAGGTCCTTGCCGTAGCCGGAGTGCTTGAAACCGCCGTGCGGCATCTCGGCGACGATCGGGATGTGGGTGTTGATCCACACGCACCCGAAGTCGAGGTCGCGGGCGAAGCGCATCGCCCGCGCGTGGTCGGTCGTCCACACCGAACTCGCCAGCCCGTACGCGACGTCGTTCGCCGCGCGCAGGGCGTCCGCTTCGGTGGCGAACCGCTGGACGGTCTGCACGGGGCCGAAGACCTCCTGCTGGACGATGCGGTCGTCCTGACGGAGGCCGGACACGACCGTGGCCTCGTGGTGGAAGCCCCGGTCGCCGAGTCGGTGGCCCCCGGCCTCGACGATGGCGTGGTCGGGCAGCGTGTCGAGGAAGGAGCGCACCTGGGCGAGCTGGGCCGCGTTGTTCACCGGGCCGAAGTACGGGTCGGCCGCGTCGGGGCCGGTCTGCGCGTTCGTCCGGGTCGCGGCGGCGAGCTCGGCCACGAACTCGTCGTGGACCCCGTCCTGCACGAGCAGCCGGGTCGCCGCGGTGCAGTCCTGCCCGGCGTTGAAGAACCCGGCGGCCACGATGCCGGCCACCGCGGACGGGACGTCGGCGTCGTCGAACACGATGACCGGAGCCTTCCCGCCGAGTTCGAGGTGCGTGCGCTTGAGGTCGCCGGCGGCGGCGGGGCGACCTCCATGCCGGCGCGGACGGACCCGGTGATCGACACGAGCTGCGGTGTCGGGTGGTCGACCATGGCGGCGCCGGTGGTGCGGTCCCCCACGATCACGTTGAGGACGCCGGGCGGCAGGAACTCCGCCGCGACCTCGGCCAGCAGCAGCGTCGACAGCGGGGTGGTGTCGCTCGGCTTGAGCACGGTGGTGTTGCCCGCGGCGAGCGCCGGTGCGAACTTCCACACCGCCATGTTGAGCGGGTAGTTCCACGGGGTGACCTGGGCGACGACGCCGATCGGCTCGCGCCGGACGAACGACGTGTGGTCCGTCATGTACTCGCCGGCGCTCCGGCCCTCGAGGTTGCGGGCGGCCCCGGCGAAGAAGCGGATCTGGTCGACGGACAGCAGGATCTCGTCCTCGACCAGGGTGGCCCGGGGCTTTCCGGTGTCGAGGGACTCGAGGTCCGCGAACTCCGACGCCCGCTGCTCCATCGCGTCGGCGATCCGGAACAGTGCGAGTTGCCGTTCCCGGGGGTCGTGCGCCGCCAGGTCTCGAACGCGGTGCTCGCGGCCGTGAACGCGGCGTCGACGTCGGCGGCCGTGGACACCGGCGAGGTGCCGTACACACGCTCGTCCGTCGGGTCCACCAGATCGAAGGCGGTGTCGGCGCGGGACGCGACGGAAGCACCTCCGACGAAGTTCTGCACGGTGTGCGGCATGGCGGCGATACTGGCACGGATACCGGCGGTTCGGAAGAGTTGTAACAACGGAAATCGTCGCGAAACACGGTGTTCACAACGGAATCCCTTGCATTTCCGTGAAGGGCGCTGCCATGCTGTCCGGCATGGCGGCAGCACCACGACGTCCCGGTCCGATCGACGACATCTCCAAGCGCATCATCGAACAGCTCCAGGCGGACGGCCGCCGTCCGTACGGGGAGATCGGCAAGGCCGTCGGACTCAGCGAGGCCGCCGTCCGGCAACGGGTGCAGAAGCTCACCGAGACCGGCGTGATGCAGATCGTCGCCGTGACCGACCCGATGCAGCTCGGGTTCCACCGGCAGGCGATGATCGGCATCCGCGTGAACGGCGACACCCGGAGCGTGGCCGACGCCCTCGAGCAGCTGCCCTCGGTCGACTACCTCGTGATGACCGCCGGCAGTTTCGACCTGATGGTCGAGGTCGTCTGCGAGGACGACGACGACCTCATCGAACTGCTCAACGGCACGATCCGGGCGATCCCGGGCGTGACCGCGACCGAGACCTTCGTCTACCTGCAACTCCGCAAACAGCTCTACGACTGGGGGAACGCGATGACCATGTCCGACCAGAAGACCGAACAGCCCACCCGCCTCGGCTCGTACGACCCGTTCGCCCCGGTGGACGACGCCGCCCTGCAGCAGAAGTCCCGCGACCACCTGTGGATGCACTTCGCCCGGCACGGCGCGAACCAGGCCGGCGCCGACGTGCCGATCATGGTCCGCGGCGAGGGCCACCACGTCTTCGACAGCCACGGCAAGGGCTACATCGACGGGCTCTCCGGCCTGTTCGTCGTCGCCGCTGGCCACGGCCGGAAGCGCCTGGCCGAGATGGCCGCGAAGCAGGCGGAGACACTGTCGTTCTTCCCGCTCTGGTCGTACGCGCACCCCGCGGCGATCGAGCTCGCGGACCGCCTGGCCGACCACGCCCCGGGTGACCTCAACAAGGTGTTCTTCTCGACCGGTGGCGGCGAGGCCGTCGAGACCGCGTTCAAGCTCGCGAAGTACTACTGGAAGCTCCGCGGCAAGCCGATGAAGCACAAGGTGATCTCCCGCGCGGTGGCGTACCACGGCACCCCGCAGGGCGCCCTCGCGATCACCGGCATCCCGGCGATGAAGCAGATGTTCGAGCCGCTCACCCCCGGCGGACTCCGTGTCCCGAACACGAACTACTACCGCGCCGACGAGATGGGCTTCGCCGGGCAGAGCGAAGAGGAGTTCGGCTTCTGGGCGGCCGAGCGCATCCGCGAGATGATCGAGTTCGAGGGGCCCGACACCGTCGCCGCCGTCTTCCTCGAGCCGGTGCAGAACTCCGGCGGCTGCTTCACCCCGCCGCCCGGGTACTTCCAGCGGGTCCGCGAGATCTGCGACGAGTACGACGTGCTGCTCGTCTCGGACGAGGTGATCTGCGCCTTCGGCCGCATCGGCACCATGTTCGCGTGCGACACCTACGGCTTCGTGCCGGACATGATCACGTGCGCGAAGGCGATGACCTCGGGGTACTCGCCGATCGGCGCGACGATCATCAGCGACAAGCTCTTCGAGCCGTTCTCGAAGGGCGACACGACCTTCTACCACGGGTACACGTTCGGCGGGCACCCGGTCTCCGCCGCCGTCGCGATGGAGAACCTCGACATCTTCGAGGAAGAGGGGCTGCTGCAGAACGTGCAGCAGAACGCCCCGCTCTTCAAGGCCGAGCTCGACACCCTGAAGGACCTGCCGATCGTCGGTGACGTCCGCGGTGCCGGGTACTTCTACGGCATCGAGCTCGTGAAGGACAAGGCCACGAAGACGACCTTCGACGACGGCGAGTCCGAGCGGCTGCTGCGCGGGTTCCTGTCGAAGGCGTTGTTCGACGCCGGCCTGTACTGCCGCGCCGACGACCGTGGCGACCCGGTCGTGCAGCTCGCTCCGCCGCTGACCATCGGGCAGCCGGAGTTCCGCGAGATCACCTCGATCCTGCGGAGCGTCCTGTCCGAGGCCGCGTCGAAGATCTGACCGTGACCGGCTACCGGGGCGTCTCGTTCTGGCTCGACCAGCTCGTGGCCACCGGCCGCGACGACCTGACGCCCCGGCCGCCCCTGGACGGCGACACGACCGCCGACGTCTGCATCGTCGGGGGTGGACTGACGGGTCTCTGGACCGCCTGGTACCTGCACCAGGCCGACCCGCGCCTCCAGATCGTCGTCGTCGAACGCGAGATCGCGGGGTTCGGTGCGTCCGGACGGAACGGCGGATGGTGCTCGGCCCTGTTCCCCCGGTCCGCCGCGTCCGTCGCCGAGGAGCACGGCCGCCAGGCCGCCCTCGCCCTCCGCGCAGCCATGCGCGACACGGTCGACGAGGTCGGTCGCGCCGCGGAATCGGCCGGCATCGACTGCGACTACGTCAAGGGCGGCACCGTCCTCTACGCGAGATCCGCCGTGCAGGAACGCGCCGCCCACGACGAGGTCGCGGCCTCGTCCGAGTGGGGTGACGACATGACCTGGCGCCCGGCGCGTCCGGGTGACGCCGCCGGGTCGGCCGGCGTCGCGTGGACCCCGGACTGCGCGCGCGTCCAGCCCGCAGCGCTGGTGCGTGGCCTGGCGGCCGCCCTGGAGGCACGGGGCGTCCGGATCGCGGAGCACACGCCCGCCGTGTCGTGGGCTCCAGGGCACGTGGTCACCTCGCGCGGGACCGTCTCGGCCGGCGCCGTGGTCATCGCGGTCGAGGGCTACGGCGCGCAGCTGCCGCAGACCCGTCGGCGGGTCCTGCCGCTGTACTCGCTCATGATCGCCACCGCTCCGCTGCCCGCCACCGTGTGGGACCGGATCGGACTCGAGCACGGGCAGACGTTCTCCGACTACCGGCACCTGCTCGTCTACGGGCAGCGGACCGCCGACGACCGACTGGCCTTCGGTGGACGCGGCGCGCGGTACCACTGGGGGTCCGCGATCACGCCGGGCTACGACCGGGTGCCGCGGGTCTTCGACCACCTGCGGCGGTCCCTGGTGGAGCTGTTCCCCGCCGTCGCCGACGCCCCGGTCACGCACACGTGGGGCGGCCCGCTCGGAGTCCCGCGCGACTGGTGCGCGTCGGTGACGTGGGACGGGCACGTCGGCACCGCCGGCGGCTACGTCGGCGACGGGCTGTCGACGACGAACCTGGCCGGGCGGACGCTCGCCGACCTCGTGCGCGGGGTCGCCTCGCCGCTGACCGCGTTGCCGTGGGTGAACCACCGCTCGCCCGACTGGGAACCGGAACCGCTCCGCTTCCTCGGGGCGAACGCCGGGCTCGTGGCGACGGACCTCGCCGACCGCGAAGAGGCACTGACCGGGCGTCCGAGCCTGGCCGCGCGGCTGCTGGCGCCGCTGACGGGAGGGCACTGATGGACGTCGACGTCGTCGTCGTGGGGGCCGGAGTCTCCGGGCTCGCCGCCGCCCGCGCGCTCGCACTCGCCGGCCGGTCCGTCGTCGTGCTCGAGGCCCGCGACCGGATCGGTGGGCGCACCTGGACCGACTCCGCGCTCGGGGTGCCCGTCGACCTCGGGGCGTCCTGGATCCACGGCGTCGACGGCAACCCGCTCTGGGCCCTGGCACCCCGGTTCGGCATCGACACCGTCGAGTTCACCGTCGGCAGCTTCCAGTTCGACGGCCGACCGATCGCGTGGCACGGCCCGTCCGGCGCGCGCCTGTCGGCGGCCGACGCGGCGTCGTTCGTGGCCGACCTGCACACCGTCGACGCGGCCCTCGACGCCCTGGTCGCGTCCGCACCGCCACCCTCGACCTACGCGGCCGCCGTCGACACCGTGCTGCGGTCGCTGCAGTGGCAGGGCGACCGCGCCGCGCGGGTCCGGGAGTACATGGCGCACCGCTCCGAGGACCTCTGCGGCGCACCCGTGACCGTCCTCGACGCGCACGGGTTGGAAGAGGAACACGTCCCCGGCGACGAGGTGGTGTTCCCCGGCGGGTACGGGCAGTACGCGGAGGCCCTGTCGGCGGGGCTGGACGTCCGGCTGTCGTCGGTGGTGCGGTCCGTGTCGCAGTCCGACACCGACGTGGTCGTCGGACTCGCCGACGGGTCGACGATCACCGCGCAACACGCCGTCGTGACCGTCCCGCTCGGGGTGCTGCAGGCCGGCGACGTGATGTTCGACCCGCCGCTGTCCGATCCGGTGGTCGGTGCGATGGGACGCCTCGGCATGGGCGCGTACGACAAGGTCTTCCTGCGCTTCCCCACCCGGTTCTGGGACTCGTGGGTCGTGCGGCAGCAGGGGCCGGCCGGGGTCGACTGGCACTCCTGGTACGACATGTCCCGGGTGACCGGCGAGCCCGTGCTGGCGGCACTCGTCGGCGGGGCGGGGGCACGACGGCTCGAGACGCTGCCCGACGCGATGGTCGTCGACGAGGGGCTCGCCGCGCTCCGGAGGATGTACGGGGAGTCGGTCCCGGAGCCCGAGGCGTACCGGATCACACGCTGGGCGGCCGACCCCTTCGCGCGCGGCTCGTACTCGGTACCTGCACGTCGGGGCGTCGGCCGACGACCACGACCTGCTCGGTACGCCGTCCGGGCGGGTCCAGCTCGCGGGCGAGGCCACGTGGGGCGACGACCCCGCGACGGTGCACGGGGCGCTGCTGTCCGGTCTGCGGGCGGCGTCGCGGCTGCTCGGCACCGAGGTGGCCGCGTCGATCCTCGCGGAACCGCTCCCGACCGCCGTCGCCATCACATCATCGATTCCTACGAGCGACGGCGACTCCTAGCGTTGCTGCATGCACCAGCGCCCAGTGGCAGATCCGCCGGCGCAGACAAGAATCCCCCCCGCTGAGCGAGGGGATTCCGGGGTATGCACGTCAGTCCAAGCCTGACGCTCGTGACCATCACGATACAACCCTTCGGTCGCCAGCTGCGCGGAGCCCCTGCGACGACTCATCCGTGAGGACCCACGCCGAGCTCGCGGCGACCTGCGACGCTGAACCGACTCGCCGCACGCTGTCAGGCCCGCCGACGGCGAGTGCGCGACACTCCCTCCGTGAGCACTCCGCGGCCTCGGCCCCAGCACGAGCACCGGGCTCCCGTCGCCGTGGCGGTCCTGGTGAACCTGGCGCTCAGCCTGTTCCTGCCGAGCGAGGTGCTGTTCTTCCCGTCGTGGGTCGTCCCGGTGCTCGGTGTCCTGCTCCTCAGCCCGCTCATCGTCTTCAACCCGCGGCGGTTGACGCGGGAGACGACCTGGTCGCGGTGGCTGTCCTTCGCCCTCGCGATCCTGCTCACCGTCGCGAACCAGCTCACGGTGGTGCGGACGATCGAGGTGCTCCTCGGCGGCCACGCCGACGGAGGTGCCGTCCTGCTCACCGCGCTGCAGGTGTGGGTGAGCACGATCATCGCGTTCGGGCTCGTCTACTGGGAGCTCGACCGCGGTGGTCCGGTGGCGCGTCGTCGCCCCGAACTCTGGTCGAGCGACGAGGCCGACTTCCAGTTCCCGCAGGAGACCGACGCGAAGACCGCGGCCTGGCGTCCGGTGTACCTCGACTACCTCTACGTCGCGATGACGAACATGGTGGCCTTCAGCCCGACCGACACCATGCCGATGACGGTCCGCGCGAAGATGATCATGGCGTACCAGGCACTCGGGGGGTTCATCCTGCTCGCCCTCGTGATCTCGCGAGCGGTCAACATCATCAGCTGATCGACACCCCCGTCAGCTCCTCGGAGACGGTCCAGAGCCGGGCAGCCGCCTCGCGTGATCGCGCATGGGCGCCCACGGCTCCTGCGGCGCTGCCGGCCCGCCGACGTTCCCGCGCCAGGCCGGACCGGTGAACCCGCCGTCCAGCTCGGGCGAGGTCGCGGCGAGCAGCGCCGGTTGCCCCGCGGTCTCGGCCGTGCCGACGAGCAGCCCGCGTGCCGAGAGCCACCGGATGACCCGGACCTGCGTGGTGTCACGACCACGGCCGACCTCGGGACGAGCCGCGAGGAGGCTCGTCGGTGCGACCCCGGGGTGGCTGACCGCGGCCGCGACACCCCAGCCGGCCGAGCGACTCCGGCGGCTCAGCTCGAGCCCGAAGAGGGCGCACGCCAGCTTCGACGCCCCGTACGCGCGCATCCCGTCGTACGCGTGCTCGGACTGCAGGTCGTCCCAGGGGATCGACGCGCGGCGTGCGGCGATGCTCGTCTGCATCACGACCCGGCCGCCGCCGTCCCGGAGGAGCGGCATCACGGCTCCCACGAGTGCGAAGTGCCCGAGGTGGTTGGTGCCGAACTGCAGCTCGAAGCCGTCGGTGGTCGTCTGGCGTTCCGGCGGGGTCATCACCCCGGCGTTGCCGACGAGCAGGTCGACCGGGGCGCCGTCCGCGGCGAGCCGGTCGCCGAGGGCGTGCACCGACGCGAGCGACGACAGGTCCAGGTCCTCGAGCCGGGTCGTGCCGCCGGGTGGCGCTCGCGGATGCGGTCGACCGCAGCCTCGCCCTTCCGCCGGTTCCGCACCGGCAGGACCACTTCGGCACCGGCACCGGCCAGACGCGCGGCGATCCCCAGTCCGATGCCGTCGCTCGCACCCGTCACGAGGGCCAGGCGGCCGGTCAGGTCGGGCAGGGGCAGTTCGTCGACGTGTCGGGGCATCAGGTCCTCCTGGGTCATCGGGCCGCCGGTGCGATCCGTCGAAACCAGACTGCGGCCGTGCACGATCGACATCCACGGCCTGACGATCCGTGGCTCCGGCGACGCGTGGGCGCGATGATGGCACGGTGATCGATCGATCGTCCCTGGCCGACTTCCTCCGCGGCCGACGCGAAGCCCTGCAGCCGGAGGACGTCGGCCTCCACCGCGGGCAGCGTCGGCGGACCACCGGCCTCCGTCGCGAGGAGGTGGCACTGCTCGCCAACATGTCGGCCGACTACTACGCGCGCCTCGAGCGGGAGCGCGGCCCGCAGCCGTCCGAGCAGATGCTCGCGGCGATCGCGCAGGGGCTGCGACTGTCGATCGACGAGCGGGACCACCTGTTCCGCCTCGCCGGACACCAGCCCCCGCAGCCCGGCCCCGGTGGCGACCACGTGAGCCCCGGCATGATGCGCATCTTCGACCGCCTGGTGGACACCCCGGCGGAGATCGTCACTGAGCTCGGCGAGACGCTGCAGCAGACGCCGCTCGCTGCCGCCATCACGGGCGACGCCGCGGAACGGTCCGGGGACATGCGGAGCATCGGCTTCCGCTGGTTCACCGACCCGGCCGCGCGGGCGTTGCACCCGGAGGAGGACCACGAGTTCCTGTCCCGCATGTACGCCTCGGGCCTCCGTGGCGTCATCGCGCAGCGTGGTCCGACGTCACGGGCCGCCCACCTGGCCGCGGTCCTGCTCGCGGAGAACGCGGAGTTCCGGGAGGTCTGGGCCCGGCACGAGGTCGGGATCCGCCCCCGAGAGGTCAAGCACTTCCGTCACCCCGAGGTCGGGCTGCTCACGCTCACCTGCCAGGTCCTGCTCGATCCCGAGCGCTCGCACGCCCTGCTCGTCTACACGGCGGAACCGGGGAGCGAGAGCGCCGACCGGCTGCGCCTGCTGTCCGTGATCGGGACGAGCGTCCTCCCCGGCTAGTCCGCCCGACGGGCCCTCGGGCCGGATGGCGGGCACCCCGGGTCTCAGCCCTTGCGGAACAGCTCGTGCAGGAGCCGGGCCACGGTCACGAGCAAGCCTCGCGATCCCCAACCACGGCACCGGACGGCCGCGACGCGGTTCGTCGTCGTGCGACATCGGACCACCTTCGTGTCAGCGCCGGCGGACACGAGAGTGCAGGCCGAGGGATGCAACTCGCTCGAGGAGCGGGTTACACTGGATCCGAGTTTCAGGCTCGGGACCCGTTGCGTCCCTCGTTCTCCACTCGGAGGACAAATCGAAGCCCACCACTGTTCCTGCAGTGGTGGGCTTCATCCTTGTCCGGGCCGTCATCCAGCGTGACTCCGGCCCGCAACCAGCATACCGATATTCCGGTCACACACCCGGGGCTTGTGCTCGTTGATCGGTTGATCAACAATGGCGCCATGGACGTCATCACCGGCTCGACGCCGCGGTCACCCCTCTACCAGGACACCGGTGCCCCTCGCCGCACCGTCCGCGTCGCCCTCGTGCAGACACGATGGCTGGCGGACCCGGAGGAACACCGGCGACAGCTCGCGGACGGCATCGCCACGGCAGCCGCGAACGGCGCGACCGCGGTGTTCCTGCAGGAGCTCACACTGCTGCGCTACCCGGGCGACACTCCCGCGATCGGCGCTCCGAAGGACCTCGCCGAGTCGCTCGAGGACGGCCCCACGATCACGTTCGCCCGCGTGCAAGCGCTCGAGCACGGGGTGTTCGTGCACGCGTCGCTGTACGAGCGCCCCGCCGACGACGATCAGCCCGACGACCCCCGCGGCTACAACACGGCGATCCTCGTCGCTCCCGACGGAGCACTGGTCGGCCGGACCCGCAAGACGCACATCCCGATCAGCGCCGGCTACCACGAGGACACCTACTTCCGCCCGGGCCCCGACGCCGACGCCTTCCCCGTGTACGAGCCGCCGGGGCTCGGCTGCACGGGTCGGGCTGCCGACCTGCTGGGACGAGTGGTTCCCCGAGGTCGCGCGGTCCTACGGCCTCGCGGGTTCCGAGGTCCTGGTGTACCCGACGGCGATCGGCTCCGAACCGACCTTCCCGGACTTCGACACCGCGCCGATCTGGCGGCAGGTCATCGTGGCGAACGGCATCACCGCCGGGCAGTTCATGGTCGTGCCGAACCGGTGGGGCGACGAGGGTGACATCACCTTCTACGGGTCGTCGTTCATCTCGGACCCGTTCGGCCGGGTCCTCGTCGAGGCGCCGCGCGATGCCGATGCGGTGGTGGTCGCGGACCTCGACCTCGACGCCCGCGTCGAGTGGCTCCGCCCTCTTCCCCTTCTACGTGACCCGGCGACCCGACCTGTACGGCGGCCTGGTGCAGGAGGTCGACCCCGTCCGCGACGGGTACGGCGCGCACGAGGCGATCCGCGCCTCCAGGCCGGACCCGCCGACCGACGGCCGCTGGACGGAACCGACCGGCACCACCCGACCGACGGTGCTGTCGTGAGCTGGCGGATGCCGGCGGAGACGGCTCCGCAGGACCGCACGTGGATGGCGTTCCCACGGCCCGGCGCCACCCTCGGCGACGACCCAGAGAGCTCCGAGGCCGCGCGGATCGCGTGGGCCACGACCGCGAACACGATCAGCGAGTACCAGCCCGTCACGGTCGTGGTCGACCCGGTGGCACGGGCCGATGCGGACCGGTTGCTCTCCGGCGACGTCGAGGTGCTCGAAGCGCCCTCGACGACTTCTGGATGCGGCGACATCGGGCCGACCTTCGTCCTCGACGACGAGGGCGGCCTCGGCGCCGTGGACTGGGTGTTCAACGGCTGGGGCGCGAACGCGTGGGCGACCTGGACCCGTGACGCCGAGGTCGCCGCGACCGTGGCGCACGCCGCGGGTGCAACGCGGATCCCCTCGCTCCTCGTCAACGAGGGCGGTGCGATCCACGTCGACGGCATGGGGCGGGTGCTCGTGACGGAGACGGTGCAGCTCGACCCGCGGCGGAACCCGTACGCCGACCACGGCCGTGTCGAGGAGGAGCTGGCCCGGACGATCGGGGCGACGGACGTGATCTGGCTCCCCCGCGGGCTGACCCGGGACTACGACGGGCTCGGTACCCGGGGCCACGTGGACATGGTGGCGACGTTCCCCGAGCCCGGTGTCGTCCTGCTGCACGCCCAGCCCGACCCGGCGCACCCCGACCACCTCGTGATGCCGCTGATCCGTCGCGCGCTCGAGCAGGCGGCCGACGTGACGATCGTCGACCTCCCGGCCCCGGCGACCCTGACCGACGACGGTGGTCCGGTGGACTGGAACTACGTCAACCACGTCGTCGTGAACGGCGCGGTGATCGCGTGCGGGTTCGGCGAACCGGCGGCGGACGACCGGGCCCGGGGCATCTTGGCGGACGTGTACCCGGGGCGCGAGGTCCGCACGGTCGACGCTCGCGAGGTCTTCGCGCGCGGCGGCGGCCTGCACTGCATCACGCAGCAGCAACCGGCACGGCCGACAGAGCCCCCGACCGCCTGATCCGCACCCGACGCGGTGTACATCGTCTCCGACCGCCCTGTACACCGCGTCGGGTCCGCCGGGCACGAGCGCGTCGGTATGGTGCTCGAACCGAACGGCCCGGGCACCGACGCCCCGGCCCCGATCCAGCAGGGAAGTCAACGCATGGCATCACCCACCGTGGTCACCGCCCCGACCGGTCCGGCGCGGCGTGGATCGCTGCAGCGGAGCCTCGGCCTGTGGGCGATCGTCGGCCTCGGGCTCGGGTACATGACCCCGACCGTCGTGTTCGACACGTTCGGCATCGTCTCCGACGAGACGAAGGGGGCCGTGCCGAGCGCGTACCTCATCGCCCTCGTGATCATGCTCCTGACCGCGGTGAGCTACGGGAAGATGGTCCGCGTCTACCCCGCCGCCGGGTCCGCGTACACCTACGTGCGCGAGTCGATCCACCCGAACGCGGGCTTCATGGTCGGCTGGGCATCGCTCCTCGACTACCTGCTCCTGCCGATGGTCAACGCGCTCATCATCCGGCTCTACCTCGAGCAGGTCTTCCCCGCCCTGCCGGCGTGGGTGACGGTCGTGGTCTACACGGCGTTCGTCACCACGGTGATCTGCCTGTCGATGCGCGGCACCTCGAACCTCAACATGGTCCTGCTCATCGGTGCGATCCTCGCGATGATCGCGTTCGTGGTCTTCGCCGTGATCGAACTCGTCCAGGGCGCCGGAGCGGGGACGCTCGTGAGCACGCGGCCGTTCGTGCACGACGGGGTCACGATGTCCGCGCTCCTCACCGGCGCGACCGTGGTCTGCTTCTCGTTCATCGGGTTCGACGCGGTGACGATGTACACGGAAGAGGCGAAGTCGGTCCGGATCATGCCGAAGGCCATCCTGATGACGGTCCTCATCGGCGGCCTGATCTTCCTGGTGTCGTCGTACTTCGCCCAGCTCCGGTTCCCGACCAACGCCCCCTTCGGCGAGTTCACCGACGACCCGCTCCCCCAGATCGGTCTGCTCGTCGGCGGCCGCGTGTTCCAGGCGGTCCTCGTCGCCGCCGGGTTCATCGCCGCACTGGCGTCGGGGCTCGCCTCGCACGCCAGCGTCGCCCGCATGCTGCTCGTGATGGGCCGGAACAACGTGCTGCCGAAGCGGGTGTTCGGGCACGTCAGCCCTCGCACGCGCACCCCGATCCCGAACGTCGTCTTCGTCGGTCTGGTCACCCTGCTCGCGATGTCGTTCTCACTCGACACGATCTCGTCGTACATCAACTTCGGCGCGCTCATCGCGTTCACCTTCGTCAACCTGACGGTGATCGTGCACTTCGCCTGGCGTGAGGGTCGCCGCCACACGGTCCGCGACCGCTTCACCTTCGTGGTGATGCACGGGCGTCGCGATGCTCCTCACCGGTGTTCTCTGGTCGCAGCTGCACGCCGACGCCCTGATCGCGGGCGGCGTGTGGGCGGCCATCGGGTTCGTGTACCTGCTGGTCATCACGAAGGGGTTCCGGGTGCAGCCGAAGGGGCTTCGACGAGAACCAGCCGGTGACCGGCGTCAACAAGCAACTGACCGACGAGCAAGGCTGAGGAGCACCATGACCGACACCACCAGCACCGCGACGGACCCCACCAGCACCGCCAGCACGACCGCCGGCACGCGCTACGCCGTCACGGACCCGGCATCCGGCGAGGTGCTCCGCACCTTCCCGACGATCACGGACGACGAGCTCCGCGCGGCGATCGACACCGCCGACCGAACCCACGCTGCCGACCAGAGCTCCGTCGCCGACCGCGCGGCCCTGCTCCGCCGCGTCGCCGAGCTCTACCGGGAGCGCCGCGACGACCTGGCCGCCACGATCGTGCGCGAGATGGCGAAGCCCATCGACCAGGCCGTCGGCGAGATCGACTTCTGCGCCGACATCTACGACTACTACGCCGACCACGCGTCGGAGTTCCTGGCGGACCAGCCGATCACCCTGGCCGCCGGCAGCGAGAGCTCGGCGTTCATCCGGAAGTCCTCGATCGGTGTGGTGCTCGGCATCATGCCGTGGAACTTCCCGGCGTACCAGATCGCCCGGTTCGCCGGTCCGAACCTGCTCATCGGCAACTCCGTCCTGCTGAAGCACGCTCCGCAGTGCCCGGAGTCGGCGCTCGCGATCGAGCAGGTCTTCCACGACGCCGGCTTCCCCGAGGGGGCGTACACGAACGTGTTCGCGTCCAACGACCAGGTCGCCGACGTCATCGCCGACCCCCGGGTGCAGGGCGTCTCGCTGACGGGCTCGGCCCGCGCGGGTGCCGCGGTCGCGGAGATCGCCGGCCGGAACCTGACGAAGGTCGTGCTGGAACTCGGCGGGTCGGACCCGTTCATCCTGCTGTCGACCGACGACCTCGACGCCGTGGTCGAGTCCGCCGTCGCCACCCGCCTCGAGGGCAACGGGCAGGTCTGCAACGCCGCCAAGCGGTTCCTGGTCGCCGACCACCTGTACGACGACTTCCTCGAGCGGTTCACCGCGGCGATGGCCGCCGTCGAGCCGACGGACCCGACGACCCCCGGCGCGGAGCTCGGCCCGCTGTCCTCGCCGACCGCCGCCGACCGCCTCGAGGAGCAGCTCGCGAGCGCCCGCAGTCAGGGTGCGACCGTCGTGACGGGTGGGGAACGGCAGGGCAACGCGTTCACCCCGACCGTACTCACGGGCGTCACGCCGGACAACGACGCCTACCGCGAGGAGTTCTTCGGCCCGGTCGCGGCCGTGTACCGCGTCGAGGACGAGGACGCCGCGGTCACGATCGCCGAACGACACCCCGTACGGCCTCGGCTCGTACCTGTTCACGACCGACGCCGACCAGGCACTCCGCGTCGCGGACCGCATCGAGGCCGGCATGGTCTACGTGAACATCGTCGGCGCGGACAGCCCGGAACTGCCGTTCGGCGGCGTCAAGGCGAGCGGCTTCGGCCGGGAGCTCGGCCCCCTGGGGGCCGACGAGTTCGTCAACAAGAAGCTGATCCGCATCGGCTGACCGCCGCTCTGTGCCCGGCTCCACGGCGGACGGGAGGCGCGGTGCCAACCGGCACCGCGCCTCCCGTCCGTGAGCCGGTCCGGTTCAGACCGCGATCCGCCCACCGTCCACCGGCAGGACCGCACCGTGCACGAACGACGCCGCGTCGGTCGCCGAGGAACACGATCGCCTCGGCGATCTCGGACGCCGTCCCCGGACGACCGGCGGGACCCGCCGCGGCCAGTGCGTCGAGGCTCTCGCCCATCGCCGCGGTGCCCTCGGTGCGGGTCGGACCGGGGCTGACGGCGTTGACCCGGACGCCGGACGGGCCGAACTCGGCCGCCCACGACTTCGTGAGCAGCACGAGCGCCGCCTTGCTCGAGCCGTAGAGGGCCATGCCCGCCGCACCGAACTCGGCGACCATCGTGGTGACGTTCACGACGGCGCCGTCACCCCGCTCGGCCATCGCGGGTGCGAGTGCTGCGACGAGGAAGTACGGTGCCTTGACGTTGATGTCGAAGACCTCGTCGAAGCCCTGCTCGCTGGTGCCGGCCGTCGGGCCGAACGGGAAGACCCCCGCGCTGTTCACGAGGACGTCGACGTGGCCGCCGCCGAGTTCGGTCGCTCGGGCGGCGAGCTCCTTCGCGCTCGCCTCGTCGCGCAGGTCCGCGGCGACGAAGTCGGCACTGCCGCCTGTGGCACGGATCGCCTGGACGACCGCGTCGCCGCGCTCGGCGCTGCGGCCGGAGACGACGACGTGCAGGCCGCGGGTCGCGAGGAGCTCGGCGGTCGCGCGGCCGATGCCGCTCGTGGCGCCGGTGATGAGGGCGGTCGTGGTCATGGTGGACGTCCTGTCTGAACAGATCGGTTCGGTTGGGGTGCTGGTAACTGTACCGATCTGTGCGGTATTGTCAAACCATGTCCGACCAGACCCCGCCACCGACCGCACCACGGACCCGGCGCCGCCCCGCGTACGAACGCGCGGTCGCCACCGCGGACCGGCTGTTCTACGAACAGGGCATCCACGCGGTGGGGGTCGACCAGGTCGCGGCCGAGGCGGAGATCTCGAAGGCGAGTCTCTACACGCACTTCCGCACGAAGGACGACCTGGTGGTCGGGTACCTGCAGGGCCGCAGCCGGTCGTGGCAGGAGCACGTCGCGGCGGAGCTCCCCGGACGCGCGGGAACGCCTCGCGAGCGGATCCTCGCGGTCTTCGACATGCTCGGCGAGTGGTTCGACGAACCCGAGTACCGCGGCTGCCCCTTCATCAACGTCGAGGCCGAGTACGGCGACGGGCACCCCACGCACCAGGTGACGCTCGACCACCGCGCGTGGGTCCGCGAGCTCTTCGAGTCACTCCTCACCGAGGCGGGCGACCCGGACCCGACCACGACGGCGCTCCCGTTGTGCGTGCTCTACGACGGTGCGATGGCGAGCGCGCAGGCCGATCCGTCACGGCCGTGGGCCGCGGCCGCGCGATCGGCGGCTGCTCGGCTCACGGCCGCGACGGACTGACGCGTCGGACTGATCCGTCCGACTGCGATCGATCAGGCCTGCGGGTCCGCGGGCTCGCCGCCCGAGTCGACGTCGCTGTCCTGCTCCGGGTCCTCGGTCGCGTTGCCGGTGGACGAGCCGTCGGGCAGGTCCTCCGTGTGCTCGCGCTGCTCGTCGGTGGGCTCGCTCGAACCGTTCGCTGGGGTGTCGCTCATGGCCCGGACGCTACGCGGGCGCATCGAGGTGGCCGCTCAGGCGGGCGGGCGCGGACGCTGTCGACCCGGCCACACGACGGACGGGAGGCGCGGTGCCAGCCCGCGCCGCGCCTCCAGTCCGCGTCAGTGGGTGTCTACCGCACCGCCGGCTGCGGCAGAGCGGCGAGGATCTCCGCGGCCGCTTCGCGGCCCATCCGCACCGCACCGTCGACGTGCTGGTACCCGTGCCCGGCGAGGTCGCTCGACGCGAACCGGAGCGGACCGACGGCCGCACGCTGGTCGGCGCCGTACCGGACCAGTCCACCCAGGTCGAAGCTCGCCGCGTAGGCGCCGCGGGTCCACTCCTCGGTGCCCCAGTCGCTCTCGTAGTAGACGACGGGCCGGAGCGCCTCGTCGCCGTAGTAGTGCGCGAGCGACGTGAGGACGCGGGCCTTGCGCTCCTCGGCGGACAGCGCGAAGACGTCGTCGGCGTGCACGTCCGAGACGAAGCCGACGAGCGTGCCCTGCTCCTGCCCGTGCGAGGTGTTGTCGTACGCCTCGTGCACGAGCTCGTACGGGCTGAAGGCCGTGCCGGACAGCCCGGCACCCCGCCAGAACGGCCGGTCGTAGACGGCGTGCACCTTGATCACGAAGCCCATCGACAGGTGCTGGTGGAGCTGGTGCTGCCGACGGGGCAGCGGCGGCTCGTAGGAGATCCGCGAGTACAGGGGCGGCGGCACGGCGACGAGCGCCTGGCGCGCGTGGACCTCGATGCCGCGGTCGGCGAGCGCGGTGACGCCCTCGTCGTCCCACCGCAGCGTCCGGACCGGTGCATGCAGGTGCACGTCCGCACCGAGGCGCGCGGCGAGCCGCTCGGAGACCTGCTGCATCCCGCCGACCACGCGCTTGTCGAGGATGAAGTCGGCGTCGACGAGGTTCGAGAAACTGCCGGCCGACGCCGCCATCAGGAGCGCCTGCAGCGCCGAGAAGGCGTGGGCGGGCTTCGTCAGCATCGCGCCGGCGATGAAGAGCTCGACGTTGTCCGTCGCGACCCGGTCGTCGCTGAGGTCGTGCAGCCACGCGCGGAACGACGTCTCGTCGAGCCGTGCGGCGTCCGGGGCCTCCACGGACGCACGGGGTCCACCGTCGCGACGTACTCGTCGACGGCCACGAGCTGACTCGATCTCGGCCGCGGTCGCCTCGGGCAGGGGGAAGATGTCGCCGGTGTACTCGGTGCGGGTGCCGTGCTCGTCCACGTAGACGCTGGAGCCCTCGCGGTAGCGGTCGTACGTCTCGAGTCCCAGCTCGTCGAGCGTCTCGAGCAGCGCGGTCTGGTCCGGCGACACCCACTGGCCGCCGATCTCGAGCATGACGCCCTCGATGTCCTCGGTCCAGGTGCGGCCACCGACCCGGTCACGCGCTTCGAGCACGGCGACGGTCTTCCCCTCGGCGACCAGGCGTGCTGCGGCGGTGAGGCCGGTCACGCCGGCGCCGATGATGACGACGTCTCTCTCGATCATCGTGCTGCTCCCTGTCCTGTGGTGGTGCTGGCCGAGGGCCCGGAACGGGTCGGTGTCAGCGTGTCACATGGTCTCGAGGTACTCGGCGATGCCCTCGCCGCCGCCCTCGCGACCGAGGCCGGACTGCTTGACCCCGCCGAACGGTGCCGAGGCGTTCGAGACGACCCCTGCGTTGAGACCCAGCATGCCCGTCTCGGAGAGCCGCTCCATGAGCCGCTGCCCGCGCGCCGGGTCCGACGTGTACGCGTAACCGACGAGACCGTACTCGGTGTCGTTGGCGGCCGTCACCGCGTCGTCCTCGGTGCGGAAGGTGCTGATCGCCAGGACCGGACCGAACACCTCGTCGCGGAGCAGGGCACTGCCCGGCTGGACGTCGGTCAGGACGGTCGGCGCGTAGAACGTGCCGGTCCCTCGACGGCGTGGCCGCCGGTCCGGACCACCGCGCCGCGCTCCACCGCGTCGGAGACCAGGCGGTGCACCTTGTCGACGGCTCGGGCGTCGATGAGCGGACCGATCGCGACGCCGTCCTCGGTGCCGCGACCGACCGGCATCGCCTCGACGCGCTCGGTGACCCGGCGGGCGAATTCCTCGGCGACGTCCTCGTGCACCAGGAAGCGGTTCGCCGCCGCGTGCAGGCCTGCCCGGTGTTCCGGAACTTGGCGAGCAGAGCACCTCGACCGCCGCGTCCAGGTCGGCGTCCGCGAACACCAGGAACGGCGCGTTGCCGCCGAGCTCCATGCTCGTCCGGAGGACCGTGTCCGCCGCCTGCCGGAGCAGCGTCCGGCCGACCGGGGTCGATCCCGTGAAGGAGAGCTTGCGGAGCCGCGGGTCGGCGATCACCGAGGCCGGACACGTCGGCCGCCCGTGTCGTCGGGACCACGTTGACGACGCCGGCCGGCGCCCCGGCCTCGAGCAGCAGGTCCGCGAACAGCAGGGTCGTGAGCGGGGTCAGTTCGGCGGGCTTCACGACGACGGTGCACCCTGCGGCGGGAGCGCCGGGGCGACCTTGCGGGTGACCATCGCGAGGGGAAGTTCCAGGGGGGTGATCAGGAACGAGGGCCCGACCGGCTTGTGGGTCACGATCGCGCGACCGGTGCCCTCGGGGTTCGTGCCGTAGGAGCCGCCGATGCGGACCGCCTCCTCGGAGAACCAGCGGAGGAACTCGCCGCCGTAGGTCACTTCGCCGCGGGCCTCGGCGAGGGGCTTGCCCATCTCGAGCGTCATGAGGAGCGCGAACTCCTCACGGCGGTCCTGCAGCAGGTCGAAGGCCCGACGCAGGACCTCGGCGCGCTGCCGCGGAGGCGTGGCCGCCCACCCCCTTCGCAGCTGCTTCCGCGGCGTCGAGGGCCGTGACACCGTCTTCGGGGGTTGCGTCGGCGATGTGCAGGAGCGTCGCACCGATGGCCGGGTCGACGACGGGGAACGTGCCGCCGTCGGCCGCCGGTCGCCAGGTGCCGCCGACCAGGAGGCCCGTGGGGACCCGGTCGAGGACCGCCTGTTCCGCGGCCGGTCCGGTGGCGTCGGGGACGCTGGGCCACCCGGTCGCCGTGTACGTCGCGCTGGTCGCGGGGTGCGTCGCGGTCATGCTGTGGCCAGTCCTTCCAGGACGACGTCGAGTCCCTCGCGGAGCAGGTCGTCGTCGATCGCGAGCGGGGGCAGGAAGCGCACGACGTTGCCGTAGGTGCCGGCGGTCAGCGCGATGACCCCGTGCTCGTAGGCGTACCGGACGACCCGTCCGGTCAGCCCGGGGTCCGGATCGCCGGTCGCCGGGTTCACCGGCTCCATCGCGACCATCGCGCCACGCCCACGCACGTCGCCGATGCGCGGGTCACCCGACTGCGCGGTGCGGAGGGCCTGCAGGACGACCTCGCCGATCACCCGCGCCCGTTCGACCAGGCCGTCGTGCTCGAAGGCGTCGATGGCGGCGAGCGCGGCGGCGCACGCGACGGGGTTGCCGCCGTACGTTCCGCCGAGGCCCCCGACGTGCGCGGAGTCCATGATCTCCGCACGCCCGGTCACGGCCGACAGGGGCAGCCCACCGGCCATGCCCTTCGCCGTCGTGACGACGTCGGGGACGATCCCCTCGTGCTCGCTGGCGAACATCGCACCGGTCCGGGCGAACCCGGTCTGCACCTCGTCGGCGATGAAGACGACGCCGTTCGCCGTGGTCCACTCGGACAGGGCGGCGAGGAACCCGGGGGCCGGCACGACGAAGCCGCCCTCGCCCTGGATCGGCTCGATGAGGACGGCCGCGGTGTTGGCCGCGCCGACCTGCTTCTCGATCTGGCTGATCGCACGTTCGCCGCCTCGGCCCCGGAGAGACCGTCGTGGAACGGGTAGGACATCGGCACGCGGTACACCTCGGGGGCGAAGGGACCGAAGCCGTCCTTGTACGGCTGGTTCTTCGCCGTGAGCGCCATCGTCAGGTTCGTCCGACCGTGGTACGCGTGGTCGAACACCACGACGGCCTGCCGACCGGTGTGCTTGCGCGCGATCTTCACCGCGTTCTCGACGGCCTCCGCGCCGGAGTTGAACAGTGCCGTCCGCTTCTCGTGGTCGCCCGGGGTCAGCCGGTTCAGGGCCTCGGCGACGGCGACGTACCCGTCGTAGGCCGCGATGGTGAAGCACGTGTGGGTGAAGGCCGCGACCTGTTCGGTCACGGCGGCCACCACCCAGGGTGGGCGTTGCCGACGCCCGTCACGGCGATGCCGGAACCGAGGTCGACGAAGGAGTTCCCGTCCGCGTCGACCACCACGCCACCACCAGCCGCGACGACGGCGATCGGCACCGCGACCCCGACACCGGCGGCCACCGCGGCGGACTTCCGGGCGAAGAGCTCGCGGGAGCGGGGACCCGGCACCTCGGTAACGAGCCGCCGTTCCTGGGGCAGCGAGGGGCCGCCCGCGGCGGCTGGTCGTGGGTGCAGCGGTGGAGGACATGCGGCGATGGTAAGAGGACGACCTCGCCACGCCCACTGTCCGCCGTGTACACCGACGGTGGGCACGATCGCCGCAGCGGATAGGGTTCCCCATACCCGCGACGCTGCGCTCCCTGCTGCACCGAGCCGACCTGCACCTCCGGCTGCTCACCAGCGCCGACACGGATGCCCTCGACGCCCCGCTGTCCTGGCTGCACAGCTCCGACCTGGCCGACCCGACGCCGTTCCTGGCGGACGGTCAGGGCCTCCTGACGACGGGCACGCAGTTCGGGGTCGACGCCGACGTCCCCGAGGGGTTCGCCGACTCGTACGTCCGGCGGCTGCGGGAACGGGGTGTCGTCGCGCTCGGCTTCGGCACGGAGGTGGTCCGTGCGGGCACCCCGGCCGAGCTCGTCGCCGCGTGCGAGGCGCAGGGATTCCCGCTGTTCGAGGTGCCCTACGAGACCTCGTTCATCGCCGTCGCCCAGGCCAACGCGGACGCCGTCGCCCGCGAGGCCAACGCCCGGAACGCCTGGGCCCTCGCCGCCCAGCGCGCGATCTCCCTCGCCGCGATGCGACCGGACGGCCTCGGCGCCACGATCGCCGAGCTGTCGCGGCAGCTGGACTGCTGGGTCGGGCTCTTCGACGTCTCCGGACGACTCGACCGCGCACACCCGGTGGACGGAGCCCCGTCCGACGGGATCCCGACGGAGGACCTCGACCTCCTCCGGACCGAGTCCCTCCGGTTGCGCCGCGCCGGCCAGCGCGCGAGCCTGCCCGTGACCACCCGGCACCGCACCGGCTTCACGCTGCAGACGCTCGGCAGTGGCGGCCACCTGGAGCGGGGTGCTCGCGATCGCGAACGGTGGTGCACTCGACCGCGCCGGGCGCGAGGTCGTCACCGCCGTCATCGCCCTCGCCGGACTCGCGCTGCAGCAGAACCGCGAGCTCGCCCGCGCCGGGGACTCCTGCGGACCGGACTGCTCACGATGCTCTCCGTCGGCGACCCCGACGTCGTCGACAGCACCTCCCGCGAGGTCTGGGGCCCGCTCCCCGCCGAACCCGTCCGGATCGCCGCCGTCGAGGTCCCCGACCAGGACCTCGACACCGTGGTCGACCTGCTCGAGCTCTGGGTGCAGGACCGACCCGGGCACCTGTTCTTCGCCGTCGACGACGCCCTCTTCCTCTGCGTCAGCGCCGACGACACGGCGATCGTCGACGAGCTCGTGACCCGGTTCGACCTCCGGGCCGGGCTCTCCGACGGCGCCTCGTACCGCTACTTCGGACGCGCCCGCACCGAGGCCGTGCAGGCCCTCGACCGCCGCCGCGAGGGCCGCCCCGGCACCACCGAGTTCGGCGATCTCGCGCCGGGAGGGCGTGCTCGCCCACCTGGCCCACGTCGACGTCGACGCGGGTGCGGTCGCCCGGGCGTTCCTCGCCCCGCTGCGGGGACACGACCGGGAGGCGGGCACCGACCTCACCCGGACCGTCCGCACCTGGCTCGAGCAGAACTGCGAGTACGACCGCACGGCGCAGGCGCTCGGCGTCCACCGGCACACCGCACGCGCCCGGGTCGAGCACGCCGGGCGACTGCTCGACCGGGACCTGTCGGCCTTCGCGACCCGGGCCGACCTGTGGGCCGCGTTCGTGGTCGAGGGCGGCCCGGCGGGCGCCGAATAGGCTGACACCGTGCCGACGACCCCGGCCCGCCGGCGCCTCAGCCCGGCCGAACGCGAGGCCCAGATCACCGCGGCCGCGATCGAGGTCGCCCGTGCCGAGGGGCTCGCCGGCGTGACCCTCCGCGGGGTGGCCGCCGCCATCGGGGTCGCCCCGTCCCTCGTCGCCCACTACCGGCCGGCGATGGAGGAGCTGGTCGGCGAGACCTTCCGGACCGTCGCGAGCGCCGAGGTCGCCGAGGTCCGGTCGCTCGTCACCGCCGTCGAGGACCCCGTCGGACAGCTCCGTACCCTGCTGGCGTGCATCGCCGACCCCGAGCGCGACGACGTCGCAGCCCTGTGGGCGGACGCCTGGAGCATCGGTCGGACGAACCCGTCGCTGGCGACCGCGGCGCGTGACGTCATGGACGACTGGCAGCTCCTGGCGACCGCCGTGGTCGGCGCCGGGGTCCGCGACGGGGTCATGCGCGCCGAGGACCCCGACGAGGTCGGCCGGCTCCTGTTCGCGCTCGTCGACGCGACGAACGGGTACGCCCTCGTCGACCACCTGGACCGACCGACCCGCGAGGGACTGGTCCGCACGACCATCGCCCGCGCCGTCGGCCTCGACCCCGCGGCCCTCGCAGTCGGCTGATCCCTCACTTCCGTCATCCCTTGATGAGGTTTGGCCTGGAAACCTCAACAACGGGTCCTCCGCCCGGGCAACTCGAAACGCCGCAACCGCATCTGGGTGAACCTCGAGGTGGTGGATGCACTCGACGCGTTCGCTACTCGGAGCGGACGACGGCAACACCCCGCGTACTGACGCCCGGCAGACAGAGGAGCTTCTCTGCCTCGCTTCCGCGCGTCGGAGCGGTCGGCACTGCTCGTGTCGTCGCACAGGGAGCGACGGGGAACGAGGCGGACATGACCACGACGGACGAACTCGACGATCGCGACGGACCCGCCCGCGGGCGGTGACGGTCTCGATCGTGCTCTGGGCGGTGTGGCTCGTCGTCGGCGTGGTCTCGACGGTGGTCATCGCCACGCTCGGCTGGGGACTCCCCGGATTCGGCGGGGTCGCGGCGCTCGTGGTGTCGTTCGTCCTCTGGGCCCTCGTCGCGGCTGCTGTGCTGCAGGTCCTCCGCGGATCGGGGGTGGCACGCGTCGTCCTCGTCGTGATCGCGGCGTTCCGGGCCGCGCTGAGCATCACGACGGGTGGCATCTCGCTCGCGATGGTGCTGCTGTCGGTCGTGGCGGCGGTCCTGCTGTTCCTGCCCAGCGCCCGACCCTGGTTCCGACGCGACGAGCGCGTCGTCCCCGACGAGCCGGCGAGCTGACGGCTCTGGTGGAGACCACCTGACGGACTGGAGGCGCGGTGCCGGCTGGCACTGCGCCTCCAGTCTGTCGACGGGTCAGGCCCCGGATCAGACGTGGCGACCACCGCGGCGGCGTCGCGTCAGCAGCAGCACGCCACCGGCCAGGAGCATGGCGAGTCCACCGAGGCCCGGCCAGAGCAGCTCGGCGCCGGTGAACGCGAGCCCGCCGCGGGGTACCGCTGCCGGAGTCGCCGTCGGCGCCGTCGGGGCAGGGGTCCCGGTCGCGGTCGGTGCCGGAACAGCCGGGGTCGACGCGGTCGGGTCGGCCTCTGCGTACGTGACGCTCACCGTCGCCGTGGTCGCTTCGCCCGACGCGTCCCACACGGTGTACTCGACGCTCGACGGGTTGCCGCTGAAGTCCGCCTCGGGGACGAAGGTGTCGCGACCGGTCGTGGTGTCGACCGTCCAGGTGCCCTCACCCTCGACCGCAAGTGACGTGACCGGGGTCCCGTCGGCGGCGAGCAGGCGCACGGTCGCGGGGTCAACGTTGCGGGAGTCGTTCGCGGTGACGTCCACCGACACCGTCTGACCGGTCGCGTGGTCGAGCGGACGAGTCGTCGGCCGCGAGGGGCAAGTAGCGGACGGTGACGAGCGCCGTGGTGGTCGCACCGTCGGCGCCGGTCGCGCTGTAGCGGACCGGGGTCGGGTTCCCCGTGAAGCCGTCGAGCGGCGTGAAGGTCAGCTTCCCGTTGGCCGTGTCGACGGTCCAGGTACCCTCGCCGTCGACCACGAAGCCTCGTCTGCGAGTTCCGGTCGCGGTCGAGCAGCCGGACGGAGGCCGGGTCGACGTTCGCGGAGTCGTTCGCCGCGACATCGACCGTCACCGGCTCGCCGAGCGCGTTGCCGCCGGAGACGTCGTCGACGGCTGCAGGCAGGTAGGTGACGTCCACGTCGGCCGTGGTGGTGTCGCCGCGACCGTCCTGCACGGTGTACCGCACGGCGGTCGGGTCGCCCGTGAACCCGGTCTCGGGCGTGAAGGTCACGGTGCCGGCGCTCGAGTCGACCGTCCACGTCCCCTCGCCGCGCACGGTGCGGGTCGTGACCGGCTGTCCGTCGGCGTCGAGCAGACGGAGGGTCGAGCGGTCCACGTTCGCGCTGTCGTTGCCCACGACGTCGACCGTGACGGCCGAGCCGGGTGCGTTGCGACGGGACACGTCCTTCGTCGCGACCGGCGCGTACGCCACGGTGACGACCGCGGTGGTCGCGTGACCGGCAGCGTCCTGCACCGAGTACCGCACCGGTGTCGGGTCGCCCGTGTACCCGGCGGCGGGCGTGAAGGTGACGGTGCCCGTGGCCGTGTCGACCGCCCACGTGCCCTGGCCCGCCACGGGCAGCTCGGTGACGAGGGCGGAGCCCTGCACGAGGCGCACGTTGGACGCGACGACGTTCATCGAGTCGTTCGTGGTCACCGCGACGGACGCCGGGGAACCGACGGTGTTGCCGGTCGAGCCGTCGGCGGCGGCCACCGGCAGGTACGAGACGGTGACGGTCTGCCGGACGCCGCGCTCGAACGCGTCGCCCGCGGTGTACGCGATGGGCGCCGGGTTGCCCGTGAAGCCGCGCTCGGGCGTGAAGGTCACCACGCCCGTGGCCGCGTCGACCGTCCAGGTGCCCTCGCCGTCGACGACGAGCTCCAGCGTCGCGTCGCCGGCGCCGTCGACCAGGTGGACGGAGGCGCGCTCGAGGCCCGCCGAGTCGTTCGCGAGGACGGGGACCGACACGGGCTCGCCCGGGGTCGGCGCGACCACGGCGTCCGCGCGCGACCGGACGGTAGGCAACCTGGACCGGGGCCGTCGAGGTGTGCCCGCTCCCGTCGCTCACCGTGTAGGTGACCGGTGCGGGGTTGCCGGTGAAGCCGGGCAGGGGTGTGAAGGTGACACTGCCCGTCGTGGCGTCGACCGTCCACGTGCCCTGGTCGGCGATCGGCAGGGTCGAGACCGGCGTGCCGTCGGCATCGAGCAGCTGCACGGTCGTCCGGTCGACGTTCGCCGAGTCGTTCGCCGTCACGTCCACGGTCACCGTGCTGCCGACGGTGTTGTCGCGTGCGTCGTCGGCAGTGCCCGCGGTGGCGTACCCGACGGTGATCGTCGCGGTCGCCTTCGCACCACTGCCCGTGGCGACGCGGTAGGTGACGGGAGTCGGGGTTGCCCGTGAAGTCGCGCGCCGGGGTGAAGGTCACCCGGCCCGTCTTGGGGTCGACGGTCCAGGTTCCCTGACCAGCGACCGGCAGCGACGACCTCGGCGTGCCGTCGGCGTCGAGCAGCTGGACGCTCGTCGGGTCGACGTTGTCCGAGTCGTTCGCCGTCACGTCGACCACGGCCGGGCTGCCCTGCCGGACGGCCGAGACCGTGTCGTCGGCGGCGGTCGGCTGGTACGTCACGACGACCTGCGCGCCGGTTTCCAGCCCGCGGCTGTCCCGCACGGTGTAGTCGACGGGGGCCGGGTCGCCGGTGAACCCCGCGGCCGGCGTGAACGTCACCGTGCCCTTCGTGGTGTCGACGGTCCAGTCGCCCTGACCCTCGACGTGGAGTGCGGTGGTCGACTTGCCGTCGGCACCCGTGATGCTAGGGTGGAGGGGTCGAGGTCACCCGCGTCGTTCTTGACCACGTCCACGGTGACGGCCTCCTGGGCTCGCTCACCGCGGCTTCGTCCGTCGTGGCGACCGGCTTCGGCTTCACCGCGTTCGTGAACGAGCAGTCGACCGAGGCGACGCCCGCCGGGATCGTGAAGGTGCCCGTCGTGCCCGTTCCGGTCAGGATCGGCGTGCCTGCCCGTCGCCGGGTCCGTGCAGCTCCAGGTCGTCGTGTAGTTCGCCGGGTTCGTCGACGACGATGCCGGGGTCTGGGTGATCGTGTACGGCTCCGGCTGGTCCGGGAGCAGCAGCAGCGGGCCAGCGGTGGCCGTCGGGGTCGACGACGTCGTCGTGGCCGAGTTGTTCTTCGTGACGCCGTTCCCGGTCAGCGTGACGGTGAACTGGTCGTCGGGGTCGAACGTGGTCGTCGGCCGCTCCACCGAGACGGAGCCGGTGTACGGCAGGGCGTTGCTCGCGAGGTCCAGGAGCGCCGCACTGACGTTGGACCGCTGCATCACGTCGCCGGTGATCGGGTTGACCTTGAGGAACGCGTTCGTGCCGCTTGCCGGCCACGTAGAGGTAGCCGTCGTCGCCGAACGCCATCGACGTCAGGCCCGTCCCGGCGGCGATCACGTCGCCGACCTTCTCGGCCGACACGGTCTGGGAGCCGGCGAGGTCCATCGCGTCCACGCGGAAGATCTGTGCGTTCTTCGTCTGGGTGTCGCTCTTGACGAAGTACATGTTGCCCTGGCCGTCGAAGGCGAGGTCACCGTTCGTCCCGGCGAAGTTCGACGCGTTGACCGTCACGACCGCCTTCGTGTTCGCGTGGTTCGACGGGTCGTAGCTCGTGAACTGCAACTGCGCATCGTTGCCGCTGACGTTGCCGCCGTACCAGTAGCGGCCGCTCTTCCGGGTCGACGCCGCCCATGTTCGTCGGGAGCGACGCGTAGCGAGTCGTCTTGCTGACCGACTCCCCGGTGACGTCGTACTCGTACACGTTCGCCGAGTCCGTGAAGAAGACGGTCTTCCCGTCCATTGCGAGACCGAGCTGGTTGATCGACGACGTCGCTCCGGACGGCACCGGAATCTTGAGCTCGTACGAACCGTTCGTCCGGTCGATGGCGACGACGCCCGCACTGCCGGAAGGACCGGAGGTGGCGCCGTAGAGCACCGTCTTCGAGAACGGCTCGGCGGCGGAAGCGGCCTGGGGCAGCACGACGACCGCGCCGGCGGTGACGAGGGCGGCGACCAGGGCGGCGCCTCCGAGACGGAGGGCGGGCGGGCACGACGGACGTGCAGCATCGGGCATGCGCAAGGGAGGGGTCCTGACGGAGGGTTCGGGTTCGGGTCAGCCGCGGGCGAGCAGTGCTCATGCCCGGCGTGCTGTCCGCTCATCGTGACCGAAGCCGACCCTTCGCGGGGGTGAAAACCCCGGACTGGGGACGATCCGAGCAGTCCCCCCTTTGTGGGGACCCGTCAGAAAACGACCCGCGTCGCACCCCGGGGTCCGACGCATCCACTGGATGAGGTGGGTGGCATGACGGGGCCGCGCCGTGCCTCCAGGCCCAGCCGACGCCGTCGGCCCAGCGAATGCAGACGGCCCAGCGAATGCAGACGGCCCAGCGAATGCAGAAGGCCCCCGGATCTCTCCGGGGGCCTTCCTGTTCTGCCTGGTGCGCGAGGGGGACTTGAACCCCCACGCCGTTTCCAGCACACGGACCTGAACCGTGCGCGTCTACCAATTCCGCCACTCGCGCCAGCCCGAGAACACTACCATGCACAGACGCTGCCAGATGCCAACCACTACCATGCGTAAGGTCAGCGACCGAGAACACTGGAGACCCATGGGCCTGTTGGACAGCTTCGAGCGAGGGCTGGAGCGCGCCGTGAACGGCGCGTTCGCGAAGACCTTCCGCTCCGGCGTGCAGCCCGTCGAGATCTCGAGCGCACTCCGCCGCGAGCTCGACACGAAGGCTGCCGTGGTGTCGCGCGAGCGCATCCTCGTGCCGAACGAGTTCACCGTGCGCCTCGCGCCGCCGGACTTCACGCGGATGAACGACATCGGTCGTCCGCTCATCGACGAGCTCTCGCAGATGGTGCAGCAGCACGCCGTCGCGCAGAACTACTCGTTCTCCGGACCGGTGACGATCGCCCTCAAGCAGGACGGCACGCTGTCCACCGGGATCCTCGAGGTCGACTCGACCACCGTGCAGCGGGACGTCGTCTCGGGTCGCCGTGCTCGACATCGGTTCGCAGCGCCACAAGCTCCAGCGCGGGCGCACCGTCATCGGCCGCGGGACCGACGCCGACATCACCGTCGCGGACACCGGCACGAGCCGGAAGTACGTCGAGGTGATCTGGGACGGCAAGCACGCCCAGGCCAACGACCTGGGGTCGACGAACGGCTCGAAACTGAACGGCGAGCGCTTCCAGCAGGCCATCGTTGAGCCGGATTCCACGATCGAGATCGGTCGTACCCGTATGGTGTTCCGGGTGATCCCCGAGAACGACGGAGGTACCAGGTGACCACAGGGCTGACCCTGCTCGTCCTGCGCTTCGCGTTCCTCGCGGTGCTGTGGCTGTTCGTGTTCGTGATCGTCTTCGCGCTGCGCAGTGACCTGTTCGGTCAGCGCGTGCGCACCATCCCCACCGATCCGAAGGCCGGTGCGTCCGGTCCGACGACCCCCGCGGTGCCGGCAGCAGCGGCGCCGGCTCCGGCATCCAACGGTGCGTTCACGGATCTCATCGGACAGCCTGGAGGCGCGCAGCAGTCCGCCATGCCGGTCGCCACCCGACTGGTCATCACCGAGGGATCGCGCGAGGGCATGGAGATGCCGCTCGGCGGCGGACCGATCACGATCGGCCGGTCCAGCGAGTCCAACGTGGTCATCCGCGACGACTACACCTCGACCAACCACGCCCGCCTCGACCTGCGCGCCGACGGCTGGCTCCTCACCGACCTCGAGTCCACGAACGGCACCTTCGTCAACGGTCAGAAGGTGACCGCGCCCGTGATGATCGCCGAGCGGACGCCGATCACGATCGGGACGACGACGTTCGAGCTGCGGCGGTAACCCCGGATGACGGCTCGCACGCTGAGCGCCGCTGTGTCCCACGTGGGGCGCATCCGTGCCAACAACCAGGACTCCGGCTACGCCGGACAGCACCTGTTCGCGGTCGCGGACGGCATGGGCGGACACGCCGGCGGCGATGTCGCGTCGGCGATCGCGATCCGTCGCATCAGGGAAGTCGACCGCGAGTTCCCCTCCGCGCACGACGCCGAGTTCGCCCTGCAGTCGGCCCTCATCGCGGCCAACCAGCTCATCACCGAGACGGTGTTCGAGCACCAGGAACTGACCGGCATGGGCACCACGGTGTCCGCGATGATCCGGGTCGGCGACCAGATCGCGATCGCCCACATCGGCGACTCGCGCATCTACCGGCACCGTGACGGCGAGCTGCAGCAGATCACGTCGGACCACACCTTCGTGCAGCGCCTCGTCGACAGCGGCCGCATCACCCCGGAAGAGGCCGCGGTCCACCCGCGCCGCTCTGTGCTCATGCGCGTGCTCGGCGACGTCGACGCCGCACCCGAGGTCGACACCGCGATCATGGACATCCAGCCGGGCGACCGCTGGCTGCTGTGCTCGGACGGCCTGTCGTCGTACCTGGCGGAAGAGCGCATCCGGCACGCCCTCGCGTCGAACATGGACGCGAACCAGGTGACGCAGCGCCTCGTGAAGGAGACGCTCGACCACGGCGCGCCCGACAACGTGACCGTCGTGGTGATGGATGTCACCGACACCGAGCCCGACGACGACGACGACGCGGCCACCACCGTCGGGTCCGCCGCCGCACCCCTGACCTTCGAGGCGTCGACCGGCCGGAAGCCGATCCGCCTCCCTACGATCCTGCTGCACCCGCTCAAGGTCACGACCGCGCCCGAGGACTCGCACTTCGAGCCGGAGTCCGACCAGTTCTTCGCCGAGCTCATCGCCGAGGACCGCCGTCGCCGGATCCGCCGCCGGGTGTCGTGGACGATCGCCCTCGTGGTCGCCGTCGCCGTGCTCGTCGGCGCCGTCTTCCTCGGCTGGCGCATCATCCAGGACCACTACTACGTCGGCACCGACCGTGGCACCGTCGCGATCTACAAGGGCGTGCAGCAGTCGATCGGCCCGATCGCGCTGTCCGACGTCTACGAGGACACCGACGTCACCGTGTCCTCCCTGCCCGACTACACGCGGGAGAACGTCCGCTCGACGATCAACGCGCAGTCGCTCGACGACGCGCGCGACATCGTCGACCGCCTCCGGAAGGCCGCCGCGACCGGGCAGGACCAGGCCGGCACGGGTGGTGACGGCGGCTCGTCGTCGCCGACCCCCACACCGTCGGGCTCCCCGTCGTCGTCGCCCTCGTCCTCGCCCGGTGCGAAGCGATGAGCAACGCCACGGCACAGTCCTTCACGCAGGCGATCACGATCAAGCTGCGTGAGCCCGCGCGCGCCTGGAACCTCGAGCCGCGCTGCTCGTCATCGCGTGCGGCATCTGCGCCGGCGCGATGGTGCTCGTGCAGCTCGGCACGAAGGGGCGGCTGTTCGACACCTCGGCGCTGTGGGTGGGCGCGGGGATCCTCGGGCTCGCACTCGTCATGCACGTGGTGCTCCGCGTCGTCGCGAAGAACGCCGACCCGTTCATCCTGCCCGTCGCCCTCGCCCTGAACGGCATCGGCATCGCGGAGATCTACCGCATCGACGTCCACGCCGACCACTTCGGGTGGGCCGCGTTCGGGGTCAAGCAGATGGTCTGGACGATGCTCGCCATGGTCGCCGCCATCGTCGTGCTGCTGCTCGTCCGGAACCACCGGTTCCTCCAGCGGTACCGCTACATCTTCATGTTCGCGACGATCGCGCTGCTGCTCCTGCCGATCGTGCCCGGGCTCGGGCTGAACGTCGGCGGCGCGAGGGTCTGGATCAAGATCGGCTCGTTCACGTTCCAGCCCGGCGAGCTCGCGAAGATCACGATGGCGTTGTTCTTCGCGGGGTACCTCGTGACGGCACGCGACTCGCTCTCGATCGTCGGCCGGAAGTTCCTCGGCATGACCTTCCCCCGGGCCCGCGACCTCGGCCCGATCCTGGTCATGTGGGGCGCCGCCATGGGTGTCCTCGTGTTCCAGCGCGACCTCGGCACCGCGCTGCTGTACTTCGGCCTCTTCCTGGTGATGATCTACGTCGCCACCGGCCGGATCAGCTGGGTGGTCATCGGCCTCGCGCTCTTCGTCGGCGGCGCCCTCGTTGCGCAGTCCGCCTTCGTGTACGTGCACGGCCGGTTCGAACAGTGGCTCGACCCGTTCAACCCCGTCATCTACAACCGCCTGTCGCAGGGCAGCGGGCAGTTGGTGACCGGGCTGTTCGGCTTCGCGAGCGGCGGCATCACCGGTACCGGTCTCGGCCAGGGACGCCCGTACCTGACCCCTGTCGCGAACGCCGACTACATCGTCGCCTCGCTCGGTGAGGAACTCGGCCTCATCGGCGTCTTCGCGATCCTCGCGCTGTTCATCATCCTGGCCTCGCGCGGCATGCGGGTCGGCTTCATGGCGCAGGACGACTTCGGCAAGCTGCTCGGCGTCGGCTTCGGGTTCCCGATCGCCCTGCAGGTCTTCGTCGTCGTCGGCGGCATCACCCGGGTGATCCCGGTCACCGGCCTCACCACGCCGTTCATGGCAGCCGGTGGTTCCTCGCTCATCGCCAACTGGATCATCGCCGCGATGTTGCTGCGCCTGACCGACGCCATCCCCGCCGAGCAGCGCGTGCAGCAAGGCGCGATCCCAGCCGCTCGCGGACGTGGCACGACCAAGAAGGAGCGCACCCGATGAACCGACAGCTCCGCCGTGTCTCGACCGTCATCGTGCTCATGTTCGTGGCACTGTTCGTGTCGACGACGTCGATCCAGTTCTTCGCCGCGGACTCGCTCCGCGCCGACCCCCGGAACTCGCGCACGATCCTGAACAGCTACTCCACGAAGCGCGGGGCGATCCTCGTGCAGGGCAGCCCGATCGCCGAGTCGACCGCCGTGGACGACCAGTACCAGTACCAGCGGAAGTACACGAACGGCGACCTCTACTCGGCCGTCACCGGGTACTTCACCATCGGGCAGGGCAGCGCCGGCGTCGAGGCCGCCGAGAACTCCGTGCTGTCCGGCAACTCGGACGCCTCGTTCTTCCAGAACCTCAACGCGATCCTCACCGGCCAGGACGTCCAGGGCGACAACGTCAACCTGACGATCGACCCGAAGGTGCAGCAGGCGGCGTACGACGCGCTCGGCACGAACTCCGGCGCGGTCGTGGCGATCCAGCCGAAGACGGGCAAGATCCTGGCGATGGTCTCCAAGCCGTCCTACGACCCGAACACGCTCACGTCGCACGACACGGCGGACGTCGTCGCGAAGTTCAACGCCCTCGACCAGGCTGACAGCCACCCGTTGAAGAACCGCGCGTACGGCGGCGACCTCTACACGCCGGGATCGGTGTTCAAGCTCATCGTCGCATCGGCGGCGCTCGAGGGCGGCAAGTACACGCTGGACTCAGAGTTCCCGAACCCGTCGCGGCTAGCAGCTCCCCGGTACCAGCACGTACATCAACAACGCCGAGGGCGGCTCGTGCGGCGGCGGCGACAAGGTGAAGCTGCGCACGGCGATCCAGTACTCGTGCAACATCCCCTTCGCGGAGCTCGGGCAGAAGCTCGGCTACGACGCGATCAAGAGCATGGCCGACAAGTACGGCTTCGGCGACGCGATCGAGATCCCCATGCGCGCCACCGCCAGCCAGTACCCCGAGGTCGACTCGACGGCGCAGCTCATGCTCAGCTCGTTCGGGCAGGCCAGCGTCCGGGTGTCCCCGCTGCAGATGGCGATGGTCTCGGCCGAGCATCGCGAACGGCGGCAAGGTCATGCAGCCGTCCGTCGTCGACTCGATCACGACGAGTGATCTGAAGACGGTCGAGTCCTTCTCGCCGAAGCAGTACAGCGACCCGCTGTCCGCTTCCGAATCCGCCGACCTGACCGAGGCCATGCAGAGCGTCGTCAGCTCCGGGACCGGCACCAATGCCAAGATCAACGGTGTCGACGTCGCGGAGGAAGACGGGCACGGCCGAGGGCGGCACGGGCGACCCGTACACGCTCTGGTTCACGGGCTTCGCCCCGGCGAAGGACCCCGAGGTGGCCGTCGCGGTCGTCGTCGGGAACGGCGGCGGGCTCGGTCAGTCCGGGGGTCGGCAACACGGTCGCGGCCCCGGTCGCGAAGAAAGTCATGGAGGCGGTGCTGAACAAATGAGACCCACCAGCGGACTCACCTTCGGTGGGCGGTACCAACTCTCGTCCCGGGTCGCCATCGGCGGCATGGGAGAGGTGTGGCAGGCCACCGACCTCGTCATCGGTCGCACCGTGGCACTCAAGATCCTCAAGGACGAGTACCTCGGCGACCCGGGCTTCCTCGAGCGCTTCCGCGCGGAAGCCCGTCACGCAGCGCTCGTCAACCACGAGGGCATCGCCAACGTGTTCGACTACGGCGAGGAGGACGGCAGCGCCTACCTCGTGATGGAGCTCGTCCCCGGCGAGGCGCTCTCGACCATGATCGAGCGGGAGCACACGCTGCCGGTCGACAAGGTCCTCGACATCGTGGCGCAGACGGCGAACGCCCTGCAGGCCGCGCACGCCGTGGGCCTCGTGCACCGCGACATCAAGCCCGGCAACCTGCTCATCACGCCGGACGGCCGCGTCAAGATCACCGACTTCGGCATCGCCCGGATCGCCGACCAGGTCCCGCTCACCGCGACCGGCCAGGTCATGGGCACCGTGCAGTACCTCTCGCCGGAGCAGGCGAGCGGACACCCCGCGTCGCCCTCGACGGACATCTACTCGCTCGGCATCGTCGCGTACGAGGCCTGGCGGTCGCCGTCCCTTCACGGGCGAGTCGCAGGTCGCGATCGCCATGGCGCACATCAACGAGCAGCCGCCGGCGCTCCCCGGGGACATCCCGGAGCCGGTCTCGGCCCTGGTGATGTCCTGCATCGTGAAGAAGCCCGCCGACCGTCCGGCCACCGCGGCCAACCTGGCGCGGGCCGCGCAGGCACTCCGTCGCGGTGACGTCGCGGCGGCCACCGTCGCCGTGCCGGCCAATCGCCGCCGGTGGCACCGTGGCGTTCAACCCGCCGCAGGGCCAGGGGAACGACGCGGCGACCGCGCTGATCGGCACGACCCAGGCCGGTGCGGTCACGGGTGGTCCCGGAACGCCGGGTTCCCCGATCGACGGCGAGGACGAGGAGCCGAAGAAGCGCCGTGCGTGGATCTGGTGGCTCGTCGGGGTCATCGCCGTGCTGGTCATCGGCGGGGTCGTCGCAGCGTTCGCGTTGAACGGCAACCAGCAGCCCGAGCCGACGCGCTCGTCCACGAGCTCGTCCCAGTCCACGCCGACCCGGTCCCAGACCCCGTCGTCGCCGAGCGCCACGCCCACCCAGACGCGCGTGCTCGTCAACTCGGCGGACTACGAGGGGCTCTCCGTCACCGACGCCCAGACCATGGCCTGAGTCGGTCGGCCTGACCTCGCGCGTCGAGGACGGCGACCCGGCCCCGAGCGCCGACAAGGCGAACACGGTCCAGTCGATCAGCCCGACCGGCAGCCTCGCCCTCGGATCAGCTGGTCGTCATCCAGCAGTACACGGCGCAGCCGACCGTCAACCAGCCGAACTCGGCGTCGCCGGGCACGGTGTCGGCCGACGGCCAGGTCACCTTCAGCTGGGCAGCCGCCACGGTGCTCCGACGGGCTACACCGTGGCGTCGTACGCGTACACGATCACGGGCGGCAAGGACACCTCGAGCCAGACCTCGGGCACGCTCGACGCCGACCACCGCTCGGTCACCGTGCAGATCGACGCCGTCGGCAAGTCCGCGTCGCTGAGCTACACCGTGACGTGCGGCAACCTGACCGCGTCGGCCGCGTCGGAGAGCGCCCGCGAGCGACACCTGGCAGGCCACGGGCGAGCCGACGGTCGACCCGACGGACGGCAACAACCCCAGCCAGGCACCGCAGGACTGACCCTCGGACGGGGGCTCGCGACACCGTTGCGTAACGGTTCGGTCGGGGCCCCCGTCCCCAGCGTCTCACCAGGAACGGCTGCCGTACACTGGCCCGGACGGACATTCGGAGGAGTACGTGCCAGAAGGTGTGACCGCGGGGATCACCCTCCTCGCCAACCGCTACGAGATCGGTGAAGTCATCGGTCGGGGCGGCATGGCCACTGTGCATCTGGGCAACGACACCCGCCTCGGACGCAAGGTCGCGGTGAAGTTGCTCAAGCCGAGCCTCGCCAACGACCCGGCCTTCCGTACCCGGTTCCGGCAGAAAGCCCAGGCCGCCGCGCGCATGGCGCACCCGACGATCGTCCGGGTCTACGACGCGGGCGAAGAGACCGTCACCGAGACCTCGGGTGCCGAGGTGCAGGTGCCGTTCATCGTCATGGAGCACGTCGAGGGGCGTCCGCTCTCCGACATCATCGGCGACGGCCCGGTCGCACCGGACGAGGCCGTGCGCATCACCGAGGGCATCCTCACCGCGCTCGAGTACTCCCACCGTGCTGGGGGTCGTGCACCGCGACATCAAGCCCGCCAACGTCATGGTCACGCACTCCGGCCAGGTCAAGGTCATGGACTTCGGCATCGCCCGGGCCATCACCGACACCTCGGCGACGGTCGCGCAGACCACCTCGATCCTCGGCACGGCGTCAGCACTTCTCGCCGGAGCAGGCGCGCGGCGAGACCGTCGACGCCCGCACCGACGTGTACTCGACCGGTGTCGTGCTCTTCGAGCTCCTGACCGGCCGTGCGCCCTTCATCGGCGACTCCCCGGTCGCGCGTCGCCTACCAGCACGTCAGCGAGCAGCCGGTCGCACCGTCCACGCTCGTCCCCGCGGTCCTCACCCGCGCTCGACGCCGTCACGCTGCACTGCGCTCGTGAAGGACCGCACCCGCCGCTACCAGAACGCCGCCGAGTTCCGCACGGAGCTGCAGCAGGCCGCCGCGGGGCACGTCCCCGCCTCGACCCGCAAGCTGCACCAGGCCTCGGCCAACGACGCCTCGACGATGTTGTTCGGGGTCAACCCCCCGCCCGACGTCGAACCCGGCGGTCGCCTTCCGCGAGCTCGACGACGACACCGCCGAGCACCGACCGCAGCGCACCCAGAACCGTCCGCCCGTGGCGTGGATCTGGGTCGGCATCCTGCTGACCGCCGCCGTCATCGTGGCCGTGGTGTTCTTCGTCGCCAACCTGCAACCGGGCAAGCCGCCGATGTCGTCGTCGGTCAGCGTGCCGGCCAACGTCGCCGGTGCCACGTGGGAATCCGCTTCGACCGCGCTCGAGAAGCGCGACCTCGGTGCCGTCAAGGTCGAGGAGAACTCCGACGACGTCGAGAAGGGCACGGTCATCCGCACCGAGCCCGGCTCCGGTACCAACATCGCCCGCAGTCAGGACGTCCGCGTCGTCGTGTCGCTCGGACCACAGCAGATCGCCATCCCCGACCTGGCGAGCCAGGCGCAGGCCGCCGCCGAGAAGACCCTGAAGGACGCCGGCTTCGCGGTCGGCGCCATCAACTCGGACTACTCACCGGACGTCCCCGAGGGCACGGTCATGAGCACCGACCCGGCGAACGGCACCCAGCACACGAAGGGCACCGTGGTGAACCTCACGGTGTCGAACGGGAAGGTCGAGCTGCCGGACGTCACGCAGCAGCCGTTCTCGACGGCCAACGCCACGCTCGCTGCCCTCGGGCTACGGTCACGCCCGCGCCGACGAACTCCTGCACGGGCGGCACCGTCACGCAGCAGAACGCCCCCGCCGGTGACATCGCTCAGGGCAGCACCGTCGTCCTGACGCACTGCGCCGCAGCCGCTCAGCCGAGCCAGCCGGCGGCGCCGGGCGGAGAACGACAAGCGGCGGCGACAATGGTGGCGACAACGGCGGCGGCGACAACGGCGGGGACGACGGTCGCTGACCGACGCCGGACCGACGTGAGGCCCGTACCGGACACGTGACGTGCCTCCAGGCCCGTGTCACGGATCCAACGGAACGCGACCTGCCGAGCTGGCTGCCCGCGAGAGCACGGATCGCCTCCGGACAGCCCCGCCGGGGTGGGCGCCGGTCCACGGCCGCCCACCGGTCCGCGTCAGGACGCGCGGTGAGCAGTCGGACTCTCAGGCGCGGTGCGCGGCGATGAGCGGGTTGAGTCCCGCTGCGCGGTCTACGGCGCCGTCGAGACCGGTGGTCTCGAGCCAGTTGCCGACCATGCGGTAGCCGCCCTCGGTCAGCACGGACTCCGGGTGGAACTGCACGCCGTAGACGGGGTGCTCGCGGTGCTGCACGCCCATGATCACGCCGCCACCCGTCCGCGCGGTGACGGTGAGCTCATCGGGGACGGTGCCGTCGACGATGGCGAGCGAGTGGTACCGCGTCGCGGTGAAGGGGTGCGGGACGCCGGTGAAGAGCGCACTGTCGTCGTGGTCGACCTCCGACGTCTTGCCGTGCATGAGCTCTTCGGCGTGCGTGACGGTCGCCCCGAGGGCCTCGGCGATGGCCTGCGTGACCGAGGCAGACCCCGAGCAGCGGTGTGTCCGCGGTGATGGCTGCGTGGACGGTCGCGATGGAGATGCCGGCGTCGGCGGGTGTTCCCGGCCCGGCGACAGCAGCACGCCGTACTCGGCGATCCGGTCGGCGATCTCGGACTCGGGGAACGCGTCGTTCCGGACCACGTCGGTGTCGGCGCCGAGCTGCTGGACGTACCCGTTCAGCGTGTAGACGAAGCTGTCGTAGTTGTCGACGACGAGGATCCTGGTCATGGCGCTCCACCGTACTCGTGGGGGATGTGTGCAGCGGGCTGAGAGTCTTCCCACACACGTGGTCACGGTAGGATACCGGCCATGGCCAAGGACAAGGACCGCACCAAGCCCGCCCGGAGGACCCGAGCCGACTCGGTCGAGACCGCGGGGGACCAGCCGAACCCCGTCTGGTTCAAGCCGGTCATGTTCGGCTTCATGCTCATCGGGCTCGCCTGGGTGATCGTCTTCTACATCTCGAACACGACCCTCCCGGTGCCGTCACCGGCTCCTGGAACATCCTCATCGGGTTCGGCATCATGTTCGTCGGCTTCCTCATGACCACCCGCTGGCCCCAGCACCGGCCCATCGCTTCCCGACGCCCGTCGCACCGCAAGGTGCGGCGGGCGTCGTCGTTCCATCGGCGTGGCCGGAGCCGTCGTTCCCGGTCGCGCCAAGCGTCGTCGTTCCCGAGGGGGCGCGGTCCGAATCTGTTCTCCACAAGCCCGAGCAGCGCGTGGACCCGCTCTCCCCATGCTCGGACCGGTTCTCCACAGTTCTCCACACTTTCCACACTGCTGTCCACACCAGCCCCGAAGTTATCCACAACTCAGTCCACAGTGGGGATAATCACACCCGTGTAACTCACCGGTTTATCCACACCTGTGGACAACTCGCTCGTGCACGTGTGGAAAGCGTCACCGGACGACTCCGGGGCGAAACGACGAACGCCCCGTCGCGGAGGGCGACGGGGCGTTCGAGGAAGCGCAGGCGGGTCAGATACCGATCCCGACCTGCAAGGCGGTGTAGGCGGCGAAGATCGCCGCGATGACGACGACGGCCTCGGCCACGAGCAGGCCGATCTGCAGGCCACGCTGCCGGACGTTGCGCGTCTTCGAGAACACGAACCCGGTGATGAACCCGAGGACGATGCCGCCGACGTGCGCCTGCCACGAGATGTTCGTGCCGGGCAGGAAGCCGACCACGAGGTTCAGACCCATGATCACGAGGAGCTGGACGGCGTTGTACCCGAGGCTCCGCTGGATCACGAAGAACGCCGCGAAGAGGCCGAAGATCGCTCCGGAGGCGCCGACGACCTGGGTCCCCGGGCTCAGCCACGCGACCGCGAGGTCACCGCCGAGGCCGGCGAGGAAGTACAGCGCCAGGAACCGCCACGTGCCGAGGATGTTCTCGAGCATCCGCCCGAAGATCCACACCGCCCACATGTTGAACAGGATGTGGAAGAACGACGAGTGCACGAACAGGCCGGTGATCAACCGCCACGGCTGCGAGCCCACGAGGGCGTGTAGAAGCTCAACCAGGCGTTGACGTACCCCCCGCTGACCTGGTTGAGGAGCCACAGCACGACCGAGACGACGACGATGACGACCGTCGCCTTCTGGTCGAGCATGGCGAGCCGCCGGGCGACCGTCATCCCACTGGGACCGTTCGCCCGGCGGTTCGCCGTGAACTGTGCGCGCTGTTCACGCACGCACTCCGGGCAGTGCACCCCGACCGCTGCCGGCGTCTGGCACTCGGGCAGATCGTCCGCCCGCACCGCTGGCAGAGGACGAAGCTCTGCCGGTCGGGGTGCCGGTAGCAGGTGTTGTTCGAGTTGTACGCCGGATCACTCACGTGGTGGCTCAGACGTCCTCGACGTCGATGCTCTGGATGACGACGTCCTCGAGCGGCTTGTCACGGCCGTCCGTGGCGACACCCTCGATCGCGTCGACGACGGCGCGGGACTCGTCGTCCGCGACCTCGCCGAAGATGGTGATGCTTGCCCTGCAACCACGGCGTCGCCACCGTCGTGATGAAGAACTGCGAGCCGTTGGTGCCGCGACCGCCCTGGATGCCGGCGTTCGCCATCGCGAAGATGTACGGGTTCTGGAAGGTGAGCTCCGGGGAGATCTCGTCGTCGAAGCGGTAGCCCGGGCCGCCGATGCCCTGGCCGAGCGGGTCACCCGCCCTGGATCATGAAGTCCTTGATGATGCGGTGGAAGACCACACCGTCGTAGAGCTTGTCCGTCGACACCTTGCCGGTCCCGGGTGGGTCCATTCCTGCTTGCCCGTCGCGAGGTCGACGAAGTTCTTGACGGTCTTCGGAGCGTGGTTGCCGAACAGGTTGACGCGGATGTCGCCCTTGTTCGTGTGGATCGTTGCGACAGCAGTGTGCAGAGACATGTTCCGATTCTCGCATGTGTGACCTGCGTACAGACGAGACACATAGGGACGGCTCCGTGACCTGTCAGGCGCCCTGGTGGCAGGATGGGCACACGCCGTTCCGATGGAGGTACCAGATGACGACGATCGAACTGCCGCGCAAGCGCCGGAAGCAGATCAAGAAGCTCAAGGGCAAGACCGCCTCGCTCCTCGGCGAGCAGCGCAAGGTGCTCGAGCACGCGAACGAGATCCTCGCCGAGGCCCGCGCGCACGCCGCCGATGCAGCACGCAAGGACATCGCCCCCCGGGTGCAGAACGCGATCGACAACGGGATCCGCCGGCCGTGGCCACCGGTGTGCACGCTGCCACCTCGGCTGCGCAGACCGCTTCGCACCGCTTCCAGGCCGAGGTCATCCCGGGCTGGTCTCGACGGCTGGCTCCGTCCTCAGCGTGGGTGACCTCGCGAAGGACCCGCGGGTCAAGAAGCTCGAAGAACGCGCAGAAGAAGGCAAGAAGGCCCGCAAGGCTGCCGCCAAGTACGTGCCGGCCGCGCAGCGAAGAAGAGGGCCTCGGCTTCGGTGGCGTCGCGCTCATCGTGGTCGGCGTGGTCGCCGTCGCCGGTGCCGCGTACGCCGCGTACCAGACGCTCCGCGCTGACGACGACCTCTGGGTCGCCGACGACGCCGACACGGCGGAGAAGCCCATTCTCCGCCTGACCTCCCGGTTCGTACGAAGGGCCCGGCCTGCCGGGGCCGCTTCGTCGTTCCTCGGCCGAGCGGGTGGACAACGTCTCGCTCCCAACCGAGCGTGCCGTCTCGCACCCGCTCGGCGGACTGCCGACGGCAGGTCACGCCCGTACGCACCCACCTGACGGTCTGGAGGCGCGCACCGGCCCCGCCCCGCGCCTCCAGGCCCGCAGATGCGCCGCGCCGACGGCCGCGAGATCGCACTCCCGCGCCCCGACCCAGCCCACACACGCGCGCAATCGCGATCTCACCCGCACCCGCACCCGAGCCGGGCGCATACCGAGCGCAGGCCGAACGCCGGACGGGACCCATCGCGGAGCGGCGCGCCGAAGGTGCCGACGAACACGACCGGAACGAACCGGCGAGGCGAAGAACGAGCCGAGCAGCGTCGGCTTGAGTGGAGTGGAGCCTGGGAGAATCGAACTCCTGACATCCTGCTTGCAAAGCAGGCGCTCTGCCAACTGAGCTAAGGCCCCGAGACACCCATGGTACGGATGTCGGAGGGAAGTGGTGGGGCTACAAGGACTTGAACCTTGGACCTCTTCGTTATCAGCGAAGCGCTCTAACCGCCTGAGCTATAGCCCCTCAGACCGGATGAAAGCCTACCGTACCGATCCCGGAGAACGAAATCGAGTGGTCGGCCTCATCCGGCCGGGTGTGTCAGTTGTTCGTGAAGCCCACGGAGCAGGCCGCCCGTGATCCGCACACTGAGGTTGTAGAGGACGCTCACGATCGCGCCGAGCACGGTGCCGACGACCACGTTGAGGATGCCGACGATGGAGAACCCGAGTACCTGGCCCAGCGAGAACTGGTCCATGATCGAGTAGTTGTTCTGCCCCGTGACGTCCTTCAGGAGCGAGTCGATCTCGCCGAAGACACCGGTCTGGTTGAGGATGACCCACACGGAGCCGCCGTTGCCACGACGATCACGATGGAGTCGGCCAGGGCGATGAGGAAGCTGAGCTTCACCATCGACCAGAAGTCGACGTACACGAGCCGCAGTCGCACCTGACGGGTGCCGACGGGCCGCTTCGCCTTCTTCTGGAGCTTCTCGGCGACCCACTTCATTGCTCGGCTGGTCCTCTCGGCCTGGCTGGTCGCCAGGCGCGGTGTCAATGGGATCGGTGGAATCGAGCTTCTTGCCTCAGCGGGGCTCACTGGTACTCCACCGGTGCCGCGGGCTCGATCTCGGCGTCATCCTGGTCGTCCGGGTTCCGCTCGGTCATTCAGAATACACTGCGATGATCAGGTCGTTCTCCGCGAACCTCCTTGAAGACCACACCCATCCGTCTCGCGACCCTTGGCGAGCACCTCGGCCACGGCAGACCTTACCACCTTGCCCGATTGCAGCACGATGAGCACCTCGTCGTCCTCACCCACGATGAGAGCACCCACAGCGAGTCACCTCGGTCGGCGGCCAGCTTGGCCACCTTGATGCCGAGACCACCGCGGCCCTGCACGCGGTACTGGTCCACCGAAGTGCGCTTGGCCGTAGCCGCCCTCGGTCATGACCCGCAGCGTAGCCTTGTCGTCCGGGGCGGCCAGGGCTGCGAGGCGCGTCGTCGTCGCGGAACGACATGCCCTTCACGCCCGAGGTCCGAGCGACCCATCAGGCGCAGGGTGTCGTTCGTCGCGGTGAAGCGCAGAGACATGCCGTGCTTCGGTACGAGCAGCAGGTCGTCGTACTCGTCGACGAGCAGCGCCTGCACGAGGGTGTCGCCGTCGCGCAGGTTGATCGCGATGATGCCGCCGGTGCGGTTCATGATGTCGTACTCGGTCAGCGCCGTCTTCTTGACGTACAGGCCGTAGGCCGGTCACGGGCGCCGTACTGCCGCCGCCTCGTAGTCACGGATATCGAGCACCTGCTGGGTCTCTTGCTCGTCCGGCTGCATCGCGAGCAGGTTCGCGGCGTCCACGCTGGCCTTAGTCGCGGCTGGCCTGCACCTTGCAGTTCATGCACCTTGGCCGAGCTACGCGGCCTGGTCGGTGAGGAACAGCGGCCTTCGTGGTGCCGTCGTCGTCAGCGAAGAAGTGCTCGGCGACCTTGTCGTCCACGCAGAGCTGCGCGCCGCATCCGACCACCGAACCGCGGTGCTGCGAGCGGTAGTTGTCGCTGCCCAGGTCCACTTGACGTACCCGCCGCGGGTGATGGTGACCACCATCTCCTCTTCGAGGTAGGGGAAGGTCCTCCATGGACATGTCGCCGTCGAAGCCGAGCGGGATCTCGCTCCGACGATCGTCACCGAAGCGGTCCACGATCTCGTCGAGCTCGTCGCCGATGATCGTGCTGCTAGCGAGTCTCCGAGCCCAGGATGTCCTGGAAGTCGGCGATCTTCCGCTCGGTCTCCTCGGCTTCGTCGTCGGACCTTCTCCGGAACGCCTCGAGGCGCGTCCGGACGACTTGAGCAGCATGGTTCGGGAATCGCAACGCGCCTGGATCTCGTCGAGCGGACATAGATCCATCAGGCCGGTGCGGGCCTCTTCGACGATCGGGCGAACGGCAGGACGAGCGCGTTCGGCCTCGTCGAGGGCGTCGAGCGCCGCCAGGTAGCCGCCCATGGAGTTGCGCGCACCTTCTCGGCCTCGCAGCAGCCAGGTACACGCGGGTCCGGCGGACCCGGCGATGGCGTCGATCTGGTGGTCGACCCACGCTGAGATGAAGCCGTCGAGGGCGGGCGTGCGCAGCACCCCGTCGACGATCGCCGAGCATGTTCGCTTTCGAAGACCTTCTCCTGCAACTGCGTGCGACCAGTACAGGTTGTTGAGGACGACCTTGGCGACCGCGTCGCGCTTCAGCACGATCACCGAGGCGCTGGCCGTTGCGACCAGAGGGTCTCGTCGCGGATGTCGGCGATGCCGGAGAGCTTGCCGTCCTTGACGCCCTCGGCGATGCGGATCGCCAGGTTGTCCGGGTTCACCTGGTACGGCGGCTCGGTGACCACGAGGCCGGTACCGGCCCTGGATCTCCTCGACGTTGACGACCGCGCGCATCGTGGTCGAGGCCGACCGGTGCGGTAGGCGTCCTGGATGCCCTTGGTGCCGAGGATCTGCACACCGGTCTGGAAGTCGGGCCCTTGATCCCGCTGCATCAGTGCGGCGAGGAGTTCCTCGCGCGTCGCGTCGGGGTGCTCGAGCGCCCACTTCCGCGCCAACGCCGACCTCGCGCAGGTTGTGCGGCGGGATGTTCGTCGCCATGCCGACCGCGATGCCGACCAGGAACCGTTGGCGAGCAGGTTCAGGAGCCGAGGCGGCAGGATCGCGGGCTCCTGCGTGCGGCCGTCGTAGTTGTCCTGGAAGTCGACGGTGTCCTCGTCGATGTCCCGGACCATCTCCATGGCGAGCGGCGCCATCTTGGTCCTCGGTGTACCGGTGGGCCGCGGCGCCGTGGTTGCCCGGGGAACCGAAATTGCCCCTGGCCGAGCGCGAGCAGGTAGCGGGCAGCCTTCGCGGCTTCACGAGGCGGACGAGGTGCGGTCGTAGATCGCGCTGTCACCGTGCGGGTGGAACTGCCCCATCACGTCGCCGACGACGCGGAACACTTCGAGGAACGCGCGGTCGGGGCGGTAGCCGCCGTCGAACATCGCGTAGATCACGCGGCGGTGCACCGGCTTCAGTCCGTCGCGGACCTCGGGGAGGGCGCGTCCGACGATGACGGACATCGCGTAGTCGAGGTACGAACGCTGCATCTCGAGCTGCAGGTCGACCTGCGAGATGCGGTCTCCGGAGACGACGATGTCCCCGCTGTCGCCGTGGACGATCTCGGGCTGCTCTCGGCGCCGTTCTCGTTGTCGTCAGCCACGGCGGGCTTGGTCACCTTTCTGGTGGCCACTCCGGAGCGATGGCCTGGAGGCACTGGTTCCGCTTCGTCGCGCCGGGCGCGACGACCGACGATCGGGACTGGTCGACGCGGCTGGCACCGCGCCTCCTGTCCTCAGATGTCGAGGAAGCACGTCCTTGGCGTTCTGCTGGATGAACTGGCGTCGGGACTCGACGTCCTCACCCCATCAGCGTCGCGAAGACGCTGTCCACCGCCGCCGCGTCCTCGAGCGTGACCTGCAGGGGCATCCGGGTGTCCGGGTTCATCGTGGTGTCCCACAGCTCTTGTAGTCCATCTCGCCGAGGCCCTTGTAGCGCTGGATCCCGTTGTCCTTCGGGATGCGCTTGCCCTCGCAGGCCGGCCTGCATGAGGGCGTCGCGCTCACGGTCGCTGAACACGTACTCGTGCGCCGAGTTCGACCACTTCAGGCGGTACAGCGGCGGCTGCGGCGTGCACGTAGCCGCGCTCGATGAGCGGTCGCATGTAGCGGAACAGCAGGGTGAGCAGAAGCGTCGTGATGTGCTGGCCGTCGACGTCGGCATCGGCCATCAGCACGATCTTGTAGGTACCGGGCCTTGTCCGGGTCGATCCTCGCCGATGCCGGCGCCGAACGCCGTGATCATCGACTGGATCTCCTGGTTGGCCAGGGCGCGGTCGAGGCGTGCCTTCTCGACGTTGAGGATCTTGCCGCGGAGCGAGGAGGATCGCCTGCGTCATCGGGTTGCGCCCCTGCACGGCGGAGCCGCCGGCGGAGTCACCCTCGACCATGAAGATCTCGGAGACCGTCGGGTCCTTCGACTGGCAGTCCTTGAGCTTGCCGGGCATGCCGCCCGACTCCAGGAGGCCCTTGCGGCGGGTGGTCTCACGCGCCTTGCGGGCGGCGAGGCGATCCTGCGACGCCTGGATCGCCTTGCGCACGACGTCGCGGGCCTGCGTCCGGGTTGCTCTCGAACCAGTGGGTGAGCTCGGTGCCGACGACGCGCTGCACGAAGCCCTTGGCCTCGGTGTTGCCGAGCTTGGTCTTCGTCTGGCCCTCGAACTGCGGCTCGCCGAGCTTCACGGAGATGACGGCCGTCAGCCCTTCGCGGATGTCGTCACCCGTGAGGTTGTCGTCCTTCTCCTTGATGATCTTCGCCTCGCGCGCGTACTTGTTCACCAGGTACGTCAGCGCAGCGCGGAAGCCCTCTTCGTGGGTACCGCCCTCGTGCGTGTTGATCGTGTTCGCGAAGGTGTGGACGCTCTCCTGGTAGGAGGTGTTCCACTGCATCGCGACCTCGAGCGCGATCTTGCGCTCCGGTCCTCGGCCTCGAACCCGATGTCCGGGTGCACGAGGTCGGCCTTCTGGGCGTTGAGGTACTCGACGTAGTCGGCGAGCCCCCGCTCGTAGAGGAAGGAGTCCTGACGGGCCTCTTCCCCTTCGTCCGGGGGGCGCTCGTCCTGAGCGTGATGCGGAGCCCCCTTGTTGAGGAACGCCATCTGCTGGAAGCGGGTGCGCAGGGTCTCGTAGTCGAAGACGACCGTCTCGAAGATCTCCGCGTTCGGCCAGAACGTGATCGTGGTGCCGTGCTCGTCGGACTCCTCGTCCCAGAGCGGTGCGACCGGGACCCGTCGGTGTAGCTCTGGCGCCCAGACGTGGCCCTGCCGGCGGACCTCGACGTCGAGTTCGAGCTCAGCGCGTTGACCACCGACGAACCGACACCGTGCAGACCGCCGGACACCGCGTACCGCGCCGCCGCCGAACTTGCCGCCGGCGTGCAGGACCGTCAGGACGACCTGGACGGTGGAGACGCCCTCGGCCGCGTGGATACCGACCGGGATGCCACGGCCGTTGTCGACCACGCGGACGCCGCCGTCTTCGCGGATCGTGACGTTGATGGTGTCGCAGTAGCCCGCGAGCGCTTCGTCGACGGAGTTGTCGACGATCTCCTGCACGAGGTGGTGCAGACCGCGCGGCCCCGTGGACCCGATGTACATGCCCGGACGCTTCCGGACGGCTTCGAGCCCTTCGAGCACCTGGATCTGGTCTGCGCCGTACGCTTGGTCGCTCTGCGGGGTCGGCTCGGCGGTCGAGTTCTGTCGGTCGTCGTCAGATCCGGATGTCATTCGAGGGTGCTCCTGCCTGCGCGCGGAACACCCGCGCACTGCACTTCTCAGTCTACCTCAGGACCCCCTCGTCCGAGGGCCGAAATCGGCCGTTCAGCGGCCGAAATCGGTACCAGAGGATGATTTCGTCGGCTCAACCGGTAGGTATCGCGAGGACCACGCCCCTGGACCGTCCTGGGGCCGCGTTTCCAGGTGGGGGCGTCGGGGCCGGAAACCCGGATCGACTCGACCCCGGCTTCCGGGGTGCCGCTCGGCGATGGTCGTCGTGACGGTGCTCCGCATCAGTCGGAGCTGCGTCGCCCACGCCGTCGAGTCGCACCGGATGACCAGTGCACCGTCGTCGATCGTCATCGGGCGGGAGTGCTTCGCGAGTTCGTCACCGACCACCGCGGGCCAGTCGACGAAGAGCTCGGACCGGGCGAGTGGCTCCGTCCATCCGAGTTCCTGGGCGAGAGAACCGACCACGTCGCCGAGGCCCTTCGGCTCACGACCCGCGGCCGTACGGCACGGAGTCCGGGTCGAGCGCGCTCATCCGTCGTCGCCGGGCGTCGACACCACGCTTCGACGGGTCGCCGAAGACGGCACGGAGGTGGCGGTACGCGCGGGAGGGCTCGGTGGGCTTCCAGGGCTCCGGCATCAGGCGCCCACCCCCGTCGGATCGGGTGCCGTCGCGTCGTCCGCGGTGGCCGCGTCGGGTGCTGCCGTTGCGTCGTCCGCGGTGGCCGTCGGACTGGAGGCGCGGCTCGCCGCCGCCTCGTCGGTCACGATGGTGCCGGCCTCGATCCGACGGTGTGCGCGGCCAGCTGTCCGGGAACGTCGCCGAACACCGCCGCGGTGATGAGCACCTGTTCGTAGTCGGCGACCGCTCCGGCCAAGCGCTCCCGACGGGATTCGTCGAGTTCGGCGAACACGTCGTCAAGGATGATGATCGGGTCGCCGAGGCTGGACTCGGCCTCGGGGAATCGAGGCGCTGGCGAGCTGAATCGCGAGCGCGAACGACCACGATTCGCCGTGACTCGCGTACCCGCGCGCAGGTAACCCGTTCAGCTGGAAGAGCACGTCGTCGCGGTGCGGTCCGACGAGCGTCAACCCGCGGTCGAGTTCGTCGCGTCGGCGCCGTTCCAGCGCCGCGCGGAAGGCGTCGGCGGCAGCGGTCACCGAGACCGGTTCGTCGGGCGTCCCGAGCACCGGGTCCGTCGCGTTCGCGTCCTCGGGGTCGCCGCCCCGGACGCTCAGCACGCCCGCGATCGACGCCTCGTGCCGTTCGCCGGCGACGGTCGCGTACGCCTCGGCCACGAAGGGCGCCAGCCGCCGGGTCAGGTGGTCGCGCGCGGCGAGGATCTCGGCCCCGAACGCCACGAGCCGGTCGTCCCAGACGTCGAGCGTCGCCAGCGAACCGACTTCGCGCCGGTCGCCCGCGCCGACTTCAGCAGGGTGTTCCGCTGGCGGAGTGTCCGGTCGTAGTCGGCGAGGACGCCCTGCATGCGCAGCGCGATCTGGCCGAGGAGCTTGTCGAGCATCCGACGTCGGCCGGCCGGTTCACCGCGGACGAGTGCGAGGTCCTCGGGCGCGAAGAGCACGCGCTCGTGCAGTACCAGCGGAGCTCCCGGGGCTGGATCGCCGAGCGGTTGACCTGCGCGCGGTTCGCACCCGTGCGGTTGATCTGCACCTCGGCGAGGATGCGCACGTCCTCGTGCGGCGAGCCGCGCGCGGACGATCGCCGCGTCGCAGCCCCTGCCGCACGAGTGCCGCGTCGGTGGGGACGCGCGGTGCGAGCCGAGGGTGGAGAGGTACTCCGATCGCCTCGACCAGGCTGGTCTTGCCCCGGGCCGCTCCGTCCGACGAATAGGCCCTGGCCCGCGTGCGAGCCCGGCCGACGTCCGCCTCCCCCCCCCCCCCCCCCCCCCCCCCCCCCCCCCCCCCCCCCCCCCCCCCCCCCCCCCCATTTCCAAGTCGGTGAGCTGGAGATGGTCGTGACGTGCACGCGGGCCGATACGGGTCGAGGTGGTTACCTCGGCAGGACTACGCCTTTCTTGACGGCGTGACCGCCGAACTGGTTGCGGAGCGCCGCGACGGCCTTCATCGTCGGGGACGCACTGCCCTGACGCGAGACGAAGCGGGCGAAGATCGACGCCGAGAGCGCGGGCATCGGCACCGCGAGCTCGATGCCCTCTTCCAGTGTCCAGCGGCCCTCGCCCGAGTCCCTCGACGTAGCCCTCGAGCTCGTCGAGCTTCGGGTCCTCGTTGAGGGCGAGCACCATGAGGTCGAGCAGCCAGGAGCGCACGACGGTGCCGCGCTGCCATCCGGCGAAGACGGCGGGGACGTCGTGGATGATGTCCTTCGCCTCGAGGAGCTCGTAGCCCTCGCCGTACGCCTGCATGATCGCGTACTCGATGCCGTTGCGGACCATCTTCGCGTAGTGACCGGCGCCGATCGGGCCGGCGTGCGAGAAGCCCTCTCGCGCGGCCCTCGGGGCGGAGCGCGTCGAAGACCGGCATGGCGAACTCGACGTCCTTGACGTCACCGCCGACCATGAGGCCGTAGCCGTTGTCCTTGCCCCAGACGCCACCGGAGACGCCGGCGTCCATGTAGCGGATGCCCTTGCGCCGAGCTGCTCGGCGTGGACGGTGTCGTCCAGCCACTTCGAGTTGCCGCCGTCGATGACCAGGTCGCCCTCGGCGAGGACGCCGGCGAGCTCGGTGATCACGTCGTCGGTGATCTTGCCGTGCGGGACCATGACCCACACGAGCTTCTGGCCCTCGGGGAGCGCTGCCGCGAGGTCGGCGAGGTTGGCCACATCGGAGACGGCGGGGTTCGCGTCGTACCCGGTGACCTCGATGCCTGCGTTGCGGAGACGGGCACGCATGTTGTTGCCCATGCGACCGAGGCCGACAAGACCGATGTGCATGATTTCCTTCTGTTCGTCGTCGCGCTGATGCAGGTTGGCGCGTCAGCGCAGTGTTCGGTTGCTGCGCTTACCGCAGCAGGAGATTGGGTTGCAGCAGGTACCGGTATCCGTCCGCAGCCGGTGCCTCTTGGGGAGGTCTGACCGGTGATGAGCACTGGCCCCGGCTTGTTGGGGTTCTCCGTCTTGGTGAAGGAGATACGGACGAACTCGGAGTGCACCGCATTCAACCCGTCCAGGAGGAACGCGGGCTTCAGGGAGACCACCGTTTCCTCACCGGTCAGCAACGCACTGATCGACTCTGACGCCTGCGCTTGTTCGGAACCGATCGCCTCGAGCGTGAGCCCGTCGACCGTGAAGGAGAACCGGAGCGCGGCTTCGCGCTCCAGGACGAGGGAGACCCGTCACACCGCCTCGACCAGTTCCGCGGTGTTGATCACCGCGTGGTCCTGGACGGTCTCGGGGAAGAGCCGGCGCACCGGCGGGTAGTTGCCCTTGATGAGCAGCGACGTCACCGTCTTGTCGTCGGCGTGGAACGCGATGAGCTCGCGTTCGAGGAGCCGCTGATCGACACCGAGACCGTGGACGCCGAACCGAAGGTGCGGCCGACCTCCTGCAGGGTGCGGGCCAGCACGAGCGTGCAGCGGTGCGCTCTCGGTCTCGCCGGTGCGGCCGGAGTCCCACTGGATCGTGCGGACGGCGACGGGTACCGGTCGGTCGCGATGAGGGAGACGTCGTGGTCGCCGACCTCGAGCTGCACGCCGGTGATCACCGGGGTGACGCGTCGCGGCTGGCGGCGACGGCCACCTGGGACACCGCTTCGGAGAACGCGTCGCCGGGGATGACACCGGTCTGCGCACCGATCTCCGGGAGGGTGGGGTACTCCTCGACCGGCATCGACAGCAGCGTGAAGTGCGCGGAACCACAGCTGACCGAGATCTTGGCGTCCTCGGTGGTGAAGGTCACAGGGCGTTCGGCAGGCGGCTCGCGATGTCGTTCAGCAGCCGGCCGGAGACGAGCACGGTGCCGGGATCGTCGATCTGCGCGGTGATCGACGTCTGCGCCGAGACCTCGTAGTCGAACGAGGAGAGCGTGAGCCGGTCGCCCTCGGCGTGGATGAGGACGCCCGAGAGGATCGGAGGGTCGTGCGCTGTGGGAGGAGTTTCACCGCGAAGGAGACGGCTTCGGAGAAGACGTCCCGGTTGACCTCGAACTTCACAGCTGGAACCCCTGTCGATCGGTTGGACTGTCCGGCCGCCCTACTAGGCACAGCCCGGCGGAGCCAGGATTTCTTGTCATCCCGCCGTCCACAAGGTTGGCCCACTGAGATCAATCGTTAACCAGGAGTAATGGTATTAATCGCCTCATGCAACACCCTGTGGATAACCCTGTTGATGCCGCTCAGCGACAGGGAACTACAACCGTGTGACTTGTGAGCGGCGTGTGGGCGACCTCTGGATGAGTGAACCTCAGCTATCCACTTCCATCCCCAGTTTCCACAGTTGCGGCCCCTCCACCTGTGAACAACCGGGCGGCGTGTCCTCCACAGCGTTATCCACAGGCTTTCCACACTGTGAGAAGTCCGGCGCATGGAACCGTCTCAGATGTGGTGGATGCGCCGCCGAGGTGGGCCGATCCCACGGTCGTCAGTCGTACCTCCAGGCCTGGTCGACCCGATCTCGGACGGACGCGACGAGCGCGTCGGGAGACGGATCCCGGGACCGCGATCAGCGGTAGCGGCGGTCCTGCTTGATGCGGCTCGTGAGTTCGGTGACCTGGTTGTAGATCGACCGACGCTCCCGGCACCAGCTCGGTGATCTTCTTGTTCGCGCACATGACCGTGGTGTGGTCGCGGTTGCCGAACAGCCGCCCGATCTTGGGCAGGGACAGGCTCGTCAGCTCACTGCACAGGTACATCGCGATCTGTCGTGCGGTGGCGATGGCCTGCGAGCGGGACGAGCCGTAGAGGTCGCCGACGGAGAGCTTGAAGTACTCCGCGGTGTGGTTGATGATGTCCGTCAAGCGCGACCACGTTGTCGTCGTCGAGGGTGATCAGGTCCTTTCAGGACGGTCTGCACGAGCGCCATGTCGACGGCAGTCCGGTTGAGGCTCGGGCGGAACGCGGTGACGCGGATGAGCGTCCCCTCGAGCTCGCGGATGTTGCTCGACACCTTCGACGCCATGAACTCGAGGATGTCGTCCGGCACCTGCAGGTGGTCGGACTGCGCCTTCTTGCGGAGGATCGCGATGCGCGCCTCGAGCTCGGGCGCCTGCACGTCGGTGATGAGACCCCACTCGGAAGCGTGAGCGCATCCGGTCCTCGAACCCGGTCAGGTGCTTCGGTGCGACGTCGGACGTGATGACCACCTGCTTGTTGTGGTCGCGCAGCGTGTTGACCATGTGGAAGAAGGCCTCTTGGCGTCGAGTCCTTCCGCAGGTGAACCGGATGTCGTCAATCAGCAGGATGTCGATGTCGCGGTACCGCTGCTGGAACTGGTTCGAGCGGTTGTTCGCGATCGAGTTGATGAAGTCGCTCGTGAACTCCTCGCTCGACACGTACCGGACGCGGATCCCCGCCGGTAGAGGTCTCTCGGCGGAGTGCCCGATGGCGTGCAGGAGGTGCGTCCTTGCCGAGACCGGAGTCCCCGTAGATGAAGAGGGGGTTGCAGGCCTTGGCCGGGGCCTCGGCGACCACGACCGCCGCGGCGTGCGCGAAGCGGTCTTCGACGAGCCGATGACGAAGTTGTCGTAGCTGTACCTTCGGGTTGAGCCGCGACTCGGGACGGCCGCTGGCGCCCGGGGAGTCGATCTGGCTCGGGACGAAGGGCGCCTTGATGTACTTCGCCGGGGAGCGGCACTCTGCTCGACGGGCGCCGCTGCACGGGCTCCGCGTACTTCGGGGACGTGCGACGCGACGGTCGGGTCGACCCGGGGCTCGGACGCCATGTCCGGGTTCACGGTGATGGCGAAGTTCGCGACCGTGTCGTCACCGATGCGGGAGACGGCCTCGGTGATCGGGATCCGGATGCGCTGTTCGAGCATGCCGCGGGTGAGGTCGTTGGGGACCCCGAGGTAGAGGGTATCGACGAGGACGCCCTTCGGTTCGACCAGGTGGAGGAAGCCCTTGCGGCTGCGGGGTAGACGCGGTCGTCCTCCGAGAGGAGTTCCGAGGACCGATGACCAGAGGTCCTCGACGGGGTCGGCCGGCATCGTCAGCGTCGCGCTCGTCTCCTGGTCTTGTGTCGGCCGGGGGCCGTTCCGGGCCGCGCTCGACCGGCGTAAGTCTTCCGGCGGGGCGTCCGTGTCCGGGCGGCTTCTTCGACGGCCCGGGCCGCGTGTCGCCCCGCGGGTGACCCACAGGGTTGCCCACAGTCTTGTCCACGTCCGCCGGTGGTGCACATCGGGGAGACCCCCCCGTCCTGCCGGGCAACAGGCGGATCGATCACCCCACTGTAAAGGACCGGGGCGCGTCGTACCGAACGCACGTTTTCCCCAGTGTGGATAATGATCGTGCGCGGCCCCTCCGCGCAAGGGTCCGCGTCCCGCGTTTGACCTGCTCGCTGCTGTCACGTACCGTTAACCAGTTGACTGCGGCCGTCTGGTCGCGCCCATCCTGCGTCGTTCGGCACCGAGCGGCGACACATACGCGACGGCTGCGCTGCGTTCTTCCCGCCGAGGACGGAACCCGGGGCAGCCATGTGGAGATCATCATGAGCAAGCGCACCTTTCCAGCCGAACAACCGTCGTCGTGCCAACTGGCTTCCGTGCCCGCATGCGCACCCGCGCCGGCCGCGCCATCCTCGCCGCGCGTCGTTCCAAGGGCCGCACCGAGCTCAGCGCCTCGAACGAGTCCTCACCTGACCGGATCTCGTCCGGTCCGGTCCCGGCTGGGAACCTGGTAGCGATCGTGCTGGCGCGTGCCAACCGCATCGTCCGTGGTGACGACTACCGGTCCGTCGTGCGTCGTGGTCGCAGGAAGCGCCACGGCGCACGCCGTCGTATCGGTGGTCCGTCGCACCACCGACGACGGCGTGGTCGACCCTGGCCGACGCGGTTCGGCTTCATCGTCGCCGGCAAGACGGTGGGGAACGCGGTGACGCGGAACCTGGTCCGGCGTCGCCTCAAGGCGATCGCGCACGGGCTGCTGCCGGACGTCCCCGTCGGGTACGACGTGGTGGTCCGCGCACTGCTAGCGCGCTGCGCAGGCCGGGCTAGCCTACCCTGCTCGAAGATCGTCCCTGCGCTCCTGCGCGCGTGGTGTGGAGAAGGCAGCATGAACCCGCTGACCCGCCTCGCCTGGGGCATCGCAAGTTACTCCCGCGCAACGTGTGCGCCGTCGCGCTGCGTGCGTACCGGGCCGTCATCTTCCCGCTCTACGGGAACGTCTGCCGCTACCACCCCTCGTGTTCGCGGTACGCGCTCGAAGCCATCCAGCAGTACGGCGTGGTCCGGCGGATCGGCGATGGGCGCATGGCGCATCGCCCGCTGCAACCCCTGGGCAGCCGGGGGCATCGACGACGTCCGGCACGCGGCGTCGCCCCTACGACGTCAACCGGTTCGGGTTCGTGCTCGCGCCGAACCCGCAGCAGCCGCAGACCGCGGTCGGGACTCCCTCCCGGTCCTGCTCCCCCAGCGCACTTCGAAAGGCGTGACCGTCCCCATGGACCTCATCGGTACGATCCTCTGGCCGCTCAAATGGGTGGTCTCGGCCATCCTCGTCGGCTTCCACCGATCTTCGAGAACATCGGCATGGACCCCGGCGCGGGTATCACCTGGGTGCTCTCGATCATCTTCCTGACCTTCGTGGTCCGCGCCGCGCTGATCCCGATCTTCGTGCGCCAGATCAAGTCGCAGCGTCGCATGCTCGAGGTCGCGCCGCAGCTGAAGAAGATCCAGGACAAGTACAAGGGCAAGAAGGACCAGTTCTCGCGTGAGGCCAGCGAGCCGCGAGACCATGGCGCTCTACAAGCGGAGACCGGGACGAACCCGCTGAGCTCCTGCCTGCCGCTGGTCATCCAGATGCCGATCTTCTTCGTCAGACGCAGGTGCTGCACGAGGCGCAGATCAACAAGACCGGCATCGGCCTGCTCACGAACGACCTCGCCGGCTCGTTCGGCAACGCGTCGCTGTTCGGCGCTTCCGCTGCACGAGACGTTCACGAACGCCTCGGGCTGGGAAGTCCGCGCGATCGCCGGCTTCATATCGTCGTGATGACCGCGTCGCAGTTCATCACGCAGCGGCAGCTCGTGGCGAAGAACATGTCCCCGGAGACCAAGGCGTCGCCGATGTACCGCCAGCAGAAGATGATGCTGCCACATCCTCCCGCTGGTCTTCGTCATCTTCAGGTCTGTCCTTCCCCCTCGGAACGTCAACGCGTTCTACTGGCTCGTCCTCGAACATCTGGACGATGGCCCAGCAGTACTTCGTCATCCGCAGCATGCCGACCCCCCGTCCGAGGCCGCCCTCGCCCGAGAAGCCCGCCTGGCGAAGAAGGCTCAGCGTCGCGGATCGGTTACCCCGGTCCCCGCCGAGGCACGGTGCCGGTGCCGGTGCGGCCGAGATCGAGGCCGCGCGCGTCACCACGCAGCGTCAGCAGCCGGTGGGCAAGAACCGCTCCAAGAAGAACGGGAAGACGTAAGTGACCGAGCAGGACACGCGGACTCCGTCGAGGACTTCCGTCGAGACCGTCGAGAACGACGCTGAGGACGCCCGCGACGAAGCGACACGCAGCCGACTACATCGAGGAACTCCTCGACATCTGCGACCTCGACGGCGACATCGAGATCGAGGAGCGCGCGGAAGTCGCGTCTACCATCTCGGTGACCGACGAGGGCGATGCTCGGGTGCTCTCGAAGCCGGACACGGTGTCGGCGCGCTCCAGGAACTCACGCGCATCGCCGTGCAGGCGGAGACGGGCGAGTTCAGTCGGCTGATCCTCGACGTCGGTGGTTCCCGCGACGCCCGTGCCACCGAACTCCAGCGGCTGGTCGACACGGCGATCGAGCGCATCGAGGGCGGCTCTGTCCGCTCCGGCGGCACTCCTCGGCGATATCCTCGTACGAGCGCAAGATAGTCCACGATCTGGCCGCCGAGAAGGGCTTCCACCTGGAGTCCGAGGGTGAGGGTCGGGACACCACACGGTCGTCACCCGATGACGGAGACCGCTCCGCCGGTGCTCGAAGACGAACCCACTTGCCGCAGCGACGCTCTTCGGTGACCGGATCGACGTCGCTCGGTCCTTCACGAACGAGCTCGCCCTGCAGAGCGAAGAGCTCGGTCTGGATCGGTCCCCTCGAGCTGCCTCTGGCTCTGGACGCGACATATCCTCAATTCCGCGGTCCTCGCGCCCCTCCTGGAGGCGCAGGGTCGCGTTGCCGACGTCAAGTCTCGGTGCCGGTCTGCCCGGCCTGGTGCTGGCCATTGCGCGCCCCGACGTGCAGTTCCTCACGCTGGACCAGCTCGATGGAGCGTCGGGTGGACTGGCTCGGCACGTCGGAGGCGGCGCGACTGGGACTGACCAACGTCGATGTGGTTCGTGCACGTGCCGAAGACGTTGCGGACGAGATCGTCGTCGACCAGGTGATCGCCCGGGCCGCCAGCGCGCTGTCGAAGCTCATCCCGCTCATGACGGTGCCGCTCGTCCGCTCGGGCGGGCAGCTCATCCCGATGAAGGGCGCCCGCGTCGAGGACGAGATGGAGAAGGCTCGCAAGGTCATCCTCCGCAAGCGCCGGACCGACGTCGAGGTGCTCGAGCTCGGAGTCGGCGTAGCCGAGTGGAGACTCTACCTGAGTCTTCCGGGCTACATGCGCTGACTGGACGCGCTGCGGCCTGGGCCGAGTACCACCTCGGCCGCCAGTGGCTCCGCGTTCCACGTGAAACACCGAACCGGGGAAGAGGCACTGTTGGAGTTCATCGGGCCGATTACGACGCGTCGACACCGCTCGCTCGCGAGATCGCCGATCTGAACCGCCGTCGGCGCGCGATCGCGACGCAGCAGCTCAAGCTGCCCGCGAAGACTCGGGTCTTCACGGTGGTGTCCAACCAGAAGGGTGGCGTCGGGAAGACGACCACCACCGTGAACCTGGCGGGCAGCGCCGGCGCACGGCGGGGCTCGGGTGCTGGTCATCGACCTCGACCCGCAGGGGAACGCCTACAGCCCCTCGGTGTGGACCACCAGGCGGAAGTCGCGAGCATCTACGACGTGATCGTCGACGAGGCACCGATCGCCGACACCGTGCAGCGGTCCCCCGAGTCCGACACGCTCTGGCGTGTGCCTGCGACGATCCACCTTGCCGGCGCCGAGATCGAGCTGGTGTCGCTGGTCGCCTGCCGTGAACAGCGCTCTGCGGACTGCGCTCGACGAGTACCTCGCGTCACCTTCGAGGAGCCGTACCACTACGTCTTCATCGACTGCCCACCGTCGCTCGGCCTCCTGACGATCAACGCCTTCGTGGCAGCGCAAGAGGTCCTCATCCCGATCCAGTGCGAGTACTACGCGCCCGAGGGGCTGAGCCAGCTCCTGCGGAACATCGAGCTGATCGAGCGGCACCTCAATCCGAACCTCCGCGTCTCGACGATCCTGCTGACGATGTACGACAGCCGTACGAACCTGTCGAACCAGGTCGCGGCAGACGTTCGGGAGCACTTCGGTGGCCAGGTGCTGAACGCGGTGATCCTCCGGTCGGTCCGGGCGTCAGTGAGGCACCGAGCTACGGCCAGAGCGTGGTCGCGTACGACGTCAACTCCACCGGGTCGCTCTCCTACCCGGAGGCAGCGGCCGAGATCGCAGCACGAGGAGCACAAGCCTGATGGCACCGAAGCGAACTTGCCCCGCCGAGTGCACGCCCTGATCCCCACCGCCACGGAGCAGCAGGAACGCCCCGTCGACGTGTTCTTCCTCACCGTGGTACGCCCACCGGCGGTACGCCGTCCTCAGCGCCGACCGCAGAGGACCTCGTGGCCGTGCCCGGCGCCCGTCTGGCGAACCTGAACCCGCTCGACGTGGTCCCCGAACGCGCAGCAGCCCCGCAAGGAGTTCCGCGAGGAAGAGCTGCAGGAGCCTCGAGCACTCGATCCGCGAGATCGGTGTGCTGCAGCCCATCGTCGTGCGCCCGATCGCCGGTGCGACCGGCACGGCCCCCCAGTACGAGCTCATCATGGGTGAGCGTCGGCTATCCTGCCTGCGACGAAGGAGCTCAGCGGGCCCAGTACGATCCCTGCGATCGTGAAGGACACCCCCGATGACGCGATGCTCCGGGACGCGCTCCTGGAGAACCTGCACCGTGCGAACCTCAACCCGCTGGAAGAGGCCTCGGCGTACCAGCAGCTCCTCGCCGACTTCGGGATCACCCAGGAGCAGCTCGCTCAGCGCATCGGGCGTTCTCGTCCGCAGATCACGAACACCATCCGGTTGCTCCACCGCCCTCCCCGTGCAGCGGCGTGTAGCCGCCGGCGTCCTGTCGGCCGGGCACGCTCTGCGCGATCCCTTGCTGCACCGGATGCCGAGGCGATGGAGTACCTCGCCGAGAAGATCGTGAACGAAGACCTGTCCGTCCGTACCGCCGAGGCGCTCGCCCAGCAGCTTGCGGCGAAGACCCCGGTGAAGTCCAAGCCGGAGCCCCTCGAAGCGACGGTGGTCCACTTCATCGGCCACCTCCGAGCGCCTGGGGATCGGCTCAACACCCCACGTCAAGATCGCCGTGGGGGCTCGGAAGAGCTCAGTTGACGATTGATTTCGCCAATGGTGACGACCTCAACCGGATCTTGAGCGAGCTCGGCGTCGCGGACGTCTGGTAGCCCTCCTCGCCCGCTGTGCGCCCTGCTGAGACGTCGGGGCGGCGCGAGCCGGTATCCTTCCCAGAGACGGCCAGGCAGGCCCTCCAGGCGGCGTCCTGGGCGCTGAGAGTGGATGTTCCATTGGACCCGCCCTACAGTCCGCCAGAGTACGCACATCTCCGTAACGTAGGTATTTCACGTGGAACGCCCCCCGTGCGCTCAACGCGGCGAAGCGTCCGGAGTCTTCCGAAGCCCGACGGCAGCGAACAAGTGGCTTGAAGAGCGCCATTTCCCCGAGTCGGTAGTCGTCGGCCGCAGCAGGCGGGGTGCGAGATCGGGACGCTGCCGAAGCAGGTAGGCCCGGGCCTTCTCTGCGTGGAGTCCGTTCGACGAGAGATGATCCGGTCGAACTGCTCCAGCAGGGCAAGACGACATTCGAGACGTTCTTCCCATGTGGAACGGCTGTCGCGATCAACCAGGACAGACCCGGGCCAGTTCAGACGATCGACGATGAACGCGCGGAGCAGGCTCGAGCCTCGACAGTCCCGTGGACTGCTCCCCCACTCGCGATCAGCGTCAGGATCGTGACCGTGGCGCTGCATAGCACCTGCCGTCGCACTGCGATCCGCGCACGCCATCGGTTGATCGTGTTCACACGCAGAGACCCGCCGTTCCGGAACCCGAGAACGACGACGGCGACCAGCTCCCAGGGCAGCAACGCTGGGAGTCGCCGGGCTCGCAGGGACGTCGACACGTGGACCAATTCGCCCCAGCCAAGGACAGGCGGCAGCGGCGGTAGCAGCGGCAGGCTGGAGCGCAGGTGTTCCACGTGGAACACGCCGCTTCATTGATCAGGCCCGGTGGTCGCGGATGGCCTGCTCGGCAAGCTCGACGTAGGTCCACCCGGAGATCGAAGCCGGAAGCGGACAGGGCCTGCGGGACCAGAGAGGTCTCGGTGAGCCCCGGCAGCACGTTTGCCTCCGAGGAACCACGGTGTCCCCGCAGCGTCGATGATGATGTCGACGCGCGAGATGTGTCGAAGGCCGAGTGCCTCGTGTGCGGCGACCGCGGCTTGCAGAACGCTGACTGCGCGTTCTCCTCTGACAGGCGAGCAGGCGTATGAAAGTCGTCTCCCCCGGCGTTGTAGCGGGCCTCGAAGCCGTAGATCCCGCTCCGCGGGACGATCTCGACGGCCGACAGCGCCACGGGGCCGTCGCCCGTGTCGATGATGCCGACCGCGACCTCGGTCCCCGTGATGAGTTGCTCCACCACGACGTCGTCGCAGTACGTGTACGCCGTCACCATGGCTCATGCGCCAGGTCGTTGACGTCGTCGACCAGTGTCACCTCCTTGTGCGCTGCCGCCCCGGGCCGGCTGGTACCGCGAGGGCACGGGGTACTCGGGACGGCGATGCTCTCGAGGACTCCGACAGCCCCGAGCTCGCGGAAGACGTCGTGCGACAGGGTCACCGACCGCGGGGTGCGGACGCACCGGCACGGGCGACGAGTGCGGAGGCCGTGGGCTTGTCCCATGCCAACCGAGCCGATGTCGAACGCGAGCCGACGAACGGAGTGTCGAGCGCCTCCAGGATGCCCCGCAGGGCCCTGTCCCTCTCCGGAGGCGCCGTGCAGAGCCGGCCACACGACGTCTGGGCGGGTCTCCCGCAGGTGGGTCGGCAGGAGGGACGCGTCAGCGTCCCGCAGGTCGACCTGCCAGCCGTAGCCCGTCGTGACGGCAACCCGACGGCCCGATCGCAGGGAGACATACGCTCGTGTAGAGATCCACTCCGGCGACGACGACGACGTGACGACGAGTGAGCTCGGCCATGCGAGAGGACCTCCGGGCCGCGCGTGTAACGAGGGGCTGATCCGTCAACGATCGCGATGAAAGCGCTGATCAGAGTGTTCGGGGGCGGGGCGCTGACCGACGAGGTCGGGCGCACCACCGCGTTCGGACGAGTGGCCGCACCGAAGGTCCCGACCAGTTCGAGCTCGTCGTTCACCACGTTGGCGAGGCGGCACCACCGACGCGGATCTGCTCCGGCGTCGGGTAGCAGAACGACAAGCCGGATGTATTCGCCGCCGCGACCGTCCGCGTAGAACGCGGTCCCTGGCGTGTAGGCGACGAGCTCCTTCACGGCACGCGGCAGCAGCCGCCCTTCGAGTCCAGGCGTCTCCGGCAGGGTGAGCCAGACGAAGAAGCCACCGTTCGGCTTCGTCCATGAAGGTCGGCAGGAACTCCCCCAGCGCCGACAGCATGGCGTCCCGTCGCTCGGCGTAGATACCGCGGAACGGAAGTCGACCTGCCCCTTCCAGTCGATGGCCGCGTCGAGGTAGGCGTTGACGACGTACTGCCTGAAGGAGTTCGGGGCGAGGACCGCGGACTCGTTCGCCAGCACGAGCTTCTCGCGGATGGCGTGCGGGGCGAGTGCCCATCCGACCACGGAACAGGGCGAGGGCTTCCCGAAGAACAGGCCGAGGTAGACCACGCCACTCCTCGTCGATGGAGCGGATCGCCTGCGGCGCGGGCTCGTCGAACCAGAGGAGTCCGTACGGGTTGTCCTCGAGCACGAGGATGTTGTTCAGGCGGCAGACGTTGTCGAGGATCTCGATGCGACGCTCGCGGCTCAGCGTGACGCCGGCCGGGTTGTGGAAGTTCGGGATCGTGGTAGAGGAACTTGATGCGTTTGCCCTGCGTCACCAGGTTGGCGATCGCCTCACGCAGGGCCTCGGGCACGAGACCGTTCTCGTCCGTTTCCGTCGTGCACCGTCTCGGCCTGGTACGACCGGAAGACCACCGATCCACCGACGTAGGACGGTGATTCTGCCAGGACGACGTCGCCCGGATCGATGAACAGCCGCGTGACGAGGTCGAGCGGTGCTGCGAGCCGGTGGTCACCACGACGTCCTCGGCGCGGCAGGATGCCCTCGAGGCTCATCACGTTCACGATGTGCTCGCGCAGGGACCGCAGACCCTGCCCACCGCCGTACTGCCAGCGCCATGGCGGCGTCCTGCGCCATCACACGGTCGAGGGAGCCCGTGACGAGCTCACGCGGCAGCGCGGAGACGTACGGCATGCCGCCGGCGAGCGAGACCACCTCGGGACGCGACGCGACGGCGAACAGGGCTCGGACCTCGGAGGCGCTCAGCCCGGCGGTGCGCTGGGCGTAGGAGTCGTACCAGGGGTCGAGGCTGTTGCCGTTCGTCATCAGTGCTCCGTTTCAGTGGGACATTCCCGCCACACTACGACATCGGCCCCGGGAACCAGGGCTGCGGGACGGGGCCGATCCTGAACCAGTGGCCCGGAACGATGGCGGCCCCGCGTTCCAGAGCGAACGGAACGTCGACGGCCCCGCGTTCCGGAGTGGACGGAACGACGACGGCCCCGCGTTCCAGAGTGAACGGAACGACGACGGCCCCGCTCTCCGGAGTAAACGGAACGACGACGGCCCCGCTCTCCGGGAGAGCGGGGCCGTCGTGTGCCGGGACCTACGCGAGGAACTCGGCGAGGTCTGCCTCGAGCGCGGGCTTCGGCTTGGCGCCGATGACGGTCTTGACGACCTCGCCGCCATTGAAGACCTTCATCGCCGGGATCGACGTGATCTGGTAGTTCATGGCCGACTGCGGGTTGTCGTCGACGTTGAGCTTGACGATCTCGATCTTGCCGGCGTGCTCCGCTGCGATCTGGTCGAGGATCGGCGAGACGGCGCGACACGGGCCGCACCACTCTGCCCAGAAGTCGACGAGGATCATCTTGTCGGACTTCAGGACCTCGTCCGAGAAGGTGGCGTCGGTGACTGCCTTGGCGTTGGACATGTGTGCTCCTTCGGGAAGTCGTTCAGTGGGTACAACGGCCGAGCCGTCGTGGTATTCCGCGCGGACGCGGCCGGTCAGCTGGTCGGCCGAGCCGCCGGTCGGCCGAGCCGCCGGGCGGCCGCGCCGCCGGTCAGGCGCGAGCGGCCGTGACGTCGACCATCGCGGGCTCGGTCGGCGAGACGCCGTCCGCCTGGTCGGTCAGCTCGTCCTCGAGGTCGGCGAGGTACTTCTCGGCGTCGAGCGCGGCGACCGTGCCGGAGCCGGCAGCGGTGATGGCCTGTCGGTACGTCGGGTCGATGACGTCACCCGCGGCGAAGACGCCGGGCAGGTTGGTCTTCGAGGTGCGGCCCTGCACGGCGATGGTGCCCTCGGGTGCGATGTCGATCTGGCCGTGGATGAGGTGCGTGCGTGGGTCGTTGCCGATCGCGATGAACAGGCCGTCCAGTGCGAGCTCGGACTGCTCGCCCGTGACGGTGTCCTGCAGCGTGACGCCCTCCACCGCGGAGGCACCCGTGATGCCGGTGACCTCCTTGTTCCACGCGAACTCGATCTTCGGGTCGTTCATCGCGCGGTCCTGCATGATCTTCGATGCACGCAGGCTGTCCTTGCGGTGGATGACCGTCACCTTGTCGGCGAAGCGGGTGAGGAACGTCGCTTCCTCCATGGCGGAGTCGCCACCACCGACGACGGCGATGTTCTTCTGCCGGAAGAAGAAACCGTCGCAGGTCGCGCACCAGCTGACGCCGTGGCCGGACAGGCGCTCCTCGTCGGCGAGACCGAGATGACGGTACGCCGAACCGGTCGCGTAGATGACCGCGAGGGCCTCGTACGTCTCGCCGGAGCCGACGGTGACCTTCTTGACCTTGCCGGTCAGGTCGACCGAGACGGCGTCGTCGTACAGGACCTCGGCGCCGAACTTCTCGGCCTGTTCCTGCATCTTGATCATGAGGTCCGGGCCCTGGATCCCCTCGGGGAAGCCCGGGAAGTTCTCGACCTCGGTCGTCTTGGTGAGCTCGCCGCCGGTCTCGACGCTCGAGGCGACGATGAGGGCTTGAGTTCCGCGCGCGCGGCGTAGATGCCGGCGGTGAACCCGGCCGGGCCGGAACCGATGATGATGAGCTGGCGCATGCCTGGGAGCCCTTCCGTTGAGATCGCTGACCGGGTCAACACATGGTACCGGCGGGACATTCCACGGGGCCCGAGCGCCGGTCAGGCAACCGTCAGCGGCCGAGCCGGCTGCGCAGCAGCGACACGGCGTTCGCGATCTCGCCGTTCTTCGCGACGACGAGGGCGCCGAAGTACACGACGACCATCACCGCACCCGTGAGCACGAGGGTGATCAGGGCGCCGGTGACGTCGGCCATCGCGAAGCCGTCCGATGAGAACGCGCCGAAGAAGTTCGCGACGAGCAGGCCGGCCACGCCGGCGATGAGGGCCGCGATGATGAACTGCACGTGCGAGCGGGTCACGATCGGTCCCTCGATGCCACCGAGGCGCTTGCGGACGAGCACGAGGGCGACGATGGTCTGCGCGGACCCGGCGATGGTCGTGCAGACGGCGATGCCGACACCGATGGCCGAACCGGGCAGCATCGCGACGGACAGGGCGCCGATCACGAAGAGACCGGACTGCATGAGCTGCATGAGGAACGGCGTGCGGTGGTCGTGCATGGCCCAGAAGACGCGCTGGATGATGAAGAGCATGCTGAACAGCACGAGGCCGGGCATGTAGGCGACGAGCACGAGGGCCATCGCCTGGGTGTTGCCGAACTCGTTCTCCCAGATGCGGGCGAAGGGCATCGCCGTGACGATGAGCGCCACCGACGCGAACACGGTGAACAGCCCGACGATCCGGAGCGACAGGGACAGGTTCCGGCGGACGGCGGCCAGGTCCCCCCGCTCGGCGTCGTGGCTCATCCGGGTGAAGTACGCCGTCGCGATCGACACCGTGATGATCGAGTGCGGCAGCATGAACAGCAGCCAGGTCGTGCTGAGCGTCGCGTTCGGCGCCCGTCGCGAGCGACGCCACACGGGCCTGCACGATGCCGGCGAGCTGCGTCACGAGGATCATCGCGAACAGCCACCCGGCGGCCGTGCCGGTCGCCTTGAGGCCGACGCCGCGCCACCGGAAGTCCGGCCGGAACCGCAGACCGGCCCGGCGCCAGAACAGCGGCAGGAACGCCGCCTGCGCGAAGACACCGATCGACGCGCTCCCGGCGAGGACGGCGATCTTCAGGGGCGTCCAGTCGTCGGTGGAGGCGTTCTCGCCCCGGCCGCCGAACAGCGCGATGAAGACGATGAGCCCGGCGATCGCGATGACGTTGTTGATGAGCGGCGCCCAGGTGAACGGTCCGAACACCTGCTTGGCGTTGAGGACCTCGCCGAGCAGCGAGTACATCGCGTAGAAGAGGATCTGCGGCAGGCACCAGAACGCGAACGCCACGGCCAGGTCTGTCGTCGACGCACTGAACCCCTGCCCCCGTCGCCGGCGCTCTGGCTGTAGAGCCGGACCAGCACCGGGGCGAGCAGGGTCGCGGCGACCGTGATGACCAGGAACGCCGAGCCGCCGAGCGTGACGATCTTGTTGACGTACGCGGTACCGCCGTCGGTGTGCTGCTTCATGGAGCGCACGATCTGCGGGATGAGCACCGCGGAGAGCAGACCGCCGGCGATGAGCGCGTAGATGTTGTTCGGCAGCTGGTTCGAGACCGCGAAGGCGTTCGCCGCGTCGGAACCGGTGTTGCCGATGGCGAAGGCCAGGACGAACGTCTTCGCGAACCCGAGGACGCGCGAGACCATCGTCCCCGCGGCGAGCATCGCACTCGCCCGGCCGAGGCTGCGCTCGGCCACCGGTTCCGCGTCGACGGAGGGCTGGGGCTGGCTGGCGCTGATGGTCGGCTCCTGGGTGGTCGCGGACGGTTCGTCGCGGGGTGCGGTGTCGGCCTGGAGGAACGGCGCGCGTCCGTCGGTCGCGCTCGCGGCCGGCAGGCGGTCACCGGCGACCACCGGTTGGACCTCCAGGGGCCGGTTCGGGTCGTCGTCGTCCTCGTCGTCGAGCTCGCCGTTCCGGCGTCGGATCCGCTTGCGGATGCTCCGGAAGATGCCGAAGCCGAAGATCGCGACGAGAGCGACCGCGGCGGCCGCGGTGATGACCGTCTCCCACTGCGCCTGCACGTTGAGCTCGACGGTCGCCGGGCTCGAGATCTTGACGCCGGTGGGACTCGACAGGGACATGGTCAGGTTGACCTTGCCGTTCGCCACGGACTGCACGGGCACCGTCGTGCGGGTCGAGGACTCGGGCTGGATCTTCACCTCGATGTCGTTCCGCACGATGCGGAGCGCGGAGTTCGACGGCTGCACCGAGAGTCGCACCGTGACCGGGTACTTGAGGCTGTTCCGGACCGAGATCGGCAGGGACGAGCGGTCACCGAGCAGCGTCAGCGAGCTCGAGTCGACGATGCCCCACCTGCGAGACGACGTCCGCCTCAGTTCGCCACGCGGAAGTCCACCGCGGTGGCGAACGCGTCCGGGTCGAAGCGCGCCACGCGTTCGACCGCGAGCGCGAGCAGGTTGAGCCGTGCCGGCGCGGTCAGGGCGTTCGGGTCGTCCACCGCCGAGGAGTAGGCGGTCAGGTCCTCTTCGCCCTGCACGAGCTGTTCGAGCTGGCCGTGCGGGCATCGCCGTCCATGACCCCGGCCGTGAGGGTGAGTGAACCGGGGGTCACCGCCGATGCCGAGGACAGGTCGGCCGGGGCGACCCAGGGCGTGCTCTCGATCGCGTCGAGCGCCTGGCCGAGGCGCTCGGAGTTCCGTCGGCCACGAGCGGTCGAGCGTGAGGGAGTGATCGGTCCCCCGGCGGAGTCTGCACGAGCCGAGGTGGCGAGCGGGCGGTGAGCTTCCGGGACATCGCCGTCGCCCAGGCCTGCTGGTTCGTCGCCCTCGGCGGCGGTGCGGAGGAGCGTCGACGTGGCCTGGTCGGAGACGAGGGACGTGCTGGCCATCGATCTGCTCCGGACGCGGCGATCGTGGTGTCTGCTCCGGCGGAGGTGTTGCCGCCTCGAGCACGATCGTGGTCTTCGTGCCGGCCTTCGCGAGCGCGGGCAGGTCCGCCGCGGCGACGGTGCCGTCGGCCGGCCAGGCGATGGAGTCCATCGAGTAGGGGAAGTCGAGCTTGCCCGGCTGCGTCGTGGCCAGGACGGACGGCGTCTGGTCGTCCGTGCCCTGGTCGTCCGCGGAGCTGTCGGCACCGGCGGTCGCACCGTCGGACGGGGCGTGTCGGTCGCGCCCGGGTCGGCGGTGGGGGTTGACGGCTCCGGACGTGGGGGTCGGCGTGGCGGTCGCGGCACCGGGGAAGTGGGTCTTCGTCGACGGCCTGGTCGAGGGAGAGATGGGCGAGAGGATGCCGTTCGCCCCGGCCTGGCGCAGCCCGGTGACGTCCGCGTCGGCGTAGGGCAGGGCGAAGGTCTCGTTGCGGAGCGACTCGAGCCGGTTCAGCCAGGTGACCGCCGACGAGGGCGTCCTCGCCGAGGATCGGATCGAGGCGATGATCCGCGGGTCGATCGCGACGGCGACGTTGTAGTCCTCGGCGGCGAGCGAGCTGCTGCGTCAGGGTGCCGTCCACGGCGGTCGCGGCGGCGAGGGCACCGGGGCCGAGGATGCCGTCCCCGGTCTTCGGCATCGTGATCGGCATCGCCACGGAGACACTGACCGGCGTCTGCTCGAAGTCGGGGTACCAGGTGATCGCCGAGCGTGCGACGGCGTATGTGTCACCCGCGGTGTACTCGGCCGCGATGCGCCGGGCGCCGAAGGACGAGTACCCGCCGAGGGCGACGTTGCCGGACACGATCTTCACCGAGCCGAGCGTGACCGATCGGTGCGCTGGGACCGCCGGGACGTCCACGGAGTCCATCGCGGGGCCGAGGTAACCCGTCGTGGTGGTGTCGGAAAGCCAGTCGGCGAGGACGTCGCGCGTGCTCACCTGACGGAAGATGTCGAGGTCCACGGTGCCCGCGGGGACGTCCGAATCGGTGTCGTTCGTCACGGTGACCGACAGCTCGAGGTCCTCGTCGCGGCGGACGATCCCGCGGTCGGCCGGGGCGATCGAGACCGTCGTCTTCCCTGCGCGGCGGCCGCAGGGTGGGCCGTCCGGGACGTCGTGCTGCCGGCCGTGGAGGCCCTGGTGCTCCGTCGGTCGCCGCGGGCGCGACGACGAGACCGAGGGCGACGAGTGCCGTCGCCGCGGCGGCGAGCGTGGTGCGGAAGATCTGCATGCGGGAGGGCCCCGGGTCGGTTCGGGCCGTGACGAGTGTATGGAGGCGCGACCATGAACGCTCCCCGTGCGCGCGCACGTCGTGGAGAACTCGGGGCATCCATCTGGGAGGATGAGGACCGTCATGCAGTCCGTTGCCCAGGCCGTCGAACGACTCGACGCACTCGCCGTCACCGAGCCCGTCGCCCTCCTCGCTCGGGCCTTCGCCGACGCCGGACACGAACTCGCTCTCGTCGGCGGGCCCGTCCGTGACGCCTTCCTCGGCCGCCCGGTGACCGACCTCGACTTCACGACCGACGCCCGACCGGACGACATCCTGGCGATCGTCGAGCCGATCGCGAGCGCCACGTGGGACGTCGGCCGCCAGTTCGGCACCATTGCCGCGCGGGTCGCCGGCGAGCAGGTGGAGATCACCACCTACCGCAGCGACGTCTACGACGGTGAGACCCGGAAGCCCGAGGTCGCCTTCGGCGACACCATCGAGGACGACCTGCTGCGCCGCGACTTCACGGTGAACGCGATGGCGCTGCGTCTGCCGGCCCGCGAGCTCGTCGACGTGCACGGCGGCGTCGAGGACCTGCTCGCCCGGCGGCTGCACACGCCGCAGGCGGCCCGGGTGTCCTTCCGCGACGACCCGCTCCGGATGATGCGTGCGGCCCGGTTCACGGCGCAGCTCGGGTTCACCGTCTCGGACGAGGTGCGCGAGGCGATGACCGACCTGGTCGACTCGATCGAGATCGTGTCGGCCGAGCGCGTGCGGGACGAACTCGTGAAGCTGCTGAACACCGCCGAGCCCGTCGACGGCGTGCGCCTGCTCGTCGACACCGGTCTCGCCGAGCGGTTCCTGCCGGAGCTCCCGGCCATGCGCCTCGAGATCGACGAGCACCACCACCACAAGGACGTCTACGAGCACTCGCTGACCGTCCTGACGCAGGCGATCGACTACGAGGCCGAGCGGCACCCCGGTGCGGCGCCGGATACCGTGCTCCGCCTGGCCGCCCTGCTGCACGACATCGGCAAGCCCGCGACCCGCAAGCTCGAGCCCGCCGGCGCCGTGAGCTTCCACCACCACGACCTCGTCGGCGCGAAGCTCGCGAAGAAGCGCCTCCGGGCCCTGCGGTTCGACAACGACACGATCGCCGCGGTGAGTCGGCTCATCGAGCTGCACCTCCGCTTCTTCGGCTACACCGAGGGCGCCTGGACCGACTCCGCGGTGCGCCGGTACGTGCGCGACGCCGGCGACCAGCTCGAGCGGTTGCACGAGCTCACCCGGTCCGACGTCACGACCCGGAACCGGCGGAAGGCCGACCGGCTGGCGTTCGCGTACGACGACCTCGAGGACCGCATCAGGGTGCTGTCCGAGCAGGAGAAGCTCGACTCGATCCGGCCCGACCTGTCGGGGGACGACATCATGCGGATCCTCGACATCCCGCCGGGGCGTGCCGTCGGTGAGGCGTACCGCTTCCTCCTCGAGGTGCGCATGGACGAGGGACCCCTCGGCGAGGACGACGCCGAGGCGCGTCTGCGCGACTGGTGGGCGGCGCGGGACGCGACCGCCTGACGGTCGACCGGCCACGTCGAGACCGGGCACCGACCGTCTGACGGGGGCGAGCGGTTCTCCACAGCCGGTGGCGCGCCTCCAGGCCGTCCGCTAAGCTTGCCGGGTTGTCCGCACGCATCTGTGTGGCAGGACACATGCATCAACCCCTCCTGCCCCGGGAACTGCCCGGGGCCGCTGAGACCAGAGGAGGTGGGTTCCGCATGCACCAGTACGAACTGATGGCGATCCTCGACCCCGAGATCGATGAGCGCACCGTCGCTCCCAGCCTGGACAAGTTCCTCGCGGTCATCCGCAACGACGGTGGCACCGTCGACAACGTGGACGTCTGGGGCCGTCGCCGGCTCGCCTACGAGATCGCGAAGAAGTCCGAGGGCATCTACGCCGTCGTGAACTTCACGTCGTCCGCCGACTCCGCCAAGGAGCTGGACCGCCAGCTCGGCCTCTCCGAGGCCGTGCTCCGCACGAAGGTCCTCCGCGCCGAAGAGGGCATCGCGCAGGTCGCCGCCCAGAAGCAGCGCGACGAGGCCCGCGCGGCCCGCAAGGCCGCCAACGCGACCGCAACCGCGACCGCGAGCGCCGAGTAACCCGTGGCCGGCGAAACCGTCATCACGGTGGTGGGCAACCTCACCGCGGACCCGGAGCTGCGCTACACGCAGAACGGGCTCGCCGTGGCGAACTTCACCATCGCGTCCACTCCTCGCACGTTCGACCGTCAGGCGAACGAGTGGAAGGACGGCGACGCGCTGTTCCTCCGCGCGAGCGTGTGGCGCGAGTTCGCCGAGCACGTGGCGGGCTCACTGACGAAGGGCTCGCGCGTCATCGCGCAGGGTCGCCTCCGTCAGCGCTCCTACCAGGACCGTGAGGGCCAGCAGCGCACGAGCATCGAGCTCGAGGTCGACGAGATCGGCCCCTCGCTCCGCTACGCGACCGCACTGGGTCACCCGCGCTGCGGGTGGGGCCGGCGGCGGTCGTGGCCAGGTCGGTGGTGGCGCTGGCAACAGCGGCGCCGGCGGCAACGGCGGCGGCAACTGGAACAACGGCGGCAACGGTGGCAACGGCGGTCAGTCGGACGCACCCTGGTCCCCCCAGGGTGGCCAGCAGGGCGGCAACGCACAGTCGAACGACGTGTGGAGCACCCCGGGTGGCACGTACGACGACGAGACCCCGTTCTGATCCTCCGCGGTTCAACGGACACAACTTCTTCTTCTTAAGGACAAACAATGGCTGGAAAGAGCACCGGCGACCGCCGGAAGCTCTCGCGGTAAGGGCGGCAAGAACGCCGCTCCCGCGAAGTCGATCAAGGTCGGCGTCATCGACTACAAGGACGTCGCGACCCTTCGCAAGTTCATCTCGGAGCGTGGAAAGATCCGCGCCCGTCGCATCACCGGCGTCTCCGTCCAGGAGCAGCGCCTCATCGCCCGTGCCGTGAAGAACGCCCGTGAGATGGCGCTCCTCCCCTACGCCGGCTCCGGCCGCTGATCAGGAGGATCACCATGTCCAAGCTCATCCTCACGCACGAGGTCTCCGGCCTCGGTTCCGCCGGTGACGTCGTCGACGTCAAGAACGGCTACGCCCGCAACTACCTGATCCCGCAGGGCTTCGCTGTCTCGTGGTCCAAGGGCGGCGAGAAGCAGGTCGAGTCGATCCGTGCGGCACGTGCCGCACGCGAGCTCGCCACCATCGAAGAGGCCCAGGACCTCAAGATGAAGCTCGAGAACGCGACCATCAAGCTGACCGTCAAGGCCGGCAAGGACGGCCGTCTGTTCGGCTCCGTCCGTCCGGGCGACGTCGCTGACGCCGTCCAGGCGCAGGGTGTCGGCTCGCTCGACAAGCGCAAGGTCGAGGTCCCCGCGACCATCAAGACCGTCGGTGACCACGAGGCCACCGTGCGTCTGCGCGAGGACATCACTGCTGTGATCTCGCTCCAGGTCGTCGCTGCCAATAGGTCCGGCAGCACCACCGCTCACGACGGGCGGGTCTCCTCCGGGAGGCCCGCCCGTCGTTGCGTTGGCGAGGGGATGGTCGCGTCTCGTTCCGGCCTGGAGGCGCGGCGTGCGCTGGGCTGACGGGTTACCGCTCAGACACGGTCCAGTTTGCTGGGAACGGCTTGGGAAAGTCGTCCTCAGGTTCCGGTTTGTCAACCGTTTTTGCACAGGGGAACCGTGTCAAATCGGAACCTTCAAGGGTAGTTGAACCCGGGTTCTCCACACATGGTGTGAAACAGGAAACCCCAGGTCAAGTGGTCGAAAGTGTGTTCCCCACCCTACTTGTCCACAGCCCAGTCCACAGTTGTCCACACAGCATTCCGGCGTGTTCCGCAAACTTCCTCCACAGAGTTATCCACAGGGGCGTTTGCTGGGGATAACTCTGTCCCCGTAGCTTGGCCCAGCGACTCGGCGATGTCGGTCGCCCGGGGTAGAACTGGCACGGTCGGGCTGTCCGGTCGATCCGTTCGTTCAGCAAGTTCCGTCGCTCGAACAAGAGGAGTACGTGTGTCGATCGCGCATCTGGACCCCGCACCGCAGGACTACGCGGAGCGCGGTGGCATGGAGCGCACGCCGCCACGACCCCCTGGCGGAGCAGTCGACCATCGGTGGCATGCTCCTGTCGAAGGACGCCGTGGCCGACGTGATCGAGACCGCTCGTGGCGTGGACTTCTACATCCCCAAGCACGAGGTCATCTTCGACGCGATCCTGTCGCTCTACTCGCACGGCGAGCCCACGGACGTCATCGCCGTCACCGACGAGCTGACCAAGACCGGCCTGCTCTCCCGCGCCGGCGGTGCCGAGTACCTGCACAGCGTCACGAGCATGCTGCCCACCGCGGCGAACGCCGGCTACTACGCCGCGATCGTCGCCGAGAAGGCCGTGCTCCGCCGCCTCGTCGACGCGGGGACCCGGATCGTGCAGATGGGCTACGCGTCCGAGGGCGAGGTCACCGACCTCGTCAACAGCGCCCAGGCCGAGGTCTACAACGTCGCTGGCGGCGTGCAGACCGAGGACTACGTCCCGCTGACCGAGGCCATCTCCGCCGCCCTCGACGAGATCGAGGCCGCCAAGGGCCGTGACGGCCAGATGACCGGCGTGCCCACCGGCTTCGCGCAGCTCGACGGCCTCACCAACGGCTTCCACCCCGGGCAGCTCATCATCATCGCTGCCCGCCCCGCACTCGGGAAGTCGACCCTCGCGCTCGACCTGAGCCGTGCGGCAGCCATCAAGCACAACGAGACCGCCGCGTTCTTCTCGCTCGAGATGGGCCGCGCCGAGATCGCGATGCGTCTGCTCTCCGCCGAGCCGAGCGTGCCGCTGCAGAACATGCGCAAGGGCACCGTCGACTCCCGCGACTGGACGACGATCGCGCAGACCCGTGGGCGCATCAACGACGCCCCGTTCTTCATCGACGACTCCCCCAACATGACGCTCGTCGAGATCCGCGCGAAGTGCCGTCGCCTCAAGCAGCAGCACAACCTCCGCATGGTCGTCATCGACTACCTGCAGCTGATGACCTCGGGCAAGAAGGTCGAGAGCCGCCAGCAGGAGGTCTCCGAGTTCTCGCGTGCGCTGAAGCTCATGGCGAAGGAGCTCCAGGTGCCCGTCGTGGCGCTGTCGCAGCTGAACCGTGGTCCCGAGCAGCGCGCCGACAAGAAGCCGCAGATCTCCGACCTCCGCGAATCGGGCTCGATCGAGCAGGACGCCGACATGGTGATCCTGCTGCACCGTGAGTCGGCGTACGAGAAGGACAACCCGCGGCAGGGCGAGGCGGACCTCCATCGTGGCGAAGCACCGCAACGGGCCGACGGACACCATCACGGTGGCGTTCCACGGGATGTTCTCGCGGTTCGTCGACATGCCGCAGTGAGGCGGTGTGTTGTCGTCCGCCAGCCAACTTGTCCGGAGCCGGTGCGATCTTGCCCCTGAGATGATCTAGTTGTCCGGCTAGCTGTGGCGGCAGGAATCATAAGCCCCTGAGCTCTTGTGACTGTTCGCGGAAACGGCGTTGGCGCATTGAGGATGGGTGCTCGAGGTCACAGCGCCAGCTACGGTCTCACCGCCGACTACGTGTCGGCTCCACCAAAGACCTTCAGAAGACCCCTGGTCATTTGGGACGTACCAGCAGCCGATCGCTTGAGAGGACCTCCGGTGCGCCCTCACTCAGGCGGATCTGGGCCGCGACCGGCCTTCCCCTGACGGCGATGTTGGTGCGGTTCACTTCCGCGAACCGTGGACACGCTGAGGTTTGCCCGGTCGCGCTGATCATCGCCGGGGTGTTCCAGGTCAAGCTCGGGCACTGACCCGTGCGCCCGACTTCGACCACCGCGTAATCAACACGTAACACTCCGGGGTAGTTGAGCGACACGCGTCGTCCATAGGCTCACCTCCACCGAGGGGCCGATGGCACTGTCGGCTCCGGACTGGAGGCGCGTCGTGTACACCCAGACGGAACTCACCGAGGCCATCGGCCGTGCCCGGAGCGGAAGCGGTCAGCGTATCCGGGAACTCCTGCAGATCCTCACCCCGGCGGGCTCACGTGCTCCTGCGGGCGAGCATCCGCCGTGGCGTGCTCTCCGCCGGACGACCGGTCGAGGAACAGAGCCTCATCATGTCGATGATGATGAGCCGGAATAGCATCCGTTCGGCGCTGTCGATGCTCGGTGCCGAGGGACTCATCGAACGCAGGCAGCGCATCGGGACGAGCGTCGTGGCCTCGATCTCCGAACTGCCCTTGCTGGAACTCCTGCCGATCGGCGGCTGGACCCGTGCCGAGGAGGACCCCGACCGCCCCTCGGTGGACCTCGAGCTGACCGAGCTCGAACGCGCCACCGTGCTGGCCGACGAGCACATCCGCAGCCGGTTGGAGATCGACGACGAGTACGTGCTGATGCGCGAGGACCTCGTCACCCGCGGCGGCGAACCACTCGGGGTGCTCGTCGGGTACTACCCGATGGACGCACCGGACCTGCTCGTGGACGACGACGACCGGGACGCCCGACTCAACGCGATGCGGCAGGTCGCGCTGTCGCACGTCGAGGCGACCGTGGAGGCGGTGAACTGCGACGAGCGCACCGCCAAGGTGCTCAAGGTCGCGGTCGGTGCCGCGATCCTGGTGCGCGAGACGCTCGTGCGCGGCGCCGACGGTCGCGTCGGGATGCTCGCCTACGGCCACTACCGCGGCGACCGAGTGGCCCTGTGGGCGAAGCACGACGACGTGCCCGCGATGCTCAACACCCAGACGCCCCCGCGCTGACCCGCACGGCTTCACCCTCGGCGGCGGAAACGCCGCCGATCGGCTTGCCCATGCGGATCGACGGCGCGCAATCAACCGTTACCGACAGGTCACGGTGCGGAATCAATCGGCACATAGCGTCACCTGCACACCGAGGTGACCACCTCGGCCCACGCCCAGAAGGAAGGACCGTCCCATGGTGCGGTTCATCGGCTCCCGCGTCGCGCGGATCGTCGTCACGGTCCTCGCCGTGCTCACGTTCGCCTTCGTACTCGCCCGGCTGACCGGCGACCCCGTCCGGCTCATGCTGCCCGACCAGGCGACCCAGGCCGACGTGGACGCCGCCCGGCACAGCCTCGGCCTCGACCGACCGCTGCTCGTGCAGTACGTCGACTTCATGGCCGGCGCGTTCCGTGGCGACCTCGGGGACTCGATCCGCCAGGGACAGTCCGCCCTCGGGCTCGTCCTCGAGCGGCTCCCGAACACCGTCGAGCTCGCCGTGACCTCGTTCGCGATCGGCTTCGCGCTCGCCGTGGCCCTGGCCGTCGCCGCCGAGACCACCGGCAGCAAGCGGCTCCGGTCGACGCTGATGTGGCTCGCGACGGTTCGCCAGGCGATCCCCCGTACCTGTTCGGCATCCTCCTGGTGCTCGTCTTCTCCGTCTCGCTCGGACTCCTCCCCGCGATCGGCCGCACGAGCTACGCGAGCTTCGTGCTCCCCGTCGCGACGATCGCCACGTTCGAGGTGGCTCTGTACCTCCGGCTCATCTCGTCGTCCTTCGACGAGTCACGGACCCTCGACTACGTCCGGACCGCCCGTGCGAAGGGCGTCTCCCGCGGACGGATCGTCGTGCGGCACATGCTCCCGAACGCGCTCCTGCCCGTCATCACGATCGCCGGCATCAACCTCGGCGTGCTGATGGGCGGCACGGTCGTGCTCGAGATGGTCTTCAACTGGCCGGGCCTCGGACGCCTGATCGTGCAGGGCGTCACCGAGCGGGACTACCCGATCGTGCAGGCCGGCGTCGTGCTCATCGCGATGCTCTTCGTCGCCATCAACTTCATCGTCGACATGCTCTACGCGGTGCTCGACCCCCGAGTGAGGCTCTCATGACCCAGGCAACGACCCGGCTCCGCACACGCACCCAGGCGCGGTCCCTCACCGCCGGACTCGTCGGCGCAGCACCCTCGCTCGTCGTCGCGACCGTGATGCTCGTGATCGTCGCGCTGGTCGTCCTGGTGGTGCCGTTCCTGCCCGGCTTCAACCCGTACACGCAGGACCTCGCGAGTGCGCAGCAGAAGCCGTTCACGAGCGGCGCGCACCTGCTGGGCACGGACGCGCTGGGCCGTGACCTGCTCAGCCGGTTGTCGGTGGCGACGCGGACCTCGCTCGTCGTGGCCTTCGGCGCCGTGCTCATCTCGATGGTGCTCGGCCTCGCGATCGGGCTCGTCGCCGGCTGGCGCCGCGGTCGTCTCGACGCGTTCCTGATGGGCGTCGCCGACGTGCAGCTCTCGATCCCCGTCGTCCTGCTCCTCATCGTGCTGGTCGCCGCGCTCGGCTCGAGCACCACCCTGCTGGTGGTGATGCTCGGGCTGACGAACTGGGTCGGCTACGGCCGCGTCTCCCGGTCCATCGCGGTGTCCCTGCGGGAGCGTTGAGTTCGTCACCGCCGTGACCGCTGCCGGGGGCTCCGGCTGGTGGGTCGTCAGCCGCCACCTGCTGCCGAACGTGCTGCCGCAGATCGCGATCCTCGCCGCGTTCGAGGTCGGCACCGTCATCACGATCGAGTCCTCGCTGTCCTTCATCGGCCTCGGCATCCAGCCGCCGACCCCCAGCCTCGGCGGACTCATCGCCGACGGCCAGAACTACCTCCAGACCAACCCCGCGCTCGTCGTCCTGCCCGCGCTGATGATCCTGATGGTCATCGGCGGGGTCCAGTTCGTCTCGCAGGGTCTGTCCGCGCGCCGCTCGCGCCGCTGACCGCTCGTCCCACCCCTGCACCCCCTGACCCGGAAGGGACCACCCCCTCATGGCATCACCCCGGATCCACCGACTGCTCGTCGCGGTCGGCCTCACCGGCGCCGCGGCACTCGTGCTCACCGGCTGCTCGGGCTTCTCGTCCGCCGACGCCGGCAGCGGCTCGACCACCAAGGACACCGTCACCGCAGCACTCACCGCGGAGCCGTCGACGCTCGACCCGGTGTTCGACACGAACCTGCAGTCGCTCAACGTCTTCGAGAACGTCTTCGACCAGCTCACCACCATCGGCACGGACGGCAGCGTCGAGCCCGGCCTGGCGACCGAGTGGACCCACGACGACGCGCTGACGACGTGGACGTTCACGCTCCGTGACGACGCCGAGTTCTCCGACGGGTCCCCCGTCACCGCCGACGACGTGGTCTACACGTACGAGACGGCGATGAAGGACCCCGAGTCGAACCTCGGCGGGTACATGACCGCGATCGACTCCCTCGCGGCGACCGACGACACCACCGTCGTGTTCCACCTGAACACCCCGTACGCGCCGTTCGACCGTCAGGTCACCCTGGTGTCGATCCTGCCGGAGGCGATCTACTCCGAGGGCGCGAAGGCCTTCGGCCAGAAGCCGGTCGGCTCCGGCCCGTACGAGGTCGTGAAGTGGACCCGCGGCGACTCCATCACCCTGAAGCGGAACCCGGACTACTGGGGCAAGCAGGGCACCTACGAGAACGTCGTGTTCCAGTTCGTGCCGGACGAGACCACCCGTGCCAACTCGGTGCAGTCGGGTGACCTCGACATCGCCCTGCTCGGACCGGCCAGCGTCGGCACCGCGAAGTCGTCGGACGCGATCGACGTCGTCGACACGAAGTCGAACCGGGTCATCTACACCGGCTTCAACGCGACCGCGAAGTGGCTCGACGACGCCGACTTCCGCAAGGCCGTCAGCCTGGCCGTCGACCGCGACGCGATCTCCGAGAAGCTCATGGCCGGCACCACCGAGCCGGCCAGCCAGCTCGTCGCATCGGTGACCCAGGGCTACGACGACTCGATCGAGCCCACGGAGCAGGACGTCGCCGAGGCGAAGAAGCTCGTCAAGGCCTCCGGGTACGACGGGTCCTCGATCACGCTGAGCTACCCGACGACGACGCTGCCGCAGATCCAGCAGCTCGCGCAGTCGATCCAGCAGTACCTCGAGACGGTCGGCATCACGGTGAAGCTCGACGGTCAGGAGTTCTCGACGTTCTCGTCGAACTGGTTCGCGAACAAGTTCTCCGGCCTGTACATCTACGCGTTCGCCCCGTCGGTGCTCGACGCCGACCTGCCGCTCACGATGCTCACGAAGTCCGGCGGTCAGGGCTACGCGAAGAACGCCGAGATCGACGCACTGCTCGAGAAGGAGCTCGCCGAGCCCGACGAGGACGCCCGCGACGCCGACCTCGGCAAGATCTCGACGATCGTCAACGACAACACGTACTACGCGCCGCTCATCGCCGACACGTACACGTACGGCGTCACCAAGGGGCTCGACTGGACGCCCCGTCCCAACGGCATGATCCTCTTCAACTAGGAGTCGCACGATGACCACCACCATCCCCACCGAGAACACCGCCGTCATCGTCGTCGACATGCAGCGCGCGTTCTTCGACAACGACGACTCGCTCGGTCGCGCCGGCATCGACGTCACCCCGCTCCGGCACGCGATCCCCGGCACCGTCGCCCTCGTCGACGCCGCCCGCGCCGCCGGCGTCCCGGTGATCTTCACCCGGTACGTCTACATGCCCGGCATGGTCGACTTCGGCGTCACGAAGGGCGCCAAGGCGTCGGACCGCATCGCGGCGAACTCGCTCGGGTACGGCACCGACGAGATCGAGCTCATCCCCGAGCTCGGCGCCCGACCCGACGAGGTCGTGATCGACAAGTCCCGTCCGAGCGCCTTCTACGGCACCCGGCTCGAACCCGTCCTGACCGGACTCGGCGTCCGGAACCTCGTGGTCTGCGGCGTCACGACGAACATCTGCGTCGAGACCACCGTGCGGGACGCCGGTCAGCGCGACTACGCCACCTACGTGGTGCGGGACGCGGTCGCCGAGTTCACGCCGGAGCGGAACCACTTCGCCCTGTTCGGCATGGGCTGGTCGTTCGGTGAGGTCGTCGAGCTCGCCGACGTCGAGACATCGTGGGGCGGCACGCCGTCCTTCGCGGGCACGCCCCAGCCGCGCGTGGGGACCCCGCTCCCCACCGTCGCGGTCTAGTCCCACCCCTGCACGGGCCGGTCAGGTCGACCGGCCCGTGCTTCCCCTCGCACGTTCCGCTCCCGTCCCGAAGGCAGCCCCATGACGCAGCAGCCGCTCCTGTCCGTCCGCGACCTGGCCGTGACGTTCACGACCCCGACCGGTGAGTTCGAGGCGATCCGCCGGGTGTCGTTCGACCTGGCCGCCGGGGAGACCCTGGCCATCGTCGGCGAGTCCGGGTCGGGCAAGTCCACGACCGCGGCGAGCGTGAACCGCCTGCTCGCCGACAACGGCCGGATCTCGGACGGGAGCATCGCCTTCGACGGGGTCCCGATCCACGACGCCCCCGAGCGCACGATGGTCGGCATCCGCGGCAAGGGCATCGGCCTGGTGCCGCAGGACCCGATGTCGAACCTCGACCCCATCCACCGCGTCGGAACCCAGATCCGCGAGGCGCTCGAGGTGCACGGCATCGCCAAGGGCGCTGCGGCGCGGACCCGGGTCGTCGAGCTGCTCGAGATGGTCGGGATCCCCGAGCCGGAGCGCCGCGCCCGCCAGTACCCGCACGAGCTCTCCGGCGGCATGCGGCAGCGCGTGCTCATCGCGATGGGGCTCGCCTGCCGCCCGAAGCTCCTCATCGCCGACGAGCCGACGAGTGCCCTCGACGTCACGGTGCAGCGGACGATCCTCGACGAGCTCGACCGGCTGACGAGCGAACTCGGCACCCGCCGTGCTCCTGATCACCCACGACCTGCCCCTCGCCGCCGAGCGCGCCGACACGATCCTCGTGATGTACCGCGGGGACGTCGTCGAGCAGGGCCGTGCCGCCGGGATCCTGGCGCGGCCGGAGCACGAGTACACGCAACGACTCCTCGCCGCAGCCCCGGACTTCGGTTCCGTGCGGCTCGTCGGCGACGGCCCCGTCGCGACGGCCCCCCGAGCGACCGGGACGGACATCCCGGTGGTGCCCGCCGAACCCCTCGTCCGGCTGACCGACGTCCGCAAGGAGTACCCGATCCGTTCCGGCGGCTGGCGGCGGCAGGACCCCTTCGTCGCGGTGGCCGGCTCGACCTTCGACATCGCCCGCGGCGAGACCGTCGCGGTCGTCGGCGGGTCGGGGTCCGGCAAGTCCACGACCGCGAAGATGGTCCTCGCGCTCGAGCAACAGACGAGCGGCTCGATCACCTTCGACGGTGCCGAGGTGTCCGGCCTCCGCGGCGCCGACCTGATGCGCTTCCGCAGCCGCGTGCAGCCGGTGTTCCAGAACCCGTACGGGTCGCTCGACGCCCGCTGGACCGTCCGTCGGAGCATCGAGGAACCGATGGTCCTGCACGGCATCGGCGACGCCGTGTCCCGGAAGGCCCGCGCCCTCGACCTGCTCGACCGGGTCGCCCTGCCGGCGGCGACGGCCGACAAGCTGCCCACCGAGATGTCCGGCGGCCAGCTCCAACGCGTCGCCATCGCCCGCGCGCTCGCACTCCACACCGACCTCGTGGTCCTCGACGAAGCGGTCTCGGCCCTCGACGTCGTGGTGCAGGAACAGATCCTCGAGCTGCTCGTCGAACTGCAGCAGGAACTCGGGCTGGCGTACCTGTTCATCAGTCACGACCTGGCCGTCGTCCGGATGGTGTCGCACCGCGTGCACGTCATGGACCACGGCCACGTCGTCGAGTCCGGCACCCCCGACGAGATCTTCGGCGCCCCGCAGCACGAGTACACCCGGACACTGCTCCGAGCGATCCCCGGAGCCCGCGTGCTGGACGACGACCGCGCGGCCTGAGCCGGGCACTGCGACCGGCTGCCCCCGGGAGGCGCGCCGGCGCACCGGATCCGCACCGAGCCTCCCGGCCGACCCGTCCCACGAACGCGCCCCAGGAGGCCACCGCATGTACCTCGACACCTCGTCCGAACACGTCGACTTCATCTGGATGATCAAGAACGCGGTCGTGCCGCGGCCGATCGCCTGGATCGGTTCGGTCTCGCCCGACGGCGGGTACAACCTCGCCCCGTACAGCTACTTCCAGCTCGTCACGATGGACCCGCCGATGCTCATGGTGTCGTTCACCGGCAGCAAGGACACGCTCGACAACATCCGGCACACCGGGGACTTCGTCGTGAACCTCGTCACAGACGGCTTCGAGGCGTCCCAGACGGACACCGCGGCGCTGTTCGACGCCGACGTCGACGAGGCCGCCCTGCTCGGACTCGACACCACACCGAGCACCGTCGTCACCCCGCCGCGGCTCGCCGGCGCGAAGGTCGCCCTGGAGTGCCGGGCGGCCGAGGAGAAGGAGATGCCCGGCGCGACGCTCGTGTTCGCCGAGGTCGTCGGCGTGCACACCGACGACGGCGTCCTCGACGACCGCGGACGCATCGACATCGAGCGCTACCGCCCCGTCGGCCGGCTCGGCGGTGCGCTCTACACGACCATCACGTCGGCGTACCGGATCCCGGTGCCATCGGCCGACGCGGTGCTCGCCGGACACCGCTCCGGCGTATTGGCGGGAGCGGTGGCGGACCGGACCACCGGCGCGCACGAACCGCAGGCGGAAATCCCCGCCTCCGCCTGAAACCCCAGGTCAGCGCCCGGTACCGCTGACCAGCCGCCCGCGTAATCGAATCCTCACGGTGCGGCAGTCGCGGCGAAATCGCGCGCTGCTCGAATGGTCACACCACCACCTCAGTCCCCTCTGGAGCACGAATGGCAGCCGACCCTTCCACCTCGCGTGGTTCACCCCGTTCAAGACGCCCGCGTGGAAGTCCCCCTGGGCCGCGGACACCCTGCTCACCTGGCTCAACGGCGAGTACTACATGGACATGGCCCGCTCGCTCGAGCGCGCCGGCTTCGACTTCATGATGTTCGAGGACTCCACGCTCGTCAGCGACACCTACGGTGGCAGCACCGAGAACGACCTGAAGCACGGGCTGCACTCCCCCAAGGGCGACCCGGTGCCGCTCCTGCCGATGCTGGCGCAGGTCACCCAGCACATGGGGTTCATCGCGACGATGTCGACGTCGTTCTACCCGCCGTTCCTCGTCGCCCGCGTGATGGCGACCATGGACCACCTCACGAAGGGCCGCGTCGGCTGGAACGTCGTCACCAGCTCGGAGGACCTCGCCGGGCAGAACTACGGCCTCGACCACCTGCTTCCGCACGACGAGCGCTACGAGATGGCGGACGAGTTCATCACCGTGGTCAAGGACCTCTGGGACTCGTGGGAGCCGGGCGCGATCGTCGCCGACCGCGAGACCGGGTACCTGGCCGACCACACGAAGGTGCACCCGATCCACCACGACGGGAAGTACTTCAAGGTCCGCGGGCCGCTCAACCTGCCGGCGGGGCCGCAGGGCCACCCGGTGATCTGCCAGGCCGGTGGGTCGCCCAAGGGCCGGGACTTCGCCTCGCGGCACGCGAACGTGCTGCTCTCGGCGCCGAAGGGCGTCGACCAGATGCGGGAGTACCGCGACGACATCCGCGCGCGGGCCGTCGGGCACGGCCGGGACGCCGACGACGTCAAGGTCATGTACATCATCCAGCCGGTGCTCGGCGAGACGCAGGCGGACGCCGAGGAGATCGCGCGTCGTCGGAACGAGCTCACCCAGGACCAGATCGAGACGATCCTCGGCATCATGTCGATCACCACCGAGGTCGACTTCAAGCAGTTCGACCTCGATGCCCCGCTCCCCGACGATGTCAGCACCAACGGGCACCAGTCGGGGCTCGAGCAGTTCCGGAAGCGCACCCAGGGCAAGACGATCCGCGAGGCCCTGATGGGCCAGCAGACCGAGGCCGTCGAGCTCGTCGGCACCCCGGCGTCGGTCGCCGAGCAGATGGACGAGGTCATGGAGGCCGTCGGTGGCGACGGGTTCCTGATCCGCGGCGAGCCGGTGCGCACGCACTCCCGCCGCTACATCGACGAGATCGCATCGGGGCTGGCTCCGGAGCTCCGGAAGCGCGGCCTCGTCCGCAGCGACTACCCCGAGTCCACGTTCAAGGCGAACCTCGCCGCGTTCTGAGCGTCGGGACAGGAGCACTCATGACCGCCTCACCCTTCCACCTCGGGTGGTTCTGCAACGGCACGTCGGTGCCGCGTGGGCGCAGCCCTTCTCCGGCTCGATCGGCGACGACTGGCAGGACGCCCAGATCTTCGTCGACCTGGCCAGGGCCATGGAGCGCGCGAAGTTCGACTACGTCCTGATCGAGGACAACACCTTCGTCGGCGACCGCTACGGCGACTCGATGGAGGTGTACCTGAAGTACGCGATGCAGGCGCCCCGACAGGACCCGATGATCGTCGCGACCCTGCTCGCCCAGGCGACGGAGCGGCTCGGGATCATCGCCACCGCCGGCACCTTCGCGTACCACCCGTACCTGCTGGCCCGGATGGCGGGCACGCTCGACCAGCTGTCCAAGGGTCGGTTCGGCGTCAACGTGGTCACCGGCACGAGCGACCGCGCGCTGCAGAACTACGGACACGACGGGATGGACGAGCACGACTCCCGGTACGACGTGGCCGAGGACTTCGTCCGCGCGATGACCGCGCTCTTCGACACCTGGGAGCCGGGCGCCGTGGTCGCGGACCGCCAAACGGCGACCTTCGCCGACCACACCAAGGTGCGGTACGCCGACCACAGCGGCAGCCACTTCTCGACCCGCGGACCGCTGGAACTCCGGGCCCTCGCCGCAGGGCCGCCCGGTGATCTCGCAGGCCGGCGGGTCACCGCGCGGCATCGCGTTCGCGGCACAGCACGCCGACACGATCGTCGCGATCCACTCGTCGCCGGAGAAGGCGCGCGACTACCGGGACCGCGTGCGGGACGCCGCGCGCCGCAGCCGGGCGCGACCCCGACGAGGTGAAGGTGCTGTTCGGCGTCTGGCCGATCGTCGGGTCGAGCGAGGCCGAGGCGAGGCAGCGCGCCGACGAACGGGTGCAGCTCGCGATGGACAACATCGACATCCCGCTCGCGACCATGTCCAAGTCCACCGACATCGACTTCTCGACCGTGCCGCTCGACACCCCGCTCGGCGAACTCGACCTGGCCACGAACGGCACCCAGAACTTCGCGCTCTACCGCGACCGGAACGCCACGCTGACGCTCCGACAGGCGGTGGCGAAGGAGGCCGGTGGTGCCGGTCCGTCGCTCGTCGGCGCGGTCGAGCAGGTCGCCGACCAGCTCGAGGCGTTCGCGGACGTCTCCGGTGGCGACGGGTTCCTGATCGGCACGAACGGCGTCACCGGGCGGTTCATCGCCGAGGTCTGCGACGGGCTCGTCCCCGAGCTCCAGGCACGCGGGCTGACCCGCACCGAGTACGACCACGAACACCTGCGGGACAACCTGCGGGCGTTCTGAGCCCTCGCGAAAGGAAACATCATGCGCGGTTACGTCAACACCAACTGGGCCAAGTGCACTTCGGTGCCGGCGGACCAGCTCCTCAGGACGCCGAGCGGCTCGTCGCGATGTACAACGAGTCGCCACGCACCTCGGCGGTCTACGACCCCGTGCTCGAGGCGTTCCCGGAGGACGTCGCCGTGCTCGCGTTCGACACCCCGGGGTTCGGACAGTCCGACGACGCACCGGCCGACCGACCCTCGGCGACTACGCGACCGTGCTGCTGCAGGCACTCGACGGACTCGGTGTCGGACGGTTCCTGCCGGTCGGCGAAGACCGGGTCGGCCATCGTTACGGCGATGGCCGTCGCGGCCGGAGCGGATCGGGTGCCCGGGGCCGTGCTCTACGCGCAGGAGGAGCCGGACGACGCAGCGTTCGAACACTGGGCGAACGACTGGGCGCCGCCGGTCGTTCCCGGCGAACGGGTCGACCCTGACCGAAGCTCTACGCGAAGAACGTCGGGCTCTACGGTACCGAGAACCCGCGGGTGCTCTACGAAGCCGTCGCGGACACGATCGCGAACGCCGACCGGTACGCCTCGGTGTACCCGGCCGTATTCCGCGGCCGCCGGCGGATGCGTGGGACGACATGCACGCGCTCGTGGCGGCCGGCGTGCACCTCACGGTCCTGGAACCACCGGACCGCGCAGTTCACACCGGACGACCCGATCGTGTTCGGCGTCGTCCCCGAACGCACGTCGTCCCGATGCCGTCGACCGGACAGTTCCCGGCGCTCGCCACGGAAGCGTTCGTCGACGCGGTGACCGAAGCGCTCGACCGCGCTGGTCTCACCGCCCGCGCGGCGGCGGCCTGACCGGCGCCGCTCTGCCGCGCGGCGGCTCGACCCGCGCCACCCATCCCGTTCGACCCCGTCCCGAAGGAGCACCGATGTTCACCTCTCCGTCCACCGCCGACCCGGCCCTGCTCCGGCAGGCGTTCTCGGGCTTCCCGTGCGGCGTCGCCGCCCTGTCCGCGGTCGTCGACGACGAACCGACCGTGCTCGTCGCGTCGTCCTTCACGGTCGGGGTCTCGCAGGACCCGCCGCTCGTGATGTTCGCCGTGCAGCACACCTCCACGACGTGGCCGACGCTCGCCGGTGCCGACTCGATCGGGGTCTCGATCCTCGGTGAGCGGCACGAGTCCGTGACCCGGCAGCTAGCGTCACGCGACAAGTCGGTCCGAGTTCGTCGGCGTCGACACGATGGTGTCGGACACCGGATCCGTGTTCCTCGAGGGGGCGCCGATCTGGCTCGACTGCGCGGTCGAGCACACCTACCCCGCCGGGGACCACGACATCGTCGTGCTGCGGGTCAATGGCCTGATGTCGGACTTCACGCACAGCCCGCTCGTCTGGCACCGGTCATCGTTCGCGAAGCTCAGCGCATGAGCGGTCTCGCGGTGACCGTAGTCGCGGGTAACCCGAAGCCGTCCTCCCGAACGCTCGAGGCCGCGCAGCTCGTCGCGGAGGCGATCACCGGCAGCGCGCCGACCACGGTCATCGACGTGATCGACCTCGGCCCCGGGTTGCTCGGTTGGGGTGACCAGCGGGTGACTGACGCCGTCCAGACCGTGGCGGTATCGGACCTCGTCGTGGTCGCGTCCCCGACGTTCAAGGCGACGTACTCCGGGGTGCTCAAGTTGTTCCTCGACCAGTTCGGGACCGGCGACGGCATGGCAGGCGTGATCGCGGTGCCGCTGATGCTCGGCGCCGGCCCTGCCCACCACCTCGCTCCGGACCTGCTGCTGAAGCCCGTGCTCGTCGAGCTCGGCGCAGTCGTCCCCGTGCAGGGGTTGTACCTGTCCGACCGCGACTTCGCCAGGCCCGGAACACTCGACCCGTGGCTCACACGCTGGCGACCGGCGATCAGCACGATGCTGTGTGATCGACACCGAAGCTGATGAACCTACTCGAGTGGTTGTTCGACGCGCAGCTCGTCATCGGTGACCAGACGGTGCTCTGGCGCGAGGTGATCGGCAACGTGTTCGGCCTGCTCAGCGCGCTCGGCGGGATGCGCCGCAAGGTGTGGGCGTGGCCGGTCGGCATCGTCGGCAACGCGCTGCTCTTCACCGTCTTCATGGGCGCGCTCTTCGACACCCCGAACCCGGTGAACCTGCTCGGCCAGGCCGGCCGGCAGGTGATGTTCATCATCGTCAGCGTCTACGGCTGGTACCGGTGGACGCACCGACCCGACGACGCGACGACCGTGATCGAGCCGCGCTGGGCACTCCTGGAAGACCCGCGAACAGCTGGTCCTCGCCCTGGTGGGCGGCACCGCGGTGCTGACTCGGTCTTCCGTGCCCTCGGCTCCTACGAGCCGGTGTGGAGCGACGCCTGGATCTTCGTCGGCTCGCTGCTGGCCACGTACGGCATGGCGAAGGGATGGGTCGAGTTCTGGCTCATCTGGGTCGCCGTCGACCTGGTCGGCGTCCCCCTGCTGTTCTCGGCGGGCTACTACGCCTCGGGCTTGATGTACGTCGTCTACGGGGTGTTCACCCTCACCGGGTTCTTCATCTGGAACCGTCAAAGGCATGTACCAAAGCCCGTCATTGAGACGGTCGGCGCTTCAATGTAGTTGACACGTTTCTTGCGATCCCGCTATCGCGATAGTCGTCAAACACACAAATACACGGGACTGCTGCAGGTTTGGTTGACTCGTTCGATTAGGCCGCGAGTGCGACCTGTGGGTTGATGATCGTCTCGTACTCGATCGGGGTCAACTTCCCCAGACCACGTTGGCGCCGTTTCCGGTGATAGGTCGCTTCGATCCAGGTGAGGGTCGCCAGCCGGAGCTCTTCCCTGAGTCGCCCAACGTTTCCGGTTGAGGACGTTCTTCTGCAGGAGCGCGAAGAACGATTCCATCGCCGCGTTGTCCGCGCACGCGCCGACCCGCCCCATCGATCCGAGCAGCCCGGCGTCACCATAGCGCCCGGACGAACTTCTTCGAACGAAACTGGCTACCCCGATCCGAATGGACCACCGTCCCGGACGGGTTTCGGCGGGAGATCGCCATCTGCAGAGCCGCCACGGCAAGCGAGGACCGCACGCGGTCACGGATTGAATAGCCGACGATCCGCCGCGAGCAGGCGTCCTTGATCGCGCAGAGGTAGAGCTTGCCCTCACCGGTCGGGTGCTCCGTGATGTCCGTCAGCCACAGCTGGTCGAGGTCTGGTGCCGTGAGCGCACGCCGGACCCGGTCGTCGTGCACCGGCGGCGGCCCGAGGTACGAACGGCTCGTCAACACGGACAGTTTCGGTCATGGAGCTCCGAGACAAACTGCAACCGAGCTCCACTCCGAACGGGGGCTGCGTCGGACAGAATCTGATTGCTCTTCACATGTCCGCCGATCGGCGCTCGGCCGTCCGGTCGACGCGAGCGCATCGGCCACGTCCTGCGCCGGGCAGAACCTGCTCAGTGCGTCGCCTTGGTGAAGTCACCGGGCTTCCAGGTGCGGTCGAAGTAGGGCTGGAGGGGGCCGTAGAAGCGCAGGTACGAGAACCAGTGCCGACCCGGGATCGTCTGCACCCAGTTGCTCTCGCCAGCACTCGGCGGCGTCGGCCCCGAAGTGGAGGACCACCGAGCCGTCCGTCTCCGTCACGAGGTCCGGGTCTCGGCTGCCGCGGTCGCCGCGCTGCTGCTCGTTGTCGATCAGGCACCGGGTCGTGATGTCGTAGACCGTGACCGACCAGAAGAGCGCGGCGGGCACCCCTGCCGGAACCGTCAAGGTGTAGTGCTCCCCACCGTCGAGCCAGTCGCTGGCGGCGTCGGTGTACGCCCCGAGGTAGGCCTGCCCCTTACCGGGCACGGTGCTCTTCATCGCAGCGGAGAAACTCACGGCCTCGTAGAACCACGACGCTCGCTCGAGCAGTTCGTCGTACCAGGGTCCGCGTTGGGAGGTGTTCGACAGGACGACTGCGGTGTCCCACTGCCGGTCCGGCCAGTACTTGGCTCCTGGGAACCGCTTCGCGAAGGTGTTCGCCTGAGCCATCTGCTCACCGTCGACGGTCGCGCGTTCGAGGATCGCGCGGAGTCGATCGTCCGGTGTGAACGGTGTGCCCGGTTCGATGCCGAGCTGGCGAAGCATCGCGAGGAAGAACCGGTCACGTTCGTCGATCACCTCGGTCTGGTAGATCTCGTGCAGTCGTTCCCAGTACGCGATACCGCGAGGCTGGTCACCCGACCACGGCCGACCACCCGGTGAGACCAGCCGAGTCGCGGGCGGGTCCTCGTGGAGGCTGAGCGGGTGCACCCGGACCTTGTCGGCCAGCGCCGCGCTCCGGACGGGATCGGGATCGAGGGTGCGGAATCCGAACATGATGTTGACGCCTGTGCTGTGGACGACCGTCCAGGACTCGTCGTGCACCGGGACGTCCTGGCCCGGGCCGACGACCAGGGTCGTGCCGCCACGGCCCGCGTCGGCGCCCATCTCACCGAGGACAGCCACCTCGCGCTGCCAGAAGTCGGAGATCCCGCCGGCCGTCGGCCCCGGCGGCAGCTCGATGACCAGCGGACCCGTCGCGGACAAGTCGAAGAAGTTCAAGATGTACGGCGTCGTCGCGTTCGCGGTGATGAGGCCCAGCCGGTCCTGGTAAGTGAGGTAGCGGACCAGGTCGTGGTCGGTGGCCCCGAACACATCACGGTGCTGTGTCCGCCACTGCGCGTAGGACACGATCGGCATCGCCCAGAGGTATGCCTGGCACGCGAGCTGGTGGTCGAGTTCGTCGAAGATGCCCGGCAGGTCTTCACGGGACGGGACATCGGAAGCCATGGCGGCAGTGTCAGCACTCATGTCGACGATGCTCCGCGCTCGTCCGGCCTGCGGAATCACCCGAGGCGGGTGATCGGGCGCACCCGGGACAGGTCTGACGAGGACCCCGACCGGCGGTTCTCCTGCCGAGTCGTCATGATGCGCGTGCAGATCTTCCGGACTGGTCAGGTGGTCGTTGCCGCCGGCGTCGTGCCCGTGAAGACGCTGCCGCGGGTGTCGTGGTCCTCGCTGACCGGTATGCCGGTGTCGGAGCCGACGCCTGTGGTGTCGTCGGCGGAGAGCCCCTCGTAGTTGTTCGGGGTTCACCTTCTGGCGTGGAGCTGTCAGTGCGAGGATCGTGCCCAGCCGACGGAACGTCAGCCAGCCGGCTCCTGCGTCTGCTCCAGACGACCTTGCGGGCGTCTCGTGCGCCGCACCGTGGCGGATGGCAGCTCGCCGAACCGTTCGGCGTAGGCGCTGGCGAAGCGGCTGACGTGCAGGAAGCCCCAGCGAGCGGCGACCTCGGACACGGTGACGCTGTCCGAGCGGGCGGTCATGAGGTCCTCGCGCGCCCGCTCCAGCCGGAGCCGCCGCAGGTAGGCCGTCGGCGTGGTGTCGAGTTCTCGTCGGAAGGCTTCCTGCAGGCTGCGGACGCTCGTCGAGACGGCGGACGCGAGCGCTCCCACCGTCCACGGCCGCACCGGGTCGTGGCGGAGGAGTTCAACGGCGCGGGAGACCGACCGGGCGCCGGATCTTCCCCGCGGCGTGTCCAGTGCCGCGGAGTGGTTGTGCGGCTGCCCGAGCAACAGGCTGTGCAGGAACACCTGCTCGAGGCTGCGGATCGCGAGTGGGTGTGCGAGGACGCCTGGCGCCTGCCGAGTGCTTTCGTCGACGAGCCGGACGGCCCGCGAGACGGCGCGGCCGCCATCGGTGGTGAGGTCGAACTCGGTGTCGAACTCGAGCGGTGTCGACGTCGGTGCGTCCAGCAGGAGCTCCAGCTCGGTCTGCAGGTCTCGGTGCGGGATCATGATGGCGACCTGCGCGAACCAGTCGCTGCAGTCGAGTTCCACCGGTCTGCCCGGCATGAAGACCCCGGCGGTCTGCTCGGTCCCCTGGAATCGCGTGCCCCGGGCAGCACGCATGGTCATCTGCGACCGTACGGGGATGTCGAGGTGGTAGTCGACGGGCTCCGCGGTGCGGATCCGGACGGCCTCGCGGAAGCGCATGTAGCCGAACGTGATCCGACCGGCGGTGAGCGCGTTCAGGTGCATGCGCAGACCCGGAACGGGTTCGGACGGGAGTGACCTGCACGGGGAGGAACACCTCGCTGAGCACGGCCGCGGCCTCGTCGACCGTGGTGCTGGCGGCGACTCGATGCGAGGCGAACACCTCTGTCGCGGCCCCGGTCATGGCGCGACTCTACCGGCCGCGTCCACGTCCACCGGACACGATCCCGCGCGGATCGACGGTGACTCCGCGCGCAACGGATGGCGTGTGGTCTTCGGCCCTGTCTACGGTCGAGTCCAGCCGGTGCGCGGCCGTCGGGCTCCCGGGAACCAGAGCATTCCAGGAGCAGCTGCGTCGAACAAGGAGGTTGACGATGACCCTGCTGGAAGCTCCGCGACTGCCTGACCCTTCGTTCGCGCCGCGCGTCGTCACTGCGTCGGCGAGCGGCCCGGACTCGGACCGGATCCTCGTGTTCGGCGATGCGGTCTTCGCGCCAGGAGCGTCGCTGCACGCCGCTGCACGGAAAATGGCGGAGACCGTGGCGGCACGGTCCGGACGCGGCGCGGACGTCACCGCGGTGCCGTGGTCGAGCTGGTCCGGCCAGACGCTGGTCTCGGCCGGGAGGCGGGATCCACGTCGCCAACTACGACGTGGTGGTCGTCTGCCTGTCGGGGAGCGTCGTCCACAGCCGCACGACCAACACCGCGGTCGTCGGTGCCGCCGAGGAAGCGCTCGTCCTGGTCGATCAGCTCCGACCGCGGCTGGCGCCGACCACCGAGATCGTGCTCGCGTTGGCGCACAGGGAGGACCAGTCCGCGCTCGTGACCGCACCGCAGCAGGCGCGACGAGACCTGGTCGTGCTCGGCGTCGACACCGACGTGATCGAGTGCGCCCCGCCGCTCTTCGTCGAGGCCGTGCACCTGCTGATCGAGCAGCAACGTGCCCGAGCAGGCAGCCCGCAGTGGCTCCGCTCGAGGCCGCAGCGGGTGGAGGACCGGTACGACGCCATTCGTCGGCTGGGCGTCGTCGACGCGCCGGCCGACGCCGAGCTCGACCGGATGGTGCAGCAGATGACGGAACTCTTCCACACGAGGGGAGCAGCGATCACGTTCCTCCCAGCGGGACGGCAGTGGTCCGCGGCGAGTCTGTGGTTCCCCCGCGGGACCGGGCGCTGCAGGACTCCTTCTGCCGTTCGACCGTGCTGCGCTCGGCGCCGACGGTCATCGAGGACGCATGGGACCGGAGCCGTCCGCAGGTCGCTCGGCGGGGACGGATCCGCTTCTACGCGGGGCATCCGTTGGAGGACCTGGACGGCACCCGTGTCGGCGCGGGTCTGCGTGTTCGACCCCGCTCCACGCGACGAGGGCACCGTGGAGGTCGACCTCCTGCGTGACTTCGCCGTCCTGGCGCGCGACGCCCTCTACCGTCGCTGACGACTTCACCAGTTTCGGGTCTGGTGGAGCGGGCGGGAGGGGCGGGATCGGGTACCCCCGCCCCTCCTGTCCGTGACGGTCGACCGACGGACTGGAGGCGCGGTGCCAGCCCGCACCGCGCCTCCAGTCCGTCTCGTCAGCCGTCCCGGGCACGTGACCGGCCAGACGGGACCACCTGCGACGTCAGCTCTGCCCGAGGTTGGTCACGAGGTTGATGGCCACCGCGATCAGCACCGTGCCGAAGAAGTACGAGAGCAGCGCGTGCGGCAATGCCTTCCGCCGGGTCTCGCTGTCGTCCGGCTCGACCTCCGGTGCCGCGTACGACATGCCGATCGTGAAGGCGAAGTACGCGAAGTCGCTGTAGGTCGGCCGTGCGTCCTGCTTGACGTCGAACCCGCCGCCGCGGTGGTCGAGGAAGAACATCCGTGCGTACTTGAGCGCGTAGACGGTGTTGACCAGTGCCCAGGCGACCATCGTGCCGAGGACGCCCAGGACCACCGCCGCGATGGAGGCGGAGTCCTGGGCGTGGCTCGCTTCGCCCAGGGCGACGACGACGGCGGCGAGGCTCGCGAAGCACGCCACGATGATGGCGTTGTCCGTGACCTTCGACTGGGATTCCTCGCGGGCGAGGCGTTCCGTGCCGGCGGGGTCCTGCCGCCAGCACTTGCGCCACACCTGCGTCAACGCGATGAGTCCGCGGTGCACCACGCGGCGAGCGGCCCGAGGGACGGCTCACCGACGAGGACGCAAAGGACACCGACGGCCACGCCGATCGCCACGTACACCGAGGCTCGGCGCGGGGACAGGATCCGGTCGTTCATCGTTCGCCCGGGCCGTCGGTCAGGCCGGAGCCGGAACGGACTCGGGGTGGAGGACCACCTTCGTCCAGCCGTCGTCGCGGGCGTCGAAGTGGGCGTACGCCTCCGGTGCCTGCTCGAGCGGGAGCTCGTGGCTGACGATCCAGGAGGGCGTCGCGCGTCCGCTCGCGATCAGGTCGCGGAGTGCCCGGTTGTACCGCTTGACGGGACACTGCCCGGTCCCCATCGTCTGGCCGCGGAACCAGAACTCGCCGAAGTCGAAGGCGACGGCTCCCTGCTTCGCCAGTTCGTCGGGGGAGCCGGGATCCTGCGGGACGTAGACACCGACGACGCCGATCGACCCGGTGAACCGGACGGACCGCACCAGTTGGTTCAGCGTCGAGTTCGGGCGTTCCCGTCCGTCGGGGTCGTGCGCCTGGTAGCCGACGCACTCGCACCCGTTGTCCGCCCCGAGGCCCATCGTCAGGTCGTTGACGGCCTGGACGGGATCGACCGCGGAGTCGTCGATCGGGATCGCTCCGATCTCCTCGACCTTCCGGAGTCGGTCGGGCTGCCGGTCGACGACCATGACCTTGCTCGCACCCTTGAGGATCGCGGAGTACGCGGCCATGCAGCCGACCGGACCAGCGCCGTAGACCACGGTCTGGTCGCCCGGGCCGACGTGGGCGAGTTCGGTCGCGTGGTAGCCGGTCGGGAAGATGTCGGCCAGCATCACGTAGTCCGTCTGCTTCTCCTCGGCGTCGTCACCCAGCCGGAGGCAGTTGAAGTCCGCCCACGGCACGCGGAGGAGTTCAGCCTGGCCGCCGGCCCAGGGACCCATGTCGGCGAAGCCGTACGCTGCGCCGGCGAGTGCCGCTTCGGGCTGCGCCGTGAGGCAGTAGTTCGTCAGCCCGCGTTCGCAGTTCTTGCAGTGGCCACACGCGACGTTGAACGGCAGGACGACCCAGTCGCCGACCTGCACCTTGTCCACGCCGTCGCCGACCTCGATCACCTGCCCGAGGTTCTCGTGGCCGAACCACCGTCCGGTCTCGAAGTCGGTCCGGCCCTCGTACATGTGCAGGTCCGAGCCGCAGATGTTCGTGGTGGTGATCCGGACCAGAGCGTCCGTCGGGCGCTCGATGCGGGCGTCGAGGACGTCCTTGACGCTGACCCTGCGCGGGCCGTCGTACACGACTGCTTTCATCGTCGTTCCTTCTCTCCTGTCGGGCAGCGCGGTCACGCGCCGGGCCGGAAGACGGCGCGGACGCACCCGTCCTCCTTCTTCTTGAACATGTCGTAGCCACGCGGGCCCTCCTCGAGCGGGAGGACGTGCGTCGCGAGGTGCTCGGTGCTGATCTCACCGGCGGCGATGCGGTCGAGGATCATCGGGATGTACCGGTGTCCGTGCTGTTGCGCACCGCGGACGGTCATCCCCTTGTTCATGATCGCGCCGAAGGGGAACTTGTCGACGAGGCCGCCGAACACCCCGAGGGAGAACAGACTGCCGCCCTTCCGGCACGCGTAGATCGCCTCACGGAGTGCGGCTGGGACGGTCGGACTAGCAGCCGGAGCTGTTGCTTGACCTGGTCGTACAGGTACTGCGGGCCGGTGCTGTGCGCCTCCATGCCGACGGCTTCGATGCACACGTCGGGTCCGCGGCCGCCCGTCCGCTCCTTGAGTTCCGCGGGCACGCTGTCCCGCGTGTAGTCGATCGTCTCCGCACCGATGTGTTCGCGGACCTGGCGGAGGCGCTCGGGCAGCCGGTCGATGACGACCACCTGTTCGGCGCCGAGCAGAATCGCGGCCCGCGCGGCCATCCTGACCGACACCGCCGGTACCCCAGACCGCCACGGTGTCGCCGGGGGTGATCCCGGCGAGGTCGGCGCCGGTCCAACCGGTCGGGGCCGCATCGGAGGCGAACAGGGCCGCGGTGTCGGAGACGCCGTCGGGGACCGGGAAGGCGCCCTGGTCGGCGTACGGCACGCGGACGTACTCGGCGTGGCTGCCGGCGAACCCGCCGAGTGCGTGGCTGTACGCGAAGCAGCCGCCGATGGGTGATCCCCACATCGCCTCGGTCAGGCCGGGGTTGGGGTTCCCGTTGTCGCAGAGCGAGAACTGGCCGTGGGTGCAGGTACCAGCACTTCCCGCAGGCGATGAAGGAACAGACGACGACCCGGTCGCCGACGCGGTGCTTCGTGACCGCTGACCCCGTCTCGACCACCTCGCCCATGAACTCGTGTCCGAGGACGTCCCCGGCACGCATCGTGGGGATGTACCCCGCCGAGGGGGGGGGGGGGGGGCAGGTGCAGATCGGACCCACAGGTCGTCGTGAGCCGGACCTTCAGGATCACGTCGTGGTCGTTGAGGATCTTCGGGTCGTCCACCGTCTCGACCGCGGTCTCGTTGACCCCGGTCCAACAGAGCGCCTTCACAGTGTGCCTCCTCGTTGCTGCGTGCGGATGCGAGGTCGACGAGCAGACCCGTCGGTGTCGCGGTCCTCCGGCCGTGGGGCACCGGGTCCACCCGGAGCACCTCACCGACCTCGATGCGTTGTTCGTTCGCGGAGTGCGGCGCGCAGCCGGCCCCGTCCGTCGTGTGCGCCCCCGTGTGCGCCGCTCTGCCCGTCGGGTCGGAACCGGGCGCGGAGCTCGGTCCCCTTGTCGCCGGGGGCGGGACGGACCTCGACCTCGAGGCCGTCGCCGAAGCCGGTGAGCGGTGGCGGGACGCGTCCACCGGGCATCACGTCGCCTGCGTCGCGGTACACCGTCACACTGAGCCATCCGGATCGCGGTGCCGATGGCTTGCCGGCACCGGAGGACGCCCCGGACCGTCGTCGTGCGACCACCACTGCGGCGATCGCGGAGGCCGCCACCGCGGCTCCGAACACCTTGGCCCTCATCGCGGACCTCCCCTCCGTGGGACCCGGACGGCGAGCCGGAACCGATCCGGTCGCCTGGGAACTGACGTCTTCATCGCGGCCTCCCTGAGTCGCATCGATGCTGATCGACGAGTCGAGGGTCGCGGCACGCGCACGGTCCGGACCCCGCGAGTTCAGGCTGCGACGGGCGGCGTCAGCGCGGGATCAGCCCTGTCCAGGACACGAGGCGCCCACGCGCGGTTCCGCGGACCGACGGTCACGACCGCGGTGAACGCCGTCGCGCGGACCGGACAAGAACCGTGCCGTGCCGTCACCAGGGGCGCTGGCGCATCCGCGATCCTTCGTCATCTGTTCGCCATCAGCCCCGGCCGGTGAGCGCATCGTCGGGTCGTCGCCGACTCGATCACCGCGGCTCGGCCCGGGTGGTCCATCCGGGAGAGGATTCTTCGGCGCGGTCCTCGCGATCGTGCTCGGCGAACCCGTGACCGTGCCGCTCGTCGTCGCCGGCGTCCTCATGGCGGTGGGCATCTGGCTCCTCCTCACCGAGCGACACGAGCACTACCCGGACAGTCACCACCGGCACACCCACTGAGTCGTTCCGCGGGCGGACCGCGGGAAGACCGCACCGCTGACGGACGGGAGGCGCGGTGCCGGCCCGCACCGCGCCTCCCGTCCGTCGCGTCAGCCGTCCAGATGCCCGGGGCCGTCCCGACGCGACCGCCCGGGCGTCAGGCCCGACGGCGCCGACGCACGACGAAGGCGGCCGCAGCAGCGGCGAGCAGCAGGACCACGACCACCCCCGAGCACCCAGGGAAGGGGCCCGAGGGGACGACCGAGGCGGACGAGACGGCTGCCGACGCGGTGGCCGAGGGCGCGACGGACGAGGAGGAGCGCCGCGGACGACGAACCGGCTGACAGGTGTGGCGGCCGGTGACGCCGGGGCGGCGGCCGTCACGGTGAAGGCGACCTGCCCGTCGATGGGGTGCCCGTCCGGCGAGACGTACCGCCAGAGCACGGTGTGCGGTCCGCAGTCAGTTCGACGGCCTTCGACATGGTGTCGCCGTCGACCGTGACCTCACCGGTGGACTCGTCGGTGCCGGCGGCGTCACGGACCTCGATCCGGAGTCCGGCGTCGAGGCCGGCGAGCGGTGCCTCGGTGAAGGTGAGTTCGACGCGCTCGAGCTCCGTGGAGACCGTCGACCCCTCGGCGGGGTCGCTCGCGGTGAGGGCGGCGTGCGCCGAAGCGGGGAGCCGCGAGGGACAGTGCGGGCAGCACACCGACGACGGCGACGAGCGCGGTGCCGAGCAGGGTGCGGGCCAGCCGCGGGAACCGGTGGTCCTGACGAGCGTCGTTCACCCCGGGAACTCTACGGTGCGGGCCGCTGAACATCGTCACAGACCGTCACCGCCTGCTGTGCAGCGAGCAACCCTAGGTTTCCCCCATGAGCGACGACCCCTTCGAGCCGCCGATCCCGACCGCGGCCGAGCAGCACGCGGCCGAGCACCACCCGGCCGATCAGCACCCGGCCGCCGAGCACGGCGGGCGCGGCCGCGCGCACACCGCGGTCCGCCACGGGCGCCAGCGCCGCAGCGGACTCCGGATGGTGTTCCCGGCGATCGGCGGCGTCCTCGCGATGGCCCTCGTCCTCACCGGTGGCTACGCCGCGTTGGTCGTACGCGCAGCTCGACGACAGTCTGACCAAGGTGCACGTGGCGCTGCCGCACGCATCGTCCTCGCCCGGGGCCGACGCCGACGGTGCGGCGCAGAACATCCTGCTCGTCGGTGACGACCACCGTCCGGCGGACGCCACCCCGCAGGAGCTCGCCGACCTCGGCACGCAGCTCGACGGCGGCGCGACGAACACCGACTCGATGATCGTCCTGCACATCCCCGCCGGGGGCGGCATGCGCGACGATGATCTCCTTCCCGCGCGACTCGTGGGTGCAGATCCCCGGGCACGGCACCTTCAAGCTCAACAGCGCGTTCTCGGACGGCGCTGCGAACGGCGGCGGGGACGCCGGCGGGATGCGCCTGCTCATCCAGACGATCGAGAACATGAGCGGCCTGACGATCGACCACTTCGTGCGGGTCTCGCTGCTCGGCTTCTACCAGCTCGTGAAGGCGCTCGGCCCGGTCGACGTCTGCCTCAACGAGGCGGTCCACGACACCAACTCGAACGTCGACCTGCCCGCGGGAAAGTCCACCCTCAACGCCTCGCAGGCGCTGTCGTTCGTCCGGCAGCGCGACGGCCTGCCGCGCGGCGACCTCGACCGCGAGGTCCGGCAGCAGTACTTCCTGTCGCAGGAGGCCCGCAAGGCGCTCTCCGCCGACACGCTCCTCAACCCGGTCAAGGTCTCGAACCTGCTGCACGGGGTGGGCGACTCGATCCAGATCGACGACGGCCTGAGCATCCCGAGCCTGGTGAACACGTTCCGGAGCATCGACCTGTCGGCCATCAGGTCCACGGCGATCCCGACCTCGGGCACGCCGACGATCGACGGCTACTCGACCGTGGCGGTCGACTTCGCCGCGATGCCGGCGTTCATCCAGAGCATCGTCGGCGCCCCGGCCGCGTACACCTCCGCACACGCGGCGTCCCCGGCGAGCGTCCGGGTCTCGGTGCAGAACGGCGGCTCGACCCCGGGCGGTGCGACGGCGGCGTCGTCGGCGCTGACCGCGAAGGGCTTCGTCGTCGGCGCTCCCTCGGACACCACGACGACGAGCGCGACCGTGATCCAGTACCCGAAGGGCCAGGAGGCCCAGGCGAAGGCCGTCGCCGCGGTGGTCCCGGGTGCGACCGCGGTGCTGTCCACCACGGTGTCCGGCGTGACGCTCGTGCTCGGCACCGACGGGCACACCGTCGCGACCACCGCCCCGAGCGGGACCGGGACGGGAGCTGCGACGGGTACCGGGACCGGCGCCACCACCACGAACCCGAAGCCGGCCGCGCCGTCGAAGCCCGCGCCGGCGTCGCCCTCCGCCAAGCCGGTCGGCAACGCCTACGGCGACCAGGGGACCTGCATCAACTAGGCCCGACCCGGGCTGGGTTCATCCCGGTCCCCCGCAGCGACCGCACCATGCTGCGCAGGGCCCGGAGTGCCGCCGTCTGCTCGTCCTGGTCCATCCCGTGCAGCATCCGGACCTCGACCGACCGGACGGCGGCGGACGCCTGCTCGAGCTGCCGTCGACCCGCCGCGGTCAGCCGGGTCGGCAGGACCTTCCCCACCGGCGCCTCGGACGGACGCGTCACGAGGCCGTCGCGTTCGAGCGCCTGCAGCAGCACGTTCATCGACTGCCGCGTCACGAAGGCGCCGCGGGCGAGCTCCGAGTTCGACAGCCCGGGTCGCTGTGCGAGCAGTTCGAGGCACGAGTAGTGCGTCATGGTCATGCCGAGTGGGCGCAGCACCGACTCCATGGCGCTGCGGAGCGCGCTGGCGGCCTCCTTGAGCAGGTAGCCCAGGGACGTGTCGAGGTCGATCCCGTCACCGTGTTGACTCATGTCAGTAGTCTGACATAGATTGCTCCGTGTCAGAAGACTGACACATCGACAAGGAGCACCGCATGCCCGTCACCGGACCCGACTTCATCTCCCTCCAGACCCGCGACCTCGACGCGTCGCAGGCCTTCTACGAGCAGTACCTGGGGCTCGTCCGGTCGCCGGCCGGTCCGCCCCACGCGGTCGTCTTCACGACCACCCCGATCGCGTTCGCCCTGCGGGACGTCGTCCCCGGTACCGACCTCGACGCCGCTCCTCAGCCCGGGATCGGTGCGGCGCTCTGGCTGCACGCCACCGACGTCCAGGCCATCCACGACGCCCTCGTCGCGGACGGCCACACGATCGTGTCCGCACCGATCGACGGCCCCTTCGGCCGGACCTTCACCTTCGCCGACCCCGACGGCTACCACGTCACGCTGCACGACCGCGCCTGACGACACGACCGCCCGTCACGACGCGACCACGGCCAGGAGGCGCGGTGTGCGCCCGACCCGCACCGCGCCTCCAGGCCGTGGTCCGTTCCACCGACCGTCACCGGTCGTCCCGACCGGTAGCGTGATCGAGGGCGGCACCGGAGCAGCCCGGAGGGCGGTCACCGATGACGGCACGGACGTTCGTCGACGAGCACGCAGAGCGACTGCGGGCGCTCGTCGACCAGGTGGTCCCCGCCGACGCGTACCCGTCGGCCTCGCAGGCCGGCGCACTCGACTTCCTGGCGACGGTCCTCCGGGACCGGCCCGACTGGACGGACGGGCTCCGCGCGGTCGTCGAGCACGACCTCGCCGAGGACGACCCGGACCGCGTCTGGTTCGCCGAACTCGTGTCGGCGGGGTACTACGCCGACGCCGCGAACGGCGGCAACGCGGGCGAGCGCTCCTGGGCGATGGTCGGCTGGCGACCCGACCCGCCGACCGGGTGGAGCGTCCCAGTGCCCGTCGCCACCGCCTCGCCGACCGTGGTGCACCCGAAGGCGCTCGCAGCCCGGTACGACGCGGTCGTGATCGGATCCGGCGCAGGCGGGGGCGTCGCCGCGTGCGGCCTGGCCGAGTCCGGTCGTCGCGTGCTCGTGGTCGAGGCCGGGCCCTGGCCGGGGACCGCGGAACTCAGCCGCGACCACCTCCGGAACCCCCGGTCGAACTGGGGTGTGGCCCCGCTGACCGGACCCGCCGACGCCGGGAACCCGCGCACGGTGTCGGACGGGCGCGAGCGCCTGCTGCTCCGCCCGTCGTCGCCCGGATGGCACGGCAACGCGGGCACGGCCGGCGGTGGGACCCGGGTCTACGGCGCGCAAGCGGTGGCGATTCGGCCCGCGCGACTTCGCGATGGCGTCGACGTACGGGGTGCCGGACGGCAGCAGCCTGGCGGACTGGCCGTTCGGGTACGACGAGCTCGAGCCCTGGTACGAGCGGGCCGAGTGGCAGGTGGGTGTCAGCGGCGGCGACACGGACGGGCCGTGGGCAGGTGACCGGGCACGCGTGTTCCCGATGCCGCCCCTGCCGTCCGGGCCTGCGCGCGAACGGCTCGCCCGTGCCGCCGAGGCGCTCGGGATCTCGACCGTGCACGTGCCGTTGCTCATCAACTCGACGCCGTACCTCGGTCGCCGGGCGTGCGAGCAGTGCGGCATGTGCGTCGGGTTCGCCTGCCCGGTCGACGCGAAGAACGGCAGCCAGAACACGATGCTGACCCGGGCGTTCGCGACGGGCAACGCCGCGATCCTGCTGGACAGTCGGGTCGCCCGACTCCGCACCGACCACACCGGTCGGGTCGTCGGCGTGACGATCGTCGGCACCGTCGACGGCCGGGACTGGCGCCGCCGACGTCGACGTCGGCGAGGTCGTCGTCGCCGCGGGCGCCGTGGAGTCCGCGCGCCTGCTGCTCAACAGCCGCAGCGACCGCGAGCCGGACGGCATCGGGAACGGCACCGACCAGGTCGGTCGGCACCTGCAAGGGCACGTGTACGGCGGCGCGATGGGCGTCTTCGACGACGTGGTGGACGACGGTCTCGGGCCGGGGCCGTCCATCGCGACGACCGACTTCCGGCACGGCGTGGACGGGCAGGTCGGCGGCGGGATCCTGGCGAACGAGTTCATCGCGACCCCGGCGAACACCTACCAGTACCTCGTCGGCACCGGACTGATCCCCCGTGCGGGTCTCGGCAGCAAGCACGCGATGCAGGACCTCGCCCGCCGGAGCATGCGGATCATGGGGCCGGTCCAGGAGGTCACGACGGCCGACGCCCGTGTCCGCGTCGACCCGTCCGTCACCGACCGGTACGGCACCCCGGTGGCGTGGTTCAGCGGCGGCGTCCACCCCGAGGACGTCCGGGCCCGCGACCACACCAGCGCTCGGAGCGGGGACTGGCTGCGGGCTGCCGGAGCGACCCGGGTCGCCGAGCTGCACGGTCCGGTCGTCGGCGCGAGCGGTGGCCAGCACCAAGCCGGCACGCTCCGGACGGGCGCGGACCCGGCGACCTCGGTGGTCGACCCGTACGGCCGCGTCTGGGGACACGACAACCTGCGCGTCGCGGACGGGTCGGTGCACGTCACGAACGGGGGCGTGAACCCGGTGCTGACGATCTTCGCCACGGCCATGCGGACGATCGACGCGATGGTCACCGGCCGTGCCTGAGCCCGGCGAGTCGGGCTAGCCTTCCGTCATGAGCAACGATGCCACCAACGAGCCCTGGCGCACGATCGTCGGCCGACCACGTGTCTGGCAGGGCGTCGGTTCGACCCTCCTCGGCGTGGTCTGGCTCGTGCTCGCCGCGCTCGGCACGGAGCCCTGGCGCTGGATCGTCGGGAGCCTGTGGCTCCTCATCGGCGTGCTCCTCCTCGTGGTGGCCGTCTCCGACCGGCGCCACGGCCGCGAGCGCTACGCCGCGACCCCGCTCGTCGTCCGTGCCCCGGAGCGCCCCGCCGACGTGACCGGTTCCTCGCGGCCGTAACCGCGCCACCGCGACGTCGTCGCGGCGGTCCAGGGGACCCGCGACCGACGGAACCCGGTGCAGTCTTCGGCGATCCCTCCCGACCAGGTGCTTCGTGCGCTACCGTCCGACCATGATCGTGTGGCTGAACGGCACCCACGGCGTCGGGAAGACGACGACCAGCAGGCTCCTGCAACCCCTCCTGCCCGACGCCCGCCTGCTCGACCCGGAGAAGGTCGGCGAGACGCTGATGGACGTCCGGCCCACGCTCCGCGCGACCGACGACTTCCAGCACTGGGACCCGTGGCGGCCGCTCGTCGTCGAGACCGCCCGGCAGGTCCCCTGCAGTACGTCGGCGGCATCCTCGTGATGCCGCAGACCGTCCTCGTCGAGCGCTACTGGCGCGAGATCGCTGGCGGACTCGCCGAGCACGGGATCCCGGTCCGGCACTTCGTGCTGCACACCGACCAGGCCACGCTGCGGCACCGCATCGAGCACGACGCCGACCTCGGACCGTCGACGTTCCGCTTCAGCCGGGTGGAACCGTACGCCGAGGCCGCCCGCACCTGGCTGCACGCCGACGCCGAGGTCGTCGACACCACGCACACCTCCGCCGAGCAGGCCGCGCACCAGATCGCCGAGTCGGTCCTGCAGTCCGCTCCCCGCAGGCGGGGCTGACCGTGACCGGCATGCTCCAGCGCACCCAGTGGACCGTCACCGCCGCCGAACCGTCGGCGGCCTGGACAACTCGTCACGCGGCTCCCCGACGTCCGCGACGCCACCGTCGAGCCCGGCCCCGCCGACCTCGGGTTCGAGGCCCGGCGCCGGGGCACGAACCTGCTGTCGCTCGTGTCGCTGTCCTGCGGCGGCGGCGGTGTCCGCCGACATCGAGGCGAAGGCGGCGATGACCGTCTTCTGGATGAAGGGCGGCGACGGACGGGTCGACGGCGACCCGGTGCAGACCGGCCGTCCGGTCCTGTTCCGGCACGACCCGCAGACCGCGCGGTGGCAGGACTTCCAGCTCGACCTCATCCGCATCGACCGCACGGTGGTGGAGCAGGTCGCCGCCGAACGCGGCGCCTGGCACCCCGGCCCGCTCGAGTTCCGTCCGCGGCACATCCCGGAGGGCCTGCGCTCGCCGCCTGGTGGCTGATGGTCCGGGCGGTCGCGTCCGAGGTCCTGCGCGGCCCCGCCGAGGTCGACGCGGCGCGGGAGCGGGAGCTGACCCGGTTCGCGGCGAGTGGCCTGCTCACCGCGATCCCGCACTGGCCGGTCGGGCAGCACGAGCCCCGCACGGCCGCAGCCGCACGGTTCGCCCGCGCCGAGGGCTTCCTGCTCGACCACGCCACCGAGCAGATCACCGTCGACGACGTGGCCGAGGCGGCGGGGCTCAGCGTCCGCGGGCTGCAGGAGGCGTTCCGCCGGCACCACGGCATCACGCCGACGACGTACCTCCGGCGCATCCGGCTCCTGCTCGCCCGGGAGCAGCTCGAGTCCGGCGACGGTCGGGGCATCGGCGAGATCGCGCGGGCCTCGGGCTTCGCGCACCTCGGCCGGTTCGCGGGCAGCTACCGCGACGAGTTCGGGGTGCTGCCGCGGGAGACGTGGCAGGCGGCGCGGCGGCGCTGAGGCCCGGGTCAGGCGGCCTGCCGTCCCGCCGGTCCGCGGAGCGCCGGGCAGTGCTCGGGGGTGGGGTGCTCGCTGATCCGGATGACCTCGTCGAGTCGGTCGCGCGCGGCCTCGAGCTCCGCCAGCTGCGCGGTGATCCGGTCGCGTCCGGCGACGAGCAGCGCGAGGGACTCCGGCGTCGCGACCCCGGCGTCGACGCACGGCAGCAGCTGCACGATGGTGCGGCTCGGCAGCCCGGCGCCGAACAGCTGCTGGACCAGTCGGACCCGCTCGGCGGCCGCCGGACCGTAGGTGCGCTGTCCGCTCGGAGTGCGGTCGGCGGTGAGCAACCCCTGCTCCTCGTAGTACCGCAGGGAGCGGACGCTCACCCCGGTGTCGGCCGCGAGGTCACCGATGCGCATGCGTGCTCCGATCCGGGCTTGCCCCTGACATGGACGTGAGGTCTTAGCGTAACCGAGCTGGAGCGGGAGACGCCCGCGCGGCAGGAGGAACACACCATGGAGATCGCTGGATCGGTCGCACTCGTCACGGGTTCGAACCGCGGCATCGGACGCCGCTTCGCACTGCAGCTGCTCGAGCGGGGTGCGGCCAAGGTCTACGCCACCGCGCGGCGCCCCGAGCTCGTCGACGTCCCCGGCGTCGAGGTGCTGCCGCTCGACATCACCGACGAGGCCTCGGTCGCCGCGGCGGCCGCCGCCGCGACGGACGTCACCCTGCTCGTCAACAACGCCGGCATCGCCACCCAGGGCTCGCTCGTCTCCGGTGACCTGACGGACGCCCGCCGCGAGATGGACACGCACTTCTGGGGCACCCTCGCGATGGTCCGGGCCTTCGCGCCGGTGATCGAGGGCAACGGCGGCGGCGGGATCGTGAACGTGCTGTCCGCCCTGTCGTGGTTCGCGCACCCGGGCTCCGGCGGGTACGCGTCGGCCAAGGCCGCGGAGTGGAACATGACGAACAGCGTGCGGCTCGAGCTGGCCGGCAGGGGCATCAGCGTGCAGGGTCTCCACCTCGGCGCCGCCGACACCGACATCATGGCCGGCTACGAGGGGCCGATGATCGACCCCGCCGAGGTCGCCCGGGCATCGCTCGACGGTGTCGAGCGGGACGCCGCCGAGGTCGTCGTCGACGACTGGAGCGCGCTCGTCAAGGCGTCGCTCGCGCACGCGCCCGAGGGGTTCTACGCGCAGTTCGCCTGACGGACGGGAGGCGCGGTGCCAGCCGGCACCGCGCCTCCAGGCCCGTGGGTCCCGCGTTCAGGACCGGTCGGACCCCGTCTGCTGGTCGGACCCCGTCGACTCGTCGTCGGCGGTCTCCTGCCGTGCCGGCGGGTCGAGCCGCTCGTCGATGCCCGCATCCGGCGAGACCGCCTCGGGGTGGACCGGGAACGCGTCGGGCGACGTCGAGACCAGTGGACGTCGGCCCACACGCCCGCGCAACCGGTTCTTCACCGCGTCCCAGGGGCGACCAGCCGTGCGCTCCGTCGGGGCGTCCACCTCGAGTCCGTAGTACGCGCCGACGTGCTCGAGCAGGACCTCGCGTTCGGCCTTGTCGTACGCCCGTCGCTCGCGGGTGAACGCGATCACCGTCGACCAACACGTCATGAGCAGCACGATGCTGAACGGCAGCGCCGTCGTGATGGCCGCCGTCTTCAACGCGTTCAGCCCACCGGTGAGGAGCAGTGCCACCGCCAGGAGCGCGGCCACCACGGCGAAGAACACCCGCAGCCAGTTCTTCGGTTCGATGTCCCCGCCGGACGCGATCATCGCCATCACGAGCGATCCCGAGTCGGACGAGGTCACGAAGAAGACGCCGATGAGCAGGATCGCGCCGAACGTCAGGACCGTCCCGGCCGGCAGGTCGCGGAGCAGGGTGAAGAGCGCGCTCTCGACGTCGACCGAGCCGTCCGAGCCGACGAGGCCCCCGGCACCGTCGATCTGCTCGTGGATCGCCGCGCCACCGAGCACCGCGAACCAGAGGAAGGTGAGCGCCGTCGGCACGAGGAGCACACCGAAGACGAACTCACGGACCGTGCGGCCCTTCGAGATGCGGGCGATGAAGATGCCGACGAACGGCGCCCACGACATCCACCAACCCCAGTAGAACGTCGTCCACGCGCCCTGCCAGGCCTCGCCCGCAGCACCCTGCTGGGCGCTGACGTTGAAGGACAGCCCGACGACGTTCTGCAGGTACGCGCCGATCGACTGGACGAAGTCCCGCAGCAGGTACTGGGTGGGGCCGACGATCAGGATGAAGAGCAGCAGCGCGGCGGCGAGCAGCAGGTTGAAGTTCGACAGCAGCTTCATGCCCTTGGTCACACCCGTGACGAGCGAGACGATCGTCAGCGCCGTGATCACCGCGATGATGGCGATCTGGCTGACCAGGAGCTCTCCGCGATGCCCGCGCTCTCGAGGCCGGCGCCGATCTGGATGACACCGAGGCCGAGCGAGGTGGCGACACCGAAGAGCGTCCCGACCAGGGCGATCACGTCGATGAGGTTGCCCCAGCCGCCACGGACGCGGTTGCCGAGGAGCGGTTCCAGCGCCCAGCGGATCGACACCGGGCCGGCCGCGCCGGTGGATCGCGTACGCCAGCGCCATGCCGAGCACGACGTAGATCGCCCACGCGTGCAGCCCCCAGTGCAGGAAGGTCTGCACCATCGCCTGCTGCGCGAGCTCGTTCTCCGTGCCCGTGACGCCGGGGCGGGGGGGAGGCGAAGTGGCTGAGGGGCTCGGAGACGCCGTAGAAGACGAGGCCGATGCCCATGCCGGCGGCGAAGAGCAGGGCGAACCACGACCCGGTGGTGAACTCCGGCTCGTCACGGTCCTTGCCGAGCTTGATGTCGCCGAACTTGCTGAAGCCCACGAAGAGCGAGAACCCGACGAAGAACGCCACGATCAGGACGTAGTACCAGCTGAAGTTGCGGACGATGCCGCTCTGCAGTGCGTTGAAGACCCCCTCGGCCGAGGAGGGGGCGATCAGCGTCCACGCGACGAACCCGAGGACGATGACGGCAGCGGGCCAGAAGACCCACCGCCGCACCTCCGACTTCTTGGTCGCGGGATCGCCGAGTGCGGGGCCGGGTGTCGCCCGGCCGGGTACAGGTGGTCTCGTCGTTGCCATGCACCCATGGTGCCCGTCATCCGCGCTGAGGGGACAACGCGATCCGGGACCCGCAAGTCAGGCCAGGAACGCCTCGATCTGTTCGACCACCAGGTCCGGTCGGGTGATGAAGGGGTGGTGCCCGGCCGGCAGGTCCACGGACCGGGCCGCCCGATCGGCGTGGCGTCGTTGCAGCGCGACGGTGGTCGACCGGTCGTCGACGCAGACGATCGCGGTCGAGTCGACCCCGGACCAGCCGGCGGCACTCGTCGGCGTCCCGAACGCCCCGGAGGTCCTGGGCGGTGGTCCGCTCTCCACGCCGCCCGCTGCGTCGCCGCGTCGGCGTCCTGCAGGAACCGGGCGCCGAACGACTCGACGTCGTACCCGTCGAGCACGATCCGGCCCGCGTCGTCCGGGCGGATCGGGACCGGGTCGGGCTCGGTGGACATGATCGAGCCCTGCGTCGACCTCGACGTCGGGCAGGTACGACGACACGAACAGCAGGTGCTCGACGGCGGGGTGTTCGCCCGCCTCGGCGATCACCGTGCCGCCGTAGGAGTGGCCGACCACGATGGCGGAACCGCCGGCGTCGGCGATCTCGTCGAGTGCTCGGCGGAGCGCCGCAGCGTCGTCCGCCAGGTCCCCGCCCGCTCCGCCGGTGCCTGTTCCGCCGCCGACGTCCGCCTCGCCGCAGGACGGCAGGGCGACGGCTCGGCTCTCGATGCCGGTGCGCTCCCGGAGCAGGTCGGCGGTCGGCGACCACCACCAGGTGCCGTCGCGGACGAGGGCACCGTGGACGAAGAGGAGCGGTCGGCGTCGACATCGTCAGTCCCGGAGGAAGTCGGCGATGGGGGTCGCCCCGGTGTTGAACCGGATCGTCTTCCCGATGGTCGCGTCGCTCCCGAGGGCGTCGGCGACGACGTGCGCGACGTCCCCGCGCGGCACCTCGGTCGCGGAGCCGTCCCAGTCGACCGACCCGGTGGGCTCGTCGTCGGTCAGGGTGCTCGGCGCGACGACCGTCCAGCCGAGGCCGGAGTCGCGGAGCACGGCGTCGGCGATCATCTTCGACTGCGCGTAGGCGAAGAAGTCGTTGTCCTGCGGCACCCCGTGGTCGAGGACGGACCCGGACCAGGACACCATCACGTAGCGGTCGACGCCGGCCTTCGCGGCACCCTGCACGGACAGGATCGCGGCGTCGCGGTCGATCGCCCAGGTGCGGTCGGCGGATCCCCCACCGGCGCCCGCCGACCAGCGACGGCGTCGTGCCCGTGGATCAGCTCGGCGAAGTCGGTGAGCGTCTGCTGTTCTGGATGTCCGCCACGTGCGGCTCGCCGCCGTGCGCGCGGATCTCGTCCGCCTGGTCGGCGCTGCGGATGACGGACGTGACCGTGTGGCCGCGGTCGGTGAGGATGCGGGTGGCGAGGAGTGCGACCTTGCCGTGGCCGCCGAAGAGGATGACGTTGCTCATGCGGCGGACGCTACTCGGGCGCCTCAGCAGACCGGGTGACGCCGTGCAGGTGACCGGGTGACGGACTGGAGGCGCGTGACGGCGCCGCCACGCGCCTCCAGGCCGGGGTGGGTCACCTCAGCCGACCCGCCGGCGCTGCACCAGGGTCGCGGCGCCGAAGGCGACGAGCAGGATCCCGACGCACCAGGCCAGGGCGACCCACAGGTCGGCGTCGAGCGCCTCGCCGGCGAACAGCGCGCGGATCGAGTCCACGATCGACGTGACCGGCTGGTGCTCCGCGAACCAGCGGACCGGACCGGGCATCGTGTCCGTCGGCACGAACGCGGAGCTGATGAACGGCAGGAAGATCAGCGGGTACGAGAACGCACTCGCACCGTCCACCGACTTCGCGGACAGGCCCGCGACGACCGCCACCCAGGTGAGGGCGAGCGTGAACAGCACCACGATCCCGAGCACGGCGAGCCACGCACCGATGCCGGCGCTGCTCCGGAAACCCATCAGCAGGGCCACCCCGACCACCACCGTGACCGACACCAGGTTGGCGACGAGCGAGGTGAGGACGTAGGCCCAGAGCGACGCCGCACGGACGATCGGCATCGACCGGAACCGTTCGTCGATGCCGGCCTGCAGGTCGAGGAACAGGCGGTACGAGGTGTAGGCGACGCCCGACGCCACCGTGATCAGCAGGATCCCGGGGAGCAGGTAGTCGACGTACGAGGCGGTGCCGGTGTCGATCGCGCCACCGAAGACGTACACGAACAGCAGCAGGAAGGCGATCGGCATCACGGCGGTGGTGATGATCGTGTCGGGGCTCCGCCAGACGTGCTTGAGGGAGCGGCCGGTCAGGACGGCGGTGTCGTGGATCGGGTGGGCGAACATCACGCGACCTCCTTCCGGTGTGCGGCGGTGGCGGCCGGGCTGGTCGTGGCGGCCGGGCTGGTCGTGCCGGTCGGGCTGGTCGTGCCGGTCGTGCCGGTCGTGCCGGTCGTGCCGGTGCCGGTGCCGCTGCCGATGACGGCGAGGAAGACGTCCTCGAGCGTGGGCTGCTTCGCGACGTACTCGACCCGGGCGGGCGGGAGCAGCCGCTGGAGCTCGGCGAGCGTGCCGTCGGCGATGATCCGGCCCTGGTGCAGGATCGCGATGCGGTCGGCGAGCTGTTCGGCCTCGTCGAGGTACTGCGTGGTGAGCAGCACGGTCGTTCCGCCGGCGGCGAGGGCTCGGACGGCGTCCCAGACCTCGAGCCGGGCCTCGGGGTCGAGGCCGGTCGTCGGTTCGTCGAGGAACACCACCTGCGGGTCGCCGATCAGGCTCATCGCGATGTCGAGCCGGCGCCGCATCCCACCCGAGTAGGTGCCCGCCCGGCGCGAGCCGCCCTCGGTGAGGGAGAACCGCGCGAGGAGCTCGTCGGCGGTGCGGCCGGCGTGCGGGAGGTGGCGGAGGCGGGCGACGAGGACCAGGTTCTCGCGGCCCGTCAGGACCTCGTCCACGGCGGCGAACTGGCCGGTGAGGCTGATCGCCTCGCGGACGGCACCCGCCTCGGTGGCGACGTCGTGCCCGCCACCGTGGCGCTGCCACCGGTTGCCTTCGCGAGGGTCGCCAGGATGCGGATCGCGGTGGTCTTGCCGGCGCCGTTCGAGCCGAGCAGGGCGGTCACGGTGCCGGCCGCGACGTCGAGGTCGACGCCGCGGAGGACGTGCAGGTCGCCGAAGGACTTCTCGAGCCCACGGACCCGGATGGCTGCGGTCATCAGCTGCCCTGTTCCCGATCGGCTTCGCCGATCGCGTCGACGAGGCGCTGCTGCTCCTTGCTGAGCCACGAGCCGAGGCCGTAGTTCGCCTTGAAGTCCTCGGCGAACGCGATCGGGTCGTCACCGACGACGGTGCGGACGCTCGTGCCGTCCGCGGCGCTCTGCTCGAACAGGTCGGCGAGGTCGTCGAGCATCCGCATGAGCTGGTCGCCGTCGCTCGGGCCGGTGTACATGAGGTAGCGCTCGATGCCGTCGACGGCGGTGCGGTGGCTCGTCGGCAGTGATGCCGTCCGGGCCTTGTACGCCCGCCAGCGCTTCTTGTCGCCGATGAGCTTGGTCGTGATGTCGGAGATCGAGATGGCCATGGTCAGTCCTGTCCTGTGTCGTTCTGGTGCTTGCAGGTGGTCGAGTCGCTCGCTGAGGAAGGCCCAGGCCCGCCAGAAGTCGTCGAGCTGCTCTCGGCCGTGGGCGTTCAGGGTGAACACCTTCCGGGGTGGCCCCTTCGGAGGGGACCTTCTCGACGTCGACGAGGCCGCGCTGCTCGATGCGGACCAGCAGGGCGTAGATCGCGCCCTCGGCGATGTCAGTGAAGCCCTGCTCACGGAGCGAGGCGGTGATCTCGTACCCGTGGGCCGGTCGGCCGACGAGCACGGCGAGGACGATCCCCTCGAGGATGCCCTTGAGCATCTCGGTCTCCTGCTTGGGCATGCGTGCCTCCTGCGGTGCTACTCAGTGTTGCTGACTACCGGTACATAGTAACGCTGAGTACCAGGGGCGCAAGAGTACTTTCCGAACGGACACGACAAGGAGCGACGATGAGCAAGAAGAACGAGCAGCACACCCTGGTCCGCACGCTGGTGCTGGGCATCCTCAGTGGCGGTCGGAGCGCCACTCCGCTCGCCGTGATGGCGTTGAACCACGACCGCTCCTCGCTGAAGGGCTCGTGGCAGGACTGGAAGGTCTTCAGCACGCCGCTCGGCCGCGGCCTGCTCGTCGCGTCCGCCGTCGGCGAGCTCATCGGCGACAAGCTCCCGAAGACCCCGAGCCGGATCTCCCCCGCCGGACTCGTCGGTCGGATCGCCTCCGGTGCGCTCGCCGGACAGCGCTCGGCACCACCGGGAAGCGCGACCTCCGCATCGAGGGCGCGATCCTCGGCGGCGTCGGGGCGATCGTCGGCTCGTTCGTCGGATGGGGCGTCCGCAAGGCCGTCGGCGGTGCCACGAAGCTGCCCGACCCGGTCGTCGCGCTCGCCGAGGACGCCGCGACCATCGCCGGCTCCGTGAAGGTGATCACAGCGGACTGAGCGCGGGTCGTTCCGGGCGTACTCGGTGTTTTCGGGCATAGGAGGTCGGAACTTCCGACCTCCTACGCCCGTTTAGACCTTCCATCGCGGGGGTGATGGGAGAGAACGACCGCCAAGCAGGCACCGGTGCGGCCTCCCTCGTCCAGCGGCCCCGGCCTAGCGTGGCGGCATGCGCATCGTCGTCATCGGAGCCACCGGCCACATCGGCACGTTCCTCGTCCCCCGCCTCGTCCGCGCCGGCCACGAGGTCGTGACCATCAGCCGCGGCACCCGGACCGCCTACGTCGACGCCCCCGAGTGGCAGCAGGTCGAGCAGGTCACCGCCGACCGCGAGCAGGAGGACCGCGACGGCACGTTCGGCGACCGGATCGTCGGGCTCCGCGCGGATGCCGTCGTCGACCTCGTCTGCTTCACGCTGTCGTCCGCTCAGGCCCTCATCACCGCGCTCCGAGGCACGGACACCCACCTCGTGCACTGCGGCTCGATCTGGCGGGCCGGCGTCTCGCACGTCGTGCCGATCACCGAGGAGAACGCGACGCCTCCCTTCGGCGACTACGGCGTGCAGAAGGACGCCATCGCCCGGATGCTCAAGGAGGAAACCGCCTCGGGTGGTCTCGTGACGACGTCGATCCACCCCGGCCACATCAGCGGCCCGGGCTGGATGCCGATCGGGCCGCTCGGCAACCTCGACCCAGCCGTCCTCACCGCGCTGTCCGCCGGCACGCCTGTCGCCGTCCCCGGTCTCGGCGCCGAGACGATGGCACACGTCCACGCGGACGACGTCGCGCAGGCGTTCCAGCTCGCGGTCGAGCACCGCGATGCCGCGGCGGGCGAGGACTTCTTCATCACGGCCCCGACCGCACTCACCGTCCGCGGGTACGCCCACCTGGCAGCGTCGTGGTTCGGCCAGGAGGCGCGGCTCGAGTCCGTCTCGTGGGACCGGTTCCGCGAGACCACGGCTCCGGAGCACGCCGGTGCCAGCTGGGAGCACCTGTCGCGCAGCCAGGTGTTCAGCACCGAGAAGCCCCGCCGGCTGCTCGGCTACGAGCCCGGCTTCACGGCCGAGGAGACCGTGCTCGACGCGGTCCGCTGGCCTCGTCGACCACGGCGAGCTCGACGTGGCCGGCCCGCTCGTCGCCTGACCGCGGCGCCGGCGCGGTATCTCGGGGTCAGGCGGCGGGGGCGCCGTCGTTCACGGCGGCGAGCCCGTTGAGCGTCCGGGGGTAGCCGAGCCACGGCACGAGCACCGTGAGCACGTCGAGCAGGTGCTGCCGGGTGTTGCCGACCCGCAGGTTCGCCGCGACGTGGCTCCGCGCCTGGGCGTCGGCGCCGCCGAGCGCGACGAGCATCGCGAACGTCAGGAGCTCTCGCGTCCGCAGGTCGAGCCCGGTGCGGCCGACGGTGTCGCCGAAGCAGTTGCCGGACAGGAACCGCTGGAAGTGGACGGTGTCCGCCGCGGCGTTCTCGTAGAGCGAGTCGACGACGTCCGGCCCGACGACCGCGCCCTGCACCTGGCGACCCCGCTCGAGACGGTCGTCCGGCGTGGTGGTCGACTGGCCCGGGAGCGGCAGGGTGACTCCGGCGGGCGGTGAGCACCTCGTTCGTGGTGGCGAGGAAGTCCGTGGCGCGGGCGAGTCCGACGTAGGCGACGGCCTGGTACACGACCTCCTTCGCCTCGATCGGGGTGACGGTGTCGTCGAGCGCGCGGTCGAGCAGGTCCCCGAACGCCGCCCGGGCCCCCGTCGCGACGACCGCTCCGAGCTGCACGACGAACCGGTCGTGCGCGCTGAGGGACGCGTGCTGCAGGGTCTCGTCGGCGAACGCGGCGGAGTACTGGGCGAACTCGGGATCGGTCTCGGTGAAGCGCATGCCCCCGACGCTACGACCGTCAGGGGCGTCGAGGGAGGTGTTGTCCTCACCCTACTCCCCGGCCCACGCTGGCGCACGGCCGGCGTGGTCAGTACGCGGAAATACCAGACAACATCGGAGGCAACGTGCGCAACCTCGTCACCGGCATCCCGTTCGCCTGCGTCGTCAGTGTGGCCCTGGTGTCCCTCGGCGCGGTCGTCGTGACCCAGCCCGCGACCGGAGGGTCGTGGATCTCCCACCTGGTCGCTGCCGTCGCACTGTTCGCCGCGATCGTCACCACAGGCACCGCCATCCGCCGCCGCGGTCGTGGTCGGAGTCGGTGATCAGCGCTCGGTCGAGCCCACCACGAGACCCCGGCGTCGGTGCACGGCCCACACCGTCACGGCGAACCCCATCAGCACCGCCCCGCCCACGGTGACGGCTGTCCACCCACCGGCGTTCCACAGCACCGACGCGACGGCCGAGCCGATGGCACCCCCGATGAAGTTGCCGGTGACGAACGCGGTGTTGAGCCGGCTGCGTGCCGCGGGGTCGATCGCGAAGAGGCGGGTCTGGTTGAGCACGTTCGCGGCCTGCACGCCGACGTCGAGCAGGACCACCGCGACCAGGACGACCACGATCGAGCGGGCGCCGATGCCGGCGATCACGAGGGACACCAGCACGAGCACGAGTGCTGCTCCGCTGACCGGCACGGAGAGGCCCCGGTCGTGCAGTCGCCCGACCCGCTGTGCCGCGACGGCGCCGGCGAGTCCCGCCAGCCCGACGAGCCCGATCGCCGTCGTGGAGTAGCCGAAGGGCTCCGCGCTGAGCAGGAACGTCAGCGCCGTCCAGAACATCGTGAACACCGCGAAGACGGTGGCGCTGATGACGAGGGTGACCTGCACCGAGCGGTAGCGCCCCGACGGCGCGGAACACCGACAGGATCAGCGCCGGGTAGGGCACCCGGTCACGGCGCTCGAGCTCGGGGATCACGCGGCGTAGCAGGACCGCGAACACCAGAGCGGCCACCGCCGCGAGCACGTAGATGGCACGCCAGCCGAACGCGTCGGCGACGATGCCGCTCACCGTGCGGGAGACCAGGATGCCGGTGAGGACGCCCGAGGCGATCGTGCCGACCACCCGGCCGCGTTCCGCCGGGTCGGCCAGGTCGCCGGCGAGGGGGATGAGCAGTTGCCCGGCGACGGTCGTCAGCCCGACCAGGGCGAGGGCGACCAGGAGCGTGGTGAAGGTCGGGGCCACGGCGGCCCCGAGCAGGGCGAGCGCGGACGCGACGAGCACCACCGGTACGAGGCGGCGCCGGTCGAGGACGTCGCCGAGCGGCACCACGAGCAGGATGCCGAGGGCGTAGCCGACCTGGGTGAGGGTGACGAGGAGCCCGGCGACGGCGGTGGAGGTGTCGAGCGACCGGGCGATGTCGTCCAGGAGCGGCTGCGACCAGTACAGGTTGCCGACGGCGGCGCCACCCGCGACGGCGAAGAGGAGGGTTCGCCCGCGGGTCATCCCCGCGCCGGACGTCATCGTCGCCGCCGGAACAGTTGTGCGATCTGCCACGGGCCGGGTGCGAGCCGGACGGCCGCGTCGTCGAGGATCCGCGCTTCACGCTCGCGGTCGCGGGTCAGCTCGTGGAGCTCTTGCTCCGCTGCGATGCGGAAGCGCAGGCGGGCGGCGAACGACGAGGGCGCGGCCGGCGCGGTCGTACGGATCGATCCCGTGTCGTTCATGCGTCCTCTGATGTGGAGAGGGCGGCCGCCCGTGCCGACTCGGTCGCCACCAGGTTCGCGAGCAACTGGAGCCGTTCCTCCGACGGCGACCCCGGTTCGGCGCTGTAGACGACGAGCGTCAGCCCGGTGTCGGTCACGAGCTCCATCGCCTCGTACGTCAGGTCGAGGTCGCCGACCTCGGGGTGGTGCACCCGCTTCTGACCTGTCCGGTGTCGTGTGACGTCGTGCGCCGCCCAGCGCTGCCGGAACTCCTCGCTGCGGGTGGACAGCTCGCCGATGAGGTCGCTGAGCCCCTTGTCGTACGGGGTCCGGGCGGCCTCGGCGCGCAGCACCGCCACCATGTCGCTCGCGACGACGTCCCAGTCGAGCCAGAACTCCCGACCGCGGGGGTCGAGGAAGGCGAACCGGGCCGAGTTCGGTGTGCCGGACGGCGCGAGGAACAACGGCGAGTACAGCGCCCGTGCCAGGGCGTTGCCGGCGAGGAAGTCGGATCGACCGTTCCGCACCCACGCGGGCGCGGTCATCGAGTCGAGCACGCGCTGCACGTTCGGCCGGACCTTCGAGGTCGTCGTCCGGCGGCGGGTGGTGGCCGAGGCGTTCTGCGTCCGGGCGAGGTCGAACAGGTGCGCGTGCTCGGCGTCGTCCAGCCGGAGGGCTCGGGAGAGCGACTCGAGGACGCTCTCCGAGACGCCGGTGAGGTTCCCGCGTTCGAGTCGGACGTAGTAGTCGACGCTCATCCCGGCGATGAGAGCGAGCTCCTCGCGACGGAGTCCCTTGACGCGTCGGGCAGCGCCCCCGAAGTCGGGCAGCCCGACCTGCTGCGGCGTGAGGCGCTCGCGGCGGGTGCGGAGGAAGTCCCGCACTTCTTCGGTCGTGTCCATGGCTCCACGGTAGGTCCGATCACCTGCGCGGAGCAGGGGTTGCTGGTACCCGTCAGCACCGGGTGGCCGGTCGTAGCGTCGTCGGCATGGACACTCTCACCCTCAACAACGGACTGCAGATCCCCGCGATCGGGTTCGGCGTCTTCCAGAGCGCACCCGAGGAGACCGTCGACGCCGTCCGCACGGCGCTCGAGACCGGGTACCGCCACATCGACACCGCTGCCGCGTACGGCAACGAGCGCGAGGTCGGCGAGGGCATCCGCGCCTCCGGCGTCGACCGTGACGACATCGTGCTCGAGACGAAGATCTGGGTCTCGGACTACGGGTACGACGAGACGCTGCACGCCTTCGACAAGGCCACCGGCAAGCTCGGGTTCGACACCGTCGACGTGCTGATCCTGCACCAGCCCGCACCGGATCGGTTCGAGCGGACGGTACAGGCGTACAAGGCCCTCGAGACGCTGTACGCCGACGGCCGGGTCCGGGCGATCGGCGTGAGCAACTTCATGCCGCACCACCTCCGCTCGCTGCTCGAGCAGACGGACGTCATCCCGGCGCTCAACCAGATCGAGCTGCACCCGTACTTCACCCAGCCGGACGTCCAGCGCGCGGATGCCGAGCACGGGATCCTCGACCAGGCGTGGTCGCCCATCGGTGGGATCACCTTCTACCCGGGGTGGGGCGACGAGCGGGTCAGCGTGATGGACGACCCGACGATCCGCCAGATCGCCGAGGCGCACGGCAAGACGCCGGCGCAGGTGATGCTCCGCTGGCACGTGCAGCAGGGCCGGAACGCGATCCCGAAGTCGACGAACCCGGGGCGGATCCGCGAGAACTTCGACGTCTTCGACTTCGCCCTGTCGGACGACGAGCTCGCGCGGCTGGACGCCCTCGACACCGGTCGCCGGAACGGGCCAGACCCGGACGGGGCGGACACGAGCCGCTTCGAGCGGGTGATCCCGGAGGCCTGACGCGACCACAGGGCGGGACGGGAGGCGCGGTGCCAGCTGGCACCGCGCCTCCCGTCTGTCGTGGGGTCACGACCACCGCCTCAGGCGGAGTGCGCGCGCTCGCTCCGCGATCCGCTCCGTCGCCGCCCACGAGGCGAGCACCCGCAGGGCGTCCGCGGTGGGCGATCCCGGCGTCGCCGGGTAGATCGTCAGCGCCAGCCCGGGGTCCTCGGCGAGCTCGAGCGTCTGGAAGTGCAGTTCGAGGTCCCCGACCACCGCGTGGTGGAAGGACTTCACGCCCGCGTAGTGCCGCCGCACGTCGTGGGACGCCCAGAGCTCCCGGAAGTCGTCGCTCCGCATCGACAGCTCCCCGATGAGCGCCGCGAGCTCGCGGTCGTTCGGGGTCCGACCCGCCTCGCGACGCAGGATCGCCACGTTCGTGTGCGCCGCCCGCTGCCAGTCGCGGTAGAAGTTCCGCGCCTGCGGGTCGAGGAAGATGAACCGCGCGAAGTTGAGCGGGCGGGCTGGCGCGTCGACGAGGTCGGAGTGCATCGCGTAGCCGAGCGCGTTGGCGGCGACGATGTCCTGCCGGTTGTTGACGATCATCGCCGGAGCGTCGGTGACGACGTCGAGCAGGTACCTGGAACTCGGGTCGGACGGCCGCCACCGGGGTGACCCGGGCGGCTCGTCGCGGGGTCGCGTTCTGGTGCCGGGCGAGGTCGCGCAGGTGCTCGTGCTCGGCGGAGTCGAGCTGCAGTGCACCGGCGATGGCATCGAGCACGCTGTCCGAGACGCCCTGCAGGTTCCCCGCTCGAGCCGTGTGTAGTAGTCGATGCTCACGCCGGCGAGCCGGGCGACCTCCTCGCGCCGGAGTCCGGTCACGCGGCGACGGGTGCCGAACGTCTCGACGCCGGCCTGCTCGGGGGTGATGCGTGCGCGACGACCGGAGAGGAAGTCGCGAGCTTCGTCGCGGTGGTCCATGCCGTCACGGTACTTCCGTGGGGTGCGCGCGAGCGAGGTGCTGCCAGAACCCCGGTCAGCGCAGCACCGGTCAGCTGCTCGCGAGGGGGACGGACACGATCCGGTCGTCGCCCTCCGTCGGGTCACCGCGGCCGTCGGTGTTGTTCGTGACGAACCAGAGCGCGCCCTCCGGCCCCTCCAGCACGGTGCGGATGCGCCCGAAGTCCCGCGCGAAGTACTCGGTCGACGTCGTCGGGTCGTCCGCCAGGATCCCGCGCACGACCTCGCCGCGGAGGTTCGCGATGAACACGGTGTCGTCGATGACGGTGAGGCCGCTCGGCGAGGCGTCGTCGGTGGACCACTGCTGCACCGGGTCGACGAACCCCTGGTCCGTGCCACCGGTGCCCTCGACCTCGGGCCAGCCGTAGTCCTTCCCCGCTCGATGACGTTGAGCTCGTCCCAGGTGTCCTGCCCGAACTCCGAGGCGAACATCGTGCCGTCGGCGGTCCACGCCATGCCCTGCACGTTCCGGTGCCCGAGGCTCCAGACCGGCGAGCCCGGGAAGGGGTTGCCACCCGGCACGTCGCCCTCCGGGGTGAGCCGGAGGATCTTGCCTGCCAGGGAGTCGCGATCCTGCGCGTCCGACCCGGTGCCGGCGTCGCCGACGCTCGCGTAGAGCATCCCGTCCGGGCCGAAGGCGATGCGGCCGCCGTTGTGGAAGCTGTTCGCCGGCAGGCCGTCGATGACGGTCGTGGCGTCGCCGAGGCCGTAGGAGCCGGTGCTGCCGGTGAGTTCGTACCGCTGGATCCGGTTGCCGTCGTCGGCGGTCGAGTACACGAACAGGTCGCCGTCGTGCAGCGCGAGGCCGAGCAGGCCGCCCTCGCCGCCGTGGCTGACCCCGTCGACGGTGCCGACCGTGCGCGTCTTCCCCGAACCGTCCAGCTCGAGCACCTGCGCCGAGTCGCGTTCGCTGATGAGGGCCTCCCCGCCGTCGCCGGTGCGGACGACCGACCACGGTGCGTCGAGCCCGGTCGCGATGTCGGTCGTCTCCGCCGCCCGGACGGGAGCTGTCCGGCCGCCGGGGCGGTGGGGTCGGCGCTCGCCGACGGGGCGGTCGTGGCGTCCGCGGTGCCCTCGAGCGTCCGGGCCGAGTCGTCCGAGCAGCCCGCGAGGACGAGCACGGCGGCGGCGGCCAGGCCCGCTCCGGTCAGGATGCGGTCGCGAGCGCGGTGCGGGGTGGTGTCCACGGTGTTCCTCCCGGGTCGTTGCGTCGATTGCACACGTCGCACTCGGGAAAGGCCTGGATCCGCACCGCTGCTGGGGGTTCCGTCGTCCCCTCCCTCGGCCGCACGGACGGGCCTACCGTCGGGGACATGCAGATCCAGCCGAAGCAGCCCACCGTCAAGAACCCGCCCGAGCAGTTCACGGGCGACGTGTACCTGGACGCCATCGCCGCACCGCAGGAGCCCGGGCAGACCATGACCGTCGCCAAGGTCCGGTTCCTGCCCGGTGCCCGCACCGCGTGGCACTCGCACGCCAAGGGGCAGACGCTGCACGTGACCGAGGGCGTGGCGCGCATGGGCACGCGGGACGGCGGCGTGCTCGAGGTGCAGGCTGGGCAGACCGTGTACACGCCGGCCGGCGAGGAGCACTGGCACGGCGCGACGCCGACGGACTACATGGAGCACCTCGCGATGCTCGACTCGGCCGACGACCCGGCCACGACCACCACCTGGCTCGAGCACGTGAGCGACGAGGAGTACACCGCATGACCACCATCGCCATCGTCGGGGCCGGCAAGGCCTCGGCCTCGCCGTCGCCGAACCGTTTCGGCCGCGAGGGCTTCTCGATCGCCCTCCTCTCCCGCAACCAGTCCCGGCTCGACGAACTCGCCCGTTCGCTGCAGGACCGCGGGTACGAGGCCGCCGGCTTCGCCACGAACGTCCGCGACCAGGACTCCCTCCGGGCCGCCCTCGAACGCGCGACCGAGCAGCTCGGCCCGATCGAGGTGCTGCAGTAGCCGAGTCCGCTGCCCGCGAAGGAGTACATGCGACCGGTGCTCGAGACGACGGCGGACGACCTGGTCGGTCCGATCGAGTTCTCGGTGTACGGCTCGGTCACCGCGGTCCGGCAGGTGCTGCCCGGCATGCGCGCGCTGGGGCACGGCACGATCCTGTTCGTGAACGGCGGCAGCGCCGTCCGTCCGGGCGCCCGGGTCACGGGCACGTCGGTGGCGTTCGCGGGCGAGAGCGCGTACGCCCAGCTCCTGCACGACGCCGTCCGCCCGGAGCAGGTGCACGTCGGCCAGCTCATCATCCCGTTCGGGATCGACGACGGGCAGCCGGAGCACTCCGGCGAGTCGATCGCGGACCGCCTCTGGGCGATCCACACGGAGCGCGGCGACTTCCGCATTACGCGGAGCCGCTCCCCGAGTGAGTCCGCGCTGACGCGCCTGGAGGCGCGTGGCGGGTCCGCCCCGCGCCTCCCGGTCCGCCGATGGGTCGCCGGACACAGCCGTCGTGCCCGGGTCGTCCGCCGAACGGTCGCCCTCTCAGCGTGGGCACGTGGATCCGGAGACCTTCGACGGCACGGCCGGCATCGCCCTGCTCGTCCTGCTGCCGGCGTCCGTCCTGTTCGCCGCGGCGGCGATCCGTCGCGTGGGACCGCCACGCTGGGCGTGGGCGTTCTTCGTGCTCGGCGTCGTCGGGGTCCTCGTCCTGCTGCACCTCGCCGGGCAGGTGCGGTACGAGGTGGACCCGCCGCCGCGAGCCGGGTGGGCCTTCTTCCAGTTCGTCGGACTCGGCCTCGGCCGGGTCGGCGTCGCGGTGAACGCCGTGGCCGCGACCGTGTGGTGCGTGCTGCGGCCGGCGCCGTACCACGAGCGACTCCCCCCGTCGTGAGACGCGGCTGCTCGTCGCCGCGTACACGGCGATGGCCGTCGCGACCGCTGTCCCCGCGGGGTGGTGGGGCGCCGGCCTCGGAGTGGTGCCGCCGGTCGTCGAGCTGCCCGTCGTGCTCGCGGCGGCAGGGTTCCTGACGACGGCGCTCACGATGCGGTGGCGTCGTCTCCGCACGGTGGCCGAGGACGACCGCCCGTCGATCACGACCCTGTGGCCGGCCGACGCCGTGGTGGCCGTCTGGCTCGTCGGAGCGCTCGCCGTGGGGCCGCTGTTCGCCGGCAGCGGGTTGCCGGAGGGGACGCGGGCACCGGTGGCGGAGCCGGAGCCGTCGTCGACGTGGACGCTCGAGCCCGAGTGGCCCGGGCCGACCCCCGCCGACGCGACGACCCTCGACGCCGCCGGGATCGAGGCGGGGACGCGTGCGCTGCTCGAGGACACGGTCCGCTGGGCCGGTCCGTTGGACGACCTGTCGTCGCCGACGCCCGCGCGGGCCGAGGCGCCGCCGGTGGTCCTGACGGAGCAGGTGTGCGACGGCGGCGGTCGGCGGTGGACCGGGTCGCTCGTGCTGCCGACGGTCCGTCCGCAGGACCTCGCGCCGCGCGTCCTCGACGGCTGGCACGACGCGGGCTACGCGCCGATCGACCGGGCGATGGGGACCGACCTGGTCGGGCCGCTGCACGCCGACGCCGCGGTCGAGCGGATGCGCCTCGGGGGCGGTACCGACGGCGTGCACGTCGCCGTCGAGTCGTTCTGCACCACCGGCTGAGGCGATGCGCACCGCGTGGCCGAGCCGGCGTGCTGCCCCGTCAGCGGACGCGGGGCGTGCCGGAGGCGAGCCGGTCCCAGTGCCGGTGCCGTGCCTCCAGGGCGGTGCGCTGCTCGTACGCGAGCCGAGCCGTCCCGCGGTCCGGGCTGAGGGCGGAGTGGGCGACACGGGCCGCCCGTGTCTCGCTCCACCGGAGCAGGGCGAGTCCGAGGCGGTGTGCGGTCCGTTCGAGCGGGCCGACGTGGTCGAGGTGGAGTGCTGCGCTCATGATCCTGGCGTTCGTCGTCGAAGACGGGTACCGCCGCGAGGCGGATGAAGACGCGGCTCGTGTCCGCGTCGGAGTCGTCGTCGAGCACGTGACGGCGCCGGAACGAGTCGACGAGGGCGTGGACGCCGTCCATCAGCTCGGTGAGTTCCTCGGGGCGCAGTCGCATGATCGCGACCGAGAGGTCGCTGGCGTCCCGCCAGCCGGGGGACATCGTCTCCTGGTCGCGGGCGATGAACTCGCGGATCATCTGCTCCGCGAACTCGTTCGACCCGGTCGCGATGAGGCGGGCCGCGGCGATGCCGGCGGGGGTGTCCCCGACGTTCGTCTGGACGGCGACCGGGGTGCGCCGCCACCAGCGCTCACGACCGTTCCCGCGGCCGACGATCTCCTCGATGAAGCCGTGCTTCTCGAGTTGGCGGAGGTGGTAACTGGTCGAGCCGGTCGACTCACCGACCCGATCGGCCAGGCTCGTCGCCGTTGCGGGTCCGTGCGCGGCGAGCTCGTTGAAGAGCTGCGTGCGCAGTGGGTGGTTCAGCGCCTTCATCGACGGGAGGTCGAGGACGCGTGCTTCGGGAGCCATGCGTTGAGCGTACGACTGCAAAGAACTCTTTGCAAGCAGATGTTTGCAACTGCTTCTTTGTGGTTGCCCGCCGCTAGCGGGATGCCTCCGTGATCGCCGTGGCCATCGCTCGTGCGACGCCGACGTTCGTGGTTGCGGTCCCGTGGATCCCGTCCGGCGACGTGCCGCGGACCCAGGCGCCGTCGTGCTGGCGGAACGCCGTGAACGGGTCCGTGTACGACCAGCCGTGCTCGGCCGCATCGCGCTCGAGTGCTCGGCTGAGGACGACCTGGCCCGTGCGTCGGTCGGCGCCCCCACCGGCTGGTCGTCCAGTCCGACGGCGGACCGGCGACGACCAGGACGTGCTCCGCGCCGACCCTCCGGACGACGGCGTCGACGTTCGCGATCGTCGTCGCGGTGGGGACGGCCTGGTTCACGTCGTTCGTGCCGAGTTCCACCACCAGGACGTCGGCGTCGTGCACCGGACCGATCTCGGCGAGCACCTGGTCGGCCCGGTACCCGCTGTGCGCGTAGCCGCCGACCGCGTGGAACTGCGTGTCCGGCTCGAGTGCGTACAACCACGAGTCCGGTCGCGCCGTGATGGAGTCGCCCGCGTAGGCGAACGTGATCGCCCCCGATCGGTCGCCGGACCCGAGCGGTCCGGAGACGACCTGCTCGCGGACGGGGACCCGGGCGTCCGAGTGGACGTCGGTCCGGGTGTCCGCGCGGGCGTCCGCGTGCTCGACCCGTGCCGGTGCCCCCGCGACGGCCACCGCACGGGTGCTGCTCACCACCGGAGCGGTGTGCGTGGAGACGACGAACGACCCGACCGCGACGAGGCAGGCGGCGGAGACGGTGCTCGCGAGCAGTGCGCGGCGACGAGTGGTGGACACGACTCCAGGTATCCCGCGGATCGCGTGCCGGTACCAGACCCCAGACCTGGGGAACCGGACGGTTCGCTGTGGGTCCTCGTGGTCGTTCCCAGGTCCGCCGGGCGCTGCTCCGCCGATCCCTGCTCGTCCGGTCCCCCCTCCCCTGGTCACAGTGAGCGACGGACCGCGACCCGACGCCCGCGTCCCGCCGTCAGCCAGGTGCCCGCCGTCACCAGGATCGGCAGACCGAGGGCCAGGAGCGCGAGGACGGGCCAGTCCGCGACGAACGGCATGTGCGACGCACCGGCCGGACCACTCGTGAACCGCAGGGTGAGCGCCCGGATCGGCAGCAGTCCCAACAGGGTGCCGATCACCGCGCCGACCGTGGTGAGGATCGCCGCCTGCCACGCGGACACCCGACGGCGGAGCACCGGAGCAGCCCCCACCGCGTCGAGGACCTCGTCGTCACGGCGTCCGTCCGACCGGGCGAGGCCGATCGCGACCGCGGTGGCCCCGATCGTGACGGCCGCCGCCAGTGCGAGGACGAGCGCCTTCACGATGCCCTGGGCATCCACCGGACCGGCTTCGTAGGCGAACGTCGGCCCGTACCAGCGGTCGCGGTCAGCGCCGCCACGGCTCTGCCACGCGGACGACAGCTCGTCCCACTGAGCGGGTGTGAGCTCGCCGGGGAGCTTCGTCACGAGCATCCCGGCGACTGCGGGGACCCGATGGCGTTCGGCGGTCTCCGGGGTCACTGAAGACGCCCACCTCGATGCGGGGCGACTGCACGTCGAGCACGGCGGGATGGTCGTCGAGGCGTCCGGCCGCGGGCGGTGGTGATCGTCGGCGACTCCCAGGTCCGGTCGCGGAAGGTGTCGAGGCGGACCACGCCGTCGTGCGCGTACTCCGGCCAGAGCGAGACGGCCTTGCCCGAGGCCAGGGCGTCGCGGACGGTCGCCGACGGCCGGTGCCCGGTCAGCACGGCGTAGTCGTCGACCGTGCCCGTCCAGATGTGCGGCGCCGAGCTGTCCTGGCGGACGTGAGGTACCGCGAGCAGGACGTGGTGTCGTTCGTCGGACACTCCTTGCCGACCCAGTCGTGCGGCACGGTGATCGTGGTCGGTTCGTCGCCGGCCTGCTCCGCGACCACGCCGAGGACCCGGATGCGGTCGTGGCGGAGCACCCCGGACGCGATCTTCGCGGCCCGGGCGGTGAGCTCGGCGTCGTACCCGCTGGACGTCCCCTCGTCGCCGGAGACCGAGACGTCGGCGGTGGCCACGCCCACGGCGGTCCGGTACTCGTAGTCGCGGACGAACTGCGCGTGCGCCGAGGCGCTCCACGTGATCGCCACGGACGCGACGAACACCACGCTCATGACGCTCGCGAGCACCGGCACCGTGCGCACCGGGTTGCGGCGCGCATCGCGTGCGGCGAGCCGTGCGGACAGGCCGAGGCGCGTCGAGGCCTTGGCGACGAGTGCGAGCAACCACGGCGAGCACATCGCGACCCCGAGCTGCATGAGGCACGGTCCGATCGCGACGCCGGCACCGACCACCCACACCAGCTCGTCCTCCTGCACGGGGCGGTCGTCGAGCAGCAGCACGCCGACCCCGCAGGCCAGGGTCATCAGGGCGCCCGCGACGATCAGCACCGGAGCCCAGATCCGTCGGCGGCGTTCGGCGCGCGGGTTCGCCGCCGCCGGGCGCAGGGACCCCCGGAGGGCCGGCGAGCACGTTGATCCTCGTGGCGGCACGCGCGGCGACGAGGGCGGACACCAGGCCGGCGAGCACCCCCGCCGCCCTGATCGACAGCAGGAGCGGGAGGGGCACGTGCAGACCGGGCCAGGTCCCGACGTTGCCGTTGTCGATCAGGCGGAACGCGACGACCCCGATCCCCGTGCCGAGCCCCACGCCCAGCACGGCGCCGGTCGCCCCGAGCAGCGAGCCCGGAGCCGGCGACGATCGTCCGGACGAACCGCCGGTCGCCGCCGACGCTCGTGACGATGGCGTACGAGCGGGTGTCGGCGCGGGTCCCGACCAGGAACGCGGCACCGGCCAGCAGCGCCACCTCGAACATCGCGAAGACGCCGAGGAGCGCGAGGGCGCCGAGGAACCAGCCGATCTGCGAGCCCACCTGGCCACCGCGGAGTCGTGCGTCCGGCGGGTCGAGCACGACCGGCCGGGACTCCACGACGACCCCGTGCTGGTTGAGCTGTCGGATCTCCGACCACGTCGGAGCGTCCGAGGGCAGGTACACGGTGACGTCGGTGGTGCCGGTACGGTCCGCGCCCGTCGTCGTCGACAGGGTGGTCCCCCACGGCAGGAACACGCCCTGCGCGTCCGGGTCGGACGCTGCGTCACGCATCGTGCCGGTGATCGTGAGGCGCTTCGTCACGGGGTCGGTCAGGTCGACCGTGTCACCGATGGACGCGCCGAGGCGCTGGAGGGTCGCCGGGGTGACCATGAGTTCGTCGCGGGTGGTCGGGGCGGCCCCGTCGAGCACGTGCCAGTGCCCGTCGAGCACCTTCGACCACGCCGAGCCCTCGACCGCCGTGATGCCGATCGGCCCCTTCGGTCCGGCGAGCACGACCGACGACGAGCCCACGGGGATCGACAGCGCGCCCGCGGGCACGTGGTCGAGCACGTTCGCGGACCGCTCGTCGCCGTTCGCCTTCGCCGCGGGGCTCCCCCGTTCCGACTCGGTGTACTGCCAGTTCACGGGGTCCTGGCGCATGCCGCGGAGGTCCGGACCGGCGATGCGCATCTGGCCGGCCGCGTGCCCGAGGTCGTAGCGCAGCTGCTCCGTGGAGGTGGCCTGCGTCGACTGCACCACGATCGAGGCCGCGGTGAACCCGGCGGTCGGGATGCCGATCAGCGCGACGATGAGCGCCGCACGACCGACCTTCGCGAACGCCAGCCGTCGCCCGAGCCGCAGCGCCGGACGGATCGCGAACGGCGTCCGGACGCGGTCGCGCCGATCGGTCCGCGCGCGCGCCGGGCGACGTCCGGACCGGCGGTCGGCGCGCCGTGCGCCGGAGTCACCCGTCCGGGCCGGATCGGCGTCGGCGGTGCGCCGACGCGCGCTCACGACGCGGCTCGGTCCGCGAGTGCCATCTCCACGCCCGAGTACACGGTCTCGTCGACCACGCGGCCGTCCCGCAGGAAGACGATCCGGTCCGCCCAGGCAGCGTGCCGGGCGTCGTGCGTCACCAGGAGCGCACCCGCCCCGGCGTCGACGTGCCGGCGGAGCATCCGCAGCACGACCTCGCCCGTCTGCGAGTCGAGGGCGCCGGTCGGCTCGTCCGCGAGGACCAGGCGGCGCTCGCCGACCACGCCCCGGGCGATCGCCACGCGCTGCTGCTGGCCGCCGGACAGGTCGTCCGGGAACGCGTCGGCGCGGTGGCCGAGTTCGACGTTGTCGAGCGCGAGCTCGGCGGCGCGGCGGGCCTGCGAGGCCTTCCACCCGTCGAGCTCGAGCGGCAGGGCGACGTTCTCGACCGCGGTGAGCGAGGGGATCAGGTTGAAGTCCTGGAACACGAAGCCGATCAGTCGGCGTCGCAGCGCTGCGAGTTCCTTGGCCGGCCGGTCGGACACGAAGGTGCCGTCGATGAGGACCTCGCCGCTGGTCGGCGGCAGCAGGGTGCCGGCGCAGGCGAGCAGCGTCGACTTGCCCGAGCCCGAGGTGCCCATCACCGCGACCATCTCGCCGCGGCGGATCTGCAGGTCGATGCCGGCGAGTGCGGTGACGGCCTTCGACCCCGTGCCGTACTGCACGCTCACCGCGTCTAGCTCGAGGAGCGGTGCCGCGGCGTTCACCGTGCGCTCCGGACGGTCGCGTCGGACACGGCTGCGTCCGGGGTCGGCGACGGGTGCTCGTCCGGTCGGTACCGGGCGACGCTCGACTCCACGTGGTCGAGCCAGCGGACCTCGGCCTCGGCCTGGAACAGCATCGACTCGAGGACGAGCGACCACGCCAGGTCCGACGCGGGGTCGGACGTGCGCTTCAGTCGGGTCAGGTCCTGCAGGGTTCCGGACGGCTGCCGTCCGCTGCACCTGCACGAGGTGCGCCACGTCGACGCCGGGCACCGTGACCGCCAGGGCGAACTTGATCGCGAGCTCGTCGCGCCCACGCTTCGCGGGCACCGGCTCGCTGAACCAGCGTGCGACCTCGTCGCGGCCCGTGTCGGTCGCCGTGTAGACGACGTGTCCGTCGTCGTCGGTGTCGCCGCGGGCCACGAGGCCGTCGCGTTCGAGACGGTCGAGCGTCGTGTAGACCTGGCCGATGTTGAGGGCCAGGGTCCCGCCGGTGCGGTGCTCGAACTCTCCCCGGAGCTGGTACCCGTACCCCGGTCCCCCCACCAGCAGCGCGAGTACGCCCATCCGTACGCTCATCGTCTTCCCCCCGTCGTGGCCGCCGTGACCATACCGAGTATGCCCATACCCGGTATGCAAGCCACCAGCAGCAGACGGACGGGAGGCGCGGTGCCAGCTGGCACCGCGCCTCCCGTCCGTCCTCCGGTCGCCTCCGCGACCCGGGGTCAGCTGCCCAGCTTCGACAGCTCCTCGAACTCGTCGTCTGTCAGTTCGACCGTCGCGCCCGACAGGTTGTCCTCCAGGTGAGCGACGCTCGAGGTGCCCGGGATCGGCAGCATGACGGGCGAGCGCTTCAGCAGCCAGGCCAGCGCGAGCTGCGCCGGGGTGGCGCCCTTGCGCTCGGCGATCTCGGTGAGGGGCGAGTCCTCGCCGGTGAGCCCGCCGGTCGCGAGCGGGAACCACGGGATGAACCCGATGCCCTGCTGCTCCGACCAGTCGAGGAGCTCCTCGGCGTCACGCTTCTGCAGGTTGTACAGGTTCTGCACCGTGACGATGGTCGCGATCTCCTGCGCGGCCTTCACCTCGTCGACGGAGACCTCGGAGAGCCCGATGTGGCGGATCTTGCCCTCGTCCTGCAGCTTCTTCAGCTCGCCGACCTGGTCCTCGAGCGGGACCTTCGGGTCGATGCGGTGCAGCTGGAACAGGTCGATGCGCTTCGAGGCCGAGTCGGCGGAGGCTTCATCTCGGCCTCCTGGCGGAGGTACTCCGGACGGCCGACCGGCGGCCAGACGTTCGGGCCGGTACGGGTGAGGCCGGCCTTGGTGGCGATGACGACGTCGTCGCCGTAGGGGTGCAGGGCCTCCTTGAGGAGTTCCTCGGCGACGTAGGGGCCGTACGAGTCGGCGGTGTCGAAGAAGTCCACGCCGAGCTCGACGGCACGCTTGAGCACGCGGATCGCCTCGTCGTGGTCCTTCGGCGGTCCCCAGACGCCGGGGCCGGTGAGCTGCATGGTGCCGTAGCCGAGGCGGTGGACCTCGAGGTCCCCACCGATGCGGAAGGTGCCGGATGCGGCAGCCGGACGGTTCGTGGTGTCGGTACCAGTGGTCATGACCCCGGTCTCACGCCGTTCCCGTCGCCGCTTTCTGAGTCGCTGTCCCCCGGGTGCCGCCAGGTCGAACCACCTTTCCGACATCGAACCGACCCCGGCGCGCGGTTCGACGTCTGAAACGTGGTTCGACGCGGCTGCCCGATCCGTCAGGGCTTGCGCGGGTACGGGGTCTCGCCCCGCTCCAGGCCGCCGACGAGCTTCGTCAGCCGGTTCGTCCGTGCCGTGGCGCTCGGCGCGGTCATCGATCCGGTGCACGACGGCGTACCGGTTCGTGGCGTCGAGTTCGGCGAAGAGCGCCGCAGCGGCCGGCGAGGCGTCGAGCGCGGCCCGCAGGTCCTCCGGCACGGCGGCCGTGGCGGCCCCGGCGTAGGCGCGGTCCCACCGGCCGTCGCCCTTCGCCCGGTCGATCTCCGCCTGGCCCCGATCCCGCATCCGTCCCTCGGCGACGAGCGTCGCCACGAGGCCGATGTTGCGCTGCGACCACAGCGAGGCCTTCCGCCGCGGGGTGAACCGCTGCCGGAACGTCGCCTCGTCGCGGCCGCGCTTCTGCCCGTCGATCCAGCCGGAGCAGAGCGCCTCGTCGAGCGCCTGGTCGTAGTTCAGGGTCGTCGGCTCCGTGGTGCCCTTCTTCGCGAGCACGAGCCACACCCCGTCCGGTTCGCCCTCGTGGGCATCGAGCCAGGCGCGCCACGCTGCGGCGTCCGGTACCACGAGGTCGTCGGCGTCCATGCGGTCATCGTAGAGACGACCCACCGCGGTCGTGACCGACGAGCCGGGCGTCCGCCGCGCCTCCAGGCCTGGCCGTCCGCGGCGAGATCGCACTCCCGCGGCCGATCGGCCCGCCGGTGGCCGCCGGAGTGCGATCTCACCCACCGGGATCGCGCCGCCGGGGGCCGCCCGGGGCCGGCGGGGCCGTCGCGCCCGTCAGACCCAGTGCGGCTGCGCCAGCATCCCGTCGGGTCCGCCTGCTCGGCGATCCGGTGCAGCCGCGAGGTGTTCACGTCGAAGTAGTCCGCCGGGTCCGTGATCGCCGCGTCGCAGTAGTTGGCGTACGCCGCGTCCCCCCACGCCGGCCCGCATCGCCTTCCGGAACGCCCGCACGTACGCGTCGAAGGGGGCCGGGTCCGCTCCGTCGGCGAACACCGCCGTGTACTGCACCGTCATCAGCGCTGACCGCCACGGGAACGCGGAGTCGGTCCGGCCGACCTCGGACACCACGCCGCCCAGGGCGTCGAGCGCGACCCCGCCCTCCCGGTTGCCGGCCACGTCGCCAGCAGCAGCGGCGTGCTCCACGAGCGTGTCGATCTGCGCGTCGGTGAGCTTGGCGTTCCCGATGGACGAGGTCGCGGCCTCCGACACGCGCTGCGGCTTGCCGGCGAGCGCGGACATCGCGGCGCCGTACGTCATCTCCTTGGCGGTGTGGGCGAGCGGCTCGCTCCGGTTGCCTGGATGAAACCGTCGACGCTGGTGTCCGCTCCGGTCTTCGCTCCGGTCCAGACGCCGGTGACGGTGACGGTGGGCGACGTGTGGCGCGTGCCGTTCAGCAGCTTGAGCGTCGACCACAACTGCCGGTCGGCGGTGGGCGCCCAGTCCTGCCAGGCGCGCACCACGGCAGCGGCGGCCGACCACGCGAAGGTGATGGTGAAGAGCAGGACGGGAGGCGCGGCCTGCGTCCGGTAGGTCAGCGCGGTCACGACGCCGACGGTCCCCACCCCCGCCGCCCCGGCACGCCCAGAACAGGTCCGGGTCCGCGGTCGCCGAGACCTCGTGCACGGTGCCGTCCGGCGTGACGACGGTCGCGCCGGTGAGCTGGTCGCAGGTCAGGCCGAAGGAGCGGACGAGCACGCCCACCCCGCCGCCGAGCGTGAGCCCGCCGATGCCGACGGTCGGGCACGACCCCGCGCCGATGGCCCGTCCGGCCTTCGCGAGGTGGCGTACACGTCGCCGAGCTGCGCACCGGGGCCGATGGTCACGGTGTCGTCGTCGTGGAGCTCGATGGCATCGAGGTCCTGCGTGCTGATCACGAGCGACCGCGGGACGTCGGTGCCGCTCGCGCCGCCGGCGGACCACCCCGTGTACGAGTGTCCGCCGGCACGGAGCGCCACCGGGGTGTGGGTGTTCCGGGCGAAGGCGAGCCCGGCCTGCACGTCCGGCTATGCCCGCGGCGCGGAGGATGCCCTGCGGGTCGGCGTCGTCGTACCGCGGGTTCTCGACAGCCGCGCGGTGTTCCACCCGTTCGACCCCGGACCGGAGCAGCCGACCGGAGACGGCGGCGGCCAGGGCGTTCCACGAGTCCGGCTCCCCGGGTGTCGGGGTCGGCGTCGGTGTCGTCGTCGGGCCGGGCGTCCTCGTCGGGCCGAAGGCGGTCCGGAGGCGGACGGCGACGGGCTCGGACCCGGTCGGCTGCACGCCGCCAGGACCCCGGCGATCCCGAGGCCCACTCCCCCGGCGAGCAGCACCCGCCGGGTCGTCGCGGGGGTCCGGCGGTGGGGCTCTGGTTCGCTCACCGGACCTGTCTACCCCGCGGCACTGCTGATCCGTGTCGCGCCCGCCCAGTCGTGCACCCACTCGGGAGCGTCAGGTCGCGCTCCGGCTCGCCCGCGGCCTCCGAGCAGCTCGGCCGGCGAGACGGTCCCGCCCGTGCGCTGCAGGAACCGCGCCTGCCGACGGCCCGTGCGACCACGGTCCCGCGACGGACGAACGTCTGCTCCAGGTAGGCGGCACGGTCGTCGAGGCCGAGCACCCGCGTCACGAGGTCGAAGCGCTGCCCGAGCGTGAGCGACCGCTTGTACGTGATGGTCTGCGCGGAGACGACCGGGTACCAGCCGCGCTCCGCGATCTCGCCCCAGAACCCGGAGCGGAGCATGAGGTCGAGGCGTCCGAGGTCGAGCATCGACAGGTACTTGCCGTTGTTGACGTGCCGCAGCGGGTCGAGGTCGGTGACGGTGACCCGGAACGGCGTGCGGACTCGTCCCAGAGCGACGGACGACGGGCGCCGATCGACGGACGGAGGCGGACGCGCAACCAGCAGCAACAGCCGGAAGTACAGGTTCACGTCCCGATCACACCAGGGCGAGGCGAGCGCCGGGAAGACCTTGGAGGATCCACACGAACACCGGCCGCAGTCTGACCGGCCTCGGTCAGTGCCTCCCTCCAACCCGGGCTGCCGGAGCAGGACCTGGGGCATGCAGACACGCAAGCTCGCGCAGACCTCGAGGTCGGACCCGTCGGCCTCGGAACCATGGGCATGAGCGCCTTCTACACGGGCGCCGGCTCCGACGACGACGAGTCGATCCGCACCATCCACCGCGCGATCGACCTGGGCGTCACGCTCTTCGACACGGCCGAGGCGTACGGCCCCTACACGAACGAGGACCTGCTCCGCCGGGCGCTCGAGGGCCGCCGCGACGACGTCGTGATCGCGACGAAGTTCGGCCCCATCACCCACACCCCGGGCGAGGAGACCCCCGCCACCGGTCGGGGCATCAGCTCGGCACCGGAGTCCGTCCGCGAGGCGCTCGAGGGCTCGCTCCGCCGCCTCGGCACCGACCACATCGACCTGTACTACCAGCACCGCGTCGACCCGGCCGTGCCGATCGAGGACGCGATCGGCCAGCTCGCCGGCTTCGTGCAGGAGGGCAAGATCCGCCACATCGGACTGTCCGAGGCCGGTGCCGAGACCATCCGCAAGGCCCACGCCGTCCACCCGATCACCGCGCTGCAGAGCGAGTACTCGCTGTGGACGCGGGACCCCGAGGGCGACGTGCTCGACACCCTGCGCGAGCTCGGCATCGGCCTGGTGCCGTACTCGCCGCTCGGCCGCGGGTTCCTGACGGTGCCATCACGAAGCCGTCTGACCTGGACTCCGACGACTTCCGCCTGGCGAACCCGCGCTTCCAGCAGGAGGCGTTCGCGCAGAACATGCGGATCGTCGACGCGGTCAAGGAGATCGCCACCGAGGCCGGCGCCACCCCGGCGCAGGTGTCGCTCGCCTGGCTGCCGGCCCAGGGCGACGACGTCGTCCCGATCCCCGGCACGAAGCGGGACTCCCGCCTCGAGGAGAACGTCGGCGCCGCGGACCTCACCCTCACCGACGACCAGATCGCGCGGCCGCCGGCGCTGCTGGTCCCCACGGGCGACCGCTACCCCGACATGTCGACCATCGGTCGCTGACCCGAGCGACCGACGCTGAGCCCGTGGCGGACGCGCCACGGGCCTCCCGCCTTCCCGGGGCGGAGTGCCGCCCCGCCAGCGTGAGCCCCCCCCCGCCGCGCCGCGCATCCAGCGAGCGGGCGAAATACCAGGGTGCTTTTCGTGGAAGGACCGGAGCGTTTCCGCCTCGGCTCGATCGCGACGGCATGCCGGGCTGCGCATAGATCAGGCGAGCGGCGAAACGCCCTGCGCGTCCGCCTTACTCACCCTGGTATGCCAGCCCGCTCGCGCCGGGCGCACGTACCGCAGACGGCTTACGCCCCTCGCAGCCGCGCGAGAGCGCAGCGCGCCGCGCGTCAGCTGCCGCGGTAGGTGCTGTGCAACGCGAAGGGGCTCAGCAGCAGCGGCACGTGCAGGTGCTCCGATCCCGAGACCGAGAACGCCACCATCACGAACGGGTGGAACGTCGGCACCCCCGCCGCCGCGGAAGTACGCCCGGTCTCGAAACGGAGCACGTGGTCGCCCCGTCCGAGCACGTCCGGCCCGAGCGCCGCCCGGCCGTCGGCATCGGTCGACCCGGTCGCGACGACGTCGCCGTCGACCGTGCTCAGGACGAGCGCGACGCCCGCCGCGGGGACACCGGAGGTCGCATCGAGCACGTGCGAGGTCAGGCTGCGCGGACGCCGAAGGTCGCCCGGATGCGGTGCAGCGCGATGTCCGGCGAGGGCTGCCGCCGCCTCGGCCTCCTCGACGGAGGGCTGATTCCCGAGTCGCCGCTCGAGCTCGGCGAGGAGCCCCTTGGGGCTCCGTCCGGCAGCGCGCGCACGAGGAATACGCGCCCGAACCGCCGCTCGTAGTCCGCGTTGCCGTCGGCGATGGCGGCGAGCCACGTCGTCACCCGCGGTGCGCATCGACGACAGCTCGAGCGGACGACGCGTCCGTGGCCCGCTCCCCGATCCGCGGGTGGTGCGCCAGCGCCGCATCGAGTTCGGCGGCGCCCCACGCGCCGGCGAGCGAACGGGCTGGTCGAGCAGCCCCGCGACGGACGCGTAGGGACGTGCCGCCACCAGGGCGTCGACCCACGGATCGACGTCGGCCCACGCCCGCACGGTGGCGGCAGCGTCGGTGTCGGTCGCGTCGTTCAGCTCGCCGAGGTCCACGCGGCCACGCTACGAGAGGATCGTGTCCTGGGCAAGTCACGGTGGTTTCCCCGAACGCGACCACCGGTCCCGGAACGTCCGGTTCGTGGGCCTGGAGGCGCGGGGTCGGGCCCGCCCCGCGCCTCCAGGCCGTCGACCGGGAACGTCCAGCGCCGCCGGGGGCTACACCTCGGCCGCGAACGACGCGGCGCGGAGCCGCAGGTCCTCGATGCGCCGGAGCCAGGCGGCCTCGACGTCGTAGCCCTCGTACGCGGGCGGCGGCAGCTTCGGCACGTTCCGCGAGCAGGTCGGAAGTCCTGGCAGACGAGGGTGCCGGACGGTGTTGCCGTTCGACCTGCCTTGCCGGACCGCTTCGCGCTGCAGAAGCACCACGTCGTTCGGCAGCTTGACGTCCTGGCACCACGAGCACTGCGCCAGCGACCGCGAGGAGGCTTCGGCCTGCCGGAACAGGATCCCGACCAGCTCCCCGTCGAGCGTCGGCACGACCACGTACGTAGCGCCGGCCGATCTTCGGGTCGCGCCAGCCGAGGTAGTCGAGGGCGTCCCAGTCGATCGTGTCGAAGCCGGCGGGGAGGGTGGTGAGGTCACCGACCTCCTTGCGGGAGGCGTTGACGAAGGACGTGCGAAGGGTCTTCTCGCTGATGGGCAGCATGGTGTGCGCTTTCGTTCTCGGTGCCCGGGGCGGCAGGGGATGCGCCGCACCGGGCGGAGTGGCCCACAGGGTCTTCGCTGAGCGCAGGCCGCACCGAACGGTGCGACCGGGGGCATCACGCCCTGATGTCGGCGATACGGGCGCCGACCACCTCCTGGAAGCTCACCCGATCAGCCTACGACGACGTGTCAAGCCGCGGAGCGTCGGAGGGCGCGACCCGGAGGATCCCGGGCCGCGGGAGCGTCGGAGGGCGCGACCCCGAGGATCCCGGCCACGCCCTCCGCGGCGTGCTCCGGGACTCAGCAGGTGTAGACGCCGCGTGCCGTCGCGTAGGCGAGGCCCGGGTAGGACGTGTACGCGATGCCCATGCGCTGCCCCTTCTGGAAGGTCGTGCACGGCGAGTCGAAGCCGTACTGCACGTCGACCTTCAGGCGGGAGGTTGGCCTGGCAGTTGTTCTTGACGTACACGAGGCCGGTCTGCGTGACGATGCCCGCCTGCGAGATGTACGCGCGTGTCTCCACCGAGCGCGACGCAGGACGGAACATGGTAGCCTGGAGGCAGTCGCCGAGACCGTCGTGAAGCCGAGCGCGAGCGCCGCGACGGCGGCCACCGCGCCGATCCGACGGAGCATTCCGTCGCGCGCAGTCCGACGGCTGCGTCGGTCGTCGTGGTGTGGATGTGGTCGTTGTCCATGACGGGTCCCCTGTTCTTCGGGTCGATGAAAAGAACATTCAGGGTACGGGTGGACCGAGCGTTCCGCTAGCCCCACGGGGTCGTCCGTCGGGGTGGCGGTGACGAGGACGAGCGAGCTCCTCGTACGACGGCCGGACGCGGAGCGCGCCGTGCCGGCGATCCCACTCGCCGGACTCGATCGCGGTGCGGAGCGCGGCGTACGGAGCGGCGGGCGGTCATCTTCAACAACACGGCTCCACGCCGGGCCGGCTCGCCGCGGCTCCGGGGTCGAGGAGCCGCTCGGCCGGGCGCAGTACGCCTCCGAGAAGCCGCCGACGCACGTGAAGCGGGATCAGGCAGCGGGGTGGTCGCCCACGACGTAGGCCGCCGCCGAGCGCTGCCGCGATCTGGTCGAGTGTGGGGAGGGCGCGGCCTTCGGCCGCGATGACCTCCGGGGCGTACTCGGCGAGCACGCCACGACCGCTCCACGCGTGCGGGTCGCGGGTCAGGACGACGAAGATCGGTCCGCGCGTGACCCGGCGCAGCTCGGCCAGCCCGTGCTCCAGGTCGTCCCACTCGTCGAGCGAGAAGGTCACCACCGAGGCGTCGAAGGCGTCGGGCCGTCGGGCGGTGGTCGCGCCTGGGGGGACCGTCGTCACCGCCGCACCGGCCGGCGCGTAGGACCCCGCGCTCGCCGCCGGAACGCCGACCTCGAGCAACCGATCCGCGCCGCCCAGGGCCTTCGCGACGCCCATGCGAAGTAGACGGCTCCGGCCGACGGTACTTGCAGGTCGTCCTTGCCCGGTCACGGGCTCAGCCGACGGACTCGGACTCAGCGTCTCCGGCGTCCAGACCAGCGGCGCTCGGCGTCGTGTTCGGCCCGTCCCGTGGCGGCCCACGACTCTGAGCAGCGACAGGGATCAGTTCGGACTCGCTGCCGGGTTCGGCCGAGTAACGAGAACATCACCAGGCAGCCCGGGTCCGCGACGAGGTCGAGCGCTTCGTAGTCGAGCCGCAGCTCGCCGACATCGGCATGCACCGACCCGCTTCTTGCCGGCGCGGTGCACGCGGACGTCGTGCGCCGCCTCACCAGGTGCGGAACTCCTCGCTGCGGGTAGACAACTCCTCGACGAGGGTGACGACCGGGCTCGCAGGGGCTCGACACGGCGGCCGCGCGGAGGATCGCCACGGCGTCGCGGGCGGTCTGCGCCCAGTCGGGGAAGAACTCTTCGCCGCGGGTCGAGGAACGTGAAGCGTGCGGTGTTCACCGGCCGACCGGGTCCGGCGAACATCGGCGAGTACAGGGCGTGGCCGAGCTCGTTCGTCGCGACGACGTCGCCGCGCTCGTTGCGGACCCACGCGGGCGCCCCGGTGATCGCGTCGAGCAGCCGCTGCACGCCGGGTCGGACCTGGGTCGGGACGTTGCGGTGCATGACCTTCACGCCGGCGTTCGCCAGACGCGCGAGGTCCCAGAGGTGCACGCGCTCGTCCTCGCCGAGTTGCAACGCGCTCGCGAGCCCGTCGAGCACGCTGTCCGAGACGCCCTTGAGCGAACCGCGTTCGAGCCGCGTGGAGTAGTCGACGCTCACCCCGGCGAGCATGGCGACCTCGTGGCGACGCAGCCCCGGCACCCGCCGGATCCCCCCACCGAACGACGGCATGCCGACCTGGTCGGGGGTGAGCCGCGCCTGTCGGGAGGGACAGGAAGTCGCGGATCTCGTTGCGCACGTCGATACCCATGGGTCGAGCGTACGTCGCGCCTCCCGGGAGGTCGGGGGCACTGGCGGTACCCGCCGCCGCCGCCGTCGACGGCGCCGCCGCCGCTGCCGTCCGGACAGGACGGACAGACCGGACGGGAGGCGCGGGGCGGGCTCCGCCACGCGCCTCCCGTCCGTCAGGCGGTCACGTCGGCCGTGATGCGCACGCGGCCACGCGGTGACCGTCCATGGCGGTCACCTCGAGCCGGTGGTCGCCCGCCCGGACGACGTCGCCGACCGCGGGGACCCGGTCGAGGAACACCTGCACGAGGCCGCCGACGGTCTCGTAGTCGCCGTCGGGCAGGACCGGGCCGCCGTCGGCCGCCAGGTCCTCGAGGACCGTCGCACCGTCGACGCCGTCCTGCGCCGCGGACGACTCGTCGTACTCGGCGGTGTCCCACTCGTCGCGGATCTGCCCGACGAGGTCCTCGAGCAGCGCCTCGAGCGTGACCATGCCCGCGCTCCTCGCCGTACTCGTCCACGACGAGGGCGATCTGGTGGCCGTCGGTGCGCATGTCCGCGATGGCGCTCGACAGCGACTTCGTCCCCGGCAGCGCCAGCACGGGGCGGACGAGCGTCGCCACCGGTGCCGACGGGTCGGTGGGCCGGAGCAGGTCGCGCAGGTGCACGAACCCGTCGACGTGGTCCCGCGAGCCGTCCGTGACGAGGTAGCGGGAGTGTCCGACGTCGATGGCGTGGTCGGTGGCCTCGGCGATGGAGACCGCGGCGTCGATCGTGGACACGTCGTACCAGGGGCGCATCGACTCGCGGAGGACGCGGTCGCCGGCGTCGAGCGCACTCCGGGCGATGCGGCGACCCTGGGGGTCGATGGCGTCGTGGTCGTCGACGAGGCCGCGGAGTTCGGTGCTCACAATCTCACTGCGGGCGTCCGGGTCCCCGCCGAGCAGCCGCACCACCGCGTCGGTGGACTTCGACAGCAGCCAGATGACCGGCCGCATCGCGGTCGCGAAGCGGTCGAGGGTCGGGGCGACGGCCATCGAGAAGCCCTCGGCCCGTTGCAGCGCGAGGCGTTTCGGGACGAGCTCGCCGAACACGAGCGACAAGGTAGGGCGATCACGAGGGTCATCAGCACGAGAGCGACGACCTCGGCGGCACCCTGGTCGAGCCCGAACCCGCCCAGCAGCGGCGCGACGTCCGGCGCGATCGACGAAGCGCCGTAGGCGGCCGAGAAGAACCCGGCGACCGTGACACCGATCTGCACGGCGGACAGGAACCGGTTCGGGTCGCGGCCGAGCTCGGCGACGCGCATGCCCCGGGACCCGCGGCGCTCGAGCTGCTGCAGCTGCGACTCACGCAGGGAGACGAGGGCGATCTCGGCGGCGGCGAACACCCCGCCGACGAGCACGAAGAGGATGACGAGCCCGAAGGCGATCCAGGTGTCGGCGCCCATCAGCGGGCGGTCCGGTCAGATCGTCGTCGAGCGGCCGGTCTGTATAGTCGTCCATGCCTGTGAGTGTGCACAGGCAAGCTGATCAGGCGGTGAGGGTCCGCCCGATGCGCGCTTCGAGCCAGGCCTTCGGGTCGATCGGGGTGACGCCGTCCATCAGGACCCCAGGTAGGTGCGCCCCGGTCGAGACCCCGGAGGAGCCGACCTTGCCGATGAACTCGCCGGCCTCGACCGTGTCGCCGACCTTGAGCGGCGAGGAGCCCGGGATCATGTGGCCGTAGAGCGTCGAGACCTCGCGCCCGTCGACCACGTGGTCGATGATGACCGCGTTGCCGTAGGAGAAGTACGTGCCCGAGACGCGGACGGTCCCCGCGGCGACGGCGCCGATCGGCGCACCCATGCCGGGGTTGAAGTCGAGGCCCTGGTGCAGGGACGAGCACGCACCGCACGGCGCGGAGCGGTAGCCGAAGCCGGAGCTCATCCGGACCGGCCCGGGGAACGGCGACCGGACGGCGCCGCCGTAGGAGACCGCCGTGCCCGGAGCGGCCGAGCTGCTGGCGGTGCCGCCGCGACCGTGAACTCGTCGCGGTCGAGGGCGCTGGCCGAGATGGCCTGGGTGACGGCGTAGTCCTGGTGCGGACCGTGGGGGCGAGGGTCGAGGTCGCCATCGAGGTGCCGGCACCGGCGTGCGCGGGCATCGCGGAGGCAGCGAACATGGCGAGGGCGGCGAGGGCGCTCGTCAGCGTGATCCGGGTGGCGCGCTGCGGTCGCGACGTGCGCTGCTGCCTGGAGGCGCGTGGTGCGGCCGGCAGGCTGGTCACGGTGGCCGCGGGGCGACGGACGACTCGCTGGATGCGTGCGTCCGGGGTGTTCCGCACGCCGTGCTCGGTGGTCGCCCGGGCGATGGTCGCTCGGCGCCCGGTGCGCTCCGGCTTCGGCGTCGGTGTCGGCTTCGGGCGGTCTCGCCTTGGTCGCCGAACGCTCCGCCTTGCGGGCGGAACGCCCCGGCTTGCGGGCGGCGGCACGCTCGGCCTCGAGGGCCGCGCGACGGGACAGGTGCACCACCGGGGTCCCCGGGTGCTGGTCGATTTCGCGTGGTGTCGTCATGGCCGCCCACCATTCTGCACGACTCTGTCGCTTTGTACAGGTCCTTTCGTGATCTTCTCGTTACCGAACCGCTGGGAGGGTCCTGACCGGTCCGGCCGGTCCCGCCCGTCCGCTCCCGACCATCGGTAGTGTCCGCGATGAGCGAGCCGAAAGGACCCTGAGCATGGCCCGAGCGCCGCGACCGGCACGAACCCATCGACCTGCGGGTCGCCGACGTGGTGCTCGCGGGCACCCGTGACCTGCTGCCGGTGCCCAGCGAGCAGCGGCCGTGCGGGCGGGTGTGGACGCCTCGCGGATGCGGGTGGTGGGCGACGACGACCTGCCGGATCCCGGCGAGACCGGCCACGCCGAACTCGCCGTGATCGCGATCCGCCGGCCCGGGGACGACCCGGCCTTCCACCGGGCGCAGGAGACCGCGGAGACGATCGAGCCGCTGCTCGCCCCGAACGCCGTGCAGATCGTGGTGACGGTGTCCGGACTGACCCGCTGCTCGCGCCGAAGGTCGAGCGGACGCTGACCTCGGAGGTGCTGCACCAGATCGGCGTCGCCTCGCACACGTCGCCGGCTTCGGGCGTCCGTTCCGGAACTTCCGATAGGGCTCGGCGGCTTCACCGGCTGCTGCGGGCCGCTGGTGTGCGGGGTGTTCCAGGTGTCGATCAGGCACTGAAGAGCATCTCGACCGGCACCGAAGGGGTCTCGACCGGCACCGACCTCGGTCAGCTGCACGGGCGCTCCTCGAGCTCGAGCGCGATCTGCTCGGCGTCGAGGTTCCGCAGCATCGACTCGAGCACCTCGGCGTTTCGAACGAGCCGTCGTCGCGGGCGTCGAGGATTCGCGGAGCGCTGCGCTCCTCGAGCACGGCCGTGCGCCGGGCCTTCTCGCGACCCATCCACGCCCGGAGCTCGGCGGGGTCGGCGGCCTGCAGCTCCTCCTGCGTGCGGGGAACCCTCCTCGGCCTGCCCGGGACCTGCTCGGCCGCGGTCCGCATGAGCTCGAGCAGTCGCCGTCGTTCCTCGACGTCCTTCTGCGCCGAGTCCGGGGCCGGCGGCCACGATCCGTCGGACGAGCGGGCCGATCGTGCTGCCCTGGACGACGAGCGAGCAACAGGGCGACCGCGACCCGATGAACACCAGGAGCGACTTCTGCGGCGTGCCGTCCGGCAGCGTCTGGGCCGCGGCGACCGAGACCGCGCCGCGCATCCCCCGCCCAGATCACGGCAGTGCACCTCGCGCCAGCCGAGCGGTGCCTTCGTGTAGTACGCGATGTCGGCCAGGGTCCGCCGCACCCGCACGGCGAAGCGGTCGAGCTCCTTCGTTCGGACGGCGCACGGTTTCCTGGGCGGTGTTCGCGGATGACGTCGCTCATCGCGTCACGGTCACTCGCGTGCATCTCCTCGAAGGCGCCTGCATCCGCTCACCGCGCTTGGCGCTCGCGGACAGGGCGAGCAGGAGCGGCACGACGTAGGCCGCGCGCACGAGCACCGTCAGCACGAGCGCGACGACGGCGATCAGGAGCGCCGGTCCGATGCCGGTGTGGTCGTCCTGCACGTCACCGAGGATCGACGACAGCTCCAGCCCCATCGTCAGGAAGACGGCGCCCTCGAGCACGAGCTCGATCGTCTGCCAGTTCTGCGCGTCCGACAGCCGGTGCCCGGCGGCGCTTCCGCGGGCCGACGATGCCGGTGAACAGCCCGGCGACGACGGCCGCGACGAGCCCGGAGCCACCGAAGTGCTCGGTGGGGACGGCCGCGACGAACGGCACCGCGAACGAGAGCGCCGTGTTGACCGCGGCGTTCGGCACCCGGGCGCGGATGAGCACGTTCACCCAGCCGACGAACCAGCCGATCACCACGGCGATGGCGACGGCCTTCGCGAAGTCGCCGAGGGCGCCCCAGAACGAGAACGAGGCTGCGGCGGCGACGATCGCGGTCCGCAGCAGCACGAGCGCGGTGGCGTCGTTGAGCAGGACTCCCGTCGAGGATCGAGATCGCCCGGCGGGACACCGAGGTCTGCTTAACGATCGAGGTCGCGACGGCGTCCGTCGGGCTGACGATCGCTCCGAGCGCGATGCCCCACCAGAACCTCGAGGCCGGGGATCACCCACGCGAAGAACAGCCCGAGGACCAGGCTCGACGCGATGACGAGCAGGACCGACAGGCCGCCGATCGCGCCGAACTCCCGTCGGAAGTTCATCGACGGCATCGACACCGCCGACGAGTAGAGCAGGTGGGAGCACCCCGGCGAGGATCCACTCCGGATCGATCTCGGCGTCCGGCACGAACGGCAGCAGGCTCGCGACGATCCCGAGGACGACGAGCACGAGCGGGGCCGCGACACCGATGCGCGGGCCGGCGACGGCGGCGCCCGCGATGGCGATGACGGCGACGACGCCGACGACGAGGAGTTCGGTCACGGGTCCAGGGTGCACCTGGGCGTTCACCTGGCCAATGTATCTTGATGTCGAGACATCCTGCGCCACGAGTACCGTGGACGTACCGACGGTCGAACAAGGAGTACCCGCCAGCATGGCCAAGATCATCTACACCCTCACGGACGAGGCGCCGTTCCTCGCCACCCACTCCTTCCTCCCGGTCATCCAGGCCTTCGCCGGCACCGCGGGTGTCGACGTCGAGACCCGCGACATCTCGCTCTCCGGCCGGATCATCGCCCAGTTCCCGGAGCGGCTCACCGCCGAGCAGCGCCTGGACGACGCCCTCGCCGAGCTCGGCGACCTGGCGAAGACCCCCGAGGCGAACATCATCAAGCTGCCGAACATCTCGGCGTCGATCCTGCCAGCTCAAGGCCGCGATCAAGGAGCTCCAGTCGCGAGGCTACGACCTGCCGGACTACCCCGACGAGCCGAAGACGGACGAGGAACGCGACACCCGCGCCCGCTACGGCCGCACCATGGGCAGCGCCGTGAACCCCGTCCTGCGCGAGGGCAACTCCGATCGTCGTGCACCGCTGTCGGTGAAGAACTACGCCCGCAAGCACCCGCACCGCAGGGCGCGTGGAGCTGGACTCGAAGACGAACGTCGTCACCCATGGGCGTCGACGACTTCCGCTCGAACGAGCAGTCCTGGATCGCCCCGCTGACGACGTCCTGACGATCGAGTTCGTGGGCGCCGACGGCGAGACGACCGTCCTCAAGCAGTCGATCCCCGTCCTCGCGGGCGAGGTCGTCGACGGCACCGTGCTGCACGTCCGTGCGCTCGAGGCCTCCCTCACGGAGCAGATCAAGCGCGCGCAGGACGAGGACGTCCTCTTCTCGGTGCACCTCAAGGCGACGATGATGAAGGTCTCCGACCCGATCATCTTCGGCCACGTCATCCGCGCCTTCTTCCCGAGCGTCTTCGAGCGCTTCGGTACCGACCTCGTCGCCGCGGGCCTGACCCCGAACGACGGCCTCGGCTCGATCCTGGCCGGCCTCGACGCCGTGCCGAACGGTGCGGCGATCAAGCAGGCGTTCGCGGACGGCATCGACGCGGGCCCCGAGCTCGCGATGGTCGACTCCGACAAGGGCATCACCAACCTGCACGTCCCGAGCGACGTCATCGTCGACGCGTCGATGCCGGCGATGATCCGCACCTCCGGGCACATGTGGGGCCCGGACGGCGAGGAATACGACACCCTCGCGGGTCATCCCGGACTCCAGCCACGCCGGCATCTACCAGGCCGTCATCGAGGACTGCCGCGTCAACGGCGCGTTCGACCCGGCCACCATGGGCTCGGTGCCGAACGTCGGCCTGATGGCGCAGAAGGCCGAGGAGTACGGCTCGCACGACAAGACGTTCGAGGTCCCCGGTGCGGGCAGGGTCCGCGTGACCACGTCCGCCGGCGAGAGCGTCCTCGAGCACGAGGTCGAGGCCGGCGACATCTGGCGGGCCTGCCAGACCAAGGACGTCGCCATCCGCGACTGGGTGAAGCTCGCCGTGACGCGGGCCCGTGCGACCGGGTCGCCCGCGGTGTTCTGGCTCGACGAGTCCCGCGCGCACAACGCCAACCTCATCGGCCTCGTCCGCCGGTACCTCGGCGAGCACGACACCGAGGGCCTGCAGATCGAGGTCATGAGCCCCGAGGACGCGATGCGCTTCTCGCTCGAGCGCATCCGCCGCGGCGAGGACACCATCTCGGTCACGGGCAACGTCCTGCGCGACTACCTCACCGACCTGTTCCCGATCATGGAGCTCGGCACCTCGGCGAAGATGCTCTCCGTCATCCCGCTCCTCGGCGGCGGCGGCCTGTTCGAGACCGGCGCCGGCGGTTCCGCGCCGAAGCACGTGCAGCAGCTCGTGCAGCAGAACTACCTGCGCTGGGACAGCCTCGGCGAGTTCCTGGCGCTTGCGGTCAGCCTCGAGCACCTCGCCGGCGTGACCGGCAACGCCCGCGCCCGCATCCTCGGCGAGACGCTCGACCGCGCCACCGGGACCTTCCTCGAGCAGGACAAGTCCCTGGGCCGGAAGCTCGGCTCGATCGACAACCGTGGCAGCCACTTCTTCCTCGCGAAGTACTGGGCGCGGAGGAACTGGCGGCACAGACCGAGGACACCGAGCTCGGAGCGGCGTTCGCGGAGGTCGGCTCATCGCTCGCCGAGCAGGAACGGACGATCGTCGACGAGCTCGTGTCCGTCCAGGGCACCCCGCCGACATCGGCGGCTACTACCGTCCGGACGACGCCAAGACGAGCGCCGTGATGCGCCCGTCCGCCACGCTCAACGCAGTCCTGGCCGCCCTGTAACCAGCCGGACCAGTGGCGGACGGGAGGCGCGGTGCCAGCTGGCACGCGCCTCCCGTCCGTCTTTGCGTCCGTCTCAGGCGCGGGACGGCACGGGCGGACCGATCACGAGCAACGCGCCGAAGACGAGGGCGACGGCCGCGACGCCGATGCGGCGGACACCGCCGGCCGCCGCACCACGAAGAAGAGCAGCCCGTCCCAGAAACCCGTCCGGGCACCGATGTCGGGCGAACGGCGCCACGGCCCGTCGAGCATCCCGCGCCGAGCCACCGCGACCTCGAACGGCACCGTCGCGTAGGACGCGACTGGCCTCGCCCAGCCCGAGCACGAGCGCGCCGGCCGACCACCGCTGGTTCACCGCGACCACCGTCGTGACGACCAGGTACGCCAGGAACACGAACCCGTGCACGCCGCCGCCGATCCGGACGCCCCAGTCTCCGGCGCCGACCCCGTACTTCAAGACCATCCCGCGATGAGCAGGGTCCAGGTCACGAGTTCGGCGATCGCGGCGGCGCGGAACAGGGAGCGTGGCGTCATGACGTTCATGGTGACGGACCGCTCCGGGGAAACACCCGGTAGCGTCGAGTGCATGTCGACGCCGACCGAGAACCGTCCCCTGAACATCGTCGTCTGGAACGAGAACGTGCACGAGACCCGCGGTGACGCGACGGTCGTCGAGCACTACCCCGACGGCATGCACACCGTGATCGCCGCCGCGCTCCGCGAGCGCCAGCCCACCGCCGAGGTCTCCACCGCCACGCTGCAGAAGAACCCGAGCACGGCCTCACCGCCGAACGCCTGGCCGCCACCGACGTCCTGTTCTGGTGGGGCCACGCCGCCCACGAGGAGGTCTCCGACGAGGTCGTGACGGCAGTCCGTGGACGCGGTGCACGCCGGCATGGGCCTGGTGGTGCTCCACTCGGGCGCCTACTCGAAGCCGTTCAAGCGCCTGATGGGCACCACGTGCTCGCTGAAGTGGCGGAACGACGGGGAGCGCGAACTCGTCTGGACCGTCGCCCCGGAGCACCTGATCGCCGCCGGTGTGCCGCACCCGATCGTCACCGAGCGCCAGGAGATGTACGGCGAGTACTTCGACATCCCGCGCCTCGACGAAGAGGTCTTCCTGTCGACGTTCGCCGGCGGTGAGGTGTTCCGCTCCGGCGTCGCCTACCGTCGCGGGCTCGGCCGGGTCTTCTACTTCACCCGCGGCGACCAGGAGTACCCCGTGTACCACCACCCCGACATCCAGCGGGTGCTGTCGAACGCGGCGCAGTGGGCCGCGCCGGTGTCCGAGCGGCGCGAGTTGACCGCCGACCCCCACCCGCGGGACTGGTTCCTCGGCGACGGGGCGGGTAGACAGGACACGTGACACAGCTCGACCCCGCAGCCGCACCGCTCGGCCGTCGTCGAGGCGCTCGGCGTCCTCGGCAGCGGACCCGAGGAACGCTTCGACCGCATCACCCGGATGACCCAGGGCGTTCGGCGATCCCGCTGACCTTCCTCAACCTCGTGCACGACGGCCTGGTGACGGCGCAGTCGACGCAGGGCTGGCGGCAGGGCGGCAGCGCGCCGGCCGAGCAGGTGTTCTGCTCGACCACGGTGCTCGACGACGAGCCGATGGTGGTACCGGACGCGACGCTCGACGCCCGCTTCGCGCACCTCGCCGCCGTCACCGAGCAGGGCGTCCGGTTCTACGCGGGGGCACCCTGTCGATGCTCGACGGCACGAGAGTCGGCACGCTCTGCATCATGGACGCAGCCGCAGGACCCTGTCGGCGGAGGACCTCGACCTGCTCCGCGACCTGGCCCTGCTGGGCGGAGCGGGAGCTCGGCCACTCGATCGAGGACGACCGCGTCCGACGGGTCGTCGACGGCCTCGTCCCGAGCCGGTCACGGTGCCCGGCCACGACCTCCACGTCCTGTCGCTGCCGAGTGCCGACGCCGGGGACGTCGCCGACTGGCGGGTCGCCCGCGACGGGCGACTCCACCTCACCGTCGGGGCGATCCCGTCCGCGGGCAGTGCCTCGGCGCTCCTCGCCGCGTCGGTGCGGGCAGCGGTCATCGCCCGGACCGACGTCCCGATGGAGGACGCTTTCCCGGGCCTGGAGGCGCAGGTCGCCGCCGACCTGTCCGTCGCGGACACCGTGGGGTCGCTCTTCCACCTGCGGCTCGACCCGACGACGGGCCAGGTCGAGTACGGGGACGCCGGTCACGGTCTCGCCGCCCTGGTGCGGGCGGACGGCAGCGCCGTGGCGCTGCGGTCGCGCGACCCTGCCGGTCGGGCTCCAGCCCGCGACTGACCCCGCGGACCCCGGGCTCCCTGCAGCTCGCGTCCGGCGACCGCATCGTGCTGTGCACCGACGGCGTGCTCGCGGGTACCGGCGACCTCGACGCGCTCGTGGACCTCGCCCGGACGACCGCCGACGGCGCCGAGCTCGTCGAGCACGTCCGCCGGACTGCGACGCACGGCACGCTCCTCGTCCTCGCCCGTCGCTGACCGGCTTGTCCACAGCGGTGGGAGCCTGGACCCGCGGAGTCCTCCCGGTCCGGCACGATCGTGGCGTGCAAGACCACGATGTGTACCGGACGATGGTCGACCTCGTCGGGCTCGCGGTACGGTTCGACGGCGCGGTCCCGGCTGACGCGCACTCCGACTGGACCCTCGCGGTGCCGTGCGAGGCGGACCGGTTCGTCCGGGTCTCGACGAAGGCCGACCGCTCCGGATCGGTTCAGGATCCGTCGTCGAGTACCTGGAGCCGGGTGACGCCGCGCTCATCAGGTCCGACGGTGAGGTCACCATCCAGGCAGGCCCCGACGGCTCGGGGACCACCGAGGGTCGACGAGTCGTTCGTGGAACTCCTGCGGGGAGACGGGGCTCCTCGGGGCGTCCGACGATCCCGACTCCTTCGCGGACTCCGGGGTGTTCTACGGCACTGCTGCGTTCGGAGCCCCTCGAACCCGAAGTCTCGGCGCTGCCCTCGGCGCTCCAACTCGAGCCAGTGGACACCGACGACGATGGTCGTCCGCGAAGCGCCATCAGCTCCTCGACGACCTCGCTGCCGGGGCACCGGGCGGGTCCCCAGCGAGACGCGCTCGCCCGGAGTGGTCAGTCACGGCGCTCGTCGACGGGGTAGACCACCCGCCCTCCGTATCCGGAGAACTCAGTCTGCGTGCGCTCGAGCGGATCGTCCATGCCGAACAGCCGGTACCGGTCGGGGAACTGGCCCGGATCACGAACGTGACGGACCGCACGCTCTTGCGGCGCTTCCGGGCGGCCACTTCGGTCCGGACGCCCGACGGGTTCCGCAGCGGTGGTGGCGGTGTTCGCTGCCGGTCTGCCGCGCGTTGCTCGACGGTGAGGACGAGTGCGCCGTTGCCCGCGCGTCCGGGTACAGCTCAGTCCGTGCGATGCGTCGGTCACTCGAGCGCGTCGCGAGGGCGGATCCGTTCGGCGCGGATGTCGGATCGGACCACGAGCTCCCGGCATTCGCGGTCCGGATCCGACATCCCGAGAAAGGATGCCGGTCAACTAGCGGCGGGTGGGCTTCGCGGTGAGGGTGACGACGAGCAGGGTGGCGAGCAAACCGACGCCGGCGAGCTCGACGCCGAGGCCGAGGAGCTGCCGGTAGGCGCTCCCGACGACCTGCGGCGTGGGTGATCGACTCCGGCCACCAGGGGTCGATGAGCGGGAACGACCCCGGGAACAGGGTCGAGGCCGAACACCGCGAGGCCACCGAGCAGCAGCACGACACCGAGGCCGGCCATCGCGCCGCGCGAGCGCGCCGGAGCATGTGCGCGACGAGGGCCGCGGCGATGCCGGCGAGCTTGACGACGGCGACGAGGAACGCCAGCACGACGATCGTCTGCGGTGCCAGGGCCACCCAGTCGAGGACGGCGATCGGCAGCAGCAGCCACCGCCCCGCCTCGGGCCCAGCGCGCGGGGTTCCGCCATCCGTCCATGCCCGGAACCGTACGACAGTCCGCCGGTGAGGATCCGGTGATCGGCCGCGGGTACGCTTGTCAGATCATGGCGCAGGACGGTCGGACGCGGCAGCAGCGGGCGCTCGCCACGCGCGCCGCGATCATCGAGGCGGCGGCGGGCGAGTTCGACGAACGCGGGTACACCGGGGCGTCGATGGACGCCGTGGCCGAGCGCGCCGGACTGACCAAGGGTGCGCTGTACTTCCACTTCACGTCGAAGGCCGACCTGGCGGGTGCCGTCATCGCCCGCAGCACGAGGTCTCCCGGCAGTACGGCGAAGCGGCGGCGGCACGGGGCTCGACGCCGCTCGAGGTGCTCATGTGGATGTCGCAGGGCCTGGCGTCGCAGATGGTCCACGAGGTCGTCGTGAGCGCCGGCATCCGACCTCGACCGAGCGCGCACGGCCGACGTCGCCCGGCAGGACCCGTACACGGACTGGATCGCCGTCGTCACCGGCCTCGTGCGGCAGGCGGTCGACGCCGGCGAGGTCGACCCCGCCTGGGAGCCGGACCTCGTCGGACGCGTGGTGATCCCCGCGTACACGGGCGTGCAGACCGTGTCGGACGTCCTCGCCGACCGTGCCGACCTGTACGACCGGCTGCGGGAGCTGTGGACCGTGCTCCTCGCCGCGATCGTCACGGAGCGGATGCGGCCGGAGATCCCCGACTCGTGGCCGTCATCGCACCGCTGCCGACGGGGAACTGACACGACGCGGGAACCGACGCGACGCGGGTCCCCCCCAGGGACACCCACGTCACCGTTCCCCTGTGAGGATACCAAGAGCGTCGCGAGCACTCCGGCCCCCGTTCACGGGTGCCGTCCGCGGTGGCCCGGGGCTAGCCTGTGCCGATGGCCACCCCCGCTGCCGAGGTCGACGTCGACGTCCCGCTCGTGCGCGCGCTGCTCCGCGACCAGCACCTCGACCTCGCCGACCTGCCGCTCGAGGTCGCCGCCGCCGGCTGGGACAACGTCATCGTGCGCCTCGGCGACCTGCTGGCGGTGCGGCTCCCCGGCGCGCAGCAGGCCGCGACGCTCATCGAGCACGAGCAGCCCTGGCTGCCGGAGATCGCGCAGCGGGTGGCGGCGATCGTCCCCGTCCCCGACCCGGTGCGGATCGGCCGACCGGCGCTCGGCTACCGTGGTCCTGGAGCGTCGTCCGCTGGCTGCCCGGCACGCCGGTCGGTGTGGGCACCGGCGGGGTGCACGTCGCGGAGGCGCTCGCCGCGTTCGTCGGCCTGCTGCACGTCCCCGCTCCCGAGGACGCCCCGGTCAACCCGGTCCGCGCCGTGCCACTCGCGACGCGGAGCGACGCCGTCCTGACGCGACTCGACGCCGAGGACGTGCCCGGGCCCGCGAACTGGCTGCGGTCTGGCGGGCGGCGGCCGCCCTGCCCGCGTACGCCGGGCCTCCCGTCTGGGTGCGGCGACCTGCCACCCCGTTCAACGTGCTGGTCGAGGAGGCACCGTCGGGCGGGACCCGCCTGGCGGCGGTCGTCGACTTCGGCGACCTGACGGCGGGGGACCCGGCCGTCGACCTCGCGACGGCCTGGCTGACGCTCGACCGGGAGGCGCGGCGCACCTTCCGCGCACACGTCACCGCCGACGACGACACCTGGGAGCGCGCGCGGGGCTGGGCCGTCTCCATCGCGTCGGCCCTGTCCCTGTCCGACGACCGCACGTTCCGCGCGGCCGCGCGCCGGGCGATCGACGCAGTGCTGGACGGCTGAGTCCGGGCGGGGCTATCGTGACCGCACCAATTCCGTGCACGTGAAGATCGGAGGGGCCGTCATGACCCTCGAGTTCCGCGTCCAGCACGACGTCGCCACCGACGCCGCTCCACTCCCGTCCGTTCCCACCCGCACCGGCTTCCGAGGGCTCCTCGACCGGCTGACCGCCCGTCGCGAGGCAGCGCGCGTCCGCCGGGTCGAGGCCCGTCTGCAAGAGCTCAGCGACCTCGAGCGCCTGCTCTCCGGTGCCCGCAGCGTCATCGAGCGGGGGTGGATCCAGCACGCGTGGTTCGCGTACGTCGACGAGCACGGTCGGATGCGGAAGGCGTCGAGTGCCGCCGCGATGGACGTGCAGGGCGAGCCCCTCGTCGCCGCGTGCCTGGTCGGCTCGGTGGTCTCCGCCGCCGGCGGCCCGCACGCCGTGCACTCGCAGGAGGTCCAGCGTGCGCTCGACCTGGTGTGGCACGCGCTCGCGGTCGAGGAGGGACAGCCGGTGCTGTGGTGCCCCGCGCCGGACATCCGGATGGGCCGTGTCCGCGACCTGACGAGCTGGAACGACTCCCCCGCGCGCAACTCGGGCGAGGTCGCCGGGCTGCTCCTCACCGCCGAACGCGTCGCCGTGCACGAGGCGGAGCGCGTCCGCGAGCGAGCGGTGGCACGATCGAGGGCATGAGCAGCGCCGACCCGGTCCCCGAGGTCCACCCAGCACCGCACCCGCCCGGTCGGGCGGAGACCCGTCGATCGCCGCGGTCGGCGGGTCGCTGCTGTCCGACGAGGGGTCGGTGCCGCGGACCGACGACGCGCTCGTCAAGCAGACACTGCACCGCTACCTGCAGAAGACCCGGGCCGCGCTGCTCGGCAAGCTCGACGGACTCGCGGAGCGGCAGGCCCGCTGGCCGGTGACGCCCACCGGCACGAACGTGGCCGGGCTCGTGAAACACGTCGCGGGCGTGCAGGCCGGAGTACTTCGGCGAGGTGTTCGAGCGGCCGCTGCCGGACGCGCCCGCCTGGCTCGACTCCGACGGCGACGAGGACATGTACGTGACGGCCGACGAGACCCTGGACGACGTCGTCGCGTTCCACCACCGCAGCGCCGCGCACGCCGACGCCACGATCGAGGCGCTCGACCTCGACGCCCGCGGGGTGGTGTCCTGGTGGCCGGAAGGGCACCGCGACGTGACGCTGCACCGCGTCCTCGTCCACATGGCGTACGAGACCGCACGGCACGCCGGGCACGCCGACATCGTGCGTGAGATGCTCGACGGCCTCGCCGGTGACGGGGACGGCAACCTCGCCGAGCGATCGCCCGAGCAGTGGGTCGAGTGGCGCGAACACCTCGTCGAGCTCGCCGAGCAGTCGGGCCTCCGCGGCCTCGGGGGCGTAGCCGAACACTCCTCGGGATCGTTACCGTTCTCCCAGGGGCGGCCCCGTACCTGCCGCCTGACCTCCGGGGTTCCGGTCTGACCGAACGCGCAGGAAGCCGTCCGGATCGCCGTGGTGCGTTGTACAACGACCACACGTGATGCGTACGTTTGAGCCCACTTGTGCCCCGGTCCGTGGGCACTTCGGCCGACCGGAGAGGGGCGCTTCCGCGTGTTCCAGTACATCGGGGAGCGGTGCAGGACCAGATCTGGTTCGCGTCGTGGCAGCACTTCTCACTGGTGGTCCAGTGCACGGTGCTCGCGACGGTCATCGCGGTGGTGCTCGCCACACTCGTCTACCGCAGTCCACGATTGACCTCGGTCGCCAACGGGGTGTCCGCCATCGGCCTGACGCTGCCGTCGTTCGCGGTCATCGGTCTGCTCATCGTCCCGCTCGGCTTCGGTGTGCTGCCGTCCGTCGTGACGGTCGTCTTCTTCGCCGCCCTGCCGATCCTCCGGAACGCGGTCGTCGGCCTCGCCGAGATCCCCGCGACCGTGGTCGAGTCCGCCCGCGGCATCGGCATGAGCCGGTTCCGGACCCTGCTGCAGATCGAGCTGCCGATGGCGTGGCCGATCATCCTCAGCGGCGTCCGGGTGTCGGCCCAGATGGTGATGGGCATCGCCGCCATCGCCGCGTACGCCCTCGGCCCCGGACTCGGCGGCTTCATCTTCTCCGGGCTGTCCCGCCTCGGCGGCGCCAACGCCCTCTCCTCCGTCGTGGTCGGGGTGGTCGGCGTCGTCCTGATCGCCTTCGTCCTCGACCTGCTCCTCATCGGCCTCGGCCGCCTGACCATCTCGAGAGGTATCCGTGTCCAGCACTGACTCCGCCACCACCACCGCTCCCGACGGGGACGTCACCGGCCGCAGCATCCTGCTCGACGAGGTCACCAAGCGGTACCCCGGCCAGTCGAAGCCCGCCGTCGACGGCATCACGCTCGAGATCCCGGCCGGCCAGATCGTCATGCTCGTCGGCCCCTCCGGCTGCGGCAAGACGACGACGCTCAAGATGATCAACCGACTCATCGAGCCCACCGAGAGGCCGCATCGTCGTCGGCGACGACGACGTCACCGGCATCGACGCCGACGAGCTCCGCCGGCGCATGGGGTACGTCATCCAGGCCGGCGGGCTGTTCCCGCACATGACGGTCGCGGCGAACATCGCCATCGTCCCGAAGATGCTCGGCTGGTCGAAGGACAAGATCGCCGCGCGCGTCGACGAGCTCCTGGACCTGGTCTCCCTCGACCCCGACACGTACCGCGAAGGGGGGAGGGAGGGGGGGCCCCCCCCCCCCCCCCCCCCCCCCCCCCCCCCCCCCCCCCCCCCCCCCCCCCCCCCCCCCCCCCCCCCCCCCCCCCCCCCCCCCCCCCCCCCCCCCCCCCCCCCCCCCCCCCCCTACCCCCGGGAACTCTCCGGCGGCCAGCAGCAGCGCGTCGGCGTGGCCCGGGCGCTCGCCGCGGACCCGCCCGTCCTGCTCATGGACGAGCCGTTCGGCGCCGTCGACCCGATCACCCGGCAGCGCCTGCAGGACGAGCTCCTGCGCATCCAGGAAGAACTGCACAAGACGATAGTCATCGTCAGCCACGACTTCGACGAGGCCGTGAAGCTCGGCGACTGGATCGTCATCTTCACCGAGGGCGCGCACATCGTGCAGTACGACACCCCGGAGCGGATCCTGGCCGAGCCGGCGAACGAGTTCGTCGAGAACTTCACCGGCTCCGGCGCCGGCCTCAAGCAGCTCACGCTGAACCGGGTCCGCGACGTCGAGGTCGCCTCCCGCGGTGACGTGCTCCCCCGGTGAGGGCGAAGGCCGTCCTAGCAGCGCATGAACGAGGCCGGTGGCCACCAGCACGCCGTGGTCGTCGACGCTCGCCAGCGTCCGATCGGCTGGCCGTCGCGTCGGCAGCACTCGAGCGTCTCGACCGCATCCCGGACGGCACCGAGCCGGACCTGCCCGTCGTCGGCGAGGGCGCGACCCTCAACGACGCGCTCGACACGATGCTCGTCTCGAGCGCCGGCGCCGCCCTGGTGACCGGTCGCCGTGACGCGTTCCGCGGCGTGATCACCGTCGAGACGGTCATGGAGGCGATCACCCGCTCCCGTGCGGCCGCCTCGGACGACCAGGCCTACACGCCCGTCGGGACCAACACGAACCCGATCGAGACGATGCCGTCCTCGCCGGCGTCGATGCCCACCGGGGAGGAACTGTGAGCGCAGTCGCCGCCGGCCCCGCCACCGGGGCCAGCACCTCGTGGAAGGGGCTGCTGTTCCAGCCGATCGCCATCCTCGTGGTGCTCGCCGGCTTCGTGGTCTGGCTCACGACCGCCGACCTCACCGCCACCGAGCGCGGCACGCTGAACCCGTCGACGATCCTCGAGCTCACCGGCCAGCACCTGCTGCTGACGGCGGAGTCCACGGTCCTCGTCCTCGTCATCGGGATCCCGCTCGGGATCCTGCTCACCCGCGGACCGCTCCGCCGGATCAGCCCGGCGGTCATCGCCGTCGCGAACTTCGGGCAGGCCGCCCCGGCCGTGGGGCTCATCGTCCTGCTCGCCGCGTGGCTCGGACTGAACCCCTGGTCGGCGGTCGTCGCCCTCGTGCTCTACGCCATCCTGCCGGTGCTCCGGAACACGATGATCGGCGTGCAGAGCGTCGACGCCCGTCTCGTCGAGGCCGGCCGGGGCATGGGCATGAGCGCGTTCAGCGTGCTCCTCAAGGTCGAGCTGCCGCTGGCCGCGTCCCGGTCATGCTCTCCGGCATCCGGACCGCCCTGGTCCTGCTCGTCGGCACCGCCAGCACTGGCGACCTTCGTCGGCGCCGGTGGCCTCGGGCTCCTCATCACGACGGGGGTGACCCTGTTCCTGACGAAGGTCCTGGTCTCCGGGGCGCTCCTGGTGGCCCTGCTCGCCCTGTCCATCGACTGGCTCGGCCGTGTGGTCGAGACGGTCGCACGACCGAAGGGACTCCGATGACGCACGACGACCTGCGCGACGCACGCCGCGCCTCCCGTCCGTCCGCCCGTCGCCGCCTGGCGACCGCCGCAGCCGTGGCGGGGGCGAGCGCCCTCGTGCTGACCGGCTGCGGGCTGCAGCCCGCGACCTCGTTCGTGCCGGCGGCCGGCCCCGGCTCGATCGAGCGCATCGACGACCTGCCGGACGGCGCCCACATCACCGTCACGTCGAAGAACTTCACGGAGCAGCTCGTCCTCGGCAAGATCGCGGTGCTCGCCGCGAAGGCCGCCGGGTTCGACGTCACCGACGAGACCAACGTGCCCGGCAGCGTCGCGGTGCGTGAGCTCATGACGTCGCACGGTGCGGACTTCACGTACGAGTACACCGGGACGGCCTGGCTGACCTTCATGGGCCACGCCCAGGGGATCCCGGACAAGACCGAGCAGTGGCAGGCGGTCAAGAAGGAGGACGCCGGCAACGGGCTGACGTGGCTCAAGCCGGCGCCGATGAACAACACGTACGCCTTCGCCGTCCGCGACGAGGCCGTGTCCGAGCTCGGGGACGTCACGACCCTCTCCGACATCACCAAGCTGCCCGTCAGCGAGCGGACGTTCTGCGTCGAGTCCGAGTTCAACTCCCGCGCCGACGGGTTCAAGCCGATGCTCGAGAAGTACGGGCTCGAGCTCGGCGGCTCCGGCGACAACGGCATCCCGACGAGCAACGTCAGCATCCTCGACACCGGCACCGTGTACACGGCGACCGACCGGGGCAAGTGCAACTTCGGCGAGGTGTTCACCACGGACGGCCGCATCAAGTCGCTCGGGCTCACCGTGCTCGAGGACGACAAGGGCTTCTTCCCGGCGTACAACGTCGCACCCGTGCTCGACTCGGCGACCCTGAAGGAGTACCCGCAGCTGAAGGGGATCTACGACCAGATCTCGCCGAAGCTCACCGACGAGGTGCTGCAGGAGCTGAACCGGCAGGTGGACGTCGAGGGGCGCGAACCCGCGGACGTGGCCTTCGACTGGATGGTCAAGGAGGGCTTCATCACCCGCGGCTGATGCGGCCGGCGGTGTCCCGGATCATCGCGACCACCCGCTCCCGCACCGTCTCCGGGTCGGAGCCCTCGTGCCGCGCCGAACTCCGCAGGCCGGTCATGCACATCCCGAGCAGCATCTCGGCCGCCTGCGGGGTCGCCGCGTCCGGTCCCCACGCCGGGTCCCGCTCGAGGATCGTGCGGACGGCACCGGTCATGGCCTCGGCCACGGTCGTCATCCGCGACACCTGCCGCCGCATGAGCTGCGGGAAGCGCACGATCACCGCCTTCCGGGCGAGCCGTTCGTCCTCGTCGCCGAAGGACTCCCCGAACACCAGGAACGCCAGGTCCACGACCGCCTGCGCCGCCGGCTCCCCCGCCACCGTCTCGAGGTGGGCCTCGAGCGTCTCCGGCCGGAGGTCGAGTTCGGTGTGCCCGAGGACGGCGTCCTCCTTGCTCTCGAAGTAGTTGAAGAACGTCCGCGGCGAGACGTCCGCCCGGGCGGCGATCTGCTCGATCGTGGTGTGGTCGATGTCCTGCTCGAGTGCGAGCGAGCGAGCGGACTCAGCGATGCGCCCTCGGGTCTCGATGCGCTTGCGGTCGCGGAGGCCCAGTTCGGAGGCGGAGCGCGGTGTCGGGCATGAGGCTGACTGTAACCCGAACATCCCCACACTTACAGCAGATGCAAACTTGCAGTCGTGCACCGGACAGTACGGTGGGCGCATGACCACTCCCGTGCTCGAGGCCCGTGGCCTCGCCAGGACCTACGGCCGCGGCTCCACGCGGTTCGACGCCCTCAAGGGGGTGTCCTACCAGGTGCACCAGGGCGAGAGCCTCGCCATCGTCGGCAAGTCCGGCTCCGGCAAGTCGACGCTCATGCACCTGCTCGCGCTGCTCGACAAGCCCTCGGCCGGGCAGATCCTGCTCGACGGGACCGACGCGGCGACCCTCAGCGCCCGGCAGGTGAACCGCACGCGGAACAGCACCTTCGGCTTCGTGTTCCAGCAGTTCTTCCTCACGCCGAAGACCTCGGTGCTCGACAACGTCGTGCTGCCGCTGAAGATCGCGGGCGTCACCGGCGCCGAGCGGAAGCGTCGGGGCATGGCGGCGCTCGACGCCCTCGGCCTGGCGGACAAGGCGAAGAACGACGCGAACGACCTGTCCGGCGGCCAGAAGCAGCGTGTGGTCATCGCCCGTGCGCTCGTCGGCGAGCCGAGCGTCATCTTCGCCGACGAGCCGACCGGCAACCTCGACACGAACACCGGTGAGGTGGTCGAGGACATGCTCTTCGGGCTGCAGCGGGAGCGCGGGATCACGCTCGTCGTCGTCACCCACGACGAGGAGCTCGCCGAGCGGTGCGACCGACGCGTGAACGTGCGCGACGGACTCATCGTCGAGACGTCCGGCGCACCCGGTGTCGGCGCACCCGGCGCGCCCGGCGTCGGCGCGCCCGGCGTCGGCGCGCCCGGCGTCGGCGCGCCCGGCGTCGGCGCGCCCGGCGCGTCCGAGTCGGCGGGGTCGGCCTCGCACGGAAGGCACTCCGCATGAACTTCCTCGACCTCCTGAAGACCGCGGTGTCGAACACCTTCCGGTCGAGAAGCTCCGCACCACGCTCACCGTCATCGCCATCTTCATCGGTGCCTTCACCATCACGCTGACCTCGGCGATCGGCACCGGCGTCAGCAACTACATCGACACCCAGGTCGCCTCCATCGGTGACACCGGCTCCCTGACGATCACGAAGACCGTCGAGGCCTCCACCGACAGCGGCCCCGCGAAGTACGACCCGGACGAGTCCAGCCAGAGCGTCAACCGCGGTCCGGCGTCCTTCGCCTACCTGTCCCAGTCCGACGTCGACACCATCAAGTCGGTCTCGGGCATCAAGGCCGTCCGTCCCGCTGTGGCGCTCCAGCACCAGGTGGGTCGAGCACGGCAGCGACGGCAAGTACGTCGTCGACGTCGCTGCGAACGCCGGCGAGCTCGACGCCGACCTGGCCGCCGGCAAGCAGCTCGACGACTCGTCCTCCGCCGGCAACCAGGTGCTCCTGCCGACGAACTACCTGAAGAACCTCGGCCTCGGCAACGCGAAGGCCGCGGTCGGGCAAGAGCTCGCGCTGGCCGTCGACGACTACCAGGGCAAGGAGCACACCCTCACCGCCACGGTCGTGGGCGTGCAGAACGAGTCGCTGTTCGGTGGCGGGGCCGGGGCGAACGCCGCCCTCACCGACGCGATGCAGGCGGCGCAGGAGACCGGCAAGCCCGCGTCGATCGCGACCTCGTACGCCAGCGCCACCGCGACGCTCGACTCCGGCGCGGACGCGTCCGACGTCAAGAGCGCGCTGTCGAAGGACGGCTACACGGGCCAGACCATCCAGGACCAGCTCGGGCAGTTCCAGACGGTCATCAGCGGCATCGTCGGCGTCCTCAACGCCTTCGCCGTCATCGCACTCGTCGCCGCCGGTTTCGGCATCATCAACACCCTGCTGATGAGCGTGCAGGAGCGCACCCGCGAGATCGGGCTCATGAAGGCCATGGGCATGGGCGGGGGCAAGGTCTACACGCTGTTCTCGCTCGAGGCCGTGTTCATCGGGTTCCTCGGCAGCGCGATCGGTGCCGGGGTGGCAATCCTGCTCGGCACCGGGATCTCGAACGTCCTCGCCGGCAGCGTCCTCAAGGACCTGCCGGGTCTGCAGATCATGCAGTTCGCCCCGTCGTCGGTGATCACGATCATCCTCGTCGTGATGTTCATCGCGTTCCTCGCGGGCACGCTCCCGGCACGCCGGGCGGCCCGGCAGAACCCGATCGAGGCACTGCGCTACGAGTAGCGGAGCGCGCCAGCCGCGCTGCTGATCCCGATCACGCGAACGCCCCCGTCCACGCCGGACGGGGGCGTCGTCGTGTGCCTAGGGTCGGAGCGTGGCGGCATTCGGGCGGGACCTCGGGGACGGGTACACGCTGACGCTGCGGGACCTGTCGACCGTCCAGCCCCTGCACGAGCTCGTGCTCGCGAACCCTCGACCGTCTCCGTGCCGCCGAACCGTGGGCCTGGCGGCCGCAGACCCTCGAGACCGCCGTCCTGCACACCGAGCACCTGCTCGGCCAGTACGCCATGGACCGCGCGCTCCCCTGCGTCCTCCGGTTGGACGACCGCATCGTCGGAGCCGCCTCGCTCGCCTTCGACCCGTACCTCGGGCAGGCATCGCTCGGCTACTGGGTGGACGCGGGCCTGGAGGGACGGGGTGCCGTCCGCCGCGCCGCCACCGTCCTCGTCGGGGTCGCCCGGGTACGCGGGTCGGCGCGGGTCGAGCTCCGGACGGCGGTGGACAACCAGCGGAGTCGCGGCCTGGCCGTGCGGCTCGGCTTCACCGAGGAGGGCACCCTGCGGAGCGCGCTGCCCCTCGGGACGGAGCGGGTCGACGTGGCCGTGTACGGGCTGGTGTTCTGAAAGGTGCGTCCGTCCGGCACGTCGCGGGGTGGTGCGCCCGACACGTCGCAGTGGGTGCGTCCGGCACGTCGCGGAGCGGTGCGTCCGACATCGCACCCCCGTGCGGACATCGCGCCCGCGGGTGGCGGGGCGCGATGTGCGCAGAGGGGTGCGACCCGCGTCACGACTGCGGCGTCAGGACCCCTGCGTCGCGCCCTGCCACACCGCGAACGCCCCGCCGACCACCAGCAGCACGATGAGCAGCACCCACACCGCGAGCGCGACGAGGTTGAGGAAGACCCCCAGCCCGCACGTCCCCGGGCGAACGGCTCCCGGCTCCGCGAGGCGATACCGAGGCAGAGCCCGACGACGGGGGCGACGAACGTCCAGCCGGCGAGCAGCGAGCAGATCCCGAGGACGAGACTCGCCGTGCCGAGTCCGGTGCGGGGCGATTCCGAGTACGTGGCCATGCTCTGACGCTACGGACCTCGCCGAGGCGAGTCGTCCCTCCAGGGCCTGATCCGGGTCCACCTGCGGACGGAGGAGGTCACCGGACGCCGGTATCGTCGATGCCATGGCCCTGTTCGGACGACGCAACAAGCACGACGTGCGCGACCGACCCATCAGCCAGGTCGAGTTGAAGCGCGCCGTCGACGAGGGGTTCCTCATCGCGAAGGCCGCCGTCACCATCGCCGTGGCGAACCGGATCATCACCAACGCCCTGCGCGACCAGGGGTACTTCGACCACGCGGTCATCGCCGAGGCCGCGCGCGAAGAGCTGCACCGGATGGCCGACGAAGAGCGCGGCGACGCCGAGCGCATGCGCGACATCCGGTCGAAGTCGAGCAAGCAGAAGGGCCGCTCGCGGCACCAACACGACTACCGGCGCGGCGACGACCTCAAGCTGCGCACGCGCGAGGCGACGTACGAGAAGCTCGCCGAGATGCTCGACAAGCGCCGGTCGGACCAGGGGTTCGTCGACGGCATCGTCCTGGCGGCCCGGGCTCGGGCGTGGGACGACATCGGGACCACCGTCGTCGGGCGCCTCGGCTGGGCGCAGCGGCCAGCCGACGACTACGAGGTCGGGCGCGACGACCGTCTGCAGCAGATGCTCGACGAGGACTTCGCCGTCCTGCTGGCCGAGCACCCCGTCGGGTCTGAGACGGCGGCGGACGCCGACGAGCCGGACGCGGCGGACGCGGGCGACGACGGGACGGACCCGGCGGACCCGGACTCGACACGCGCCTGATCCGACCGCCGCGCGCAGCGGTCGGTTGGGACCTGACCGAGACCACGCGCAGTCGGGGAACCCTAGGCTCGGAGGCATGGTGGATGCGGTGGTCGTCGGAGCCGGACCGAACGGGTTGGCGGCCGCGGTGACCCTTGCTCGTGCCGGGCTGTCCGTCGAGGTCGTCGAGCGGAACGACACGATCGGCGGCGGTGCCCGGACGTCCCCGTTGACCCTGCCCGGCTTCCTGCACGACGTCTGCTCCGCCGTGCACCCGATGGCGCTGCAGTCCGAGTTCTTCCGGCTGTTCCGCCTGGAGGACCGGATCGAGCTCCGGCTCCCCGAGGTGCAGTACGGCCACCCGCTCGACGGCGGCCGTGCCGGCATCGCGTACCAGGACCTCGACCGCACTGCCGAAGAGCTCGGTGTCGACGGACGGGCCTTCCGCCAGCTCATGCGACCCCTGTCGGACAACGCCGACCAGGTCGCCGACTTCGCCACCGACGCCCTGCTCCACGTGCCGCGGCACCCGCTGAGCGTGCTGCGCTTCGGGCTGCGCGCGCTCGAGCAGGGCACGAGCGCCTGGAACCTGCGCTTCCGCGACGAGGTCGCCCCCGCGATGGTCTCGGGTGTCGCCGCACATTCGATCCAGCACCTGCCCTCGCTGGCGACCGCTGCGGCCGCGCTCTCGCTCGGCGCCTACGCCCACGCGCGGGGTTGGCCGGTGCCGATCGGCGGGAGCCAGGCGATCGTCGACGCGCTCGCCGCTGACCTCGTCGCGCACGGCGGCCGGATCGAGACCGGGCGCGAGGTGCGCTCGCTCGCCGACCTCACCCCGGCGAAGGCCGTGCTGTTCGACACGAACGTCCCCGGGATGCTCCGGATCGCCGGCAAGCAGATCCCACGCCCCGACGCGGAGCGCTCCGCCGCTTCCGGTTCGGCAACGCGGCGTCGAAGGTCGACTTCGCCCTGTCCGACCCGGTGCCGTGGACGAACGAGGCGCTCCGGAAGGCCGGCACGGTGCACATCGGCGGGACGCGCGCGGAGATCGCTGCCGCCGAGGGTGCCGTCGCCCGCGGCCAGCACGCCGAGCGGCCGTACGTGCTCGGTTCCGAGCCCACCGTGGTCGACCCGAGCCGCGCCCCGAGGGGCAAGCACGTCTTCTGGGCGTACGCGCACGTCCCCGCGGGGTCGGACGTGGACCAGACCGAGGCCGTGACGCGGCAGATCGAGCGCTTCGCGCCGGGCTTCCGCGACACGATCCGCCTGCAGTCGAGCAGCCGGACCGCCGTGCAGATGGCCGAGTACAACCCGAACTACGTCGGCGGGGACATCGCGGCGGGTGCCGCGAGCTTCTGGCAGCTGGTCAAGCGACCCCTGCTGTCGTCCGATCCGTGGCGGATGGGCGGCGGCATGTACCTGTGCTCCGAGGCGTCCGCGCCCGGCCCGGGCGTGCACGGGATGGCCGGCTGGCACGCCGCGCGGAGTGCCCTCCGCCACACGTTCGGGCTTCCCGAAGACGTCGAACTCGCACCGGAGGAGTGACCATGGCGAAGAACGTCCGCATCCTGCACACCACACCCGAGGCCGTCTTCGACGTGCTCGGCGACGGCTGGCTCTACACGACCTGGGTCGTCGGGGCCTCCCGCATGCGGAAGGAAGAGCGCGGCTGGCCGCAGGTCGGCACCCGCCTGCACCACTCGTTCGGGTCGTGGCCGTTCGTGATCAACGACGTCACCACGTCGCTGGTGTGGGACCCGCCGCACCGCATGGTGATCCAGCCGAAGGGCTGGCCGATCGGTGAGGCACGCGTTGCGCTGACGGTCGAGCCGCACCCGCGTGGCTGCGAGGTCACGATCGTCGAGAACCCGGTCGAGGGGCCCGGCGCGTACGTCCCGAACGTGATCATGCAGCCGATGATCTGGATCCGGAACCGCGAGACGCTGCGGCGACTCGGGTGGGTCGCGGCGGGTCGCGCCGAGAACGGGTGACGAGTCGGACTGGAGGCGCGGGGCGGGCCCGCACCGTGCCTCCGGTCCGATCACCCGGTCACGTCCGCGACGCCGTCACTCGGCGCGGCTGAACTCGCTCGCCCGTCGGACCTGGTCCTCGGTCAGGGCGACGCCCGTGTACCGCTCGAACTGCCGTGCTGCCTGCAGCGCGATGACCTCGGCACCCGTGATGACGCGTTTGCCCATGGTGCGGCCGGCGCGGACGAGCGGTGTCTCGGAGGAACGCCACGACGTCGAACACCGTCTCGGCCGCTTCGATCCGTTCTTCCTCGAAGGCCAGCACGTCCTGCTGATCGCCGCGCATGCCGAGCGGCGTGACGTTCACGACGACGTCCGCCGAGGACGCATCCCGCTCGTCGGCGACCCACTCGTACCCGTACTGGCGCGCCAGCGCGGGCCCGGCGTCCGCGTTGCGAGCGACGATGGTGAGCTCGTCGAAGCCCGCGCCCCGGAAGGCCGCCGTGACGGCCTTCGCCATCCCCCCGGAGCCGCGCAACAGGACGCTCGCCGACGGGTCGACCGCGTGCGAGGCGAGCAACGACGCAACCGCTTCGTAGTCGGTGTTCGAGGCCGTCAGCACCCCGTCGTCGTTCACCACGGTGTTGATCGACTCGATCGCGGCCGCTGATTCCTCGACGACGTCGACGAGGGGGATGATCGCCTCCTTGAAGGGCATCGACACGGAGCAGCCGCGGATCGAGGGCGCGGATGCCGGTCACGGCGCCCGGCAGGTCGGTCGTCGTGAACGCCTTGTAGGCGAAGTTCAGGCCGAGTTCGTCGTAGAGGAAGTTGTGGAACCGCGTGCCGATGTTGCTCGGCCGAGCGGCGAGTGAGATGCAGACCTGCATGTCCTTGTTGAGGATGGGCATGGCTCCAGTCTCCCACCAACATGCCGATGGAGCGGTCCACACCGACGGGTGGGGACAAAGGTGGGGTTCTCCCACCTCGGATCAGGGTGTCCCCCGGATGTGGTCCGGGTCGACCGGTCCGTACCGTCGACGTCATGAGCACACTCACCCGCCCGCGCCAGGGTCGACTCCTCGCCGGGGTCTGCGCCGGCATCGCCGACCGCTTCGGCTGGTCCCGCACCTTCGTCCGCATCGCCTGGGTCGTCCTGAGCTTCTTCCCCGGCCCGCTCTGGATCGCCTACGTCGTCCTCTGGATCCTCATGCCGAACCAGGGCTCGCGGCGCTGATCCCGCGCCGGGGCCGCTGACCGGTCCCCCGTCCGGACGGGTTAGTGTGGCGTGGTGCCGGTCTCCGTATTCGATCTGTTCAGCATCGGGATCGGTCCGTCGAGTTCCCACACCGTCGGGCCGATGCGCGCCGGTGCCGCCTTCGCCGCGCAGCTCGTCGACGCCCCCGTCGCGTCGGTCGCCGTCCACCTCTACGGCTCCCTGGCGTCGACCGGGCAAGGTCACGGCACCCTCGGGGCCGTCGTCGCCGGTCTGATGGGCTCCGACCCGGAGACCGTCGACCCCGACGCGATGACCGCCGCGCTCGCCGAACTCGAGGCGACCGGGGTGCTCCGGCTCGTCGGCGGCGCCACGGTGCCGTTCCGGCTGGCGGACATCGTCCTGCACCCCTCACGATGCTCCGCGGCACCCGAACGCGATGCGGCTGCGTGCCGACGACGCCTCGGGAGCGACCCTCGTCGAGGAGACGTACTACTCGATCGGCGGCGGCTTCATCACGAGCGATCGCGGGGGCGACGTGGCCAAAGACCGCGGCGGCGACGTGGCCGAGGCCGCGATCCCCGTCGACGACGCCGTGGCGTACCCGTTCTCGAGCGGCGCCGAGCTGCTCGCCGCGTGCTCGGCATCGGGGCTGCCGGTGAGCGGTGTGGCCCTGGCGAACGAGACCGCCACGCGCAGCACCGACGCAGTCCGTGACGCGCTGCTGCGCATCCACGACGTCATGGAGTCCTGCGTCGACCGGAGCGTCGAGCGCTCCGGCACGCTGCCCGGCGGCTTGACCGTCCGCCGTCGCGCCGCGAACTGGCACGACCAGCTCACCCGCGACGACCCCGAGCACGACCCGCTCTTCGCGATGGAGTGGGTGAACCTGATCGCCATGGCCGTCAACGAGGAGAACGCCACGGGCGGCCGTGTCGTCACCGCACCGACGAACGGTGCGGCCGGGATCATCCCCGCCGTCCTGTACTACGCCCTCACCTACGTGCCGACCGTGACCCCGGCGAACCGTGACGACACCGTCGTGCAGTTCCTGCTCACCGCCGGTGCGATCGGCTCCATCTACAAGGAGCGGGCGTCGATCTCGGGCGCCGAGGTCGGCTGCCAGGGCGAGGTCGGCTCCGCGGCGTCGATGGCGGCCGCCGGCCTCGCCGAGGTCCTCGGTGGGACGCCCGAGCAGGTCGAGAACGCGGCGGAGATCGCCATGGAGCACAACCTCGGGCTGACCTGCGACCCGATCGGCGGCCTCGTGCAGATCCCGTGCATCGAGCGGAACGCGATCGCGGCGAACAAGGCGATCAACGCCGCCCGGATGGCACTCCGGGGCGACGGCGTGCATCACGTGTCGCTCGACCAGGTCGTCGAGACGATGCGCCAGACCGGGGCCGACATGTCGACGAAGTACAAGGAGACCGCGATGGGCGGTCTGGCGGTGAACGTCCCGCTCTGCTGACGGCCGCCGCTGACGGCCGCAGCCGACGGCCGCCGGGCGTCAGCCCTGCAGCAGCGTCAGCCCGGCAGCAGCGTCAGCCGTGCAGCAGCGTCAGCAGGCGCGCCGTCTCGGTCGCGATCGCGTCACGGCCGGCTGCCACGTACTTGCGCGGGTCGACGACGTCGGGTCGCTCGTCGAGCACCTCGCGCAGTGCCCGGGTGAACAGGCCGTTGAGGTGCGTGGAGATGTTGATCTTGGCCATGCCGGCGCGGACGGCCCCGCGGAGTTCGTCGTCGGAGAGCCCCGACGAGCCGTGCAGGACCAGGGGGACCGGCACCGCGGCGCGGAGCTGCTCCACGAGCGACCGGTCGACCGCTGCCTCGCGCGTCTGCATGGCGTGCGAGGTCCCCACCGCGACGGCGAGGGCGTCGACGTCGGTGTCCGCGACGAACGCTGCGGCGTCGACCGGGTCCGTGCGCACCCCGGGAGCGTGCACCCCGTCCTTGCCGCCGACCTCGCCGAGTTCGGCCTCGATCGCGATGCCCGCCACGTGGCAGGCCGCGGCGAGCTCGCGCGTGGCGGCGACGTTCGCCGCGAAGTCGAGGTGGGAGCCGTCGTACATGATCGAGTCGACGCCGAGGTCGATACCGGCGAGCACGAGGGCGCGGTCCTCGACGTGGTCGAGGTGCACCAGGACCTCGACGTCCGCCGATCGTGCGATGGCCTGCCGTCGCGGTCGTGATCGGCGCGAGACCACCGTGGTAGCGGACGCAGTTCTCGCTGATCTGCAGGATGACCGGCAGGCCGGCGAGCTCGGCGCCGGCGACGATCGCCTCGGCGTGCTCGAGCAGGACGACGTTGAACGCGCCGACGCCGCGGTGGTCGGTGCGGGCGGCGTCGAGCAGCCCGGTGAGGGCGAGGTCGGTGATCATGCGGTGCTCCTGATTCGGGCGTCCGGGGACGCGGGTTCGGCGCGCTGGGTGGAGGACTGGAGGAAGCGTCGGACGGCGGCGGCGTCGACCTCGCCCGCGACGGGCCGGAGGACGGCCGCCGCACCGTAGGCGGCGGCGGAACGGAGGGTTGCTTCGTCGACGACCGGAGTCGAACGGGCCGTCTGCGCCTGGACCATCGCCATCACGAGGCCTGCCGTCGCCGCGTCGCCCGCGCCGGTCGGGTTGCCCGTCACGCCGGCGACGGCAGGGACCTCGAGGACGGCCGCACGGGTGTGCGCGGCGATCCCCTCGGAGCCACGCGAGACCACGACGACGCCAGCACCGCGGTCAAGGAGCCGGAGCGCCCCGGCCCGTTCGTCGTCGGTACCGGTGGCCTCGAGCAGTTCCGCTCGGTTGGGCTTGCAGATGGTCGCTCCCGCATCGGCTGCGGCGAGGAGTGCCGCGCCCGAGCAGTCGACGATGCTCGGCACGTCTCGGCGGCGAGCGGCGGTCACCCACGCGGCGACGACGGCGGGGTCGGCCCCGTTCGGCAGGGAGCCCGACACGACGAGGGCCGCGCAGTCCGGACCGGCGAGCAGCCGGTCGACCACGGCGGTCACGGCGTCCCACTCGTCGACCGCGACGACCGGGCCGGGCTCGCCGTACATCGTCGGGTGCGCGAGGTCGTCGACCACCGTGACGGTGGTGCGCGTCTCCCCCGCCACCGCGACGTCGCTGTGCGAGAGGCCGAGGTCGTCGAGCGCGTCGGCGACCCATCGACCGGACGCGCCGCCGAGCGGCAGGACGGCGTGCGTCGCGAGCCCGGCATCGGCCAGCACCCGACCGACGTTGAGGCCCTTGCCACCGGGGCGACGGGCGACCTCGAGCACGCGTTGTGTCTCGCCGATGCGCTGCTCGGCGACCCGGTAGGTGACGTCGACTGCCGGGTTCGGGGTCACGACGAGGATCACGGCGTTGCCTCCGGTGATGTGGATCGGTGCGCGGACGCGGGCACTGCCCGGGCCGCGCCGGTCGGGACGGTCGGGACGGTGGTGCGGCCGTCGCGGTGGACCACGACGAAGTCGGCGGGCGCACCCACGCTGAGCGGTGCCGGTCGGCCCAGCAGCCGCGCGGGCCGGACCGCCGCGGCCGCGACGACCTCGGCGACCGGCACGCCGGCGGTCAGCAGTCGGCGGACGGCGTCGGCGACCGTGATCGTGCTGCCTGCGAGGGACGATCCGTCCGCCAGGCGGGCGACTCCCCCACGGACCGAGACGGCTGACCCGGCGATCGTGTGGTCACGGTCGCCGCACCCGGTGGCGGACATGGCGTCGGAGACGAGCACGAGGCGGCCGGGAGCGGCCGCACGCACCACGTCGACCGCGGTCGGGTCGAGGTGGTGCCCGTCGACGATGCACTCGAGCAGGAGCCGTTCGTCGGTGAGTGCGACGCCGACGGGGCCGGGAGCACGGTGGTGCAGCGGCGGCATGCCGTTGAAGAGGTGGGTGACGAGCGTCGCACCGGCGTCCACCGCCCGTCTGGCCTGGTCGGCGGACGCGTCGGTGTGGCCGATCGCCACGACGATCCCCGCGGCCACCAGTCGAGCGATGGTGTCCAGGGCTCCGGGGAGCTCCGGCGCGAGGGTGACGATGCGGAGGGCACAGTCCCCCGCTGCCAGGTAGGCGTCGACCTGTGACGGGGTGGGGTGGTGCAGCAGATCGGCGCGGTGGGCGCCCCGGCGTTCGAGGCGCGAGCCGAGGGGCCTTCGAGGTGGAGCCCGGCGAGCGTGCCGTCGGCGACCAGGGGGCGCAACCGGTCGAGGGCGTCGACGGTGTCCTGGACCGGCCCGGTGGCGATGGAGGCGATCAGCGCCGTGGTGCCCGTGAGCGGTGGTGCGCGGCGGCGGCCCGGGCGTCGTCCGCCGAGCAGCTGGCGAAGTCGTGTCCGAGGGCACCGTGGGCGTGGAGGTCGACGATCCCCGGCACGATCGTCCCTTCGACGGTCGTCGTCGTCTCGGTCGCGGGTGCCGTGCCGGAGCCGCTCGCGCTGACGAGGCCGTCGTCGTCGACGAGCAACCAGCCGTCGTGCAGATCGGCGTCGGCGGTGACGATGCGTGGTGCGCGGACGAGGGCGGTCACACCGACACCTCGTGCCGCGAGCTGTCGGACGCGAGACCGGCCCGTCGTGCGAGCAGTGCGGCGCCGATCGCACCCGCCGCGTCACCGTGCCGTGCCGGGACGATCGCCGGGGTCCGGAGGCCGGCCGTACGGTCGGCGACGGCGGCCGTGAGCGGGTCGAACAGGAGCGCCCCGGATTCCGCGAGTCCCCCGCCGACGATGATCGTGTGGCACCCGGCGACCGCCGTGGTCCACACGAGCGCATCGGCGAGCACGTCGACGCACTCACTCCCAGACTCGGGTGGCGGCGGGGTCACCCGACCGCACCCGGAGCATCGCCTCGTGCGCGGACGCAGACCCGGAGCGGCGTGCGACTCCCCCGGCCGATGCGATCTCCTCGACCCGGAGTCCGGCGTGCGGCCCGGAGGTGATGCGGACCTGACCGATCTCGCCTGCCCATCCGTCGCCCGGCACGACGGCGCCGTCGACGACGAGGGCACTGGCGAGGCCGGTGCCCACCGGGACGAACGCGACGGATCCCCGGCGCAGGACGGCGCCGGCGCGGGCACCGGCGGAGGCGTTCGCACCCGTCACCGCTGCTCCCTGGGTGGTCTCCGCCAGGGCACCGGCCCGGACGTCGTGCCCGAATGCGACGGGAACGCGCAGGCCGCGCCGTGCGAGTTCATCGCGCACGGCGTCGCGGACCGGTACGTCGCGCCACCCGAGGTTCACGGCCAGCACCACCCGTCCGGTCGACTCGTCGACGACCCCGGGGTGTCACCAGCCCCACCGCGTCGAGGGGGCCGTGCGTGAGCGCCGTCTCGGCCAGGTCGGCCACGACGCCCGCGAGCCGCGCGGCGTCGTGGTCGTCGCGCGGTGTCCGGGAGCCGGGTCTCGCCGAGGACGGTTCCGTCGGCGTCGGTCCTCCGGGCCTTGATGCCCGTGCCGCCGACATCGACGCCGAGCACCGCGCCCGGGGCGGGCAGCGGCACCGCGCCTGCCGCGGACATCAGGTGAGGATGACCGAACGGGTCAGCGAGCGGGGGTTGTCGGGGTCGAGCCCGCGGCCCTGGGCCAGGGCGACGGCGAGGCGGTGCACCACGACGAGCCCGGCGATCGGGTCGAGGTCGTGCTGGACGAACCGTGCGCCCGTCACGGCGACCTCGTCGGCGAGGCCCTCCGGAGCGGCGCCGAGTGACCAGACGAGGCGTCCGGGCTGGGCGATGGCGATCGGGCCGTGCCGGTAGTCCATCGCCGGGTACGACTCGGCCCAGAACTGTGCCGCTTCGCGGGTCTTGAGCGCTGCCTCGAACGTCAGGCCCACCGCCGGACCGCGTCCGACGAAACTGACCTGTTCGGCGTCGAGCAGGTCGTCGATCGGCAGCGCGAGGGCGACCTCGGCCTGGGTGGCGAGTGCGTCGACGTCGTCGCCGATCGACGCCCGCAGCAGTGCGAGCGTCGTGGTGGCGAACCGGGTCTGCACGACGGAACGCTCGTCGGCGAAGGGCAGGGCGATGACGTCGTCGGCGACCGCCGCGGCCGGGCTGTCGGCGACGGCGGTGATGAGCACCGTCCGCTGCCCGGGCAGGGCCTGCAGCAGGTCGACGATCTCGGTCGTGGTGCCGGAGCGGCTGATGGTGACCACGCGGTCGTACTCGCGGGTGGTCGGGTACTCCGGAGCCGGCGAAGGCGTCGGTCACACCGAGGCCGGCCTGCTCGCGGGCGACGGCGTAGCTCATCGCGATGAACCAGCTCGTGCCGCAGCCGACGACCGCCACGCGTTCACCGGCCTGGGGGAGTGCATCCGCGAAGTCCGGCAGGAGCGCCGCTGCTGCGCGCCAGGTCTCGGGCTGCGAGGCCAGTTCGGCGCTCACGAAGGTGTCGGTCATGGGTGCCTTCCGTCCGGGTCGATCTCGGTGATCGATGATCAGGAAGCGTAGCGAGCGATCGTGCGCAACGGAAGGGCAAAACGTCATTACCGATCACGGCGTGCGCACGGCGACGCCATGGATGGCCGTCATGACTCCGCAACAGCGGCTGAACGCCCTGCTCGAACTCGTGAGCGAGCGCGGCAACGTGTCCATCGCCGAGATCGGCGAGATGCTCGGATCTCGCCGGCGACCGCCCGTCGCGACCTGGCGACGCTCGCCGACCAGCGGCTCGTGACACGCACCCACGGGGAGCCGCTGCGCTCGGCGCCGGGTACGAGCTGCCGCTGCAGTACAAGATCGCCCGCCAGGCCGAGGCGAAGACCGCGATCGCCCGCGCCGCGGCACGGCTCGTGCACCCCGGTGACACGGTCGGCCTCAACGGCGGGACCACCACGACCGAGGTCGCGCGCGAGGCTCGGCAAGGGCGAGCGCTTCACCCGGGCCGACGGCGAGTACGGGGTGACCATCGTCACGAACGCCCTCAACATCGGGTACGAGCTCTCCGTCCGCGCCAACGTCAAGATCGTGGTGACCGGTGGGTCGCACGCCGCCAGTCGTACGAGCTCGTCGGGCCGCTCGTCCGCGACACCCTCGACGAGTTCGCGTTGGACGTCGTGGTCCTCGGCGTCGACGGCCTGAGCGGGCAGTACGGTGCGACGACGATGCACGAGGGCCAAGCCGAGGTCAGCCGGCACTTCGCGTCCGTCGGTCGTCGCGTCATCGTCGTGGCCGACTCGACCAAGATCGAACGGGCGACCTTCGCCCGGATCTGCCCCCTCGACCGGATCGACGCACTCGTGACGGATCAGCCGGTCCCTCCGGCGTTCGCCGCCGAGCTCGCCAGCTCGGGCGTCCAGCTCGTCGTCGCCGACTGAGCCGCCGGACGCTCGCCGTTCCGCCGGACGTTACCGGCGTGTAAAACCACCTGCATCTCGCTTCCGTGAGCGATCCGTGAGCGCCTATTGTGCATTCATGATCGATTCGGCATCATGGGCGTCACAATCACGCAAGGGAGCGAGAGTGACCCTCGACACGAACAACCCCCTCCGCGTCGCCGTGGTGGGGATGGGCCAGCAGTCCGCCATCGCGCAGCACGTCGCCGAGGCGGTCGCCGCGAACCCCGACCTGGAGGCACGGGTCACCGCCGTCGCGGACGTCACGGCCGACGGGCGGGCACGCGAGCACGCCGAGTACCCCGACGCACGCGTCGTCGAGTCGCACCGCGACCTCGTCGGTGCGGTCGACGCCGCGATCGTCACCACCCCGGACTGGACCCACGCCGAGATCGCGATCGACCTGCTCCGAGCCGGCATCGCGGTCTACCTCGAGAAGCCCCTCGCCATCACGGTCGAGGACGCCGACGCCGTGCTGAACGTCGCGGCCGAGACGGGCACGCCGCTCTACGTCGGACACAACTTCCGGCACGCCGCCGTCGTGCGCCTGATGCGCGAGGTGATCGAGCGCGGTGAAGATCGGCGAGGTGAAGGCGGTCTGGGTCCGGCACTTCGTCGGCAACGGCGGCGACTACTACTTCAAGGACTGGCACGCCGACCGCACGAAGGTGAACTCGCTGCTGCAGAGGCGAGCCACGACCTCGACGTCATCCACGCCCTCGCGGGTGGGTACACGAGCCGGGTCGTCGGGATGGGCACGCTGTCGGTGTACGGCGACGTCACCGACCGGCGCGACCGCAGCGGCGAGCTGATGGGGGACTGGTTCTCGTACGACAACTGGCCGCCACTGGAGCAGGCCGGTCTCAACCCCGTCGTCGACGTCGAGGACGTCTCGATGGTCATGATGACGCTCGACAACGGCGTGCAGGCGAGCTACGAGCAGTGCCACTTCACGCCGGATTACTGGCGCAACTACACGGTCATCGGCACCGAGGGGCGACTCGAGAACATCGGGGACACCGGTGGCGGCGTGGTGAAGGTCTGGAACCACCGTCGCGGGTGGGACGTCCAGGGCGACCACGAGTACCCGATCGACGGCGTCGAGGACGGCCACGCCGACGCCGACCTGCTCACCATGACCGAGTTCCTGCGCAGCGTCGCCCTCGGTGAACCGACCTCGCTCTCGCCGATCGCCGCACGTGCCGCGGTCGCCGCCGGTGCCCTCGCGACCCGCTCGCTCCGCAGCGGATCGAGCCCATCGACGTCCCCACGCTGCCGAGGCACACCCTCCGGCACTTCGCGACCACCCTCGTTCCCGAAAGGACCACCCGATGACCGCTCCCACTGCCCGCCCGGGCCGCGGCCGACGCCGCGCACTGCTCGGTCTCGCCGCCGCCGTCAGCGCGCGTCGCGCTCCTCGCCGGCTGTCAGCACCTCGTCCTCAGGCAGCACCGGTGGCGTCCGGCGAGGTCGCGAAGGACACCAAGGCGAACCTGACGTACGCCGTCTGGGACCAGAACCAGGTGAAGGCCATCAAGGCCAACATCTCCGGCTTCAACGAGAAGTACCCCGACATCAAGGTCAACGTCGACGTCACCCCGTACGCCAGCTACTTCACGAAGCTGCAGACGCAGGGCTCGAGCAACACGCTGCCCGACCTCTTCTGGATGAACGGCCCGAACTTCCAGCTGTACCCGAGGCAACGGCAAGCTCGCCCCGATCACCGACGAGGTCGAGTCGGGCGCGATCGACCGAAGAACTACTCGTCGGCGCTCAACAAGCTCTACACGTACGACGGCACCCAGTACGGCGTCCCGAAGGACTTCGACACCATCGGCGTGTGGATGAACAAGTCGCTGTTCGAGCAGGCCGGCGTCGCGATGCCGTCGAAGGACTGGACCTGGGACGACTTCCAGAAGACCGGCGCCGAGCTGTCCGAGAAGCTGAAGAGCAAGGGCGCGTACGGCGCCGCTGCCGGCATGGACGGCCAGACGACCTACTACGACACGATCTTCCAGGCCGGCGGCTCCGTCATCGACGGCGCCGAGTCGGAGTACGACACGAAGGCATCGGAGGAGGGCCTCCTGGTTCTGGACCGACCTGATCGCCTCCGGCGCGTCCCCGTCCATCAAGCAGCTCACGGACACCACCGCTGATCAGTGGTTACATCGGGCAAGGTCGCGATGTACCAGGGCGGCAGCTGGTTCCGCTCGGCGCTGATCGGCAGCGACATCGAGAAGGACGTCGTCGCCTACCCGCTGCCGAAGGGCAAGGAGCGGGCCACGGTCATCCACGGCGTCTCGAACGTCGTCGCCGAGGGATCGAAGAACAAGGCCGCGGCGCAGGCACCTGCAGGCCTACCTGGCTTCCAAGCCCGCCCAGCAGCAGCAGGGACGACATGGGCGCGGTCATCCCCGCGTACAGGGGACGCAGGACGCCTTCCCAAGACCATGCCGGACGCCGACCTGCAGGTGTTCCTCGACGCGGTGGAGTACGCCAAGCCGCGCCCCCGGTGTCGAAGAACACCGCCGCGTGGAACACCTCGAGACGAACCTGCTCCCGAGCGCCTTCGACGGCTCCGAAGCCGGTCGACCAGGTTGCGAAGGACCTGGCGAAGAAAGATGGACGCCGCACTTCGCCAAGGAGTGACGAGCCCCGGTCGACCGGCCTGGCCCTGATCCCCGGCCGGTCAGCCGTCCTGTCTCCCCGTGCGACGAGCCACACGCCGCACCAAGATCCGGACCGCCCTGGCCGGAGGAGCGACCTGATGACGACCAACACCCAGCGACGCGATGCCGTACAGGCCTCTCCGCCCCCGACGACCCCCGAGGTCCACCGCACCAGCGCTGCCGCGCACCGACGGCTGGTGGCCGTGGCTGTTCGTCCTGCCGCTGCTCATCGGCGTCGGCACGTTCTTCATCTGGCCCGATCGTCCAGGACGTTCTACTACTTCGTTCACCAGCTGGGGGTGTTCGGCGGATCGAGCTTCACCGGGATCAAACTTACGTCCGCCTGGTCACCGACCCGCAGCTCTACCAGTCGCTGCTGAACACGATCGTCTACACGGTGATCGTGCTGCTCGGCATCCCGATCGCGGTGTGGCTCGCGAGCCTCCGCGAACACCCCGGGCCTGCGCTTCGCACAGGTTCTACCGCGTGCTCTTCTGCCCAAGCCGTACGTCGCGATGCCGGCCGCGATCGCCCTCGTCTGGCGCATCATGTTCAACGGCGACTTCGGCATCGTGAACTCGTTCCCATCGGGCTGTTCGGCATCGACGGCCCGTACTGGATCTCCACCCCGGGCTTCGCGCTCGTCGCCGTCCTCCCTCGTCGGCCTGGGTCCTCGCTCGGCTTCTCGATGATCATCCTCGGCGCCGGCCTGAAGGACATCCCGCCGGAGCTCTACGAAGCGGCCGAGCTCGACGGAGGCCAGCCGGTGGCGGCAGTTCCGATCGGTCACCGTGCCGCTCCTCAGCCCGAGCATCTTCTTCGTGCTCATCGTCACGACGATCTCGAGCTTCCAGCTGTTCGACCTGCTCTACGCGATCCTCGGCCCGCTCAACCCGGTGATCCCGAAGACGATGTCCCTCGTCTTCTACTTCTACAACGCTGCCGAGTTCGTCGACGGCGACAAGGGCTTCGCGGCGGCGATCGCGATGGTGATCTTCCTTGCTGATCGGCATCATCACCGTCATCCAGTTCCGTGTCCAGAAGAAGTGGGTCCAGGTCATAGCCGGCATCACTCACAACGCGCGGCACCCAGACCGGCACGTCGCCACTAAGGTATCCAGCACCGCCCGCGCCCGCTCAAGGGACCGGGCCCCGCCGTCGTCCAGGGCAGCCACTGGTGGATCCACGTGGTGCTCGGGGTGGGCGGGTTCGTGATGGCGTTCCCCGTTCATCTGGCAGATCATCATGGCGCTGTCGACGAACGCGCAGGTGACGTCGCCCACGCCGGTGTTCTGGCCGGGGGAGCGCATGGTGGCAGAACTGGCGCAGGTATTCGAGCGCCTGCCGTTCCTGAGCCAGCTCGCGACGTCCGTCTGGGTCACGCTGATCCGGACGGTCGCGCAGATCATCCTCTGCACCCTCGCCGGGTACGCGTTCGCGCGCATGCGGTTCCGGGGCGTGGGCTCATCCTCGCGATCGTCCTGTCGATCCTGCTCAACCCGTCGCAGGTCTACCTGATCTCGCAGTACCAGATCGTGCAGGGCCTCGGCTGGCTCGACACCCTCGCCGGCATCGTCGCGCCGGGCCTGTTCAGCGCCTTCGGCACGTTCCTGATGCGGACGGCCTTCCTGAACATGCCCGCCGAGCCGGAGGAAGCCGCCCGCATGGACGGCGCGAACCCGTTCCAGACGTTCTGGCGCATCATGCTGCCACTGCTCGACCGTCGATGAGCGTCCTCGCGATCACGACCGTGCTCTGGTCGTGGAACGAGCCGCTCTGGCCCTCGTGGTGTCCACCCGCGCCGAGTCCATGCTCTCGCCGCCGGACTCGCGACGCCGTCGAGCGACCGGACCGCCGACTACCCGGTGCTGATGGCCGCGAGCCTCATGGCGATGGCCCCGGTGCTCATCATGTTCATCGTGCTGCAGCGGCGGGTGATCGACGGACTCGCCTTCGTCCGGGCTGAAGCGACCGCCACCACCGCCGAGCAGGCAGCGCGCCCCGCGTCGGTCTCGGTCCTCATCGCGGCCGCGGGTGTGCCCACCGACGCCGCGACGGCGCCGATGCTCGCCGCGACGGTCGCCGACGCCACTCCGGTGGAACGGGAGGCGTTGCTGACGGCGGCGTTCCGCGCCGCGGTGCCCGGCAGTGCTGCGGCGCTCGTGGCGCGCGGGCTCCCGCGCAGCGTCGCCGAGGCGTCCGTCGCCGACGTGGACCGCAAACTCGAACGGTACGGACTCCGCGGCGCCGGGGTGGACTGGCTCGTCTCGGTGCTGACCGGTGGCGTGGTGGCGGTGGGCCGCCTCCAGTTCGAGGTGGGCGACCACCTGGCGGACGGTTTCCCCCGCCTGGGGCGTGCACGTCCCGGAGACCGGACTGCTCGACCCGGACGCGTGCGACCGCGCGTTCGCCCGTGCCCCGGAGGTCCTCCCGGCCGGTTCGCGCCGACGCTCGCGGCTGACCGCAGTGCCGTTCGTGGATCCTCGATCTGGGCCTGGCCCGAGCGCTGGCCTCGACGCGAACCTGGTGCGGTTCGCCCGACGGTTCCGGCTCGTCCCGCCCGAACCGCACGACGCGGCGGAAGGGGGACGCCAGCGTCGCGAAGTTCGTCTTCGGCGTCCTGCTGGCCGCCGCACGGGCAGCCGAAGGCACCAGGGCGGCTGCCCGCGGCCGTGCTCTCCTCGACTGGTGGGCGCGAGGGGCGCACTGACGGAACGGACCGGCACCGCGCCTGTCGCCTGAGCGTGCCCGCCGGAGCGGCCACGGCCACTCCCACCCGCCGGACCGGCCACAAGCGCGTCCGGGTACCGTGCTGGCCATGACGAAGCCCGACCACGACCACCTCGGCGACGGCGTGGACATGTCCTTCGAGGAACGCCTGCCAGGACACCTTCCGCCGCATGTCGGGTTCCGACGAGCACGACGCCGACCCCCGGGTCGAGGTCTCGCGCGCTGAGGACGGCGACGTCCGCATCGACGTCGCCGACACCGCCGCGGTCCGTCCCGGCGGTGTGACACGCTCGAAGGACGACGACGGGCAGGGCTCCGGCGAGGTCGTCGAACTCGACTGGACGGTGGAGCACGGCATGATCGTTCCGTGCACCTCGTCCTCCGCCGCGTCGACGGCGGCGTCCTCGCGACGCCCCTGACGGACGCGGGGATCGGCCGACGCGAGCCGATCCGGGTGGACGAGCCGCGCCTCCCGGCCTTCGTCGTCTCGTGACGCACCCGATGTGCGCTGGGTGTGGGACGACACCGCACGGTGGTACCCGGCCGTGCTCGCGGCCGGTGGCCGGGTCGGCCGCTGCACCGACCTGCGACTGTGCCGCCGGATCCTGCGGTCCGCCCTGTCCGCGCGCGGCTCGGCGCTCGCCGCGGCTCCCGTCGACGGATGGGACGCCGCCGTCCAGGAGGCACGGGTCGTCCGCCCGACGCGCAGGCCCAGCTCTTCGACGACGCCCTGTTCCAGGTCTCCCACTCCGACGACGCGCTCGATCCGGTCGCGCAGGCCTGCTCCCAACTCGACGCGATCGCCGGATCGATCAGCCAGGCGCTGCGCTCGCTGACCACCGCCGAGTCGGCGGGTGCGCTCGTCGCCGCGGAGACGCTGCACGCGGGCCTGCCGTGGCGGTCGGACGTGGACGAACGGCTCCTCGAGGACGCCCTCGGCCCACGCGTGCCCTACGGCGCGACCCCGACGGCCTTCGAGGAGATCGCCGCCGTCGTACGGGACCGGGTGGGGGACGCCACGCTCAACCCGGACTCGCCGGCGGACGTCCTGAAGGCGCTGCGGAGTGCCGGACTGATGGTGACGAGCACCCGCAAGTGGGAGTTGCAGGAGATCGAGCACCCGGTCATCGAACCGCTGCTCGAGTACAAGCGCTCGCGCGCCTGCTGACCGCGAACGGCTGGACCTGGCTCGACGAGTGGGTGCACGACGGACGGTTCTACCGGAAGTACGTCGTCGGCGGGGTCGTCACCGGGCGCTGGCCGCCGACGGCGGGGGAGCGATGCAGCTGCTGAAGGGCATCCGTGGTGCCGTCATCGCCGACCCGGGCTGGAAGCTCGTCGTGGCGGATGCCGCACAGCTGGAACTGCGGGTGCTCGCCGCGATGGCCGCGACCGCGATGGCCTCGGCCGGCGACGGCGACCTGTACGACGGCGTGGTGGCCTCCGGTGCGGTCGAGTCGCGGCAGCAGGCGAAGGTCGATGCCGGTGCCAAGCGTGTACGGGGCGACCCAGGGCGAGGGCGGTCGGCTCGTGCCTCGGCTCGCGCGGGCGTTCCCGGACGCGATCCGGCGCTCGTCGAGCGCCGCACGCGCGGGGGAGCGCGGCGAGCCCGTGACGACGCTGTTCGGACGGACGTCGCCGGTGCCGGAGGCGTCGGTTCGAGGCCCGCAACCAGTACACGGTCGACGGGACCCCGGCGATGCAGCGCGCGGTCGAGTCACGCGCCCGGAGCTGGGGCGGTTCGTTCCGGAACTTCGTCAGACCGCGGCCGAGTGGGCGCTGGCGTGGATGGGGTCGCTGCGGTCGCGGCTCGCCGAACGCTTCCCGGGGCGGGTGACCGACGGGCCGCACCTGGTGTTCTTCGTGCACGACGAGATCGTCGTGCACGCCCCGGTGGAGCACGCTGAGTGGGTCGCCGAGCAGGTCCGCCGCGGCGGCGGATGCCGGACGGTTGCTGTTCCGGGACTTCCCGGTGGTGTTCCCGCTCTCCGTCGCGGTCGTCGACGACTACGGCGCCTATGAAGGACTGACCTGCCCGGCCGCGGGGTACGGCATGCACATGTGCGGACTCGGGCAGGGTGGGTCGATGGACACCGAGCACGCCGACCACCCCGACCAGCGCGAGGCGCCGGACCAGCGCGTCGGTGACGTCGACCTCACGACCTGGCGGACGAAGGCCGGGCGTGCGGGTGTGATGATGATCGGTTTCGGGCACCGATGGGGCTCCTGCTGCTCCTGATCGTGAGTTCGTGATCGGCATGGGCGTTGCCGTGATGGCGACCTGGGCAGCGTCCGAGGTGTACGACGGTGTCCGCGAGGGTGACGACGTCGCCGCGCTCGACCGCCCTGTCCTCGACTGGATGCTGACGCTCCGGCTGCCCGCCACCGCCGACACGCTCGTGACGTGGTGGACGGACATCGCCGGCACGATCGGGATGCCGATCGTCGCGCTCGGCTTCCTGGTCGGCTTCACGATCCAACGGCGCGCGACGCTGCCTGTGTTCCTGGTGGCGGCGAGTGGTGGGTCGCTGCTCATGACCGTCGCCGGCAAGGACCTCATCGGACGCGCCCGGCCGCCGCTGTCGGACGCGGTGCCGCTGCATGAGTACCGGCCGTCGTTCCCGTCGGGGCATCCCTCAACGCGACGGTGATCGTCGGGACGATCGTGTACCTGCTGATCCTCCGGCAGTCCCGCACGGTCACCCGGGTGTGGACGATCGTCGTGGGCACGGCCTTCGTCGTGCCGGTGGGGATCTCGCGGGTGTTCCTCGGTCACCACTGGTCGACGGACGTCCTGGCGGCGTGGGCGCTCGGACGGCGTGGCTGGCCCTGGTGATCACGGCGCACCGGCTGTACCTGACAGCGCTCTGCCGCGGTGCGCGCCCGTCCGGCGCTGATCGCCGAGGAGCCGTGTGCGATGTCCACAGGGCTTCGTGGCGGCGAGAGCGGAACCGGGAGGATCGAGTCGTCGGCCGGGACTCCAGTGAAGCCCAGCCGGACTCGAAGAAGCACGAGAAAAGCCCCCAGCAGCAACTGGGGGCTGATCTCACCTCGTGAAGAGGTCGGTGGTCTGAGTTGCGGAGTAACTCGAACCGCCGAGGTGTTCGAGTGTGCGCGACCATGCCGGTCATCCGGAAGGGGAGCTCGGACCCGCGGTCTCCTGCTCCTGGGAACGGAGGCCGGCGATGGCGAACACCGACATCGTTGCGGGTGACCGCAGGCGGCTCGTCGTCGTGCTCGAGGTACTCGGGCCGAGCGACGGCAACGTCATCGTGGCCGCGATCCTGCTGGTTGTCGTAGGTCTCAGGGCGGTCGGAGCACGGTCTCCGGCCGCCTCCGCTCCTCCCCAGGTGCGCGCCCCGTCAGGTCCTCCCGGTAGGTTTCCCCCGCATGGAAGAACGGGTCTTCGGCGGTCGGTACCGCGTCACGGGCACACTCGGTCACGGCGGCATGGCCTCCGCCTCCTACCGAGCGGTCGACGAGCAGCTCGGCCGAGAGGTCGCCGTCAAGGTGTTCCGCATCGGACCGGTCGACCACAGGGAGCGGGCACGGGCCGAGGCCGAGATCCAGACCCTCGCCGGACTGCCGGAGCCGGCGCTCGTCACGCTCTACGACGCCGCCCTCGACCAGGCCGCCGGCGACTCGTACCTGGTGATGGAACTCGTCCCGGGCGAGTGACCTGGCCGACGCGGCTATGCGTGAGGGTGCGCTCGACCCCGCGACCACGGCGCGGGTGGAAGCGCAGGTGGCCGACGGCCTGTCGCCGCGGTGCCACGCGCAGGGCATCGTCCACCGTGACGTGGAAGCCGGCGAAGCGTGCTGCTGGAGAGCGACGGCTCGCAGCACGTGAAGCTCGCGGACTTCGGTATCGCGCTGCTCCGCGACGCCGCGCGCGTCACCGGGACCGGCACCGTGATGGGCACCGCCGCGTACCTCGCACCGGAGCAGGTGACCGCGCAGGGCATCAGCGGCAAGGCGGGACGTCTACTCGCTCGGCCTGGTCCTCCTCGAGTGCCTGACCGGCCGGCGGCCCTTCCCGGGCAGCGCGGTCGAGTCGGCCACCGCACGGCTCACCCGCGGCCCGGAGACGACCAGCACCTGCCGACCGCGTGGCGCACGCTGCTGCACGTGATGACGGCGCAGGACCCGGCGGAGCGTCCGAGCGCCGCCGGTGCAGCCCAGCGTCTCCGGCCCTCGGCCACGACGAGGTCTCGACGGCGACCCAGCTCATGCCCGGTGGGCCGGGCACAGGTCACGCGGGCCGGAGCGGCCGGCATGGCCGGTGCCGCAGCGGCGGGTGCTGCCGGAGCCGCCCACGCCGACGAGGCGACGCAGTGCGATGCCGGTGAGCGGCGCCTCCAGGCCGGACGGTGCGGACGGCGCGGACGACGCGACCCCGTGCTGGGCGTGCTCTGCCCCGAGCGCCTCCGACGACGTCGCGACCACCGTCCTCGGCGCGCAGCGCGGCGCCGGAGCGGGCCAACCCTGGCGGACCGGGCCAACCCGGCGGACCGGGCCAACCCGGCGGACCGGGCCAGCTACGCGTGGTCCGGTCGGTGCAGCCCTCCGGCGCCCGTGGGCAGACGACCCGAAGCGGCGGCGCCGGCGCGGGACCGTGGATCATCGCGGCAGTCGTCGTCATCGTGCTCGTGCTCGCCGGCATCGGTGTGGCCCTCTTCGCGCTGAACGGCGACGACTCCCACGCCCGCGCCGACGAATTCGAGCGAGCCCTCCAGGCCCCACCGACCAGCAGCAGCCGAGCGAGCCCTTCGAGCGGCAGCCGAGCGAACCCGAACAGCAGCAGCCGAGCGAGCCGGAACAGCAGCCGAGCGAACCCGAACAGCAGCAGCTGAGCGAGCCGGAGCAGCACGGCCGAGTGAGCCCCGAGGAACAGCCGAGCGAACCGTCGGTCGGGCCGGAGCCCAGCACGCCGGTCACGAACCCGTTGGAGGACCCGCAGACCGGCACCGACACGGCAGCGAACGGGACGGGGACGGGTGGCGCCGGCCCCGCCGGACCGGGGAACTCGGAGAACGCGCCGGAGCAGAACAAGCCCTGACAGGACACGCCGCGGGTTTTCATCCAGACGCTGGACCAAATAGGGGGTGACAGCGTGCGAGAACTGCAACGGAGCGGTGGCCCGACGACGGCGGTCGCGGCGCGGAACGGTGTCGGGTTCGGATCGGCAGAGGGCTTCCTCGTCGAACGGCCCAGCGGGGATGCGACCGCGGTCGCCGTGGTCCCTGGCTTCGACGGTCGGACGATCCAGGGGCGGCGACGAGCTGTCGTGGGTGTGGTTCCCGGAGCGGACGCTGCCGGACGGGGCGACCGAACCCACCGAGGCGGACCTGCCGCACTTCTGGGACGCCACCACCTTCGCGCTCGACGTCGTCTTCTCCGACGGCACGCGGCTCAGCGACACCACGGACGTGCACGACCAGTACGGTGACCGCCCTGACGCCAGCGGCGCAGGACGGCGCCCGCAAGCAGTGGCTCGACCAGTGGAACCGGACGTGCGGTGGACCTCACGTCGTTCGCGGGTCGGGTCGTGGACCTGCCTGGAGGCGCGGCTCGGCTCCGCCCCGCAGCCCGACCTCGAGCTGACGACGCACGCCCGGCACTGCGCGGGCTGGGCTTCGACGACGTCCGGATCGAGGCCGCACACCCGGCCCCGGCCACCCCGCTCGACCACGTCCGCACGACCCGCGGTACCCAGGCGTCCTCCCCGGTTCTCCCGCGGCAACAACGCGCCCCTCGTCGGCGTGCCGCACGGCGGGGTCTTCGGGCTGCTCTATACCGACGCGTCGAGCAACCGCTGGCCGTACGCCTACCAGGAGCACGGCCGCGTCGACGCCGAGGGACGACTCCGTCCGGCGATCCAGGCGTTCGCCACGAGCCACATCCCGTCGCCGTGGATGGGGGATCGGGGCGTCTTCCAGAGTGATGCCCTCACCGCTGGGCACCCCCACGACCCGGACCGCTCGGCGCGTGCGCTCGGGTTCGACCACGACGACGAACTCGACGGGCCGCACCGCTACCGGGTCGCCCTCGACCCCGGCGTGACGGCCGAGATGACGGCGGGGGAGTTCGCGCTCGGCTACCGCTTCACCGGCGCCCGCAGCGTCGTGCTCGACCACCACGGCCGGGTGTCCGACGTCTCGGTGACGGTCACGGACGGCACCGCCGTGGTCGAGGCCCTGCTCGACGACCGGCCGGGCACTCCGCCCCACCACGTGCACGTCCGGGTCCCGGGTGTGACGGCGGACCACACGACCGTCGGCGAGCAGGAGCTGCGCGGGTGGCTGACCGTCGGGGGAGCCGACCACCGACGTGCTGCTCGGCATCTCGACGGTCTCGGCCGAGGACGCCCGCGCGAACCTCGACGCCGCCGGGTCGTTCGACACCATGGTCGCCGTCGCCGGGGAACGCTGGACGGCCGAGCTCGCGACCCTGTCCTTCGACGGCGCGACCCCGGACCAGCTGACCTCCCTGTACTCGGGGCTGTACCGGCTCTTCCTCTACCCGAACCGTGCCGGGGAGACCGCCCGTGACGGGGTGCCGCGGCACCGCTCCCCGTACGGCGCCGTGCAGGCGGAGCCGATCCGCGACGAACCCGGCCCCGAAGATCGTCGAGGGCCCGTTCACCACGACGAACGGCTTCTGGGACACCTACCGCACAGCGTGGCCAAGCGCTGTCGCGCTCCTCACCCCGGAGACGGCGGGCGAACTCGGCGCAGGGCTTCGTCGAGCACCACCACGACGGCGGCTGGACGCCTCGCTGGAGTGCCCCGGAGCCGAGGACTGCATGGACGGGCACCACGAGCGACACCGTCTTCGCCGACCTCGCAGCGAAGGGCGTCAAGGGCTTGGACCTGGCGGAGGCGTACCGGAGCGCACTGCGCAACGCGACCGTCCCGCCACGGGACGAGCGTGTCGGGCGCAAGGGGAGCCTCCCGGGCGCCTTCCGCGGCCACGTCGACACCGCGACCCACGAGGGGATGTCCTGACCCTCGACGCGGCCATCAACGACTGGGGGCTGGCGGTGATGGCGAGCCACCTGCCGCGCGGGCCCAGACGCCGGCGGACCTCGCCCGCTACGAGGCCGAGGCGGAGTGGTTCTTCACACCGTTCGCTGCAGTACCGGAACGTCTTCGACTCCGAGCGCGGGTTCTTCATCGGCCGCGACCCGGACGGTCTCGTGGCGGATCGGCACCGAGTTCGACCCGCGTGACTGGAGCGACGACTACACCGAGACGAACGCGTGGGGCACGGCCTTCACCGCCCCGCACGACGGTGCCGGCGTCGTCGACCTGCACGGCGGACCGGAGCGGTTCGATGCCGCACTCGACGCGTTCTTCGCCACGCCGGAGACCGGAGCGACCGTCCGGTCCGGGTCCTACGCGGCTTCCCGATCCACGAGATGACCGAGGCCCGCGACATCCGGATGGGCATGCTCGGCCTGTCGAACCAGCCGGCGCACCACATCCCGTTCTTCCCGATGTTCACCACAATCGGCACGACGACGCGCACCGGGTCGTCCGCGAGGCCCTCGAGCGCCTGTTCGTCGGCTCCGACCTCGGCCAGGGCTACCCCGGCGACGAGGACAACGGCGAGATGAGCGCGTGGTACGTCTTCGCCACGACCTCTACCTCCCTGGCGCCGTCGACCGGTTCCTACGTGCTCGTGCCGTCGGTCCGCAGGACGGTGCTGCGCCAGCCGGGAGGCGCGGAGACCGTCATCGAGATCGCCGCTGGTTCCACGGGCGCGTACGTCGCGTCGGTGACGGTCGACGGCTCGCCCTGGACGTCGGTCAGCATCCCGCACGACGTGGTGGTGCGGGCATCACGCATCGAGTTCACGCTGTCGGAGACGCCGCAGGGTTGGGCGTCGGACACCCGCCCGGTGTCCGCGTCCGACGTGCACGGCTACCGGGACACCCCGGTCGACGTGCTGCCGTGCACGTCTCCGACCTCGGACGACGTCGGACGGACGGTGACGGCGCTCGCCGCCGGGTCGTCGGTCGCCTTCGACGTCGCACCGGTCGAGAGCTCGCTCTACACGGTGACCGTGGCGACCCCCGGCACGTACTCGCGGGAGGCCTCGTTCGGCGACACCCGCGTCACGGTGCAGGACGCCGTCTTCGACTGGGCCGGCCAGACCCGGGTGTTCCGGCGGCAGGGCAGCGGTTCCGCGTTCGTGTTCACGGCGCGCTCGACCTGGAGCTCACCCAGCTCGAACTCATCGCGGCCGACGGACAGCGCTGACCCGCCGTTCACCCGACCGGAGCATGCTCGGCGCATGTCGATGAGCGCACCTTCGATCCCGAACAGCCCGGCCGCTCCGTCCCTGCGGACGCACCTTGGACGAGGACGAACTCCAGGTGGAGGAGGACTGCGCGGCGCCGACGTCGGCGAGGACTCCGACGACCCGAGCGCCTCGCCGGTCGACCACCACGACGAGGACGAGGCCGGCGGCGGACCGGTCTTTCCGCCGCCCGCACGCCGGCGACCGCCTGCACCCGGACGACCCCGACCACAGTCGCGCAAGCCGGGCCCGCTCTTGGCAGATTGCCAAGCGCGCCCGGCATGCTCGTCCGCATGTCGATTGCGAACTCGTTCGATCCGTCCCAGGGCCGCGCGATCCCCGAGGACCAGCTGACCGAGAGCGGGCTCGAGCTCGACGAGGACCCGGCGATGCTCGGGATCTCGCCCGACGTGGTGGGTGGCGCGTCCGCCGACCCCGCGGCGGTGTCGCCCGTGGACATCGCGGTGCCGGTGCCGGTGCCGACGTCCGCCGACTCCTCCGACGACAGCGAGCGCCTGGTCGAACCGGGCGTACTCGGACGAATAGGGCGTACCCGGTCTGGAAGTTCCGACCGGGTACGCCCCGAAAGCGCAATGCATCGCATGCGTTCTAGGAAGGAACGTCAGCGGTGCCGGGTCAGGAAACGGCGTGTCCCGCGGCCGTGAAGATGCGGTACCACTGCGCGCGGGAGAGCTCGACGTCCGAGCCCGCCGCCGAGTCGCGCACGCGCTGCGGGTTCGTCGTGCCGAGGACGACCTGGAAGTGCGCGGGTGCCGGGTGGATCCACGCGACCGCGATGCCGGTCGGGGTGACGCCGCAGCCGCCGCGATCTCGTCGAGCAGGTCGTTGAGCTCCGCGTACTGCTCGCGGTCACCCAGGAAGACGCCGTCGAAGAAGCCCTTCTGGAACGGCGACCAGGCCCAGAAAGGTCACGTAGTCGTTCAGCCGCGGCGGGTTGAGGATGTCGTTGTCGCGGTCGATCGACTGGTCGAGGCCGCCCATGTCGGCGGACACGCCCTGGGCGATGACGTTGGCGTGGGTGATGCTGAGCTGCACCTGGTTGAACGCGAGCGGTTGCTGCACGTGCTGCTTCAGCAGCTCGACCTGGCCGGGGGTGTGGTTCGAGACGCCGAAGTGGTGCACCTTGCCGGCAGCGTGCAGCTCGCTGAACGCCTTCGGCATCCTCCGGCTCGACGAGCGCGTCGGGCAGCAGGAGCAGGACGTCGATGTAGTCGGTGCGCAGGGCGGTGAGCGACTCCTCGACCGACTCGAGGATGTGCTCGTACGAGAAGTCGAAGTAGGCGCCGTGCGGCGTCGGCCGGATCCCGACCTTCGTCTGCAGCACGATCTCGGCGCGCTCGGCGGGGACAGGGCCAGGGCAGCGCCGAAGCGCTCCTCGCAGCCGTGCCACTCGCCGTACACCGCCGCGTGGTCGAACATCGTCACGCCGGCGTCGCGCGACGCCGCGTGAGAGCGAGCGGATGTCCTTGTCGCTCATGTCGTTGATCCGCATCAGGCCGACGATGACGTCGGAGGCGGTGAGGACCAACTGCGGCAACTCCAGTGTCTTCACGCTCCACGATCCTGCCACCGGCACCCGCGGACAGGCAGGCCCTGCCCGTACCCGTGACGGCCCGCCTCGCCGGCGCCCGCACGCTGAACGGGTGCGAGACGACCTGCTGCCGATGCCGCCTGCCCCGCCCGCGCGGAGCCCCTCGCCCGCAGCCGGTCCCGGGCAGGTCGGTTGCGCGACCGGACACCGGTTCGACGTGAGGCGAAGCAGGGACACCTGACGCTCCTGCCGGCGAGACGGCGGGCCCCTCACCGCGGACACCCCGGAGATGGTCGACGCCCGCCTGCGCTTCCTCCGCCGCGGACACTACGCACCCGTCGAGCGGGCACTCGCCGCGGTCGACGCCGAGGCGACCGCCCCGGGCATCGTCCTCGACGTCGGTTCCGGCCCCGGGACCTACCTCGCGCATACGCTGCCGCGCGGCGGACGGGAGGCGCGGGGTCGCTTCAGACCTGTCGCCGGTCGCGATCCGTCGCGCGGCTCGGGCACCGGAGCTGATCGAAGGCCGTCGTCGGGGACGTGACGGAGCGCCTCCCGGTCGTCGACGGCGCGGCAGCCGCCGTGCTCGACGTCTTCGCACCCCGCAACCAGACCGAGTACGCCCGCGTGCTGCACCCCGACGGTGTGCTTCGTCGTGGTGACGCCGCGGACCGGGCACCTGGCGGAGCTCGCCGAGGCGACGATCACGGTGGACCCCGAGAAGGAACGACGCCTGCACGACTCCTTGACGCCGGGGTTCGTGCAGCGGTCCTCCGAGGACCTGACCCTGGACGGATTGGACCCACCGCCGAGGACGTGCACGTGACGTGGTGCACATGGGCCCGAGCCACCACCACGTCGCACCCGACGCGGTGTTCGCCGCCGCGTCGGTCACGGCGGCCGTGACGATCAGCACCTGGACGCCCACGCGCTGAGGAACGCCCTGACCGATTTTTCGCAATGCTCGGATCCGGACCTGCCGAACGCGGATGCCGGCGGTCCGATCCACATCGCGCCGGGGGACGGACGGGCCTGACTAGGCTCGGCGGCATGCGGGTCCGGGGGTTCGTCGCGGTCGGTCTGGCGCTGGTCGTGGGCGCTGGTGCGATGTCGGGTGCACCGCGTCATCGGGCGGCGTGGCCCGCGAGGCGGCGGGTGTGTTCCCCGGCTCACCGTCGCGCCGGCGACCGCGCATCCTAGGAAAGATCGTGACCGTCTCGTCGAAGGACGTGGCCGCGACCGGGTTCCCGACGCCGGATGGGAGGTCTCGGTCACCCCAGCCGATCGAGGAACGGCCGACGGGTCTCCGTCCGGAACTCGGACCGCTTCGACGCGTCGTGGTCCGCAGCTGATCACGCTGCCGCGCGACTTCCCCGGCGGCAGCGGTAGAGACCGCCGTCGCAGGCATCGACAACTGGGACTACTCCTTCTGCGACGACACCGATGGCTGAGGCTGCGGTCAGCGGGGTCCTCCAGGTCGAGGCGGCGCCGACGCCGACGCCGACGCCCTAGGCTCTGGTGCCCATGAGCGTGATCACCGACCGGCTCGCCGCGCAGCCGACCCTGACCACCGAACGCCTCGCGCTCGTGCAGCTCGGGCCGGAGCACCTCGACGCATCTGCTCGCGGCACTCGAGGACCAGGACGCGCTGCGACCGACCGGCACCTTCGTGGCACGTTCACCCGCGACCAGGTCCGGGCGCGCACCTCGAGCGAAGCTCCCCGGCGCGGACGACCGGGCGGACTTCGGCGATCACCGACGCCGAGGGAACGTACCTGGCGAGGTCGTCCTCAACGAGCTCGAGCGGGAGGACGACCTCTGCGGTGAACTACCGGATCGCGCTCGCCGGGCCGACGCTGCGCGGGCAGGGGTACGGCACGGAGGCCGGTCGTGCGGTGGTCGACTGGGCGTTCGGACGTGGCCTGGCTGCACCGGGTGTCGCTCGAGGTGTACGCGTTCAACCCGGCGGCGCAGCGCTCCTACGAGAAGATCGGCTTCGTCGTCGAGGGCCGGGCGCGCGACGCCCTGCGGTGGGACGGCGTGTGGACCGATGCCGTGTGCATGGCGATGCTCGACACCGATCCCCGCCCGCGCTGACCTACACCCTGCGGCGCGGCGACGTCGAGCTGCCAGACGACGCCGAAGCGGTCGCGCAGCTGCCCGGCGAGCGGTGCCCACGCCGACGGTCCGGAGCGGCTGCCGGACCTCGGCGCCCTCGGACAGTGCGCCCCAGTACCGCTCGACCTCGGCGGCGTCGTCCCCGTGCACGTACAGGTAGAAGGCGTTCGTGCCCTGGTCGTACGGCTGCCCGGGCCAGACGTCGAACGCCATGACCTGGAGCCCGGCGGCGGTCGCCACCTGGCCCCAGACGATCCGTTCGGCCCAGTCCGGGCCGCCGGAGGCACCCATCGCGCCGTAGGTCATCGCGGCGACCTCGCCGCCGAAGACCGATGCGTAGAAGTCGGCCGCGCGGGCGTCGCCGTCGAAGTTGAGGTGGGGTGTCGTTTCGATGCTCATGGGATGAGCTTGTCGATCGATCCGGTCAGATCGTGTCCGCTTCTCCGGCGATACGGACCGACATGGCCGGACCCTCGTCGCGCATGCTCGCCCTGCTCTCCGCCGCTGCAGGTGCACCGCGACCGGCCGGGCGACGAGCCCGCCGGCCGTCTCGACGTCAGCCCGAGGACCGTGCGCCGCGACGTGGAGCGGCTCCGGGACCTCGGCTACCGGGTGGAGTCCCTGCGCGGCCCGGCCGGCGGCTACCGGCTCGGGGCGGGATCGGACCTGCCGCCGCTGCTCTTCGACGACGACCAGGCCGTCGCCATTGCGCTGGCACTCGCCGTCGCGCCCGCTTCCGGTGCGGACATCGCCGAGTCCGCCGCGCGGGCGCTCGCGACGGTCCGCCAGGTCATGCCCGCGCGACTCCGTACCCGGATGGACGCCGTGCGGGCAGTCACGACGACCGGCCGCACCCGCACCGACGCCGACGTGCTCGTCGCGGTCACCGAGGCGGTGCACCTCCGCGAGGTCCTGCGTTTCGGCTACGGCGACGACGAGGCGCCCCGGCACGCGGAACTGCACGCGGTATCGCCTGGAACCGCCGCTGGTACCTGCTCGACTGGGACCTCGACCGGCAGGACTGGCGCACGCACCGGATCGACCGCATCGCGCCGAGGCTCCGCACGCGCGTCGTCTTCGTGCCGCGCGAGATCCCCGGCGGCGACCCGTCGGCGTTCGTCTCCGCTCGATTCAAGGGTCCGACCACGACGACGTCTGGCCCTGCGTAGGGACGGCGGTACTCGAAGCACCGGCGGGGAGCATCGCACCGTACCTGCCTCGACGACGCCGAGCTCGAGGCGCTCGGCCCGGATCGGTGCCGTCTGACCCCGGGGCTCGTGGTCGTGGGAGGCACTCGCGGCGGCGTTCGCGGCCCCCGCCGTCGACTTCACGGTCGAGGGTCCGGAGGAGCTCCGCGCGGTGACCACCGCGCTCGCCGACCGGCTGCGGGGTGCGAGCGCGCGCTAGCGAGGCGCATGCGTCCGTCAGGAGCGCGTTAGGGAACCGTCAGGACCGGCCTGGAGGCGCGGCCGAGGACACAGCATCGGTGTCGGCACCACACGTGGTGCCGGTCCGCGTCACCCGGCGCGGACACCGCAGATCCTTCTGGAGTCCCTCGTGTTCGACGTGTTCGTCGTCGCCGGTGTCCTCGCCGTGTTCGGCGTGGTGACACTGATCGCCAAGGGGGTGGAACGGCTGCGATCGGCACCACCATCGCGGCCGCCGTCCTCGGCATCGCCGCAGTCGTCTACCTCGCCCGGGCGCTCGTGCGCCCGGAGCGGTTCTGATGGGCGCCGCAGACGTCTGGGCGGGCATCGTCCAGGTCGCCACCGTGGTCCTGCTGCTCGTCGCGGCGTACCGCCCGGTCGGCGACTGGATGGCCCGCGTCTTCACCCTGGTCCGGCACGCTCGGGTCGAGCGTGGTGTGTACCGGCTCATCGGCGTCGACCCGGACGCCGAGCAGCTCGGCCCGCGTACCTCCGCGGCGTGCTGCTGTTCAGCGTCGTCGGGCTCCTGCTCGTCTACCCGTTGCAGCGCATCCAGGTCGCTGCCGGGGGACCTCGGGCTCCCCGCAGTCGGCCCGTCGCTGGCGTTCAACACCGCCGCGTCGTTCGTCACGAACACGAACTGGCAGTCCTACCTCGCCCAGGTCACCCTCGGCTTCTCGGTCCAGATGGCCGGCCTCGCGGTGCAGAACTTCCTGTCCGCCGCCGCCGGGCTCGCGGTCGCGGTGGCACTGGTCCGCGGCTTCGCCCGTCGCCGCACCGGCACGATCGGCAACGTCTGGGCCGACGTGGTCCGGGTGACCGGTCGCCTGCTGCTCCCCGGCGCGTTCCTCTTCGCGATCGTCCTGATCGCCGGTGGCGTCGTCCAGTCGTGGGTGCCGGCACCGACGTCGCCACGCTCGCCGGTGGGACGCAGCACCTCCCGGACGGGTTCGTCGCCCGGTGAGGCCATCAAGGAACTCGGCACGAACGGCGGCGGGTACTTCAACGTCAACTCGGCGCACCTGTTCGAGAACCCGCAGGCGTGGACGAACCTCGTCGAGGTCTTCCTCATGCTCGTCATCCCGTTCTCGCTGCCGCGCACCTTCGGCCGCCTCGTGGACGACGACCGACAGGGCTACGCGATCCTCGCCGTGATGGGCGCGATCTTCCTGGTGTCGCTCTCGGTGATGTCCATCGCCGAGCTCGGTGCCGGCGGCAGCGCCACCCACGCCGCGGGCGCCGCGATGGAGGGCAAGGAGGTCCGCTTCGGGATCCTCGGCACGACGCTCTTCGGGACCACCTCGACGGCGACCTCGACCGGTGCCGTCAACGGGATGTTCGACAGCTTCACCCCGATCGGCGGGATGATGGCGCTCGTCAACATGATGCTCGGCGAGATCTCGCCCGGCGGTGTCGGATCCGGCCTCTACGGGATGCTCGTCCTCGCCGTGATCACGGTCTTCATCGGTGGGCTGCTGGTCGGCCGGACGCCGGAGTACCTCGGCAAGAAGATCCGTGCCCGCGAGATGACCTTCGCGTCGATCTACGTCCTCGTCACCCCGACGCTCGCGCTGCTCGGCACCGGTCTGTCGCTCCTCCTCCCCGGGGTGCGCGAACAGGTGCTCGGGACCTCGATCTTCAACCCCGGCAACCACGGACTGTCCGAGCTGCTGTACGCCTTCACCTCCGGCGCGAACAACAACGGCTCCGCGTCTCGGCGGCCTCACCGCGAACACGACGTGGATGAACTCCGCGCTCGGAGTCGTGATGCTGCTCGGCCGCTTCCTGCCGATGGTGCTCGTCCTGGCGCTCGCCGGGTCGCTCGCCGCGCAGGACCGCGTGCCGGAGACCGTCGGCACGCTGCCCACCCACCGACCGCTCTTCGTGGTGCTGCTCGGCGGCGTCGCGATCGTGGTCACCGCACTGACCTACTTCCCGGTGCTCGCACTGGGTCCGCTCGCAGAAGCCCTCGCCCGATGAAAGCCGACACCATGACCACCGCGACCTCCGCGCCCGAGGCGACCAGCGCCTCCAGGCCGGCCACCCGCTCGTCCGCGTTCGGACCCCGTCAACTCGTGGCGGGCCTCCCGGGCGCCCTCCGCAAGCTCGATCCGCGACTCATGTGGCGGAACCCGGTGATGTTTCATCGTGGAGATCGGTGCCGCACTCACGACCGCGACCGCGTTCGTCCAGAGCCGTCCGTCTTCACGACGGCGATCGCCGTCTGGCTGTGGCTCACCGTCGTCTTCGCGAACCTGGCCGAGGCCGTGGCCGAAGGCCGCGGCAAGGCGCAGGCCGAGACCCTGCGGAAGACCCGCTCGACGACCATCGCACGCCGGGTCGTGGACTACGTGTCCACGGACGCGGCCGCCCTGGCGGCGACGACCGAGGACATCGCCTCCGTCGACCTGGCCAAGGGCGACGTCGTCGTGGTGGTCGCCGGCGAGGTCGTCCCCGGCGACGGCGACGTGATCGACGGCATCGCGTCCGTCGACGAGTCCGCGGCGGTCACGGGGAAGTCCGCCCCTGATCCGTGAGTCCGGCGGCGACCGCAGCGCCGTCACCGGCGGCACCCGGGTGCTCTCCGACCGCATCGTCGTCCGGATCACCTCGGACCCCCGGCGAGACCTTCATCGACCGGATGATCCGGCTCGTCGAGGGTGCCGCGCGGCAGAAGACCCCGAACGAGATCGCGCTGAACATCCTGCTCGCGTCGCTGTCGATCGTCTTCGTGATCGTCTGCCTCACCATGCAACCGATCGCCGGGCTCGTCGGAGCGACCGTGAGCGTGCCCGTCCTCATCGCCCTGCTCGTCTGCCTCATCCCGACCACCATCGGGGCGCTGCTCTCGGCGATTCGGCTCGCCGGCATGGACCGCCTGGTGCACAACAACGTCCTGGCGATGTCCGGCCGTGCGGTCGAGGCGGCCGGGGACATCACGACCCTGCTGCTCGACAAGACCGGGACGATCACGTACGGCAACCGCCGGGCCTCCCGCGTGGTGCCGGTGCCGGGGGTCTCCGTCGCGG